>JAFTWX010000054.1 GCA_017465095.1 Lachnospiraceae bacterium | reverse complement strand
GCATGTACCCTTCCGGTCACGTGGTGGTCTTTGCCAATCTGGAGGATTACTTTAAAGAATTGGAACAACTGCTGACAGAACATCCGGTATACCTATGCATTTCTTACGATACCGATTTATTGGCTTTGGAACAGACCTTTTCTTTTGTATCCCGGTGGCTTGCCTTTGCTGCAAAACATCCGGCGCTCACGCTGGAGATTCGTACAAAATCCGGCAATCCGGCGATATTTGAATCATTAGCTGACCTGTATCGGACGGCACCCGACTTACAAAAGCAGATTATCTTTGCCTGGACCGTTTCTCCGGATGCGTTATGCAAAAGTATCGAACACGGAGCGGCATCCCTGTCCCTGCGGCTCAAAGCGCTGCTTGCCGCTAAGGAGGCCGGATTTTCTGTCCGTCTCTGCTTTGACCCAATGATTTTTCATTCCGGTTGGAAGCACTCATATTCTACAATTGTAGCCCAAGTATTTTCCACGGTTTCCGCCGAGGATCTATTTGATGTCAGCATCGGTGTATTCCGTATCAGCACCGAGTATTTAAAGACCATGCGCAAAAAACGTCCGGACAGTGCCATTGTACAGTATCCGTATATTACCGAAAACGGTGTATCCCACTATGGCGCTTTGTCCGAAGAAATGGTACAATATTTACAGAACTTATTACTGCCCCATGTGCCGGCAGAAAAAATATTTGTATGGAACGGAGGATTAGAATGAAAACCGTACTTCTTACCGGAGCCTCTTCCGGCATTGGCTTAGCTGTCGGACTTCGTCTGTCCGAGGATGGCTATGATGTCTATGGCATCGGGCGAACCTTTGATGAATCCCTGACCTATCCTGTCAATTTCCATCAGTTTTCCTGTGACATTACCGACACAAAGCAGCTTAACGCCACATTACAGGAAATCCGTACACAAATAGGAACTCCTTCTCCGGACATTCTAATCCACAGTGCCGGAATCGGTCTTTATGGTCTGCAGGAATCCCTCCAAACAGAAGACCTTCAGATGCTCCTCCGTACAAATCTGGAAGCTCCGATTCTGATTACCACAGAATTTCTTGGCTTCATGAAGCAGCGCAAGAGCGGACATATTATTTTCCTTTCTTCCGTCACGGCAAAAAAAAGCAACACCTACGGCTGTGCCTACGGTGCCACAAAGGCCGGTTTGTTAAGCTTTGCCAACAGTCTTTTTGATGAAGCAAGAAAAAACAACATCAAGGTTACTACCCTGCTTCCGGATATGACACAGACAAATCTGTACCGCAATGCTGACTTCACCGCAGACGAAACAGCCTGTCTGTTTCCGGACGACATTGCAGATACTATTTCCTATATCCTTTCCTGCGGTGACCATTTAAATATAACTGAGCTGACCATTCAGCCACAAAAACACCGCATCCGGAAAAAATAGTTTGCTCATTCGAAATGGAGGTATCACAGCATGGAATCAAACATCACTCCTGAACTTCAGGAAAAAATCAAGCAGTTGCAAACAATCATCGACAATGGTCGGCGCATTGTTTTTTTTGGCGGTGCCGGAGTAAGTACCGAAAGCGGTATTCCAGATTTCCGCAGTGCCGACGGCCTGTACCATCAAAAATACAAATACAATCCGGAAACCATTTT
>JAFTWX010000053.1 GCA_017465095.1 Lachnospiraceae bacterium | reverse complement strand
TTCCACCATCCGTCCCGGCGAGGATGTGGCAAAGCTGGTCAAGCGGATGCACTATGTATCTTTTGTGGGGATGTTCCGGTCTGATCTCTTTGAGGGCTTGTGTGTCGGTCATGCTCCAAAGAAATGCCGGATCTGTGGCAAATGGTTTTTGACCACCAATGCACGGCACACCAAATACTGCGGAGGTCTTGCGCCGGGGGACAAGCTGCACCGCACCTGTCGGCAGATCGGTAATCTGAAAGGCAGAGAACAGCGGGAACTTGCGGACGATCATCCGCTGAAGCAGATTTATGAGAAGCGGCTGAATACCATAAACCGCTATATGAAGCGTGGCACTCTGGACGCTGATCTTGCAGAAGTTATGAAGAAACTGGCGAAAGATAAGATGCTCAGGGCATTGAGCAATGTAACCTACGCCAAGGGCGATTATGAAAGAGAAATGGAACAGCGGTCTTTGTTAAAGGAAAGTTTGAATTATAGGAATACTTGAATTTGGGGGATTATTCGGATGTTAGAGTTAACGAAAGAACAAATGGACGCTATTCAAAAAGCAATTTCAAAGAAAGCGGAAGAAAGTGTACAGGAGCTTGATAAAGAATTAGATGTTGTTGTTAGCAAGCTATCGACAGCAGGGTGGACTTTACCCGCAGAATTAAATATTTACGCAGTCAAAACAATAGCTAACACAAATAAATTGGATGATATCAATAAGTTTTTGAAATGTTTTTATACAACAGAAGACTATCAAAAAACCGAAGATATGGTGAACGGAATCAAATCATCACCTATTAAAGCGGGGTTGAAAAATCTTACCGATCAGTGTTGGCAAGCATTTCAAAATAAATTGTATGCTGTTTGTGCCACATCGCTTCTCTCGGTTATCGAAGGTATTCTGTCAGAGTTTAGCGATGACAAAAAGGATGTAAGAATGATGAAGGTTTGCCAAAAGAAGGTCGATACTTTCCCATCAACAGGAAGTACAATTCAAAAACATGTCTGGATTTCTTATAACAACTTCATCCGAAATCTGTATCAAAAAAGTGATTTCTCTGCCGATGAGCCTGAAACGATAAATAGGCATTGGTTATTACATGGAAGATCGGATTTTGAAATTGACGAGTTGGATTGTATCCGTCTCTTTAACGCAGTTCAAAGCCTGTGCATGATCGTAAAAGTAGAAGCAAAAGAAACGCAATCTGAGAATTAAAATCGGCTTACTACTCAGAAAAGATTTGTTAGAAGGGAGGTGCGCTATGCTGAATGATTTTTCATGGAATATGAACGGATACATACCAAAACACCAAGTCAATCCGCACGGTGACGGTATCATTCCCTATGTGGCAGAGCGCATCTTCCAACTGGAACCGGAACCGCCAGCGGTGGGGAGCCTGAGTGAATATATCCTGACTGCCTTGCAGGAAAAGAATCTGCTATATTTTTCGTTCTTCCTGCACCACTACGAGCCGCAGCTCAACAAGCGCATCAAATCCTTTCTTGGTGTGGATGGCGGCGATCTGTATGACACAGACCGTTTTATAGATATAAAGCTCTCCTGCCGGGAGCAAATGCTCCAAAAGCTAATGGACTATGATCCTGCCA
>JAFTWX010000052.1 GCA_017465095.1 Lachnospiraceae bacterium | reverse complement strand
CTTTTTGTATATGTTTTTGTATAATGTTTCGTGCAGGAAACAGGAAGATTCACGCCCTGCGGTCCTGTGATGGAAACAATTTGTCTTCCTCCAATGTCGCGCGGAAGGGAAATCTCCGTCATCCCTTCCGGTAAGTGTTCTACTTTAATGGATACCGTTCCGTCCGGATTGATTATATAGCTAAATTTAGCCAAATCATTATACTCCGCCGATACAAAAGCATCTTTTAAATGACTCGGATAAAATATTCTTTTCAAATTCTCACAGCCATATACAACATTAACATCAACCTCTTCGACACTTTCCGGTATTACCATCTCCGTCAATGTATCGCAACCGCTAAAAGCAGAGCGCCCAATGAACTTAAGACCATTCGGAAGAGTAATCTCTTCTAAAGCCTCACAACTGCTAAAAACAGATGAATCTATTTGCGTCAGATTACTGGGAAGAGTAATCTTCTTTAAATTCTTACACAAAACAAACGAAGCATACGGCAAAGTTGTAATATTATCGGGAAGTACTACTTCTTCCAAAGAACTACACTCTTGAAAGCAATTATCTCCTAACATTGTCACACCATTCGGAATAACAATTTTTTTTAATTTTGAACAACCCAAAAATGCTGCCACACCAATGCTTTCAACCATATTTGGAATCTCTATTTCTTCCAAAGATTTGCAACCACTAAACATAGTATTTTCTATACTTTTTATTCCATTCGGCAAAGTAATCCCAGTCAATGCACTACAACTTCCAAATGCATTTTCCCCTATTTCCGTTATGGTTGCCGGAATTTCAATACTTTTAATATATTTCGCTCCTGCGAAAGCCCTGGCATCAATTGATGTCACTGTATATTCTTTTTGTCCGTACGATATCCTCGACTGTATTACAATCTCTGTACATGTAGGATCATCATCTTTCTGATACACATGCACTTGCGCCGTCTGTTCTTCCAAATCGAGAAGATATACAATTTCATCGATTGTCACAGCCTCCGACGCTTCTGCTCTTACTGCTGTAACAGGCATAACCACAACGCTTACAACAAACAATATAAACGTTGTAATCTTCATTTTCTGTATCGTTTCTCTTAACACGTTTCAATCCTCCTCGGCACCACACTACATTTTCCGAATCTTCGTCTTCGCACCGACGCCCTTTTTCTTCAACATGGATTTGTAAGCTTTCAGCTTCTTCTTCGGCACTTTTATCGTTGCATTTGATTTGATATTCTTAAATGCATTTGCTCCGATTTTCTTTGTCTTGAGTTTTGTTGTTTTGATGGTGATGTTTTTCAGCTTTTTACAACCACAGAACGCATTTGCTCCGATCTTTTTCACGTTTTCTTCGATGGTAAGGCGCTTAATGCGACGGTTATTTTTAAATGCATTCTTGGCAATACTCGTCACCTTGTAGGTCACGCCGCCGATTTCTACTGTCGCCGGAATGATTACGGTCGCTTTTTTCTTGCTGACCGGTTTTAAATACTACGCAGTTCCTTGGCCGTACACGCGGGCTTTGGTCACCTTGTAGGTGGCCATGTTTGCATCATCTTTATATTTTTTACCCTTCACAGGCGGCTTTACAGTCACGATTGCTGCTTTGGTTACCTGTGAGTAACCGCCGCTTGTGAGCTTACAGGTGTAGGTATGGCTTCCCACCGAATTTTTTTGCGGAATTTTATAAGTAGAGGATGTTGCTCCGGCAATCGCTGTTCCGTTTTCCAGCCACTGGTAAGTAATGTTTTCTGTTCCGAAGGTTGCTTTTGCTGTCACGGAAAGGCTTGCACTCTTTCCGTATGACAGAGATTTTCCTGTCGGCTGCGCGGTGATTGAAAACGGAGCATAGCCACATGCACATGGCCGGGAACCTTTTTCATAGCTATGCGCTTCTTTCACCGGTTTTTTGCACACTGCGCAGGTATATTGATGGCTGTCTGCGCTTTTTGTATATGTTTTTGTATAATGTTTCGTGCAGGAAACAGGAAGATTCACGCCCTGCGGTCCCGTCACGGAAACAATTTGTCTTCCTCCAATGTCAGCCGGAAGCTCAATATTTGCCGTTCCGTCCGGTAAGTATTCTACTTTAAGGGATACCGTTCCGTCCGGATTGATTATATAACTGAACTGCGTAGTTCCTTTCTGAGAAAGATACGGATTTGCAAATCCATCCTTTAAATGCTCCGGATAAAAAATGGTCTCCATATTTATGCAGCCGTCAAAACAATCCTTATCTGCCTCTGTCACGCCTTCCGGAATCACAACTTGTATAAGACTTTCACAGTTCGAAAACGCTCCATACTCTATTGTTGTCACACTGTCAGGAATTGCAACTTCTTTTAAATTGGTACAATTCTCAAAAGCATAATCTTCAATCCTCGTTACTTTCTCCGGAATCATAATCCGCTCCAGATTCTCGCAACCAAAAAACGTCCCATATTCTATCATCGTAATATTTTCAGAAAGAACGATTTCTTCAAGTGCTTCACAACCTCGAAAACAGCTTTCTTCCACTTGGATCACACTATTTGGTATCACTACTTTCTTAAGCTTTTTGCACTCTGAAAAAGCACATGTACCCAGATAAGTTACCGTATTCGGAATCACAATTTTTTCCAACGAAGAACAGTTGATAAACGCATTCACATTTATCGCTTCCAGGCCATCTGACAAATCAACTTCCGCCAAGGCACTACACCCGGCAAAAGCATTAATTCCTATTACTTTTACTTCACCCGGTATCGTGATTTTCTCCAAATATATAGAACTTGAAAATGCAGCATCCCCTATCTCTGTCACGGGATAATTCTCCCCCGCATATGAAACTTGTGGCAATACCGTAATCTCTTTGCATGTAGAATCGTTTGCATTTTCATACGCATACACCAGCGCTTCTTTATTTCCCTCATCGATGGTATATATAATTCCATCCACAAGCACCTCCGGTGCTGCTTCGGCTTTCACCTCTGACAATGACATAAACATCGCAGTAACAATATATATCACAAATGCTGCCAATTTGATTTTTAGTGTATTTTCTCTCAACACGTTTCCCTCCTTGATATCACTTTACATCTTTCTAATCTTAGCCTTCGTGCTTACACCTTTTTTCTTCAGCATCGACTTGTAGGCTTTGACTTTCTTCTTCGGCACTTTTATCGTCGCATTTGATTTGATATTCTTAAATGCATTTGCTCCGACTTTCTTTGTCTTGAGCTTTGTTGTTTTGATGGTGATGTTTTTCAGCTTTTTACAACCCGAGAATGCATTGGCTCCGATT
>JAFTWX010000051.1 GCA_017465095.1 Lachnospiraceae bacterium | reverse complement strand
CCTTTGATTTCGACGAGTGCGACGGCTGCTACGGCGACTGTGCCGCGTGTGCCAGCGGTGACGATGCAGAATGCGAGATCACCATCGAAGAATATATCGAGGAAGCACCCGTAGAAGAATCCGAAGAGGCGACAGAAGCTGTCGCCGAACCCACGGAAGAAGCCGTCACAGAAGCCTCCGAAGAAGCGCCCGTTGAGGAAGTCGTCGAGGAAGAACCGGCGGAAGACATCTTCACCGAAGCTGTTACGGAATAACAACAGAATCCGGATGTCCGCTGCAGATCGTTTCTCTGCGGCGGATTTTTTCGGAAAAGCGAAAAAATTTCCATAAAATTTTAAAAAGCTATTGACAAAACGCGCGGAATGTGGTATAATATTATACGTTGATGAGGGATACCTCACATCAGCCGGAATCACAGTTCGCTGTTGATTCTGTTCACCCCGTAAATGTCTGGGTGTAGCGCAGTTGGTAGCGCGCTACCTTGGGGTGGTAGAGGCCGCAAGTTCAAGTCTTGTCACTCAGACCAGGAAAACGGGAGATGAAAAATCTCCCGTTTTTCCTTTATTATCAAGCTTTTTCCGCACTTATCGGGTGCGGATTTTTTATTGTTTTTGCTCTCAAAAATGCGCAGAAAAATGATCGAAAATGAAGTTGGTACATAATTTGGTACATAGTTTCATTTGGCACTTTTCAAAGGTCGGTAGAGGCCATGCCGAAAAAGCCCTGAAAAACAAGGATTTTTCCTTGTTTTCTTGGTACATAATTCAGCGTTTTTTTCGCGAAAGGAGCAAAAAACATGGCAAATATTACACCAAAATCCAACGGAACGTACCTCATTCGCATCTCCTGCGGCACAGATGCTGCGGGAGAACAAATCAGCAAATCCCGTGTTTTCAAGCCGTCAAAACCGAATCTTTCTTATCACAAACTCAACCTGGAAATGGAAGCATTCATCAAGGAATTTGAGGAGGAAATCGCGCTGTACGGAGTTGGTGGTCGACCCGACAAAATGCGCTTTGCGGAATTCACAGAAAAATATCTGGAAATCAAAAAGCCGCAGCTGTCCCCTGTCACATACGCTTTTTACGCGCAGGTTGTGCGTGATATGCTGATTCCCATGTTTGGAAAACTGCGTCTGCGTGATATCCGCACATACCACATTCAGCAGTTCATCCAGTATCTATATGTACAGCGTCCACGCGGTGATGGAGCAGAAGGACATATCGCTCCGGCAACCATCAAGCGGTACACGACCGTTCTGCGTTCCATCCTGACACTGGCTTACAAGATGGAATACATCGACGAGGACATCTCCATTTCCCGCCGCATTGAGTTTCCGAAGATGGAAACGCCGGAGGTGGAAGCATTCACAATGGAGGAAGTCACGCAGATTCTGAAAGCGGTAGATTCGGAGCCGCTGAACATCAAGCTGCTGGTGGAACTTGCGCTGTTCACCGGTCTGCGCCGCGGTGAAATGGTCGGTCTGAAATGGGAGGATATTGACTTTGAAAACAAGACACTTTCCGTCCGGCGAAGTATTTATAAACCCAAGGACGGCAAAGCACAGGAGAAGCCGCCGAAGTCAAGGAACAGCATCCGCACCATGGCGATTCCGGAGCGACTGATCGATACACTGCAGGAATACCACGATCATCAGGCTTGTCACGCATCGTTTCTCGGCCGAGGATGGCATGATCTCGGCTACATCTTCACCGAAGAAGACGGGCTGGTTATGAACCCGCACACGCCGACCAAACAGTTCTCCAAATTTCTCAAACGTCACAATATCCGCCATCTGAAACTGCACGGGATGCGGCATACATCCGCGACCCTGCTTTTGTCCAACGGCTGTGACATCAAGACAGTGTCTGCCCGTCTCGGTCATGCGGACATTGAAACGACGAATATTTATCTGCACGCACTGGAAAGCGTGGACAGACAAGCCGCCCAGACATTTGATACCATTCTGAAAAAAGGAGAACAGTCATGACTGCTAACAACAGAGGTACGAATATGAACAATACAGAAAACAACTGCTTCCCCGATACAATCGAGAAAAACGGAATTCCTTATGTCCTTGCCGGAGATGTTTATTTACCGCTGATCGGCGTGTGTGACCGCCCGCAAAAGCCGCTTGGTACATGGGGCAGAATGCGGAGGTCTTATCTGAAGGAGCATGACAACGGTTTGTATACAGAGATGCTGTTGACCGGAGTATTATATGATCACCTCACGGAAATCGATGACGCTGCGCAGCGTCGTTATGATGCCTTGATGGATGCCATGCAGTCCTCTTGGGGAATTACAGAGGAATTGAAGGCAGAGGATGCCCACGGATGGGCGAAGCAGATGAATGCGCTTGCAGCGGCTGTACGCGAGATTGTCACAAAAGAGTTGATTTACTGCTGATGCGAGAATGCATATGGATTTGCGATAGAAAGTTGAGACGATATAAAATGGCATAGTAAGCGTGAACCCCCACATGGAATTCAGAAATGAGTTCTGTGTGGGGGTCTTTTTGTATGTACATCAAATGCCTATTGTTTATCATTTTCGCTGCGATTGTATTTGCTTATCAGATATTGTAAATATTTTGTGAATAAGATCGGAAATGTTCTTTTTTCTTCGGAATGGCTTCGGTAAAATTTCGGAAAATTTTCGGTTAAATTTCGTTGACATTTCGTTTTCATTGTAGTATAATAAGTATCGTCAAAGATGTGCCTGTATGTTGCACCTGTCTTTTCCGTAAAATGAATCGGATAGGAATTCCGATTTCAAATAAGAAATCGGTTTTTGTTTTTTATGCACTGAATTTGTACCGGATTTGATCTGAATTTGCACTTAATTTGCGCTGGAATTGAACATATTTTGCACGTGATCTGGATTTGACATAGGAATTTGAATGTGATATAATGGTATCGTGGAAAATATACGGATTGCATGATATTTCAGACGCGATTGTAATTGTATATAAAGTTTCGTAAAGATTTCGTGAACAAGGTCAGAAATGTTCCGTTTTCGTTCCGTGAATTTTCCGCGAAATTTCCGTTTGTTTTCCTTGACATTTCCTTTTGTCCGTAGTATAATATATACCATCAAAGGTGCGTCCATAGATTGTACCGCCAAAAAATCGAATAGTGTACGAACGCCGATTTCAAAAAAAGAGATCGGCGTTTTTTTGTTGTGCTGCCTGTATGCGCTTTTCGGATGTAACAGGCAGCTTTTTATATCCAAAATTCCGCGGCAAAACCGACGGATTTATATATCATGAAAACAACCTAAGGAAGGTGATAACGATGTGAATTAAGAAAGACACGCTGATCCCGCCATTCATACCACGGTTTCTGATGGAAATGAAATGCTCTGTCAATGAAATGGCGAGGAATCAAATAGGCTGTACTTTTTAACAAAATTATGAGGTGAACACATTGGCAAATTACTATAAGAGAAAGAACGGTACATATTGCGTTCGTGTTTCCAACGGCATGAAGGACGGAAAACAGGAGCTGTTATCGGCAACCTATCGACCGAAAAAAGGAATGACACCGGCACAGGAGAAAAAGGGTGTGGAGGAATTTGCGGCGCTCTTTGAAGCGGCGGTACACAGCGGATCCTATATCCCGGGCATGAAAAGCGATATGATCATGTCAAATGCATTCGGCATGACGGTTGGGACGTTCATTCGAGAGCAGTATCTAAAACGGATTGAGAAGAAGCTCTCTCCGAATACTGTTCGCTTCTATACATACAAAGCGGAGCAGTTTATCATTCCGTCTTTTGGGGATGTGCGTCTTTCTGATATTACGGTCAAGCATCAGCAGGCGTTTGTCGATTATCTGACGACACCTGAAGCACGGGCGAATGCGGGAGATACAGCGCCGCTTGCGGCAGCAACGGTCAAGCGTTATGCAACCGTCTTTTCTTCTGTAATCACCGAGGCTTGCCGGATGGGGATCATCGAGGAAAACAAACTGCGCGGCGGTTGTGTGGAGTTTCCAAAGATCATGAACAAGCCTTTGGATGTCTACAATGATGACGAAGCTAAACGCTTTGTGGAAGCGCTGGAACAGGAGCCTCCGAAAACACGCTTGATGTTGTTATGCGCGCTTTTACTTGGTATGCGCCGTGCGGAAATTGTGGCACTCAAATGGTCGGATATCAATCTGCGCGGCGGATCGCTTTCCGTAAATAAGAGCGCCTATAAAAGCAAAGGCAAACCGCAGATGCTGAAATCTCCGAAATCACGGTGCGGCAATCGCACGTTATATTTTTCGGATGTGCTCACCGATGCGTTTGAATGCTGGCGGGTCACACAGGCAGAAGAAAAGGCGTCAGCAGGTACGGCATGGCGGGAGCAGGATTTTGTATTTACAAACGAGATCGGTGATATGGTCAGCCTGTATACGCTGTCACGGTTGTGCAGTCGGTTTGAGGAAAAGTGTGGGCTTCATCATCTGAAGCTGCATGGACTGCGGCATACCTGCGGATCGTTGATGGCAGCGAACGGTGTCGATGCGGAAACGGTTAAAAGTGTACTCGGTCACGAAAGTATTGAGACGACGAATCTGTATCTGCATCCGTATGAGAAAAATATGCGCAAAGCTGCGGGGATTCTTGAAGATATTATCAGTCGATGAAAAAATGGAGGAAGGTCTATGAAAATTATGACATTACAGAAAGTGGTAAAAACAATCAAAAAGATGGATGCCGAAACGGCGGTCAATGAATCCATGCTGACGGATCTGATTGACCATGGATGTATTCCATCCTATAAGCACGGAAACCGAACGGTCACCGAGTTTGGTGCGGTCGTATTGTGTCTGAATCGGATGCTTGGCATGGAGGATTCCGATCAGATTCCACGTGTCCGCACCATTCGCGGCGCGGTTCGTGAACTCAAAATCATTCATCCCGATATCGGTATCGGAGAAGATCAAATACGCACGGCGGTTGGACGCGGTTGGGTTGATACTATCCGCATCGGATGCCGTGCGTATCTTTGTATGCAGCAGTTTGAAGAACCGTATGTGCGGCGCTTTATTGATCTCGCGCTGACTGCTGTCGAGCAGAAGCAGACGACATCTGACCATGCCGCCGAACAGGTCGGTGCGCTTCTGAAAAAGAGCAGCGGTGTACCGATGGTGAAACGGGTGCGCCATGAACGATAAAATATTTTTATGCTGCCGGTTACAATGTTAGATCAACATGAATATACCCCATTCCGTCAAAGAATCCAATGCGGAGGGTATGAGCATATACACATAAGATGATTACTGTAATG
>JAFTWX010000050.1 GCA_017465095.1 Lachnospiraceae bacterium | reverse complement strand
GAGGTCCATCCCGCCGATCGGGGAACTGCCGTCGGGCGCGTTTTTCTTCAAAATAAAATAAACTTCCTCAAAGTACATTCCGCCGATGTTTTTCATGCAGTACATCCGCTTCTGGCATCCGTGCATAAGGGGCCTCCGTTTCCGCAGAGAAGATGGTTGTGGATTCAGTATCGCCTGTTCGTCCGGCGTTATTCATGGAGAGCGGATTCTTTGAATATTTTCAGCGCGGCAATATGCCTGCCGGAGGAACAGAGCGGGAAAAATGACGAAAAAAGAAGAGAAAGCGCGAATGTAAAATAAACAGGGATTAAAAATGCGGGGATATAGAAAAAAATGTCAATGAAAGTATTGACAAGGCGAAAATTGTATGGTACAATGAGGGCGTTGAAAAAATAAGAAAATCTGATAATATTTTATATCAGCATAAACGGAGGAAAAGAAAATTATGAAATCTCTCGGTATCGTAAGAAAAGTTGATGAACTCGGAAGAATCGTTCTCCCTATCGAAACCAGAAAGCGTCTGGAACTCGCAGCGGGCGACGGCGTTGAAATTTTTGTTGAAAAGGACCGTGTGATCCTCAAAAAGTACGAACCTTCCTGTCTGTTCTGCGGAGATGCGGACGATGTTATCAACTACAAGGACAAGAAGATTTGCAGAGCCTGCCTTGAAGAACTTAAGAAGTCCGAAATCTGAGCGGAAGACCGTGAATAATAACGCTTTGGAACGAATGTTTCAGGGCGTTTTTTGTTTTTATTCAGGTTAATAAAGTATAAGTTTTTGGGTGACTGATTTGCTCATATTTGTCAGAAACACAAACTTGTGTCCGAAGATTATTTTCAGAAAAACAGTTTCATATTGTACACTTTCGATCTGCGGAGGTTCTGTGTATGAAAACAAAGAGATAACAGGAGATTATGCAAATATCCGACATAACCGGCGGGGGAGTGCATTAAAAATGATGAGCGAAAAAGAAAATATATTGTGAATTATACACAAAAAACAGAGAGGAGAATTTCACGGAAAGAAAACTGGTTCTTGCCATGGAATCCATTTTTATGAATAAAAATCTACACATGACGTTGAAAATCATGTGCAGCTTTTTTTGATTTATTGTGGATAAAAATCCCTTGAAATACAGGAATTATCTCTTTTTGGTTGAGATTTCCATGAGAGCCTGTGCGATGAATTCGTCGGTCGGCATTGCCCCCTTGTCTTCACCGGCGCGGGAACGGACGGAAACGGTACCGTTCTGCATATCGCGTTCGCCGACAACGAGCATATACGGGGTCTTTGCGAGCTGAGCCTGACGGATCTTGTAGCGCATGGTTTCGTTGGAGTCGTCACAGTGAACCTTGATGCCGGCTGCTTCGAGCTTCTTGGTAACTTCCCATGCGTAATCGGTGAAGTCGTTGCCGATCGGGATGACTTCAACCTGCAGCGGGCAGAGCCACATCGGGAACGCGCCTGCGTACTTTTCGATGAGGAGCGCGAGGGTACGTTCGTAGCAGCCCATGGAGGTACGGTGGATGATATAGGGG
>JAFTWX010000049.1 GCA_017465095.1 Lachnospiraceae bacterium | reverse complement strand
TTATAATAAAGATGAAAACCGGCAGCGCAGCTGCAGTCATGAAGTAATACAATTTAGGAAAGAAACGGGAAGAACTCGGTATTTTCAATGATTTGAAGCCATATATCGACCAGAATTTTGACCACAAATCGAAATTGTACTAAGCCGTTCCATCTGTTTTCTTTTCAAATCCATAGAGGGATGAACATATCGACGCAGTGTGGTGCTGGCATCCGCATGCCCGAGAATTTCGGACAGTGATTTGATATCAAATCCATTCTCCACACACCGGGTTGCAAAAGTATGACGCAGCGCATGGTAGTTATAATTTCCCAAACCACACTCCGCCATCAGACGTTTATATTTTCTATAGTATCTACGAGGCTCCATATACGTTGAAGTTCCTGTAAGCACATAATTTTCAGGCGCTTTCCGTAATGGTTTCAGATAGTTCAAAAGAAATTCGGGCATTGGAATCCGGCGGTTTGAACACTCGGTTTTCGGTCTGTCCACAACGATTTTTGTCCGCTGTTTTTTATCGGCAGAGGTATCCTGAATACGCATGATTGTTCGCTGAACATGAAGTGTTTTGGTATCAAAATGCACATCTTCCCACCGCAGTGCGCAGGTTTCTCCGATCCGAAGCCCTGTATAGAGTCCCAGCATGATTCCGATATGAAACGGGATCAATTCTTCCAGAATATGTGCCTCCAGACGTGCCTGTTCTTCGAGACTGAGGATCTGAATGTCCGGCAGGCTCTGGCGCGGATTGTGAATCACAAGCTGCTGTGGACATCCATAGTTTCTTTCACGCCCGAAATCGATCGCCAGTTTAAGAACTGACAAAAGCCCTGCCACGGTCTTGGGGGAAAGTCCGCCGTTTCCGGAAATTTTTCCGCTTTTTAGTTTCTCCTTGGTAAACCAGTCAAGCGTTTTACTGTCCAGTTCATCGAGAGGCACCTTCCCAATAACAGGAGAAATGTGCCGACGCACTGCAAATACATATTTGGAATATGTCGATTCCTTTATTTGCGGCTGAACAAAAAGAAGCCATTCCTCCAGCAAATCACCGACACTTAATTTTAACCTTACAAAAGCAGGAGTTCTTCTTTCCTTTTGCTGAAGCCACTCCACCTTTTTTTCCTTTACCTCCGCATAACTTTTTCCGTACACATATTTGTAATGCGATTTTCCTTCCAAGGCAGATTTCATGATAATTCTTGCTTCCCAGCGTCCGTCTGCTCTCTTGCGGATGTTTTCTCCTCGTCTTCCCATTGCAATACTTCCTTTCCGTACACATTCACCAGTTTAAAATGGTCAAAACAAACAGCTCTGATCTGCCCCCGTTTTTGACCACGAATCCTTTCGAAGAATAACATTTTATGACGTTTGACAGTTTAAAATTGCCAAATTACCCGTTTTTCCTACGTAATAAACCGTTTTTCTACCTTGACTATTTATTGGAACTGATATATGATTTCTTTAAATGTAGTGGTTTTCAGATCTCGAAAATCAAGTTTTAAGTGTATTACTTCATGACATTTTCATCACATTTCCAACCGCAAAAATACCGGCAATCGCAGATTGCCCGGGTGCTGCGAGTACGCATATTCGTGTTAAAAAAACAGCCGCCGTATCAATTGATACAGCAGCTGTTTTGAATTATCACTATTTCAGGTCTTTCTTTTCTCCTGCCAATATGCAGTAGGGTGTTCCATTTTTCTCAAAATACAAATCCGTCATCGTCGGATTATATACCTGTATTCCGTCCGCAGAGAATTCCAGACGTTTATATGCCTGTATGTAATCATAAATTTCGATGTTGGTGGCATACCATACATCCTCTTTGCCGCCTACATAAGCCGCAAATTCTTCAATCACATTCCAGTTATCACGCTCCTCAAATTCATAGCTGTGTCCCCACAGATAAAACAGCCAGGCTTCTCTTGTGGGTGTCTCATTCACAAAACGTTCTGCCAGCTCCATCAGCATCGGATCTTTGTGATGGCAGGTTGCTTCCAGGCGAAGCCAGTCTGTAGGCAGTTTGAAGCTATGGCTTGAAATGGTTGTTCTGGCATATACCAGTCCGGCTTTTTTCAGACAGTCCACAACGGTATCATTGTATGTTCCGAAAGGATATGCCATTCCGCGCACGATTGTGTGAAACTGCTTTTCCAGATTTTCACGGTCCTTTAAAACTTCCCATGTCACCATATTCTCGGATAACTGTTCCAAAAACGGATGTGTCAGTCCATGCACAGCCACTTCATGACCGCTGTTTGAATATAATCCGGTCACCTGGCTTTCGCTCATTCTGCGGTGAACCTGGCCTGCCGGATATGTCTTGCCTTCCGGCGCATAGAGTCCGCTGTTTAAATTAAAAGTTCCTTTCAGGCCATTGGCATCCATGATCTCCATCAGTCTGATATCCTGCTCCACGCCATCATCATAACTCAGTGTCAGAGCTTTTCCTTTTCCACCCGGGAATCGCATAAATAACATGGACATTTCTCTTTCCTCCTGTATTTTGGTCTCCTTTTTGGATGACCGTTTTGAATTCTTTTTGATTCGCTTTATTTTATCACAGTTTTCCCGACCTGTCTGTAATTTCAGGTGGCTTTATTATCGGAAATGGCAAAGATGACAAAGCGTTACTGCTTGCCGGTAATGTGAACAACATCGGCGCGGAGACACTTTCCCGGTGCTTTTCCACTGCACAGTGTTGTTTTGATACAGCAGTTATTACAAATAACCCCTGAAATTTTCGGCAGTATGGCTCTTCTTTGAAATCTTGTCAATTTATGGGAATCCCAGTATAATAACGGTGTTCATAAAAATAGGGCGCGTTTTACTCACTCTGCGCCGTCAAAAAGGAGACCCATTGTGTTATCATACAGCCAAAAGTATCTGACTGATTTAAATAATCCGGTTTTGCCTCTCACCGAAATCGCAGGTTATCCGGTGCGTCCGGGCATGTTCGATGTAAACGGTGCCATGGCGCTGCCCTATGGTGTGAGTTTTACTGTGCACACCCAACACGGTACATCCTGTGAGCTTTTACTGTTCCATCGCGGAGAGGAAGAGCCTTATGCGGTGCTTCCCTTTCCGGAGGCTTACCGTATCGGTGATGTTTATTCCATGATCGTGTTCGATCTCGATATCAGAGAATTTGAATATGCCTATCGTGTAGATGGTCCTTACAAACCGAAAAAGGGACATATTTTTAACAAAAAAGCCATTCTTCTGGACCCTTACGCAAGAGCCGTTGCCGGTCAGCGTGAATGGGGCGAGAAGAAAAAGGGCAGCTATCACGCCCGCGTGGTAAGAGACAACTTCGACTGGGGTGACATGCCGCAGTCGAAGCGGGAAATGACAGACCTGATCATTTATGAGCTTCATGTGCGCGGTTTTACCCGTCATTCTTCTTCCGGCGTAAAGCATCCCGGCACTTTTGCCGGATTAAAAGAAAAGATTCCCTATCTGAAAGAACTGGGAATCAATGCCGTGGAACTCATGCCGATTTTTGAATTTGACGAGACCATGAACAGCCGCGAAATCGATGGCCGAAAACTCCTCGAATACTGGGGCTACAACACCGTCAGCTTTTTTTCTCCCAATACGAGTTATTCCGCCATCACCGAGCACAACCACGAGGGAACCGAATTAAAGGATCTGATCAGGGAATTTCATAACAACGGCATCGAGGTCATTCTGGATGTGGTGTTCAATCACACCGCAGAAGGCAACGAAAACGGCCCCACCTTCTGCTTCAAGGGTCTGGACAATAAAGTATACTATATGCTCACACCCGACGGAAATTATTACAATTTCAGCG
>JAFTWX010000048.1 GCA_017465095.1 Lachnospiraceae bacterium | reverse complement strand
TATAGGTGTAGGTCTCATATTCAGTTGTCGTTCCTCTGCAGAGAAGGTTTCCGTTTATGTCGTAAGCGTAGGAGATGGTCTCCTGTCCTTCTGTTTCTTCACTCTGCAGCTGGTTCACTTCATTATAAGTATACTCCGTTGTGACACCGTCTTCCACCTTTTTTATGCGATTTCCGACATTGTCGTAGAAATATTTCACATCGCTTGCATCGCTAGTCCCGTCTTCTCTTGCTACTGTCTTGGACTCTCCGGTCAGGCGGTTTGCTTTGTCGTACGCATAGGTTGTGATGGTCGCAACCATTCCATGGCCAGACGATCTGACTGCTTCTCTTGTCTCAACCTTCTGTCCGTTTCCGTTGAAGGTATATTCGTAGGATGCAAGAAGCTGACCTTTGCTGTCATGCGTCTCTTCCTTCACAAGGCGGTTGCAGACATCGTATATATACGCTGTTACACTTCCGTCCGGATTTATCTGAGACGCTTTGTTTCCGACGCTGTCATAGGTGTATTCCGTTTCGTTTCCTGCATGGTCCGTAACACTTGTCAGGCGGTTGTACTTGTCGTAGTTGTATCGTGTCGTTCCCTGACTTGTGGTAATTGCATTTAATCTGCCGAAGTAATCGTAGCCGTAGGCAATCTTTTCGCCGGCTGCTGTTTCACGGCCTGTGATTCTTCCGTAAGCATCATAGGTATAGCGGATCGTTCCCGTACTGTCACTTACCGCTTCGATTTGTCCTTTTTCATCATACGTATACCGGACCGTCTGCTTTGCGACACCCATCTCGGACAGACCGAATTTGCCGTACTGATATCCGGTCCAAGTCCCGTCATAATCTGCCATGTAGGATATGTCTCCGCTCAGGCGGTATCCGTATCTCTTGTTCTTTCCGTCCGCACGGATTTCTTTCGTTACATTTCCCTGTTGGTCGTACTCATAGGATGTCGTATTGCCGTTTGCATCCGTCACCTTCAGAAGCTCTCCCACTCCGTTGTATACGTAGGTGGTTGTAACGCCCTCGCCGTCGGTGATACTTGTCAGGTTATTGTTGTTGTCGTATTCGTAAGTGGTCGTGCTACCTTCTCCGTCCGTCTGGCTTGTAATGTTTCCGCGGGCATCGTAAGTCGTTTTCAACGTTGTTCCGTCCGGCAAGATGACAGCCGTCTTTCTTCCGAGGTCATCATATTCGTAGGTCGTAACATTGCCTGCTGTGTCTGTCATGGACAAAACATTGCCGTATGCATCGTACCCGTAGGTCACACTTCCCAGATCGGTCGTAATCTTTGTGTTTCTGCCGAGGTTGTCATATTCATAGCTTGTCACAGCCCCGGTAGGCGTGATTACCTTTGTTACCCGGTAAGCAGCATCATAGACGTAGGTCGTCGTGTTACCCAGCGCATCGACACTTGTCTTCAAGTTACCGGCCTTGTCATAGGTATTGCGGACAGTATTTCCCAGACGATCGGTCTGTGTTAATACATTTCCTTCTTCATCGTAAGTGAAATGCTCCTTTGTTCCGTCGTGGTAGGTGATCGACTCAACCTCTCCGTTTGGCGTATGGGTATAAGTGGTCGTCTTTCCTTCCCCATCCGACGTAGCAGATATATTTCCACTTGCATCATACGTTGTTGTGATTGTTCCCGTCTGTCGATTGTACGCTTTGATAACACGTCCGGCGTCATCGTAGGTATAATTCGTCGTGACCGTGACTTTTTTGCCCTCCGCATTTAATTTTGTCACTACGGTGGAGGTGCGATTTCCCTTTTTGTCATAATTATGTCTGGTTTCATTGCCTTCCCCGTCGAGGACGCTGACAAGGTTACCGGTCTCGTCATATTTGTAGTTCGCCACTTTGCCGAGTTCATCGGAAATACCGTTGATATTCCCATATGTGTCATACTCATATTCGGTCACATTGCCATCGGTATCCTCTGTCTTGGTCAGAAGCCCTTTATCGTTATAGTCGACAAGGGTCTGTATACCATCCATATTTTTCATGCTTGTAACCTGATTTTTGCTGTTATATGCCACATTTGAAACATTACCGGCAGCATCGGTCACCTGCGTGATATTGTTATTTTCATCATACTGATAGCATTTCGTATTGCCGAGTGCATCTGTTTCCGTCAGTACATTGCCGTTTTTATCGTATGTGCTCCTTATTGTATTTCCTTCCGGATCGGTCACGGATATAATATTACCGTTTTTGTCGTACTCATAAACAGTCGCATAACCGCGTCTGTCTGTCACAATCTCTTTACGGCTGTTTATATCATGCTCGTATGCAACACGGTTGCCCTCTGCATCAATGGTTGCAATCAGACGTCCGCTGTCATCATACTCATATCTTGCGACTGTAATTCCACTCGGATCAATAATTTGTGTCAGGTGATGCTCTTTGTCATAAATATAGGTCACGACATTTCCTGCCTGGTCCGTGTAGGTACTCAAGTTTCCTTCTTCATCGTAAGCATAACTGCGTGTATGCCCAAGATCGTCGGAAATCTTCAGAATTCTGCCCCGGCGGTCTCTTTCAAAGGTTACTCCTCTTCCATCCGCATACAGGAATCCTTTTTCAGAGTAAGTCATCGTGTTTCCGACGGCATCGGTTGTTTTAGTCACTCCCGCATCCTCGGAGATGTAGACCTTGGTTCCGTCCTCCATGGTGAAGATATAGTCTTTTCTGTCAGAGCTTCCCTCCAGCCATACCAACTCGTCTCCGTCTACAAGCGCAGTGTTGTCCTCTGCTAACTCAAGACGAAGATTCGGATTTGTCTCACATACAAAGCTCACCTGCACCTCTTCCAATGCAAGCCAGCGTCTGCTCTTCGGTGACAATTCCACACGGAATCTGTCACTTGTACCGTCTCCGTAGGAGATGATGACATCGTGAGGCTGTGTCTCTTCCAGACGATATACGGTAGCCAAGCCACTTCCGCTTCTTTTCTGCTCGTAACCTGTCTCTAACTCACCGGTCTTCTGAATGGACATTCCGGAAAGCCCGAGACTCCATCCGTATCCGAAATCACCTTCTGCCGGATTTCTGCTGTCATACATGCGAAGGATATTCAGCTCACCGAACGGAAGAGTTGTTGTCAGATCTTTAAAGCCGATCGCCATTTCTCCGACCTTCAGATCCCCTTCCACTGTGCAGACGCAGACAGCCGTGCTCTCGTTTCCGCCTTCATCCATGGCCCAAAGGCGCACTTCATAAACCCCGTTCATGAGAAGCGTGGTGTCCAGGGTTCCTAATATTTCTTTTGTTTTTTCTTCACTGCCTTCCGCCAAAAGGACTTCTTCGTCCCAGTTTTCCATGCGATAGGTCAGGCGATATGCCAGCAGCTGCTCATCATCTGTCACCGTTCCGATCAAATCGGTCGGCTCCGATACGGTCAATGCCGGATTTTCAAAGGAAACCATCGGTGCTGTTATGTCTGTTTTCTCAACAAAATAGCAATTCTGTGATACACTGACGCACTCGCCGTTTTGCGTGATTCCCTGTGCCAGCACATTTACTTTTTTCGGTGTATCGCTTGTAATGGTGCCTTTTCCGTTTGTAAGCGGAATTTCTTTGTCATCCGCATACGCCTTGATACTGTTTTCGGAAATGCTTCCGTCACCGCTTACATGAACAGATACTTCACTTCCTGTTACCGCCTGCGCCTGTGACAATTTTAAAGTGATGGTACCCTTTGTAAGTGTATAGTAAGTACTGTAAAAGCTTTGATTTCCCGCTTCATCCTCGGCCGAAATCCGGAATTCGTATTCTCCGTCCGCCCAGTTACTGATATCGATTTCTGCAATGGTACTGTTTGCGATTTCCTCTGTCGCAGAGTATGCCTGCAAATATGTATTCTCTGTCCTGCGATAGGAAACAACATACTGCTTCAGTGCCTTATCGTCATCAATCGTTCCTGTGATTTTAAGCACACCGGAATGATGTGCGATATCATCCACCTGTATCTGCGGTGCATTGATATCCGTATTCACAACCGTAAGTTTTATTTTTTTTGTTATTTCATTTCTGGCAGAATCCTGCACTACCAATTTTAAAGTGTGCTCGCCTACTGTTTGTGGTGTATAGGTAAAGCTACCCTGCTCCGTCAGATAAAGAGTATTGCAACAATGCAACTCAAAAAATGAAATCGGATTTTCATCTTTCGCATATGCAGATATCTGCACGGACTCTCCCAAACTGATTTTTTCTTTTGATGCTATCAGTGTAACTTCCGGCGGTGTCGTGTCTTCATAAGGTTTAAACTCCCTAATATCATTGGTGTCTACTACCACCACCTTCGGATAGCTGTATGACTTTTCTATATCCTGCACCTGATAGCGGAATAAATATGTCCCGCCGATCGGAACGGTTGTCAGCGGTTTCCCCTGCGTCCACTCGTCATCATTTACTTCCTTGTACATCAGGCTTTCGCTTACAATACCGTTATTCGCTTCCCCGACATGATCCGGATCATAGGCTGATGTTTTCGGAATAATGGCACAATTTTTATAGTTGCTGGTATCTTTTGAAATATCTACCGTCAGCTCCGCCACCGGAAGATTTTGTACAAGCAGTGTCTTCGGATATTCGAACGATTCCGACCACATACCCGTTTCTTCTCCGAAAGCGCTGTTGCCGGATATGCTGTTGCCGGATACCGATTCCTCAATATCCGCAAACGGATTATCCTGTACCCTCAATCGAACGGTATACGCTCCGGTTTCCTCGATTTTTTCAATTGCCCCGGCACAGGTATGTTCGGTCATATCTCCCATATTCAGGTCATCTGAAGAAAGCGGAACTCTCTTGTAGTTCCATTCCTGCTTGTATATGGCATCATTTTCCCTGTCATTATACGTGATAGGGTAAGAGAGCAAATCTTCTGTAGAAATGTAATCCCCGATCTGTACAGACAAACTGTCCATATCGGATGTAATGTACTCTCTGATACGGCTCATGCTTTCTTCCGGATTATCGTAAGAGAAATATGCCCCTTGTTCCGTGGCGTTTATCAGCTTCCGGACTTCGTCTTCCATCATCTCTTCGCCGATTACAAGCATTTTGATGTCACGCTCTATTATCGACTTTGCCGTCTTAGCCAAAGCTACATCATTGCTAAGCTCCGGAATTTCCGTATCCGACAAATGTACTACATACCGCTGTGCTCCGTCACGCCATTTATATTCGTTTAGAACGTCATACAGATTTTCCCCCTCCACCGTCGTCATTTTGACATTCGTAAAATCAAAATAGCTAATTTGATCGCATCCATGTCTTGCATTCCATAAAATCGGTCCGTATCCGTAACTTGTACACTCCGGCAACACAAAATTTGACAGAATAATCTCATTATTGCACCATACACTGATGTATTTTTCATTCACCTGTACTCGGAACTGTTTTTTTTCAAACACATTATCAATCTTCACAGATGCAATGCATTTCCCATAATCCCCTTGTCCATCCCGAAAATCGCTGAGAGGAACCCGGTCAAGTTCCATGATTTTCACACTGTCGAAACAAAGCAAAACACAGAAACCATGAATCAAATCCTTCTCTTCATCAATTTCCGTATTGAAAAGAAACCCTCCGCCTATTGTAGTATGCCAATTGTTATTATTGCGTTGAAGATCAAATTGAAGTATTTTGGTATTGTTGCTTTCATCCGGAATATACAGAAAATCTTTGTAGGGAACTTCTGTATAACCCACAATGTGAATGCTGCTGTCATCATGGGTAATGTGCTTTTCTACAACTCTCCGATCCCCATACATTTCCTGATAGTTATAGTGATCATATTCCTTCCACGCAAA
The DNA here is from genome assembly GCA_017465095.1 of Lachnospiraceae bacterium. Classification (GTDB taxonomy): domain Bacteria; phylum Bacillota; class Clostridia; order Lachnospirales; family Lachnospiraceae; genus SVFI01. Next base: position 6,409 of record JAFTWX010000048.1, on the reverse strand, counting down.
GCTGTCCTTCGCCGTCAGCGTCGATGTACTGACCGACGTTGTACGCACGTCAATTCCCTGAGACTCCATGTCCCGCTGAAGGGATGCAAGCTGTTCGTTCACATACGCAATATTTTCCTTTGAAGCATCCGTCATCGTAAAGACAATATCTGCTTTTTGGGCTTTTTGGATATCAAAGGAAACCTGCGGTGCCTCATTTAATACCTCTGCCACAGATTGGTTTTCTGTATACTCTTCTGTCTGATCTGACAAATAGTCATCTTCGGTAACAAAATTTTTAATCGTATCATCAAAGTGTTCCGTAACTGTCAACAGAAGCTTATATTTACCAGCCTTTTTCGTCTGATAGATCACTTTTGTCTCATTTGCATCACTGATTATTTCCGGTTTCTCATCAAACACGCCATCGCGATTTGCATCATATACAATCTGCCAGACTCTTTCCCCGATTTCATCTCCATCATGGGAAATGGATTTATCCTGCACCTCGATTACTGCAAGACCTTTTTCATTGCGCGCAAAGAAATCCTGCCCGAAAACAAATCCTGCTTCCGGTGCACGGTCCTTCTCTATCACAATCTCTTTTTCTACCGTAATACTGCTTTCGCCCTGCTGCAATTCTATGCTTACTTTGTAGGTTCCGGCCTCCTTGAAAAGCAGCTCTTTATGTATGTTTGTTGCAGAATTTTCCTCAATTCTGATAAATTCTTCTTCCTGTGCGGTTTCATCCCCTATTTTAGTGAAGTTCCACTTCGTCTTCACGCTGTGGGGCAGCGAAGTCCCTGAAGTGCTTTCCAAATCAAGAACTACTCTTCGATTTTGCTTTAGACTTCCGCTCGCCAAAAGGTCTGCCTGCAGAATCTCCTCTTCCTGTTCTTCCTCTTCGGCAATCCAATCACGGATTCTGTCAAAATCATGGTCTCCGGCGCAGATGTTAAAATAGGTCCCGTTCAGACATACCTTTTCTGCAATAATTCTTCCGTTGATCGTCACTTCATTGGCATTGATGGTCACACAGCCATTCGGTGCATATAAAACCCCGTTGATTTCAAAAGCAGACCCGTTTAAGATAATATTTCCTTCTTTTGCACACAGCAAAAGGGACTTATCCTCCGTGGACACTGCACTACCGACATTGTAAATGATATTGTTCTTCGCATATAAAATGCCGTCGCCGCTAAAAGTATCTCCGTTAATTTCAATCGTTTCCTTGATTTCGTCCGCATTTGTAAACAGATTTTCATCCAGAAGCTTACACAGATCCGGCATTAAAATCTGCGCCGCATTTTCATTCTCACGTCCGATTACTTTGGCGTCGCTCATGCTCGATGTGTTGATCTGTATATTCTTTGTCGCATTCAGACTTCCCGTCACATGGAGCTTTGTTCCTCCGTAAGTAAATCCTCCGTTGCTATGCACATCTCCATATATCTTTGTCTCGTTCGAGTAGATGGAAACCCCGTCAGTACTTCCGCAAAAAAGGGCATAGTTAATCCCTTCAAGCTCCTCCGGTATTTCATATGGCAGCTTACTCGTTTCCATCGGCTCGACTATTTCTGTTTCTTCATCACCGCTTATTTCGGTGTTTTCGTCCTCTTCGCTCTCCGCACTTTCCGCGCGCGCTTTCAGGTCTGTCACAGTACACGTCTTCGGAAGCGAAATTTCTCCGGACGAAAAAAACATCGTACCTCCGAAGCTTACTTGCCCGAAAAGTCCGATGTCTCTGTTCCAATCTTCCCCTTCTATCACATAATAGCTTCCCTCTTCCCCTGCGCAATGCGCATTCCACAGATTACTCCATGTAAAAGTTTTTGGAATTTTTAATTGCCAAGCCTCCATTTTGTGAAGGCTTTTGTTGGTAATCTTAAAGTCAACATTTGCGTAAGACCCCCAACAGGCAGTTATCTGTGCCGTGACTTTGTATCCGTCACCGTCATACGTTGCAATACTTGATGAGCTGTCAGCTCCCGTCTGCGTTGCATAGACACTCTGCGGTACAATGCCGGTTAATAAAGCTACAATAAGTAATAGCGAAACTGCTCTGCGCAGTTCCGCTTTCCAGGTACAAATTTTAAATATAGAATTCATAATTGTCCCCTCCCCCTATTTGATTATTTTTTGATTGGTGTACTTCAAAAGATAAACCATATATCTCAATTTGTCAAATCTTTATTTTCAATCCTACGGTTCATACCCCTCGGAAAACAAATACATCCCCTGCTGCCCTTCATAGACAGCATAATATTCGTCCTGATATACACAGACCGCATCTTCCATCACCGTGAAGTCGCCATTTACCATTCCGACTTCCTCCGTGCGGGCGAGAAGCAGGAATGTCTTTCCTTCATGGAAGCCTGCTCTGTAGTAGGATTTCGGCGTCAACCACTCATACGGCGCAGCCTCGCCGTTCTCACCGCCCAGATTGCCCACTTTTATCTTGCCGTCACTGAGATACTCCGTCACGGATGCATTCCAGAATGTTGCATAGCCGAAATCATAGCCGTTCTCCTCGAGAAACTCCATATAACCGTATCTCTTTTCACAGTCGTTGTACTTCACATCCTGCCAAAGCTCCCCGTAGAGCGAGGCGAGAACCACAACCGCAAAGAACACCCCAGCAAACGTCTTGTGCAATGAAACCGCCGGTTCCCACTTCTGCATAAAAATCCCCACAAGCAGCACACCGACTACATAAACCGGAAGCCAGTAGCGGTACTGCATGAGCACATTGGTAAAAATCAGCATATACCAGTTAATCAGAAACAGAAACAGGAAGAAATACAGGAAAAACCGCTCTGTGACATTCAGAAGTTCCATGCGCTTTTTCCAAAGCCAAACCACAATTCCGATAAAAACAAGCAGAAACAGACACTTGACCGGATTGACCAGTCCCAGCGGTGTCATCACCGTGATCTCTCGGTATCCCATGAACTCCACCATCAGGCGAAGCGAGGTCAGGAAACGCTCCGGAACCTCGGCAATCGGCACAAACGCCACCTCCGACGTCGTATCAAAGCTGTAATTGACAGCCAGATAAAACTTGTTAATCAAAAATCCCACTCCGGCAAATCCCGTCATCAGCACGGAAAACAAAGCCGGAATCATCCGCTCTTTTTTCTGACCGCCCTGCTCCCCGAATGCAAGGAATGCATAGGAAAGCACCATCGGAAGATATAGGCTCGCCAGATAGCGGAGCCCGGACATTCCGAGAATCAACGCCGCCAGACACAGTACTCCGCCGCAGATGAGATAACTCTTTTTGCTTTTCTTTTCCTTCATGGTAAAAGAAAGCACCAGATACGTACAAATGGTCTGCGACGTGTAAAAGCACCCGATAAACATCATATCCAGATACTCATTGGAAAGCGGTGCAAACAAAAGCGCCATACTTAATAACATCCACTTTTTGTCCAGCGAAAATCTCTTTGCAAGCATATAATATGCAAAGATCAGCAAAATATAAAAAATGAAAACAGAAAGCAATTTTACAACACTGTAATCCGAAAAAATGTGAAACAGCGGAATCATGATAAGATGCGAATACACAATCCGAATTTCCGTGGAATAGAACCATTCCTTCGAAATCAGACTCCCTTCCTCTGCCAAAAGCTTGGAAAGTATCACCTCCGCCGTGGTATCGGAATGCATCAGATTGTCCGGACACAAAATGCAAAAAAGCGAAAGCGCCAGCACCGTGACAATGCAGAGCCCCAAAAATGCCACCGCGATCCAATCCGTATTTTTCATATTCAGCTTGGTATTTTTCTGTGTTTCAGTCATTGTTTCCACCATTCTTTTTCGTGTAATCTTCTATAGTTTACCCTTACAACATAGCTGTTGTCAAATGCTATCCTTTTATACTAAAATACAGGTATGACTATTTTCTGAAAGAGAGTAATTTTGATGCAGGCACTTACTTTTATTTTTTCTATATGCATACCGATGGCGGTCATGTTTGCCGTCTTTTACAAGGTCTTTCCGGCTCTGGCCGAAAGCCCGCAAATCTTTGATGACTTTATCATAGAAAATGTATCCCGAACCGGCTATAACAAATCTGCCGAGATTACCATGTTCCGAATCATCGCCGTATCCTGCATTCTGCTAACGGTGCTGCTTGTTTTTTTTCTGCGCAGATTTTTGAGCGCAAAGACCGTTTCCGAAAGCGAAAATGTTTCGGGAGCAAAAACGGCGAGCCCGGAAAACGGAACTGACTTTCGCAGCTGCACGGCCGTATGTATCGCCCTCGCAGCCTTCGCCGGTCACCTGGTCGTATTCGGGAAAGCCGACCCGGCCTGTCTCATGGGACTTTGCGCCGCCCTGGCTGTCTGCGTCTATGAAAAAAACCGGAAGACAAGCGGAATCCTCTTTCTTGTCATTCCGGTACTTACCTACTACTCCTTTTTGGCGGATTTAACGGTCCTTGTGCATATTTCCCCGCGATTTGCCTTATCGCAGAACGTGATTTATGCAGTGACGATACTTCTCACCGCCGGCGTTTTACTCCTTGCAAAATGCAGGGATTTTTCCTGCAATAAACTGCTCGTTTTGCTTCAAATCGACATCCCGCTGCTTTTGGCTTTGTTTTTTGCGGACCGTTATCTTTACCGGGATACGCTTATGCGCATTCCGTATGCCCCGTTTTATTATGTTTTTTTCGGTGCGCTTTTACTTTTGTGTCTGGTGTTTGCCGCTCTGCATGCGCGCAAAACGTTCCGGAGCGCAGATTCCCTGCCTCTTTCCAAATTGATTCACCCGATCACGGCCATCGTGATTTTTATTTATAATTCTTACTCCGACTGTCCGATGTACGCCCAGCCGGATCAGCACCATCACGGTGAACAGCTGATTCCGTGGCAGCAGATTGTCACGCTGGGGCAGACCGCTTATGAGGAGTACACGCCGGTTTCCGGTTTGTTTCCTATGGTAAACGGGTTTATTCAAAATGTACTTCTGGGCGGAACGGTATCGGATTATTCTCCGGCCATCAGTATCATGGTCGTACTTTTTTGTATTCTCACCATGTATCTGATCAGTCGCCACGTCGGCGGAGCATGGGCTCTTGTCTTTGCCGTATTTTTTGCACTTCCTGCATACAACCGCCAGTACATGGTTCTCCCGGTGCTTCTGCTTCTCTTTTTAAGGGAACTGACCGAAAAGCCGGGGCGCTGGCTGAAAGTCTGGATTTTCTCCTGCTTTCTGGCCGGACTGTATTACCCGCTGTACGGCGCAGCGGTTCTTGCCGGAACCCTCCCTTTTGGAATTTATATGCTGGTACGTTTTATCAAAGAGACCGATTGGCGGACGGAACTGAAAAAACCGGCCTTCTACGCCGGTTGGGGTGTCTGCCTTGTGCCGATTGTCCTTGCCATCCCGCTTCTTTTGCGCATGGTCAGCCACACGCTGGTGTACTCCGGACAGACAATCCTTGCAGACGGAATTTCCCTTTACGGACAGAGTGCGCCGGACTTTTTCCTGCCTTATCTGGCCGGAACTCATGAAAACATACGGCTTTGGCTCTATTACGGACTGCGCTTTTTCCTTCCGGTCCTTCCTCTTGTCATCGGTGCTGCTCTGTGCGCACTGACCATACTGACACGAAAGAAAGACACTGTATCCGACGAAAATGCAGGGAACAAACGCACCCTTCTATTCGGTCTGATTGCCATGGGGCTCACCCTTGCTGTGTCCTACAGTTACACATTGGTGCGGGCCGATGTCAACATGATACTCTCACGCACTGCCCCGGTGCTCATCGCAGTTATGGGAATGTTTCTTCCGGTGTTGCTGATCCGGTGCGGCCAAAAGTATTTTGCTCCGTCCCTCCGCATGCTTTTGATCGGCTTATGCTTTGCGCTTCCTATGATGATTTATGCCCGGGTTTCCTCCATGAAATTTCCGGATATGTGGATTTATCCCAACGGAGATGCATCCCTTGTCATGGATGATGCGGACAAGCTGTTTCACTGTTATGAAGTGCCGGAAACATTTGTCTCCATGAGCGAAATCGAGCTTCCGGACACTTCCATGCTCGGCGACGGCTTTATGGTGGCAGACCAGATCCACTATCTGACAGGCTACGCCTCTGTCATGGAAAAAGCACAGGCTATCGACCCGGATGTTTCCTACATGGGCATGGACGGTCAGGGATTTTACTATTATTTAAATGCGAAAGTGTGTGCTACCGGATTTATCCAGGCCGGAAAAGGCTGCGATGCCCAGCAGCGTATCATAGAAAACATCGAAAAAGAACGCCCGGTTATCTTTTTATTGGATTCACAGGCGTCCTACTATATTTACCGCTATGTACTTCTCGGCGACTACGTCTATCACGCCGGGGACAATGCATTTTATCCGTCGGAGCTGTTTGCACAACTCTATCCGGATGAGTCGGGTGACGATTACCGGAGCG
>JAFTWX010000047.1 GCA_017465095.1 Lachnospiraceae bacterium | reverse complement strand
CAAATGCACTGTTTCGTAATTCCTTCGTAAACATTTCCGAGAAGAAACTCTTCCTGTCCCACAAACTGATGACACGGATAAAAATCACCCCACGGGGTCACCGCCAGGTATTCCGTTCCGCTTCCGCAACCGGACAAGCGTTTGGCAACACACGGACCGCCTTCCAAATCAATCATAAAGTGGAAGAAATTAAAGCCCTTTCCTTCTTTGCGTCTGCGAATTATCTCAACCGCAAGGTCATCATACTCTTTTTTCAAAATCGGAAGATCTTCCGGCTTGAATGCGTAATCATCTGTCTCCTGCGCCACCACCGGCTCCACGGAAATCTGCTTGAATCCCAAATCTGCCAGGTGAAGCACATCTTTGGAAAAGTCAAGATTGTGATGAGTAAACGTTCCTCTCACATAATAATCTGTCTGATTGCGGCTCTCTGCCACCTTGATGAATTTCGGGACAATTTCATCGTAGCTTCCCTGACCGCCTCTGTGCGGACGCATCCTGTCATGCACTTCTTTTCTTCCGTCAATACTGAGAACGATATTGCTCATCTCTTTGTTGGCAAATTCTAAAACCTCATCATTCAGCAGTACGCCGTTTGTCGTCAACGTAAAACGGAACTTTTTATTGTGCTTTTCTTCCAGAGAACGGCCGTACGCCACCAGATCTTTTACAACCTGCCAGTTCATGAGCGGTTCCCCGCCGAAAAAGTCCACTTCCAAATTGACTCTGCTTCCGGAGTTTGCCACCAGAAAATCCAGTGCCTTCTGCCCTACCTCATAGGACATCATCGCTCTTCGGCCGTGATACTCGCCTTCCTCGGCAAAACAATACTTGCACGCGAGGTTGCAGTCGTGGGCAATGTGCAGACACAAAGCCTTCACTACGGTCTCTCTGCTCTTGAAGCTGTCAATGTAATTTTCGTAAATGTCCTCTGTGTACAGCATGTCCGCCTGCGCCAGTGCCAAAATCTCGTCGATTGCTTCCGATACATCTTCTTTTGCATACGGAAAGCCCTGCTTTTCAGCAAGGTCCAGCATGGCCTCTTTATCACTCTTTGATGATACAAGCGGCTCCAACAGAGGAACCAGGTCATATACAATGTCATCTACCACATGGACGGATCCGCTGTTTACATCCATCACAATGTTGTAGCCATTGTTTTTATAACAATGTACCAACTTACATTCCTCTCAATTCTTTATTTTCAAAAGATAAGCAGCGATGCAAGTCGCTGCTTAATATTACGCTATTATTTTACGTTTTCGCAACTCTGGTTTCCTACGGTACAAGATGTCTTACAAGCTGACTGGCAAGATGTCTGACATTCACCGCAACCACCTTTTTTCATGGATTTCTTTAAGTCTCTTGTGCTTAATGTTTTGATATGTTTCATCACATTGCCTCCTTAATTAATTAAAAACTATTGCTAGTATAACACACTTTCCCCGGCAATGAAAGTATTTTTTGCACAGAATCTCTCAGCTGACCATACCTCCGAGCATTCCGCTGCAAAGACAAAGAATCATCGACATAAAAAAATCCTGTCCCAGTTCCCCGAAGTTCTGCTTTACCGCAAACGACACAATGCAAAGCACCGTAAAATAGGCAATTCCGAGTCCCAGCCCCCACAAGTATTTCCTTCGCCCCATGGTTTTTCCGGCCAGAAAACCGGAAAGAAAATTGGAGATCACATAAATTAAAATGATACACACCGTCACCACATTATCTGTCAAATGGAATTTGAACAGAAAAAACGCAAGTATAAAAAGCAATGCCACACTGAACACAAAAGAGGCCAGCAACAGTTTCAGAAAAGTACCGATATATGCTTTCATTCCCAATCCGTTCCGTTATGTTCTTTCTCCATATATATGGTTTTTTTGCCGTCTTTAGAACGATATCTTTTCTCCGGACACACGATTACCTCCCCTTCTGCATACACTATATGGAAAAAGCTTTTTGCAGGTAACCTATGACCACGATTGTACTTGACGCCGGACACGGCGGATATGATTACGGCGCAGTGTGGGAAGGCCGCAGGGAAAAAGACGACGTCCTTGCACTCACTCTGGCCGTCGGTCAGATTTTATCCCAAAATCCCGACCTCAACATCCTTTACACACGGGAAGGGGATATCTACGAATCCCCTTCACAAAAAGCGGCCGAGGCGAATAACGCCGCAGCCGACCTGTTTGTATCTATTCACAGAAATTCCACCCCGGTTCCGGAAAGCTATTCCGGCCTGGAAACCCTCGTTTATTCCGACACCGGAGTCGCTGCCGACCTGGCGCGCAATATCGGAAGTGAGCTGGAAGCCATCGGCTTCCCGAATCTCGCAATCACCGAGCGCAAAAATCTTGCCGTCCTGTCGCAGACCAATATGCCTGCAGTCCTATTGGAAATCGGCTACATGAACACGGCCCGGGACAACGTTTTCTTCGATGAAAATTTCACCGGAATCGCCCAGGCTATAGCAAACGGCATCGAAACTACCGTGTCAGGTCTTTGATGACCTCACCGGCCACAATAAGTCCCGCCACAGAGGGAACAAACGCAACAGAGCCCGGCGCTTTTTTGCGCGTTTCCTCCTGCACCGGCGGCTCAAAAATCGGTGTTTTCGCCTCCTCTTTGGAATAGACAACCTTCACCTTTTCGATTCCTCTCTTTTTCAGTTCCCGGCGCATCACCTTCGCCAACGGACACACGGAAGTCTCCGAGATATCCGCCACCTCAAACCGGGTAGGGTCCAGCTTATTGCCCGCTCCCATGGCACTGATGACAGGTACACCGGCTTTTTTTGCCCGCTCGATGATTTCCAATTTGGCCGTCACCGTATCTACTGCATCCACCACATAGTCATATTCCTCAAAGCGGAACTCATCCGCATTCTCCGGCAGAAAAAAGCAGTCATGCACCTGTACCTTCGCATCCGGGTTAATCGAAAGCACGCGCTCCTTCATAACCTCCGCCTTATTCCTTCCGACCGTTTCCATCGTGGCAATAATCTGGCGGTTAATGTTGGTCATGCTGACCGTATCGTGGTCGATGAAATCCAAAGCACCGATCCCCGTCCGGGCCAAAGCCTCCGCCGCATATCCGCCGACACCGCCGACACCGAATACCGCCACCCGTTTCTTTGACAGCCCATCCGTATTATCAACTCCGAGAAGCATGGCACTTCTCTCAAACTGTTCCTTCATAAAAAACTTCTCCTTCATCGACCATAACCGGACGCAGTGTGTCCGGCTCACAGAGCACTTCCTCCCGGTAACCGGCCACTGCCCACGCATACGCTTCATCCAGCTCGCCCTGCCACACACCGTATATTTCTTCTCCGGACGCTTCTTCGTCGTTTCCCTTCAACATCCTTCCGAGCAATTGCCTGATCCCCCGCCCGGTCAACTTTGCTTCCGCCTCTTTCACTGCCCAAATTGCCGCGAAAATTTTTTCTTTCTCCTCTTCCTCCGGGCACAACTCTACGCGTTTCTTCTCTTCCGCCGAAAAAAAACGGCGCAGTAAGCTTTCCCGGACTCCCGTCCGTCTTTGAACATCTGCTCCGACTTCAAAATCTGCCATCGCACAAATGACATAATCTCCGGAATGGGATAAATTGAAATATACTTCCTGCGTCATCCCTTCCGAAAAAACAAATTCCGGTTTTCCGCCGAGCCCCGCCCGGACCTTCGGCAATTTCTCAGGCAAACCTTCTGCATCTTCCGGCTTTTGTGTATACTCAAAAGAGTTAGCATTTGCTAACTCTTTTAGTTTTTCTGTTCTGAACTTTTTGTATGCATTTTCCAGCAAAAGTCCTGCTGCAATGCATCTCGCCTTATCCTCCGGCATTTTCAAAACATCCGCCTGCATCTGTCGTTCCTCTGTAGATCTGAGATAGCATTTTCGAAAACACCTTTCGTCCTTAAGCGGCGAAATATTGACTGCAAAAAGTCGTATCATAGACAACCTCTATTCTGCGCTGTTCTCCTCGCATGCTTCCTCTTCCGGCTTTGTAATGGCGATGCAAAGCTCCTCCAGCTGCTGTGCATCTACCACGTTCGGCGCCTCAGACATGAGACAGGATGCATCTTTCACCTTCGGGAATGCCATAACTTCACGGATGCTGTCCGCTTTTACAAGCAACATAACCATACGGTCGAGTCCGTACGCAAGTCCCGCATGCGGTGGAACACCGTATTTAAATGCAGAGAGAAGGAATCCGAAACGATCCCATGCTTCCTCTTTCTGAATACCGATAACTTCAAACATTTTTTCCTGCACGTCATCCTGATGGATACGCACGGAACCTCCGCCGAGCTCCACACCGTTAAGTACGATGTCGTACGCCTTTGCGCGCACACGTCCCGGATCGGTATCAATATACTGCCAGTCCTCTTCCATCGGCATCGTGAACGGATGATGAACCGCAACAAAACGCTCATCTTCCTCATCCCACTCAAGAAGCGGGAATTCCGTTACCCAGAGGAAATTAAATTTATTATCATCAATCAAATCAAGTTTCTTTGCAAGATCGATACGAAGCGCACCGAGCACATTCCATACGATTTTATTTTTGTCTGCTGCAAAGAGGAGCAAATCTCCCGGCTCACCGGCCATCGTAACCACAAGATTCTTAAGTTCTTCCTCTGTCATGAACTTTGCAAAAGAAGATTTGTAAGAACCATCCGGCAACACTGCGAGATATGCAAGACCTTTTGCACCGTTTCCTTTCGCTGCGTCCACAAGAGCATCAATCTGCTTTCTCGGCATTTCCGCCTGTCCTTTTGCATTGATACCGCGCACGGAACCGCCGTTCTCCAAAGCTCCCGTAAACACGCCGAAACCGCATCCCTTCACAACATCGGATACATCCACAAGTTCCATTCCGAAACGTGTGTCCGGTTTGTCGGAACCGAAACGGTCCATCGCCTCCTGCCAAGGCATTCTCGGAAGCGGGAGCTGTACATCGAGCCCGATGGCTTCCTTGCACACATGCTTAATTAATCTTTCATTTACATCGATAACATCCTCTTCATCCACGAAGGAAAGTTCCATATCAATCTGTGTAAACTCCGGCTGTCTGTCCGCACGCAAATCTTCGTCGCGGAAACATTTTGCAATCTGGATATAGCGGTCATATCCGGAACACATAAGGAGCTGTTTAAAAAGCTGCGGCGACTGCGGAAGCGCATAGAAATTGCCCGGGTGCACACGGCTCGGCACAAGGTAATCTCTCGCACCTTCCGGTGTTGACTTATTCAAAATCGGTGTCTCAATTTCCAAAAATCCTTCCTTTGCCATAAATGCACGGACCTCTGTGCAGATTTTGCTTCGAAGGATGAGATTGCGCTGCAAATCCGGTCTGCGAAGATCCAGATATCTGTATTTCAAACGCATTTCCTCTTTTGTTTTACTGTTCTCCTCGATTGGGAAAGGAGGAGTTTCCGCCTCGGAAAGAATACGGATCTGCTCTGCAATGATCTCGATATCTCCCGTTGCAAGATTTTCATTGACTGCACCGGCTCTCTTCTCCACTTTACCGACAACAGCCACAACAAACTCACTTCTGAGTTTCTCGGCCTTTGCAAAATTTTCACTGCCGCATTTATCCTCTTCAAAAATCAGCTGCAAAATACCGCTTCTGTCGCGGAGATCCACAAAGATGATACCGCCTTTGTTTCTCTGTTTTGCCACCCATCCCATAACGGTTACGGTCTCGCCGATGTTAGCCGCCGACACCTCCGTACATCTGTGGGTTCTCTTTAATCCCTGCATTGATTCTGCCATGTCTGTATCCTCCTAGTTTTTCAAAGCTTCTCTGTAGAAGTCCTTAAACTCAGTATATCCTTCTTTTGTGAGCTGTTCCTTCTGGAACTTTTTATTTTTGTTCATGCGCACCAAAAGAACTTGCCAGCCTTCCTTACGAAGCTGCTGCGCCTCCTTGATGACCTCGGACAGTCTCTCGCCCGCAATTCCTTTTTCCACAAGGAAAGCCACTTTCTCGCCGCTTCCCGGAACCTTAAATCCCTGATCCATCAAGATTGTGATAATTCGCTCAAATCCGATGGAGAAACCGCAAGCAGGCGTATCTTTGCCGGTAAACTTGCCGACCATCTTGTCGTATCTTCCGCCGCCGGCCACACTGCTGCCGAAGTCAGGCATTTCAATCTCGAAGATGGTTCCTGTATAGTAAGACATACCGCGCACAAGCGTCGGATCAAATACAATTTCAAAATTCTCTGTCACAGCGCCGGAAACACTGTCCTTGATTTCAGCAAGGCTCTCTGCCACGCCGTCTTCCAGATAATCGCCGAGCTGCTCTGCCAGATATGCAATCGCATTCTCTGCCGCCTGCATACCGTCAAAAAGTGCAATATATTTATCCACAGCTTCCTTCGCAAAACCGTTATTTAACAAATCTTCTTTGACACCGTCGATGCCGATCTTGTCCATCTTATCCAAAATGATAAACACAAGATCAAACTGCTCCTCCTCAAATCCGGAGTAAGCTGCCATCGCCTTCAGAATACGGCGCTCATTGAGACGCACCTTGAAATTGGAAAAACCGAGTTTTGCAAGTGTTGTCGTCGTCGCAAGAATCAGCTCGATCTCAGCCAAATTGCTCGGTTCACCGAGAATATCGATATCACACTGCATAAACTGACGGAAACGACCCTTCTGCGGGCGATCCGCTCTCCATACATTTCCCATCTGCAGAGCTTTGAACGGACTCGGAAGTTCGTTGGCATGGTTGGCATAATAACGGGAAAGCGGAAGTGTCAAATCATAGCGGAGTCCTCCGTCCACCAGGTCATTTTCCGTCTGCGCCGCATCAATGTTTAATTTGTCGCCGCGTTTCAAAATTTTAAAAATCAGTTTTTCATTTTCTCCGCCCTGCTTTGAGCAAAGATTTCCGATGGACTCCACACACGGGGTCTCTATCGGCGTAAAACCGAACTTACGATAATTCTCTTTGATCACGCCCATGACATAGTCACGAATCTGCATTTCCTCCGGAAGAATGTCTTTCATTCCGGTAACCGGTTTCTTATTCAGTGCCATACTACTTACCTATTCTTTCTGTTTTTCAATATAATAAATCACTCACTTGCCAATTTTACTACTTTTTGGGGCATATCTCAAGAGTGTTTCTCTTCATTTCCGCTGAATTCTTCAATTTTCTCCTTCGGTAAAAGGCTGCATATCAGTTCTTCCAGCTTTTCCACCTCGATCGGCTTCGAGAGATAATCATCAAATCCTGTCTCTATATATTCTTCCCGGCAACCCGCCAGCGCATTGGCCGTCAGCGCAACCACCTTGGCATGTTGGTTCGGGTTATCCTCTTCTTTTCGGAGCATGTGCAATGTTTCCACTCCGTCCGGATCCGGCATCATATGATCCAGCAAAATGATGTCATACGTTTTCCGGCGGCTCTTCTCCAGCGCCTCCAGACCACCCATGGCTGTGTAAATCGCAATCTCCGTCCCTTTCAACAATCCCTTGATTACTGCCAGGTTGATTTCATTGTCATCTACCACCAGAATTTCTGCCTGCGGTGCCTTAAAAGAGCTTCCGCGTCTTCTTCCGGAATTTGCATCTGTTCCGTACTTCTCTTTGAACACTCCCATCGGTGTTGCATCTACAATCTCCTGCGGCAAACGCACCACAAACTCGGTGCCTTTTCCGTATTCACTGGAAACCGCGATTTCGCCCTGCATCAGGTCGACCAGCAGCTTCGTGATATTCAGGCCGAGACCGGTTCCTTCAATCGTACGGTTTTTACTCTCATCCAGTCTTGTAAAGCTGGAAAACAGCTTTGTCATATCCTCCTGACGGATTCCGATTCCGGTATCTTTTACCGAAATCACCATCAAAAAGTCACCTTCCGCATCACTCGTTCCGGTCACAGACAGTGTCACCGTCCCCGTCTTTGTGTATTTCACGGCGTTGCTCATGAGATTGTTCAAAATCTGGCGGATTCGGAACTCATCCCCCCGCAGTACCTTCGGCAAACTTTCCTCCGCTTCCACTTTCAGTTTCAGATTCTTTTTGGTTGCACGGGGATGCATTGCCTTTACCGTATCAAAAATCAGGTCGTGCACATCATATTCCACCGGATATATTTCTACTTCACCCGCCTCAATCTTGGAAAAGTCAAGCACATCACTGATCAGCGTCAAAAGAAGCTTTCCGGACCTTTCGATATTGCCGGCGTACTCCAGCACATCTTTCTCCTGACTTTCTCTCAATATCATTTCGTTCATGCCAAGAATCGAATTGATCGGGGTGCGGATTTCATGGGACATATTGGCAAGAAAACGTGCTTTTGCCGCATTGGCATGAAGCGCTTCCTGCTTTTCCCTGCTCTCTGCCAAAAGCTCCCGGACAGTTTTTGTCGAAGCCATAAAGAACAGGAAAATCAGGCCCAGGCTGAGCGGTACTCCGTTCAAATTGTAAAAAGCCACATAATACGCTGTCATCTCAACAGCTGCCGACGCAACCGCCACCAAAAGACCGATAGCCACCATGGCGTATTCACGGATATATTTTTTCACACAATCAATCACAATCGTAACAATAATACTGACAGACGAAATTCCGATGATCAGGTGGGAGCCAAGCAGACATTCCTGAAAATCCCTGATTCCCAATATTTGCAAGCCTACTGTAACAATCAGATTGACGCCGCCGGCCAAAATAGGAATCATATGCCATTTTCTGTATCTCTGGTTTTGTATCTCATTGATATAGAAAATAACGGTCACAGGCAGCATCATCAGTGACAGGAAACTGATTGCCGTCACCGCCGATACATTGGAGAAAAGCAATTGCCTAAACTGACTTTCGGACAGTCTCCATGCAGCCACAAAAAACAACGCGCTGCACAAATATATGTAATCGAAATTTTTACGATAAATTGCCCACAACACAAAGCAGAATATCAATCCGATGCACGCCAAAATGAGCAAAACAAATTCCAAAATAAAGGCTATTCCGTAGCTTTCAAAAAAAGTAAGCCAGATTCCGTACTTGTCCCCCACATACACCGTATTCATTGTTCCGGTGTAAGAAGACAATGTACTGGTAACCACTTTTAACTCTTTTCCCGCATCCTCACGGAAGAGTTCCACAAAAACATAAGTGGTGGCACTGTTTTTCCCGAACGGCCGTGTACTTTCCGTGGAATAGCGCTCTCTCAAAACGCCGTCCACGAAAAATTCCATATCCTGCCAATACCCTTCAAAACAAAGCCATGTCTGGTCCTCCAGCGTCTGCGGTAAAGTTGTCACCACCGTTACCGCTTCCCCCGGATACGCCTCATAAACGCCCGGCACTTCCACTACATGGCTTGTTCCGTTTGGCATAAGCCGCATCCAGTCACTTTCAAAAACTCTGCAATTATACCCTTCTGCACCTGCCAACAGCGTTTTTGTCCCGCCTTCGTTTTCCAAAAATATCTGGCCGAGAACGAAAGTCACCACAATGACAAAAAAACTGACTCCAAAAAGACATTTCATGATATGAAGCAACTTATTTGCCGATTTTTTCATATGAATTCCCCTTATCTTTCCTATCTGAATAATTCCCTTTTTCGCTCTATCATCTCATCGATTTTTTCGATATACAATGACACATCTTTTACATTATCACACCGCTCAATGCGTCCGTCCTCAAACACCCGTTTCGTGATGGAACCGGCGCCGAGCGCCACAATGGTCTGCACCTCTTCCATAATCAGAATATTATAAATTCCGGCCTTGCCTTCCTTTGCATAACCGACATTTTCAAAATTTCCCGACATATTTTTCTGGCGATACAAATAGTACGGATTCATGTCCATGGATGCTGCCCCCTGTGCAGCAATCATCATCGTCGCATCCGTATTCACAAGCATATCCATTCCGTTTTCCTCAATAAACCTCCGAAGCTTGGATGCACGTTTCACCGCCAAAGAATGTACGGTCAGGCTATCCGGTTCCAGCTCGCAGATCCGGTCAATTGTCGCCTGCACGTCAGCCTCTTCTTCCCCCGGAAGCCCCAAAATAATATCCATGTTGATATTGTCGAACCCGCACTTACGTGCCATCTTATATGCTTCCACTGTCTGCGCCGCCGTGGCCGCACGACCGATGCTGCGGAGCGTCTCCTCCTTCATCGTCTGCGGATTGACCGAAATACGGCTCACGCCATGCCGATACAGCACCTGTAATTTTTCTTCCGTGATACTGTCGGCTCTTCCTGCCTCCACCGTAAACTCCTGCACAGTAGAAAAATCGAAAATCTCTTTCAGGCTCGTAATCAGACGGTCCAGCTGCTCCGGCGAAAGTGTCGTCGGCGTTCCTCCTCCGATATAAACCGTATCCAGTATTTTTCCGGCCATCATACAGGCTGTCTCTCTCATCTCTTTGATGACACAGTCGACGTATTCCTCCACACGCTTTTTGTAAGCGCCGATCGGATACGAAGTAAACGAACAGTACAGACAGGTGGACGGACAAAACGGAATTCCGATGTATAAGCTGTATCCGTCTTTATAATGAAGCGAAGACAGAATCTCTCGTTCTCTCTGCGCGATATCGTAGGCTAACTCCGTCTTCTCGCGGCTCACAAAATGTTCTCCCTCGAACATCGCAAATACATCTTCTTTGGAAGCCCCATCCTCTATCATACCCATGGCGATTTTGGTCGGCCGTATTCCCGTAAGGTTGCCCCAAGGCAATTCTTTTCCGCACTCCGCAGCCAGGCACTGATAAAAGAAACGCTTAAATTCATTTTTTCGCCTCTCCGGTTCTCTCTCCCACCGGTGCTTTACAGCTTCTTTGCCGTCGAAGCAGACAGAAACCTCATCTGCCGTGTGACAAATCCGGATTGCCGCCGGGCAACTTTCGCCCCCTTCCGGCTGCGCTCCCTGCTCCGGCGAAAGGACCTTCACCGTATGCTCCGGATAAAACGCTTTCACAAGCGAATGCACATCATATTCCCATTTCGGCTCATTTATTTCAACAAGTAACATAGATTCTCCTACTGAACAAACGGATTGTATTTTTTCTCATGACCGATGGTCGTCGCATCGTTATGTCCCGGATACACTTTGGTATCCTCCGGCAAAACAAATAATTTCTCCTTGATGGAACGCACGATGGACGACGTGCTTCCCGTCGGGAAATCCGTGCGCCCGGTGGATTCCAAAAACAGGGTATCACCGCTGATCAGCATTCCTTCCTCCTCAAAATAATAGCAACAGCTTCCGATGGTATGTCCCGGCGTTGCAATCATTTTAAATTTCATTCCGGCGATGGTTACCTCCTCGCCGTCTTTCAAATATACATCCGGCGCAATGGTACATTTGCGTCCGAACATAGTAGAAAGATTCACATCCGCGTCCTCGCACAATTTGCGCTCTGCTTCGCAGGCATAAATCTTAGCACCGGATAACTCGCGAAGTTTGTCGGCACTTCCCATATGATCATAATGTGCATGGGTAAGCAAAATACCTGCCACGGAAAATCCGGCCTCTTTCAGCTTATCATATATCCCTTCTCCGTGATCTGCCGGATCAACAAAAATAACTTCGTTTTTTCCTTCTTCATATAAAAAATAGCAATTCGTCATGCAAACGCCCAGCGTAATTCTTCCGATTTTCATTTTTACCTCCATTTCCGAAAAAACGGGGTGAGAATCACCCCGTCGTTCGTTCAATACTTACTACACTATCTACATTGCTCAACTTATCGATAATACGATTCAGCTCGTTTTTGGAACTGATTTCAAATGCCACCGACATAGAAGCCAGACCTTTTTTACTGAGTCTCGTATTCAGACTTATAATATCAATATTTTTCTCCGTCAAAGCTCTGGAAACATCCGCAAGCAGTCCGTTTCGGTTGTTTGCATAAATGATAATCTCTGCAAGATATTTTCCGTTTCCTGCTATGCTGTCTTCCTGCCACTCGGCATCAATCAAACGTGTTCTGTCAAGTTCCGGAAGATTAATTATATTGACACAGTCGGTTCTGTGAATGGAGATACCGCGCCCTCTTGTGACAAATCCGACAATCTCATCTCCCGGTACCGGCGAGCAGCATTTGGAGAAACGTACCGCCACATCGTCCACGCCTTTTACAATAATTCCGCTGGCTGTCTTGGATTTCGGAAGCATCTGCTTCGCCGCATTTTCCTCCACCATCTGCATAACTTCATCGTCGCTTACGGTCTTCGGATGCTCACGGTCGTACAGTTCCTTCATCTTGTTAACGACCTGTCCCTCTTTCAATCCGCCGTGTCCGACAGCAGCCAAAAGAGCTTCCCAGTCATGGAAACCGAATTTTCTCATGGTGGCTTCCATATATTCCGGTCGCATAACCTCCGTCTGGTTGATGGACTTCGCCTTACAATACACAAGGAGAAGCTCGCGTCCTTTTATAATATTTTCATCCTTAAACTGCAACTTGAACCACTGGTTGATTTTGTTTTTTGCCTGGGTTGACTTTACAAGCTTCAACCAGTCACGGCTTGGGCCGCTGGAATTTTGGCTGGTAAGAATCTCCACACGGTCACCGTTGCTGATTTCATAATCGATAGCCACCAGTTTTCCGTTCACGCGGGCTCCCACCATATGATTTCCGACTGCAGAGTGCACGCTGTACGCAAAATCAATCGGTGTAGATCCAACCGGAAGGGATTTCACATCACCGGTCGGCGTAAAACAATATACACTGTCAGAGAACAAATCCAAATCGCTCTTTAAGAGATTCATAAACTCTCTGTTGTCGGACATGTCTCTCTGCCATTCCAAAATCTGCTTCAGCCAGGAAAGCTTCTCCTCCTCGGATTCGTTGGTTTTTACCTTCTTTCCGTCCGCAGCTTCCTTGTATTTCCAATGGGCGGCAATACCGTATTCCGCCGTCTTGTGCATTTCATACGTACGGATCTGTATCTCAAACGGCTGTCCGGAATGTCCGATCAGTGTCGTGTGAAGAGACTGGTACATATTTTCCTTCGGCATGGCAATATAGTCTTTAAAACGCCCCGGAATCGGCTTATAAATCTCATGGATAACGCCGAGGGCTGCATAGCAGTCCTTCACGGTATCTACAATGATACGAACCGCAAACAAGTCATAAATCTGGTCAATGGTCTTGTTTTGGTTTTTCATCTTTTTGTATATACTGAAGAAATGCTTCACACGTCCGTCAATCTTTGCCTCAATTCCGGCGTTGGTAATGTGCGCACTCACTTCATCTACAATTTCCTGCACATACTGCTCGCGCTTTGTCTTGCGGACAGCAATCTTATCCACCAAATCGTAATATACGTCCGGCTGTAAATATTTCAGGGAAAGGTCATCCAGCTCGACCTTTAATTTCATGATACCGAGACGCTGTGCAATCGGCGCATAAATATCCATGGTCTCACGGGCTTTTTCCTGCTGCTTTTCCGGTTTCATATGCTTGAGCGTACGCATATTGTGAAGCCGGTCGGCCAGTTTAATAATAATGACGCGGATATCCTTGGCCATGGCAAGGAACATTTTACGGAGATTTTCTGCCTGTACTTCCAGTTTATCTCCTTCGTACTGCAGCTGTCCCAGCTTTGTCACACCATCTACAAGAAGTGAAACATCATCCCCGAACTGCTCCGTGATCTCCTCTGCGGTCATAATTGTATCCTCTACCACATCATGAAGAAGTCCTGCCACAATCGTTTCCTTATCCATCTCCAGCTCAGCAAGAATAATCGCAACGCAAAGCGGATGTATAATATAAGGCTCTCCTGATTTTCGCACCTGGTCTTTATGTGCCTCATCTGCAATCCGATACGCCTTCTCAATCAGCGAAATATCATCACTCGGATGATATTTTTTCACACGGGCAATCAAATCACGATATAACTCCTGCGGCTCCTGAAATTCGGCCATCGCCTGAATATGACCGTCATCAATTACCACTTCTGTCCGTTTTTGAGGCGATATTTGTGTTTCTGCTGCCTTGTTTTCCATACGCTCACTCCGTCAATTTTCTTTCATTTCCCATATTACCGATTATATTATCAAATAAATAATTCGTCAATAATCGTCAGAGTTTACATCCTTTATGTGTATTTTATAATTTTTTTCATCCGTTGATACACAAATTCCTGTTTTTATCGCTATACAATGCAGCTTCTCCGCATAATCCGCAAACGGAATTACATCCGGATTCACAAAAAGAGTCAAACTGCCCGGCGCCGGCTCCATCCCCAGGGCGCCGAATAATCTTTTCATCGCCCCGCGGTTTAAACTGCCCCGATGAAAACAAACAACACCCATGGCCTCCGCCAGCAAAAGCAGACAAAGCAAGGGATCTTCGCGGACACAGCTGCATATTCCCTCCCTGTTTTTTGCAAACGCATTGTGGCACACGAGCGTAATTGCTGCATAGTTGGCAATTCCGCCACACTCCCCCGCTTCCTCTGCATAAAAATTCTGATACAAAAGAAGACCGCCTGCAATTCCATGATCCATTCTCCTCTTTTTACAACAAATTTTGCGGTAATAAAAAAAATCAATCACATCCTCTTCCGTCAACGAACTTCTTTCCACCCGGCTTCCGTCCGCAAAATATACCGGCCTTTTTTCCATATCAAAATCAGGGTACCGTACGGTTCTAAGTTCAGGCGCTCCGAAAGGCTTCCCTCTCCCCTTCTCGTGATATTCACAGACCAAATGCCAAATCCGCTCAAACGAAATCTCCTCTTCTCCTTCCTCAAATTCAATTTCCGGGCAGAAACATTCTCTCAGAATTTTCCCGATAACAACCAACGACACCTGGCGAAAATCCCCCACTTCCTGCACTTTTCCCGCCACCCTCACTTCTCTTTTGCTCTTTTCATACAAATCCCACAATGTCATACCTTCTCCTCGCTTTCCTTTGGAAGAAATACCGCGCCCCGAAGAATCTTTCCGAAATAAAAAAACACAGAGTTTGAACATGTAAATATCCAAACGCTGTGTTTTTGTTATCGGTTTCCTTTTTCATCAAAGTACCGAAATTTATTTATCAGTAAGGAAATCTCTTCCTGAACGATCTGCAATTCCCTGTCACCGCAACCGGAAAGCATCTCGTTAATCTGATTTAACCTTTTCCGCCTCGTGACAAGCTCTCCCTCTTCCCTATCAAACATATCGTGTTTCTCTGTCCCGCTGTGTACACCGTAACTCTCCGTCCCCTCACGGACAAGCAAATTGGCTACCGGGACCCTCAACGCATCCGCAATGCGATTCATATATTCTAAGCTGACTGATTGCTTCCCTCGTTCAATCGCACTCAGATAAGATGAGGAAATATCGGCCTTTTCTGCAAGCTGTTCCTGCGTCAGATTACTCCTGACCCTTGCCAGCCTGACATTTGTCCCGACAATCTCCCTGTTCATACCTCGGCTCCTTCCAATATTTTCTATTATTTTAAAGGATTATTTTGCCAAAGTGTATGTCCGATAGTGTCAATTTCGACATTATTATGGATTTTTTCTGTCTATCGTGTGATTTATCGACAATTATTCTCTTGAAACCGCACGGATAATCGCCTCAATTACAGCACTGAGCACACCTGCCACCGGCCAGATAACCCATGTGATATGCCACTGCATCGTAAGAAAACTCCACGCCAGATAAATGAGTGTCACAACCGGCCAGTAAATGGAGTCAAAAATCTGGAGCGGGCTTCCCTTGCGTTTTCTGTCCGCGCGATATTCCTCCTCCTGCAAAAGAACATGGTATGCATCGGATTTGGTTCCCGCTGAGACAAAGAAAAATACAGCCACACTGATAATTGCCAACATGACAAGCACGCAAAGCACACACGGCATGTCGGATGCAAGCTCCATACTTCCCACAATCAGAAGCGGAACAACCGCCACGATACAAAGGAATACGCCAAATGCAATCTGCAGGGCAAACATAAGTTTTCCGGCCTCTCTCTGCGCTTCCACAAACTGCTTGGTCGCATAATCGAGAAACAGAACTTCCTTCTCATACTTTTCATATTTATCCATGGAAATTCCGGTAACAATAAAAATCGCCACGGCGCATGCTATAATCAACAGCAGCGGAATCAAACCGCCTGCCACAACAATTCCCTCCGCAAATCCATGTTCCTCCTGTAAGCCGCCCATAAGAATCAGCAGCATCGGAGACAGAACACAGAGCATAGACGCAATTCCGTAACGGATACCGGCTTTTGCCTGCTCTTTGCAATACTCTTTTGCCTCCTCAAGGGTCACATGAATCCCTTCTGTCTCAATGCTGTCAGCAACATTTTCTTCAATTCCGAGCTCACCGGCAAGCTCATCCAAATTGCCGAACTCTGAAATCACAATTCCGATTGCTTCATTTTCCGATTTGCCTTCACCTTTCAGTTCCTCATACTTATCCTCCATCATGGAAAGAAGCTCTGCCTTTGCCTTTTCCACTTCCGGAGTACTTTTTACATGCATAAACATATTTTCCAAATAATTTTTAATTGTTTCCATTCCCACATTCTCCTCACTTGCGAATAAATTTTTCTACTACCTGCTGTATCTCGCCCCACTCGATACATTTTTCCTGATAATAATTTTTTCCTGCCTCCGTGATGCGGTAATACGTCCTTCGTTTTCCGCCGGACTCATCTCCGTAAAACGCCTCGATATATTGCAGTTTTTCCAATCGGCTGAAAGCAGAATACAACGTAGTTTCCTTCATCACATATAATCCCTGCGACATCTCCCTAATCTGCTTTGATATCTCATATCCGTAAGACGGACTGTCGTACACCAGATACAAAATCAGCATGTCATTGTATCCTCGCATTACATCTGAACTGATCAACTTATCAAACTCCTCTCTTTTCCTGTGCGCACTATATTATCTGTCGTACCACGACAGTCGTAGTACATCTGTCGTAGTAAATATAACACAACTACTACGACAGGTCAAGTAGTTTTATGAGATTTTTTGGGGAATATTTTTTGAAGAATATTTGGGGGGCATATACGACACACACCTCTCCCTCATACCCCGCTTTCGCATTGGCTTGTTGTGTTATGTAAATCTTTCGGGTATATACAGAATTTTTTTCTCCCTGTACCCCGTTTTTTCAAAAAAACGGGGTACCAGAAGAAAATAATGTTCTATATGCCCTGTGGGTTTACATAACTCAAATCACAGGGCGCAAAACGGGGCACACGCGCACCTCAAGTGCCCCGTATGCCCCGCATAATTCAAATAATATTATTATGATACAGGTCCTACATCATTCCGCCCATACCTGCGCCTGCCGGCATCGCCGGAACATCTTCTTTGATGTTTGCTACGACAGACTCTGTCGTGAGAAGTGTGGAAGCAACACTTGTTGCATTCTGAAGTGCACTTCTTGTCACCTTGGCCGGATCAAGAATTCCTGTTGCTACCATGTCAACATACTCTTCTTTAAGCGCATCAAATCCTACGCCTGCTTCGGATTCTCTTACTTTGTTGATGATGACGCTGCCTTCCAGACCTGCATTGGCTGCGATGTGGAATAAAGGAGCTTCCAGTGCTTTGAGCACGATCTGTGCACCTGTCTTCTCATCGCCTTCGAGCGTATCTGCAAGTTTTGCCACTTCTTTCGAAGCATGGATGTATGCAGAACCACCGCCTGAGATGATACCCTCTTCCACTGCTGCCTTTGTCGCTGCAAGAGCGTCTTCCAGACGAAGTTTGGATTCTTTCATCTCTGTTTCTGTGGCAGCACCCACGCGGATGACTGCAACACCGCCTGCAAGTTTTGCAAGTCTTTCCTGTAATTTTTCGCGGTCGAAATCAGATGTTGTCTCTTCCACCTGTTTCTTGATAGAAGCGATACGAGCCTGGATTGCTTCTTTGGAACCTTCACCGTCAACGATGACTGTATTTTCTTTCTGAACCTTCACGGATCTTGCACGGCCGAGCTGTTCCATTGTTGTGTCTTTGAGTTCCAGGCCGAGTTCAGAGCTGATTACCTGTCCGCCTGTAAGAATTGCGATATCCTCAAGCATCGCTTTTCTTCTGTCACCGTATCCCGGAGCCTTCACAGCTACCACATTGAATGTTCCGCGAAGTTTGTTCACGATAAGTGTGGTAAGCGCTTCACCCTCTACATCTTCTGCAATGATGAGAAGTTTTGCGCCGCACTGTACAATCTGCTCAAGGAGCGGAAGGATTTCCTGGATATTGGAAATCTTCTTATCTGTAATTAAGATGTAAGGTGTGTCAAGAACTGCCTCCATCTTATCCATATCTGTCGCCATGTATGCGGAAATGTAACCGCGGTCAAACTGCATACCTTCTACAAGGTCAAGTTCTGTGAGCATTGTTTTGCTCTCTTCGATTGTGATGACACCGTCACCGGATACTTTTTCCATAGCATCTGCAACAAGATTACCAACCTCTTCGTCACCTGCTGAGATTGCTGCAACTTTTGCAATATGTTCTTTTCCGTTTACCTTAGAACTCATTTTTGCGATGGATTCTACTGCACAGTCGGTTGCTTTCTTCATACCTTTGCGGAGGATAATCGGATTTGCACCTGCTGCCAGGTTCTTCATACCTGCGTTGATCATAGCCTGTGCCAGAACTGTTGCGGTTGTCGTACCGTCACCTGCCACATCGTTTGTCTTGGTAGCTACTTCTTTTACAAGCTGGGCTCCCATGTTTTCAAATGCATCTTCAAGCTCGATTTCCTTTGCAATTGTCACACCGTCGTTTGTGATAAGCGGTGCACCGTATGATTTGTCGAGTACTACGTTTCTTCCTTTCGGTCCCAGTGTCACTCTTACTGTATCTGCAAGCTGATTTACACCGGATTCAAGAGCTGCTCTCGCGTCAGCGCCGTATTTAATTTCTTTTGCCATGTCAAATGACCTCCTTAAAAGACTGTTTTATTCCTGTACGATTGCTAAAATATCACTCTGGCGAACGATCATGTATTCTTCTTCCTCAAGCTTCACTTCCGTTCCTGCATATTTGGAAAAAATAACCTGGTCGCCGACCTTCACATGCATCGCGATCTCTTTTCCGTCTACCATTCCGCCCGGTCCGACCGCAAGAACTTCTGCCTGCTGTGGTTTTTCTTTTGTCTGGCCCGGCAATACGATACCGGATTTGGTTGTTTCCTCTGCTACAAGCTGTTTTAAAACAACTCTGTCTCCAAGTGGTACTAATTTCATAGCTAAAAACCTCCTTCTATTTTCAATCTGTTCTCTTTCGCACTTTATTAGCACTCCATCACCCCGAGTGCTAACCACAATGAATATATTAGTTTTTTTATATCCCTATTGCAACCCAATCTAGGACACAAAATCTATTATTTTACTCTCATTTTCTCTTGTTTTCTCATATTTTCTTTGTTTTGGATTATTTTCCCTAAAAAAGCAGATTTAATAAATCGTTTATAATTATATCAATTCAAAGTGAGCAAGGGCATTCCATATGCCGTCCTCATTGATATCCGTTGTGATATAATCCGCATTCTCCTTTGCAATCTGCGTTCCGTTTCCCATAACGATGCCGACCTGTGCATAGCGGAGCATCTCAATGTCATTGACGCTGTCCCCCACAGCAAGCGTATCCTCTCTCGCTATCCCCAACAGTTCACACATGCGCTGTATGCCGGCGGCCTTTGTAAATCCGTAGGGAACAATCTCCGCAATGTTTTCTTCGTGAAGAAGAAGCTGAAAATAATTCTTTGCCCGTTCAAACACTTCTTCCTTCCTGGACATCGGAACCTGAATACTGATTTTGTTTGCGTGAATCTCTTCTATCGACTCCGGAACAACCCGGAATCTCTCCGGAACCATCTCTTTGATGGAGCGCACATACCAGTCGTCGATAGCATGATGGATCGTGAGCTCATCATAATAAATATATTCCGTGCCTTCCAAAATATACATAGTCCCGGTACTTTTCAGCACCGGAATAATATCAGAAAGCTGTTCACAGCTCATCTCTTCATCAAAAAGAATCTTTTCCCCGAAGCTTCCGTACATTCCGCAGGCAGCAATCAATCCGTCAAAACCGACAGAAAGAATCGGCGTCTCCGGAACCATAATTCTGCTCCGTCCGCTGCACACAAAGGCCAGATGGCCGTTTTTGCGAAGCTGATGAATGGCTTTGACTGTACTTTCCGGAACTTCGTTGCCCTGCTCAAACAATGTTCCGTCAATATCAAAAAAAACTGCTTTTCTATCTGCCATAGTTTCATTCTCCTTCAGACAAAATACAAGCCGCAAAATCGGCTAATCCGACTTTGCAGCCCATAATACACATTTTATTTTTTCTCCAAACGTTCTCTGTAACCCGGTGCATTTTTGATTTCAAACTTGTTATTGAACATCTCATACTCTGCATCCGACACCAAATTCATCACCGATTGCTCCACGTTTGTCTTAAACACATAACCGCAGGCAACGGAAGGTGCAATCTTTTCATCCTCAAACGCATTGCATGCATCCTGTACGCGTTTACAATAATCTTCCGCTTCACCGTCCTCCACCATCGGAATCAGTACATGGAAGAAATCGCCGCCGCATCTGCCGATGACGTACTCGTTTTTCGCCTCTTTTTTGAGTATCTCTGCAACCACCTTAATCAACCGGTCGCTCTCCTCATCTCCATACTTGTCATTGACATATTTCCAGTCATTAATATTGGCACAAATCACTGCCACCGGAACCACATCGGAGCGGTCGATAACATTTGCACGGCTTTCAAAATAAGTACTGTTCAGCGCTCCGGTAAGTGCATCCTTTTTCTCACCGTGTTTCACCTGATACTGCTCTTTCTCCAAACGCTTCTCCAGCTCATCCACATAAATCGCAGTTTCCATATTGGCATATGTACTCTCTGCCATCGCAGTAAGCTGCCTTGCCATATCTTTCACAAACTGTTTTTGTATATCGGTCTCCTGTCCGCTCACGCACGTGTAAAGATATGCTACCGTGCGTCCACTGACACGGATTTTGTCCCCCGGTGCCTCCGCCACATCCGGCCGGAATCCGTCGAATTCACCGACACGTACCACATCTTCCCCGTGGCGATCCACCAGAAGAAAACAGATGCCGCTCAGCTGACAAGCCGTCTCAAGATACTCTTTCAACATTCCGATATCAAGCAACTGATCCGGACTGTAGTTCTTTATATTATCCTTCATTCTTTTTTCCAAAGATACAAGTCCAAATGCCATAAATTAGCCCTCCCATACAAATCGTATTATATCTTTTTTTTTCATTTTTGTCTACGCTCTTTCTTGCCATTTGCCCCGCTTCATGTTATTATTAAAAAAAGTATATGCACAGAGGAAAGGAGGAGCCCGTATGGATATTGCTGCATTATCAATGGCAATGGCAAAAAACCAGTTAAATACAGATTTCGGTGTCGCTATGCTGAGCAAATCGCTGGACACTTCTGCTGCAATGGGTGATTCTCTTGTTGCGATGATGGATCGTTCCATGATGGAGCAGTCCGTTGCCCCACATTTGGGCGCCAACATTGACCTTACCGTTTAAACTGCTTGTATTGCTTGAATGAAAACAAAAGGTTTCCTATATTTATTTATAGCGAAGCCTTTTTCGTTTGTACTATTTTTATAAGGGGTTACATATTATGAAACGCTGGATTCACAGGATGAACGAATACATGAATGGCACACTTACCATTGACAATTCTTTCAAGTATTCGTTCATATGTTATGTCGCAGGTATTATTCACCTTGTTATCACCGTGACATTCTTCTCTTTGAACATCACACCGATTTACTATTACAACATGCTGGCGACCGTATTTTATCTTTACATGGCCACAGTACTGGTGCGAAAAGAGAAATATATATGGATTTTCATGGCCACTATCACAGAAGTGCTGTTTCATTCCATCTTTTTCTCTATTTTGATGGGTTGGAACTGGGGCTTCATGACCTACGTCATGTCCCTCATACCGATTGCATTTTATCTGTCACTGACATTGCCTCAAATACGCAGACAAATTCTCAGTCCGATGATTACCGGCATTTTTATTTGTACGTGTTTTATCATAACACGGGTTATCTGTGACAAGACAACACCGATGTACGACGGCGCAGCATCTCCTGCGTTCATTACAGCCGGCTTCTGTTTAAACTCGGCAGCAGCGTTTGTCATCGTAATGTTCTTCTCGGTTTTATTCTCCATCGAGATCCGCCAGATGCAACGTAATCTCATGCACGAAAACGAGACACTGGACAAAATTGCAAGCCACGACCCGCTGACCAAGCTTTTGAACCGCAGAAGCATGGAAGTGCATCTCAACCATGTGATGGACATCGCAAAAAAAACCGGTTCACACTTCAGTTTGATTATGGCCGACATTGATGATTTTAAAAAAGTAAATGACAATTACGGACACGACGTCGGCGACCTGGTGCTGATTCATGTAGCAAACATTATAAAAACTCAGCTGCGCGGAAACGATCACGTATGTCGCTGGGGCGGTGAAGAAATGCTTCTTCTCATTAACAACGACGGGAAAATAGCTGCGCAGGTAGCAGAACGTATCCGCAGCGCCCTTGAAAATTCACCGATTACCACCAAAGACGGAGACAAAATTACAGTCACAATGACCTTCGGTGTCACCGGTTACATCCCGGGATTTAACATCAATAAATTGATTAAAATTACAGACGAAAACTTATACAAAGGTAAAAGAAACGGCAAGAATCAGGTAGTTTCCTGATTCCTGCCGTTTTTCTTTTATAACCCCCATACACGTCTTATTTCAAACACTTACTCTTCAATGGATTTTCTCTTACTTACCAGTACTTTTTCTTCCAGACAGGTAAATATCTTATCCACTTCCTCTTCCTTCATCTTAGGTGTAATCAGGCTGACAAGCGGAACTACGATAAGCCCTGCCACCATAGCGATTGCTCCAGCATTGATCGGAGATGCAATGTATTTTAAGAAGATGTTGGAAACGGTAATACCGACACCGACAATAAAGCTTGCCCAAACAGAAGCCCTTGTCACCTTCTTCCAGTACAAGCCGTACAGGAACGGAGCAAGGAATGCACCCGCCAGTGCGCCCCATGAGATACCCATGAGCTGCGCGATAAAGGTCGGTGGGTCCAATGCCAGAATTACGGAGATAGCGATAAAGAACACAAGAAGAATTCTCATGCAGAGCACCTGTTTCTTTTCACTCATATCCTTTATAATATTTCCCTTAATCACATCGAGCGTCAATGTCGAACTTGATGTCAATACAAGGGAAGAAAGTGTCGACATGGAAGCCGAAAGCACAAGCACAATCACAATACCGACCAACATATCCGGCAAAGTGGAAAGCATGGACGGAATAATCGCATCATAAACAACACTTCCGTCTGCATTGTGAATGGCCGGCGTATCGAACAATCTTCCAAAACCACCGAGGAAGTAGCATCCGCCGGAAACAACAACCGCAAAGAATGTAGAAATAATCGTACCGCTGCGGATGGATTTTTCATCCTTGATTGCATAGAATTTATGTACCATCTGCGGAAGTCCCCATGTTCCGAGGGAGGTGAGCACAACAACTCCCACAAGATTCATCGGATCCGGTCCGAAGAAAGAAGTAAATGCTCCCTTCTGTCCCATGGTAAGTGCCACGTCACTTTCCAGCTCCGCAAGCTCTTTCACCGCATTGATAAATCCGCCCTGTCCGTTTAACACAGCTGCAATCACGGCAATAATACCGAAAATCATAATAATACCCTGGATAAAATCATTGATGGCAGTTGCCATATATCCGCCGAGGATTACATACACACCTGTCAAAACTGCCATAGCGATTACACATACAGAGTAAGGAATATCAAATGCCATTCCGAACAAACGTGAAAGTCCGTTATATACGGATGCTGTGTAAGGAATAAGGAAAATAAAAGCAATTGCAGATGCTGCCACGCGAAGGGCATTGCTGTTATATCTCTTTCCGAAATAATCCGGCATTGTAGTAGCCTGAAGATGATTGGTCATAACACGGGTTCTCCGTCCCAAAACAACCCATGCAACAAGCGAACCCAGTACCGCATTTCCGATTCCGATCCATGTGGAAGATAAACCGTACTTATATCCGAACTGCCCGGCATAACCGACGAAAACGACCGCCGAAAAATACGATGTACCGTAAGCAAAAGCTGTCAGCCATGGACCGACCGTTCTTCCGCCGAGTACGAAATCATTTACATTTGTCGCATGCTTTCTGGAATAAACACCCACTGCAAGCATACTTGCAAAAAACACGACAAGAAAAATAATTTTTACTATCACAATAGTGACCTCCTATAAAATAGACTCTGCACTTTAGCGATTTAAACTTTTACCGTACACCGCTTTAAACCGCTAAAGCATTTACATTATACAAAAGCCCTGCAAAAAATGCAAGGCTTTTACACTCTTTCTTTCTATAAATTACTGTTTTTCCCTATTTTGTCCGGTTGCACTCCAAGCAATCTACATGCATTGGCCGCGTAGATCATGTTTTTTTCCGCCTCCGTAAGGGACGCACTCTCCACAAGTTCCATGGTATCCTTCGGATCCTCCCACGGCGAATCCGTTGCAAACAAAATTTTGTCTGCACCATGCTGTTTCACGATCCGTTCAAACTGTTCTTTTTCCATATAATCATGGCAGAACGCTGTATCCAGATACACATGTTTTCCCACCAGATACTGCTCTACTTCATCCCATTGCTTCCAGCCACCCATATGGGCAAGCACCAATTTCGGCGGCTGAACTTCCTCAATCAAAGCTGCCGACTTGTCCGGCGGACAGTGCACCGGCTCCGGAAGGCCGATATCGATTCCCGCATGCACAACAATCGCAAGATCAAGTTGAGACGCGTAATCAATAATATGTTTGTACCCGATATCATCAATCATTGTCCCCTGATAATCCGGATGAAGTTTAATTCCTTTGAGTCCCAGTGATTTAATGTAGTTCAGTTCCTTCTTATAATTTTGTGTCAACGGATGTATTCCGCCGAAGGAAAGCACCTTGTCTCCATACATTTCGTTCGTCTTCGCCGCAAAATTGTTGATGGTCTGGAACTGCTCCGGTCTGGTCACAACGGGTAAAATCACCGAAAAGTCCACACCGGACCTGTTCATGGAATCCATAAGTCCATTGAGTGTCCCATCGGACTTCGCTGTAACTCCTGCCACCTTTCCAAGAGATGCAATGGTCTTTTCCGCCATTTTATCCGGGAACGTATGCGTATGAAAATCTATGATGCATCTTACTTCTGTCTGATTCATATGAGTCGGTCTCCTTATAATAATACCGGCCAAAAGGCCGGTATCAGTTATTTCAGATTAAATATTGGCAAGGTCTTCCTGGGTCACAAAGGATGCACCTGCTTTTTTGAGCACTTCTGCCGCACGGGCAATATCCGATGGTTTGATAACGATAGAAGCTTCGTCCTTTCCTGTTGCAAGAGCATACATATACTCGACATTGATTTCTGCCTCGCAGATAATACCCAAAACCTCTTGCAGCTGTCCGACTTTATGCGCCATCTTAATGGCAAGCACATCCGTTGTACGACAAGATACTCCTGCCGCTTTCAATACTTCTTTCCCTTTTTCCGGATCCGAAACAAGCAGACGAAGTACGCCGTAATCACTCGTATCTGCGAGAGAAAGTGATGCAAGATTGATATCGTTATCCTTTAAAATGGCCAACATATCCTGAAGACGACCTGCTTTATTTTCAATAAAAATCGATAACTGTTTAATAAACATAGAATAACCCCATTCCTTTCCTATTATACAAGTTTACGTTTATCAATGACATGAACGGCTTTTCCCATACTTCTTTCCAGAGAGTGCGGCTCTACAAGCTTCACTTTCACGGCAAGACCGATTGCCTGCTGGATGACATGCGCAATCTTTTTGGTCAAATTCTCAAGTTCGCGGATTTCATCGGAGAAGAAACGTTCTTCCACTTCCACCTGTACTTCCAGTGTGTCGAGATTGTTCACACGATCAACAATCATCATGTAATACGGTGTTGTTCCGCCCATTTCAAGAAGTGCTGCTTCAATCTGGGATGGGAATACATTGACACCGCGGATAATAAGCATATCGTCAGAGCGGCCTTTAAATCTGGAAATACGGGCTGTTGTTCTTCCGCATTCACATTTCTCGCGGGAAATGCTTGTAAGGTCTTTTGTACGATAACGGATCAGAGGAATACCTTCTTTTGTAAGTGTAGTAAATACAAGCTCACCTGTCTCACCGTCCGCTACCGGTTCCAGTGTCTCTGCCGATACAATTTCCGGATAGAAATGATCTTCATGCACATGGAGACCTTTGTGATAAATACAGTCACAAGCCACACCCGGTCCCATAATCTCGGAAAGACCGTAAATATCATGTGCATTAATATGTAATTTTTCTTCCACCTGAAGACGCATCTGCTCGGTCCACGGTTCCGCACCGCAGATGGCAGCTTTTAATTTAATCTTATCAAGATCGCCGTTTTCTTCTAAGGTTTCTGCAATATGTAACAAATAAGAAGGTGTACATGCGATGGCCGTTACACCGAAATCAATCATCATCGTTGTCAGTTTTTTAGTGTTACCTGTGGACATCGGAACAACGGTAGCGCCAAGATTTTCTGCACCGTAATGTGCACCGAGGCCGCCTGTAAAAAGACCGTAGCCGTAAGCAACCTGAATGGTATCCTTATTTGTCACCCCCGCACCTGCCAAACATCTGGCAACACACTCAGACCAGATATCGATATCTTTTCTGGTATACCCTACTACTGTCGCTTTTCCTGTTGTACCACTGGATGCATGAATGCGGACAATTTCTGACTGCGGAGCTGCAAAAAGTCCAAACGGATACGTGTCACGCAAATCATCCTTTGTTGTGAACGGAAGCTTTGTAATATCTTCGATTCCTCGGATGTCTCCCGGTTCAATGCCGAGCGCCTGCATCTTTTTGCGGTAGTATTCCACATTGTGATACACACGGTTTACGGCTTTTACAAGTCTCTTGCTCTGCAGAGCCTGCATCTCGTCACGGCTCATACATTCTTTTGATTCATTCCAAATCATGTCTTTTACCTTCTTCCCGTTTTTATTTTTAAGGCTGTCTCAGCCTTAAGATTCATAACCTAATAAAAATGCTTTTTTGTTCATCTCCACTGTCTTCGGCGGAACCGTATTCTCAATCACAGTAAGCCAGTCCTCTTTGGAGAAGTCCATATGTTTGGCTGCCACGCCGAGAACGATGATATTAAATACTTTGGAGTTGCCGAGCTTTAACGCTTCGCCCATCGCATCTACGGAATATGTTTTATACTGTTTGCTCAAATCTTCGATGATATTTTCCGGATACTGCGCTGCTCCGGTCACAACGGTGATCGGCTCAATCTTCTGGTCGTTGACAACCAGTGTTCCGTCTTTTTTAAGGAAGTGCGCATAACGTTTTGCCTCCAGTTTTTCGAAGGCGATCAAAAGATCTGCCTGACCTTCCTCCACAATCGGTTCCGCTACTTTTTCACCGTATCTTACGAAAGTAACAACGCTTCCGCCGCGCTGTGCCATACCGTGCACCTCGGAAAGCTTTACATCATATCCCGCTGCCACTGTGATACCGCCCAGAATACGGCTTGTAAGTAAGGTTCCCTGACCGCCGACACCGACGATCATAATATTTTTTGTCTTATTCTCTGCCATAGTCTACGCCTCCACTTTCTCGATTGCACCGAATTTACAAAGCTGCATACACAGTCCGCATCCGTTACACATCGTTTCATCAATGATTGTTGTTCCGTCAGCCGTTTTGGTAAGCGCCGGACAACCCGGGCGGAGACATGCACCGCACTTCTTACATTTCTCAGGAATCACTCTGCACTTGTTCAGGAATACATTTCCTTTCAAAAGCACACACGGAGACTGTGTGATGATTACACTGAGCTCTTCGCGCTGTGTTTCCTCTTTGATCACTTTTTCCAATGTTTCAAGGTCAAATGCATTGACCACCGTCACATGTTTTACTCCGATGGTCTTGCAAAGTTCGTAAATATCAATCGCCGGAACCACTTCACCCTTTAATGTTTTTCCTGTCGCTGCATGATCCTGATGACCTGTCATACCTGTGGTAGAGTTGTCAAGAATCATAACGGTTCCTGTCGCCTGGTTATAAGCCATGTTCATAAGGGAGTTTACACCGGTATGAAGAAATGTGGAATCACCGATGACTGCCACCCAGTTTTTCACGTAATCTTTGCCTTTTGCCTTTTCCATACCGTGAAGGGTGGAAATACTTGCACCCATACAAACCGTTGTATCAACAACATTCAGCGGAGCAACTGCACCGAGTGTATAACAACCGATGTCACCTGCTGCGTGGATTTTTAATTTGTTGAGCACGGAGTATACGCTTCTGTGCGGGCAACCCGGGCAAAGGATCGGCGGTCTCGCCGGAACCTGTGCAGCCTCTGCGATTTCAACCTTTTCACCGAGCACTTTTTCACGGATCATGTTGGCACTGTACTCACCCTGAAGCGTGAAGATTTCTTTTCCGACACACGCAATGCCCCAGGATTTGATCTGCTCCTCAAATACCGGCTCAAGTTCTTCAAATATATATAATTTGTCTACTTTCGCAGCAAACTCTTCAATCATCTTGCGCGGAAGCGGATGAACAAGTCCGAGTTTAAGAACTGATGCTTCCGGACAAGCTTCTTTTACATACTGGTACGCAATACCGCTGGCAATGAAACCGATCTTGGTATCGCCCATCTCCACGCGGTTGATCGGCATATCCGCTCCGTCTTCCGCCATCTGTTTCATGCGCTGTTCCACATAAATATGTCTCTGTTTTGCCATACCCGGCATCATAACGAATTTCTGGATATTTCTTTCATACGGAGCATCCACCGGCTCCACACGGTCTTCCAGCGTAACCGGTCCCTGAGAATGGGAAAGTCTGGTTGTTGTACGCAAAATTACCGGTGTGTCATATTTTTCAGAAAGATCAAAGGCATATTTCATGAAATCCTTTGCTTCCTGGCTGTCGGAAGGTTCAATGACCGGAACCTGCGCTGCTCTCGCCACGCATCTGGTATCCTGCTCGTTCTGGGAGCTGTAAAGTCCCGGATCGTCTGCTGCCACGAGAACGAGACCGCCGTTTACTCCGCTGTAAGAGATGGTGTAAAGAGGGTCGCTTGCCACGTTGACACCGACGTGTTTCATGGATGCCATCGCTCTGACACCGCTGATGGAAGCTCCGATTGCCACTTCCATTGCCACCTTCTCATTCGGTGACCACTCTGCATAAATTTCATCGTACTTTACGATATTTT
Organism: Lachnospiraceae bacterium; assembly: GCA_017465095.1. Classification (GTDB taxonomy): domain Bacteria; phylum Bacillota; class Clostridia; order Lachnospirales; family Lachnospiraceae; genus SVFI01. Next base: position 13,148 of record JAFTWX010000047.1, on the reverse strand, counting down.
CACTGATTTCTGTACTCGGTGTACCCGGGTAAGCCGCGGATACCTTCACGCCTGCTTCGTAAGCTCCGCGGGCGATTGCTTCGTTACCGAGCATAATTTTCTTTTCGCTCACTTTGTTGTCCTGCCTTTCTTATGTCCTTTTATTATTCTAACTATGTATATTCTACTAAAGTTACCCTATGCTAACCCATGTTCTGGTCTGCAATAAGCTTCGTCGCACCGTAAATCTGGCGAAGTTTCGGTTTTTCAATCTTTCCGGTCGGGTTACGCGGAATGTCCGCGAAGATAATCTTGCGCGGTCTCTTGTAACGCGGAAGCTTGAGACAGAATTCGTCCAGTTCTTCCTCTGTCATTGTCTCGCCTTCTTTGAGTTCCACAATCGCTGCTGCGATCTCACCGAGGCGCGCATGCGGAAGACCGATGACTGCCACGTCATGTACTTTATTGTTTGTGCGGATGAAATCCTCAATCTGTACCGGATACAGGTTCTCACCGCCACTGATGATAACGTCCTTCTTACGGTCTACGAGAAGAATGAATCCGTCTTCATCCTCCTGTGCCATATCTCCCGTAAAGAGCCATCCGTCTTCCAGCACTTCTTTGGTTGCCTTCTCATCACGGTAGTAACAAATCATGACACCGTCACCTTTGACTGCAAGCTCGCCGACCTGTCCTTTTTCCACTTCCTTGCGGTTTTCGTCCACGATCTTAACCTGCCAGCCATAGCCTGCCTTTCCGATGCAGCCGACTTTATGTATGTTTTCCACACCGAGGTGCACACAACCAGGTCCAATGGATTCGGAAAGACCGTAGTTGGTATCGTAATCGTGATGCGGGAAAATTTCTTTCCAATGCTTGATCAGACTCTGCGGAACCGGCTGCGCACCGATGTGCATCAGTCTCCACTGGTCAAGTTCATAATCATCTAAATTCACTTTTCCGGATTCAATCGCTTCCAGAATATCCTGCGCCCACGGCACAAGAAGCCATACAATCGAACATTTTTCCTTGGAAACCGTTTCCAAAATAAACTCCGGTTTCGTTCCGATCAGAAGTACTGCCTTGCTTCCGGAAATCAAGCTTCCGAACCAATGCATCTTGGCACCGGTATGGTACAGCGGCGGAATACAGAGGAATACGTCATCCTTCTGCTGTCCGTGATGCGCCTGCTCTACCTGCGCCGAATGCATGAGCGCTTTGTGCTTATGCAAAATTGCCTTCGGGAAACCTGTCGTTCCGGAAGAGAAATAAATCGCCGCATCATCGTCATCGGTAATTCCGATGCACGGAGCCTGGCTGGAGCAGTTGGCAGATAAAGAATTGTAATCGTCCGCAAAACTCGGGCAGTTCTCACCGACATAGATAAGAAGACGTCCCTTGCTGACCTCATCTGCAATCTCCTCCACACGACCGATGAAGGACGGTCCGAATACAAGGACATCAACCTCTGCGAGTTGCACGCAGTATAAAATTTCATCCGATGAATAACGGAAGTTAAGTGGCACTGCAAGCGCTCCTGTCTTTAAAATACCGAAGTAAATCGGTAACCACTCGAGGCCGTTCATCATAAGAATGGCAACTTTATCCCCTTTTTTGATTCCGCGCTGCAAAAGCAGGTTCGCAAAACGGTTTGCCTTCTCATCAAACACGCGCCATGTGATCTCACGGCGGTAAGACTGCTTCGTGTTCGGCTCAATGAGTTCATATTCTTTCCAGGTTACCCTTCTGTTCTCCTTGATCTCCGGATTGATCTCAACAAGACAGACATCGTTCGGATACTCTCTGCTGTTTCTTTCCAAATACTGTGTAATTGGCATTTCGTGTTCCTCTTCTTTCTTAGATCTTTCTCTTTCGCGCTTTAACGCTTTTATTCATTAAATTGTATTATAGCATTGTTGGGAAATATGTGCAATTAGAAATGATGGAGAAGTTGGGGGCAGGGTTTTGGGACTTGTGATTTGTTGGTTTGGCTTTTGATTTATGGGTTTGGCTTGTGATTTATGGGTTTGATTTGTGTTATGTAAACTTGTTGGGCATATGGGGAATTTTTACCTCGCGGTGCCCCGCGGGATATGATTTTATTTGTGTTATGTAAACCTGCAGGGTATATAGAACATTTTTATCTTCTGGTGCCCCGGTTTTTTGAAAAATCGGGGCACCAGTCTGCATGCTTTCCTCCCTGTGCCCTTTTGGTTTACATAATGCTATTTCTCTTGTCCCCAGCGGGGCACAGGGAGATAGTGAGGTTGCTATATGCCCCGGCACATATAATTGCTTTCGCCACCATCATTTCTTCACATTTTTACATTTCAACTGTACAAATCCCCATTTTTCCTATAAAATAGGAAACGATGAGCAATTTTAGGAGGTTTTATAATGATTCAGGCAAGTAATGTAACTTTGCGTATCGGAAAGAAAGCTCTTTTCGAGGACGTTAATATTAAATTCACGGAAGGAAACTGTTATGGTCTGATCGGTGCAAACGGCGCCGGAAAGTCCACGTTCCTCAAAATCCTTTCCGGAGCACTTGAGACAACCAACGGTGAGGTTATCATCACACCGGGCCAGCGTCTCTCCGTGCTGGAGCAGGACCACTTCAAATACGACAGCTACAATGTTATGGATGTTGTCATCATGGGTAATGCAAGACTTTTCGAAATCATGAAAGAAAAGGATGCCATCTACGCCAAGGAAGATTTCACGGACGAAGACGGAATCCGCGCCAGCGAGCTGGAGGCAGAATTTGCCGAGATGGACGGCTGGGATGCTGAGACAAACGCAGCGATGCTCCTTAACGGTCTCGGTATCGCAACAGAACTCCACTACAGCACAATGAGCGACCTCGACGGTAACGAAAAGGTGAAGGTTCTTCTTGCCAAAGCACTGTTCGGTAATCCGGACATTCTGCTTCTCGACGAGCCGACCAACCACCTTGACCTGGATGCGATTGCATGGCTTGAGGATTTCCTGATTGACTTTGAAAATACCGTCATCGTGGTATCCCATGACCGTTATTTCTTAAATAAAGTATGTACACACATTGCCGACATCGACTACGGCAAGATTCAGTTATACGCAGGTAACTATGATTTCTGGTATGAGTCCAGCCAGCTTCTCATCAAACAGATGAAGGAAGCAAACAAAAAGAAGGAAGAAAAGATCAAAGAGTTGCAGGAATTCATTTCCCGTTTCTCCGCCAACGCTTCCAAATCCAAACAGGCGACTTCCAGAAAGAAAGCTTTGGAGAAAATTGAGCTTGATGAAATCAAACCATCCAGCCGTAAATATCCGTACATCGATTTCCGCCCGGATCGTGAAATCGGAAATGAAGTTCTGTTCGTAGAAGGCGTTTCCAAGACCGTGAACGGCGAAAAAGTGCTCGACAACATTTCTTTCAATGTCGGACATGACGATAAAATTGCTTTTGTCGGAAGCAATGAGTTAGCAAAGACTACTTTATTCAAGATTCTTGTGGGTGAACTTGAGCCGGACGAAGGTACCGTAAAATGGGGTGTTACCACATCTCAGGCTTACTTCCCGAAGGACAACACCGAAGAGTTTGACAATGATTTGACCATCGTTGACTGGCTGACCGGCTACTCTCCTGTAAAGGACGTTACTTATGTACGCGGATTCCTCGGACGTATGCTGTTTGCCGGCGAGGACGGCGTAAAGAAAGTACGCGTTTTATCCGGAGGAGAAAAAGTACGTTGTCTCCTTTCCAAGATGATGATTTCCGGCGCAAACTGTCTCATCCTCGATGAGCCGACCAACCACCTTGACATGGAATCCATCACAGCGCTGAACAACGGTCTGATCAAATTCAAAGGCGTGGAGCTCTTCTCCTGCCATGACCACCAGTTCGTACAGACAACAGCCAACCGTATCATGGAAATTCTTCCGGACGGAAGTCTTGTTGACAAAATTACTACTTACGACGAATATCTTGCCAGCGATGAGATGGCTCGTAAACGTACGATTTACACTGCAAAAAAAGAAGAGGACGAAAACTAATCATGAAATCTGTTGATTTGCATGTGCATTCTAACAAATCCGATGGAACATTTGCTCCATCGGATTTAGTTACTTTAGCACTTTCCAAAGGTCTTTCCGCCTTCGCGCTGACAGACCACGACACAACCGAGGGAATCGACGAAGCTCTCGCCGCAGCATCTGCTGCCCGCGCCCGGGGTGCGGATATTGAGGTGATTCCCGGTATTGAATTTTCCACGGAATACGAAGGAAAAGATATTCATATTGTCGGAATTGATATTGATTACAAAAGCGATGCGTTTCAGAAGTATTTGAAAAACTTTCAGGATTCGCGGGATAACCGCAATCGTAAGATGTGTATAAAGCTCGCCGAGCACGGCGTTGACATTACGTACGAGAAACTGCGCGCCGAATATCCGGACTCTGTTTTAACACGTGCGCATTATGCGAAATATATGTTGGAACACGGCGCTGTAAAAAGTATGTCCGAAGCGTTTGACCGCTATATCGGCGACCGTGCACCATGCTTTTTGCCCCGCGAGAAAGTGACACCGTCCCAGGCAGTTACACTTATTTTGGAAAGCGGCGGAATTCCGATTTTGGCCCATCCGATTCTTTATCATATGTCGGATGCACGCTTAGACAAACTCGTTGCTACCTTAAAAGAAGACGGACTTGTCGGCATCGAGGCCATCTACTCCACCTACAACCAGGCGGAAGAACGCCAGATTCGCAAGCTTGCAGACAAATACGACCTCCGCATTTCCGGCGGTTCGGATTTCCACGGCGGAACAAAACCGGGGCTCGAAATGGGCAACGGCTACGGAAAATTGTTTGTACCATATGAAGTATTGGAAAAGCTGCGTGAGCGGCGACCGAAAACTTAATATATTGGGGCGGTTCCCTACTAATCTGATATTTTTACATCTTAGTCGGGGCATTTTTAAGTTCCTTGTCCTACTAATTTGGATATTATATATTCTAGTTGGACTGAAAACGATTCCTTTGTCCCACCTTTTGAAAGATTTTTCAATTTAGTTGGAACGCCAGGCAAATTTTCACCCAACTAAATTGCAACTTTTATTCTCTGGTGGGACAAGTGTGATTTAGAGCGTCCAACCAAATGAACAAAAACACAAAAAAGTAACCACAACGCCACCTACATAGGCGGTTGTGGTTGCTTTTTTCAAATTATCAAGTTAGGCTGCTGACTCTTTCTAACATTCCACAATCAAATATCTTCCGTCGCCCACATCGAAGACTTCGTCCGCTTCAAGGATATCATCCTCATTCATCTCTGCAATGTCGACTCCTTCTTCCTCAAAGTAAGCCCAGACTTCCTTTTTTCCGGTCACAACCACTGCCATACACTCTGACAGGAAATCGTCTGCTTCCTCCGGCGTCTCGGCAACTACTTCCGGAAACAATTTTTCCTGTTGTTTCAAAAAGGCATCCAAAACTTTTTCATCAAACTGCATCATAGTCATATCCTCCTTTATACAATGTCTTTAAATATACAATGTCTTCAAAACCTGATAAACTCCCTGCTCCCAGTAAGGCGGGCAGATATGTTTTGCCGCTTCCTTTACAACCGGAAGGGCATTTTCGACCGCATAGCTCTCGCCGCCGGCCCGAAGAAGTCCGATGTCATTTTCATTATCGCCGAACACCATCGTTTCCTCCGGTGAAATTCCGAGTCCTTCCTGCAGGGCCTTCAGTGCATTTCCTTTGTCCACGGAGAAGTCCATGAAATCCACCCATTCCTCTCCCGCCATACAGGTCTTTACTTTATCTTTCCACTTCGGAAGCAGGAAACTCTCTCCGATTTCCCGGATACTTCCTTTGTGATAAATCGCCAGTTTCACAAACTCGGCGTCCTCCGCAAGAATATCATCCGTCAGTGTCACATCATTCCGATAGCTTTCACTGATCAGGCGGATGAAATCCTCGTCCGTGCTCTCAAGAAAACAGCCCTTGCTGGTGGAAGCCACCACATGACAATCTCTGTCATACAGTGAACGCAAATCCGCCATGATTTCTTCCACGTGCTCTCTTCTCATTCTGGTAAGGCCGTAGGTCTGACCGTCCTTCACGATATGAGCTCCGTTTTCCGCGATAAACAAAAGATTTCGGTCCGCACGCTCAAACATGCGCCGGATACTTCCGTACTGTCTTCCGCTTGCTATGGTAAAATAAATCCCCTGGTCCGTCAGCTTCCGAATCGCTTCTATCATCTCGTCACCGACCTCGCGGGATGAATCCTTGACAAGCGTTCCATCCACATCGGTAGCGATCAGACGAATCTTTCTGTTTTCGCCGCAGTGCCCAAGCACTGTCTCATCACTCACATAAGCAAGAAGCTCCGCTGGCGTACTGATAATCGCATCCGCATGATGCTGCTCCAGTTCTTCCCGGTCGCGGAATCCCCACAGGGCACCGACGGTAAATACACCGGCCGATTTGCCGGTCTGCATATCAATGCTCGTATCCCCCAGATAAACGGTCTCGTCACAAGTTACTCCAAGCTTACTTAAAATATAATTCACGCCGTCCGGCGCCGGTTTCCGCGGTCTGTCATCCACCTGGCCGACCACCGCATCAAACACATCGTCCCCAAATACGGAAGAAATCACATCCTCCGTCTGAGCCTGGGGTTTGTTAGAGTTAACCGCAAGCAAAAATCCTTTTTTCTTTAAAGCTGCAATCAAATCCAAAATGCCTTCATAAGGCTTTACCTCGTACATGCAATAGGTTTCAAACACTTCCTCGTATTTGCCCATAACCTCATCAAAATGCAAAAGCTGCTCATCGCCGTCATGAATCAGACATTGGCGAATCAGTTCTGCGGAACCGTTCCCCACAAAATAGCGGTAACGGTCCACCTCATAAGGTGCAAAACCAAAGGCTTCAAGCGCCATATTTGCAGATTTCTGTATGGATTTGAGCGTGTTGGTAAGTGTACCGTCCAAGTCAAAAATTACAAGTCTTTTCATATCTACTCCAAATGCTGCGCCGTCTCCGGTTTAAAAACTCTTCCGGACACAGCAGTTTCCCCAGCCTCACTTTTTGCCTCAGCGACAGCTTCCTCGCAGAAGGTATCCTGTGCACAGCAAAGCTTTTTGCCGCGACGGTCCACTTTCGCATAAGTGTCATCCGGCTGAAGCACATGTGCTTTCAACGTGTCGTCCAGCTGCACCTGCAAAATGTGGATGGCTTTCTTTTTCAAATCTTCCTGTAAAATCGGGAACAAAATTTCCACGCGTCGTTCCAGGTTTCTGGGCATCCAGTCGGCGCTGGCCATATAGACCTCCTCGCTTCCGTTGTTTTCAAAATAGAAAACACGGGCATGTTCCAGGAAATTGCCCACAATGGAACGCACGGTTATATTTTCGCTGACCCCCGGAATCCCCACCTTCAGGCAACAGATTCCGCGCACAATCAAATCAATTTTCACACCGGCAGAAGCTGCTTTGTACAGCGCTTCGATAATATCTATATCACAGAGGGAGTTCATCTTTGCAATGATACGGGCCGGCGCACCTGCCCTCGCATTTTCCTCCTCACGGCCGATCAAATATAAGAATTTGTCTTTCAGCCAGAGCGGAGCCACCGAAAGACGATTCCAGCTCTTTGGTTCAGAATATCCGGAAAGCATGTTAAACACAGCGGTCGCATCCTCTCCGATTTCCTCCTGACAGGTCAAAAGTCCAAGGTCCGTATACAATTTCGCCGTCGCATCGTTGTAGTTACCTGTGCCCAAATGCACATAGCGACGGATTCCGTCCTCTTCCCGTCGAACGACAAGCGTAATCTTGGAATGTGTCTTGAGACCGACCAAACCGTAAATAACGTGACAGCCAGCTTTTTCCAGCATCTTTGCCCAGACAATATTGTTTTCCTCATCAAAACGCGCCTTCAGCTCCACAAGCACCGAAACCTGCTTACCGTTTTCCGCCGCCTGTGCAAGCGCACGGATAATCGGCGAGTTTCCGCTGACGCGGTACAGCGTCTGCTTGATGGCCAGAACCTGCGGATCCTTTGCCGCTCTTTGTATGAACGACACCACCGGTTCAAAGGTCTGGTACGGATGATGCAACAAAATATCCCTCTTTGCAATCTCGGCAAAAATGTCGCAATCCGCCGGAAGTTCCTTTACCGGCTGCGGTTTGTAGGATTTCACTTTCAGTCCGTCAAAGCCTTCCATTCCGTACATTTTCATCAGGAAAGTCAGATCAAGCGGACCATTGATATAATATATGTCCTCATTTTCCAGTTTCAGTTCTTTGTTGATGATTTTAAGGAGACGTTTGTCGACGCCCTCCTCCACTTCCAGTCGGATGGCTTCCCCCCACTGGCGCTTTTTCAGCTGTTTTTCAATCTCCTTAAGCAAATCCTCCGCCTCGTCCTCGTCGATGGAAAGATCGGCGTTTCGCATAATCCGGAACGGATGAACGCAGATGACATCATAATTTAAAAACAGCTTATCCATATTGTGCTCGATGACTTCCTCCAGCAAAATCACATGCGCTTTGGCATTGTCTTCAAACAACTGCGCCGGAAGCTGTATGATACGCGGCAACACGGAAGGAACCTGCACCGTGGCAAATTCAATCTCCGCATCCTTCTCTCCCTTCTTCTTGAGAAGAGCTCCGAGGTTGAGGGATTTGTTGCGGATCAGCGGAAACGGTCTGGACGAATCCACCGCCATCGGAGTAAGCACCGGGTAAATATTGTCCTCAAAGTAACGGTCCAGATATTCCGCCTGCTTCTCCGTCAGATTTTCGTGGTGAGTTACCACATGCATACCGTTTGTCAGAAGCTGCGGAAGCAGCGTTCTGTTATAAGTTGCATACTGCAAACTTACAAGCTCATGGGTTGCTTTTTTCACCTGGGAAAGCTGCTTCTCCGGACTGAGTCCTGCGATATCTTTTTTGGTATATCCCGCATTTATCATATCCTTCAGGGACGCTACGCGGACCATGAAAAATTCATCCAGATTAGACGCCGAAATGCTCAAAAATTTCAGCCGCTCAAACAAAGGTATATTTTTATCTCTGGCCTCACTCAAAATGCGGTGATCAAACTGCAGCCAGGAAAGCTCCCGGTTCGTATAAAGCGCCGGATCCCTGTAATTTATTTTTTCTGTCTTTTCACTCATTTAAATGCTCCGTTCTGTCTCTTTCAGACTCTCTTTTTCTGCCGGATCACCGGTTTAATGCTGTAAACTTCCTCGAAGAAGTCCGCTTTCGGCCCAATCAGACTTTTCTCCAGCGTAATATCCTCCGCCGTGTCTACATTCAATATAAGCTCGTTATCCTTCAAAACCGCTTTTATCTTTTTGAACTTCTGCTTGTGACTCCGGTCGAGACCGTTGGCAAGCTTCAAAATCGCAGTCAGCTTCGCTACCGTCACATAAGCATTCTGATCAATATTCATGCGACGCGCCGTTTCCCCGTAGTATTCAAAATCCAAACGGTTGTACTTGACAATATTGGCCACCATCTCCCTCTCTAAATGGGAAAGACCGATAATCTCCGTGGACATGATGATATTGTAAGAACACTCGCCCGCATTGAGCATGCTGATATATTTTCCGCAATCATACAGACGGGCTGCCAGCTGCAACAGGAAGCGGTCTCTTTTCTTGAGACCGTGAATTTTTTTAATACTGTCAAAAATCATCAGCGAAATATTTTCCACTGACTCGCTTCTTTTTCGGCTGCCCATGTAACGCTTGCTGATTGTCTCGCAGCACGCAAGAATATCCTTCTCAAAATCATGGTCAAGAGTAATCAATTTATTTCTTTCTGCATACTCATAAGCCATACCGTCGCAGAGTGTCACGCCCGGGGCCCACAAAAGCTTTGCATCCATCACCTCAAGCATGCGCTTTACAAGGATGGCGCTGCAAAACAGAAGGGAAACCTTCTCCTCCTCCATGCCGAGGGAAACAGCGATTTCCTGCCGGCTCTTTGTCTGCAGTTTTTTTACAAATTCCATACAGCCTTCTCTGGAAAGAAAGCCTTTTTTCTCGCCACTGACAGAAGAACTCTGAATGACCGGCGAAAAATAGTCATCCACAAAAATGATATTTTCAATTTCACGCCCTTTGAAATGCATCTTTTTAAGCACCTCAAGCTGATTGTCCACAAGCTCTCCCACAAGCTCCGCATAGCGGGAAGGTTTGGCCTGCATCGCCATAAGGCGGTCACGGATACGCAGTACACCGAGACGGATGTTCTGGGTAATCACAAGAGAATCCTTGTCAAACAATGACACCTGAAGACTTCCGCCGCCAAGGTCCACAATGGCGGTACCCTTTTCGATGATTTTGCGGAATCCCTCTCCCTTGGATGCAATCGCTTTGTAATCCAGAAAACGCTGCTCCGAGTTGCTGATGACATTTACTTTCAGTCCGGTTCTGCTCTCAATGGTATCCAGCACAAGAATGGTGTTTTTTGCTTCCCGCACTGCGCTTGTGGCATACGCTTTGTAGGCGTCCACTTTGTAGGATTCCATAATCTTCTTAAAATCCCCGAGCACATCACAGAGCTCATTGATCCGTTCGATGCTGATTTTACCGGAGCCGTAGCTCTCTGTGCCAAGCTCAATCCGGTATCTGATGTGGTCGATTTCCTTCAGTCCGACCTTCGGGGAAATCTCAAATATTTTCATTGCCAGTTCATAGGAACCGACATCGATTGCTGCAAATGTCCGAATTGCCATCCGACTGCCTCCTAATAATTGCCGAGAATCTTCATGTTGCGCGCCTCATCACGGAGACCGCGAAGGGCATTTTTCACTGCGCTGTCTGCAAGATTGCCCTCAAAATCAATAAAGAAACGATATTCCCAGTTCCGATCCTCGATTGGTCTGCTCTCAATCTTACACATGTTGAGATTGTTGTAAATAAAATGCGAAAGCATATGGTAAAGGGAACCGCTCTCGTGCGGTACCTCAAAACAAATGCTGATCTTTTTTGCATCCTTTTTGAAAATTTTCTGGTTGGTGACAATGATAAATCTCGTGGAGTTGGTCTCCGACTGGTTGACACCTTTTTTCAGCACCTCAAGCCCGTAAGCCTTGGCCGCATATTCGCTGGCGATCGCCACCTGGGATGTATCACCGTCCTCCTTTACCTTCTGGGCTGCAAACGCATTGTTCTGCATACTGATCTGCTGCCAGTTGTAACTACTGAGGAACCTTGCACTCTGCATCAGCGACTGCGGATGGGAATAGACTCTCTCGATGTTCTCAAGGTCTGTTCCCGGAAGTCCCAGCAGACAATGTTCGACTTTTATAATCTGTTCACCGACAATATAATTCTCAAACTCTACCATAAGGTCATAGATTTCACTTACGATTCCGGCTGTGGAATTTTCAATCGGAAGCACGGCAAAATCAGCACTTCCCTCGTCAATCGCACTCATCGCTTCGCGGAAGGTATCCACATGAAAGCTGTTGACCCGGTCACCGAAATATTCTTCCATCGCTGCCTGGGAATATGCTCCCTCTGCCCCCTGAAATACCACGCGGGCCTTCTTTGTATCCAGTTCCTCCACCCCGATAAACGGAAGTTTGCCGAGGCTTCCGTGGGCTGCAAGCATCTGATACTGAAGTTTGCGGCTCATGGACATGATCTGTTCAAACAATTCTTCCACACCGTGGCTGTTAAATTCATTGTGGGTAAGGGATTTTACCTTGCGGATTTTCTCCTCTTCCCTCGTCTTGTCAAACACCTTCTTACCGGTCTCTATTTTATATTCTGCCACTTTGGAGCAAATATCCATTCTTCTCTCATACAAATCAACAATCTGCTGATCAATATCATCAATTTCATTTCGAAGTACACCAAGATCCATCTTTTTTCCTCTCATCCTGCTGTTTTTTCTGCCATATATTTCATCAGCCACAGCCTTTTTTCTACCATAAATATCTTATACCAATTCCACTTAATAGGCAAGGCAAAGCATGGTAAAAACCATGTAAAAAGTATTCTATTTTATATACCGGATGTGCTATACTGAAGGTACTTTGGAAAGTCCGCTTTTTCGTGGTGCTTTTCATTCAACTAACAGGAGGTTCTCTATGAAAAATAAAGCAAAGGTAACTGTATTTGTTGTCCTTATAACTATAATTCTTATTGGCGTCTGGATTGTGAACTATCTCATCAACCGTGTCCCGGATAATCCGGCCGGAACCATCGGCAACACCGCCGGTAATCTTAACAACGGCGGATATTTCTGCGAGTCGGACGGCGTAGTCTACTTTGCCAACGCCTATGACGGGGGTACCCTGTACTGCATGAACGCTGATGAAACGTCGATCAAAAAGTTAAACCGCTCGGAGGTATCCGGACTCAACGCAGCCGGCAACTATCTGTATTATTACCAGAAAAATTCTTCCTCCTACCCGGATTTCAGTTTCCTGATCCGCACCTACGGTCTTTACCGTTGCAAAAAGAACGGCCGCGGACTTTACTGTCTCGACAAATCAGACTGCGGAACCGTCTCTCTGATTGACAACACCGTCTATTATACAAAGCCGGTGGACGGCGCCAAGACACTGCAGCTGTTCTCCATCGGAACCGACAAAAAAAATCCAAAGCTCGTGGCTGACTATCTCATGAATCCGGCCAACGTTTCCGGCGGTATCATCTACTACAACGGAACCGAGGAGAATCATCATCTGCTCAGCTACGACACCGCAACCGGACAGGAAAACATCGTGAAAGAATATGACATGTGGAATCCGACGCTCCACGGCCAGTCCGTATACTTTATTGATTTGGAGGGAGATTTCTATTTGTCCCGCTATGACATGGTTGACGGCAGCATCACCGTTCTGACGACCGACAAAGTGGAATCATTCAACCTCTCCTCCCAATATATTTATTATCAGACCTTCGACACCGAAACGCCTGCCCTTTGGCGCATGGGACTGGACGGAAGCTCTCCCGAGCTTGTCGCCGAAGGTACTTACAGTGACATCAGCGTTACTTCCCAATATGTCTACTTCCACTCCTATGCAGCGGATGTTCCGATGTACCACACACCGGCCGACGGGCCTGTGGCGGTCTCCTCCTTTGACGGTGCCAGCAAGGCGGCGTTTGAGGAGATGAGCAAATAAATTTACTGCATATAACAGGCCATGAT
>JAFTWX010000046.1 GCA_017465095.1 Lachnospiraceae bacterium | reverse complement strand
TTTAATACCGCATTGATCTGGTCAATACGTCTTTCATATGATTCAAATAAAGCCATTATAGTTTCCTCCTTCTCTTATTTCACTTCTTCGTCTGTTCTTGGGTCGATAATCTTAACAGCATCAGCAACACGTCCGTACTGTCCGCAAGCTTTTTCATAAGCTGTGTTAGGGTCATCACCTTTTTTGATGAAGTCTGTCATCTTGCCAAGGCTGACAAATTTATATCCGATAATCTGATCATCTGCATCAAGAGCGATACCTGTTACATAACCTTCTGCCATTTCAAGGTAACGAGGACCTTTTGCAAGAGTTCCGTACATAGTACCAACCTGTGAACGAAGTCCTTTTCCTAAGTCTTCAAGACCTGCTCCTACCGGAAGTCCGTCTTCTGAGAATGCAGACTGTGTACGACCGTAAACGATCTGTAAGAATAACTCTCTCATAGCTGTGTTGATAGCATCACATACAAGGTCAGTATTTAATGCTTCAAGAACTGTTCTACCCGGTAAAATTTCAGATGCCATAGCTGCTGAGTGAGTCATACCTGAACATCCGATTGTCTCGATCAGAGCTTCCTGAATAATTCCTTCTTTAACATTCAAAGATAATTTGCAGGCACCCTGCTGTGGTGCACACCAACCGATACCGTGTGTGAAACCTGAAATATCTTTTACTTCTTTTGCTTTTACCCATTTTGCTTCTTCTGGGATAGGAGCACAACCGTGACTAACACCCTGTGCTACTGGACACATTTCTTCCACTTCTCTTGAATAAATCATGTGAAATCTCCTTTCAAAATGTAATTTATATTGTGACAAAAGATATCATAAATATCTTGTCAAAATCACTTTTTCTATTTTCGCATATTTCCGACAAAAAATCTACAGTTATTTTAGTAAATCGGTGTATCTTTTTTGATTTTTACTTTCTGTACCACTTTGCCGTTTGTTTTGTAGATGGAATCCGCATTTACGAGTCCTCTGACGTTGCAAAGCGGGTAAATATTTGTGTTGCGTCCGATAATGGTACCCGGATTCAGCACGGTATTACAACCAACCTGCACATTGTCACCGACAACCGCACCGAATTTGCGGAGTTTGGTATCCATTCTGCCAAGTGCAAAATTAACCTCAACATTTGATTTGTCATTTTTAATGTTGGAGGTAATAACACCGGCTCCGAAATGGGATTTGTAACCCAAAATACTGTCGCCGACATAGTTGTAATGCGGAATCTGTACTTCGTCGAAGATGATACTGTTCTTCACTTCTGTCGAGTTACCGATAACACAATTTTTACCGATAACAGCGCTTCCGCGGATAAATGCACAATGTCTTATCTCTGTTCCGGCATCAACGATGCACGGACCTCCGATGTAAGCAGTCGGAGCAACTGTTGCAGACTTGGAAATCCAGACATTTTCGCCGCGCTGTTCGTACTCTTCCGCCGGAAGCATCGGTCCAAGCTGCTCAATAAAAGATTTAATCTGCGGAAGTACTTCCCACGGATTGTCCACCGTGTCAAACATGTATTTTGCAATTGTGTGTTCTACATCGAGATATTTTGCTACTTTAAACAATTCCATAAAAAATTACCCTCCGTTTTTCTTTGATTTTGATGTTGTTTTATAAAACTGAGACGCATGTTTGAACTTCTGCGTCAAAACACTCTGATGATTCGTCTGTTTTACATACTCCGTACGCCGTAAAACAAAGCCTTCCAGCTTTTCCATATACTCTTCGGATGTGATACTTCCGTCTGCCACCTGGGTGAGTCCTTTTTCCCAACTGGCGGTCAGTTTCGGATCCAGAAGTGATTTGATGGAACAATCTACCACATCGTATATGCTTTCGCCTAAAAGAGTCGGCGTAATAATCTGTGTTTTCTTATTCAGGGCAAGATACTTGTTGTTAAACAATTTTTTCAGTATCTCTGCACGGGTCGCCGACGTTCCGATACCGCTTCCTTTTATCTGGGCACGAAGCTCTTCGTCCTCAATAAGCTGACCGGCATTTTCCATAGCCAAAATCATGGAGCCGGAATTGTATCTTTTCGGCGGTGAGGTTTCCCCTTCCTTAATAACGTATTCATCCACCTGTATTATATCATCTTTTTTCAAACTTGAAAGCAGATTCAGGAAATTCTCATCACAAGTTGTATCTTCATTTGAATCCGCCATGTTCTCGGCATCCGTATTTTCTTTATCCGTCTCTTTTTCCGCAGTTTTCTTGGAAAAACTGTACTGTAGTAATTCCTGATATCCGGCGCTGGAAAGCACTTTAAAGTTTGCAAAAAAACTTTCTGTATCCTTTGTCAGCGTCAAACCGACCTTCTGGTAAACCGCCGGCGGACAAAAAATGCCGAGAAATCTGCGTACAATGACCTCATAAACCTTTGCCGACGTCGGATGCAGACCCTGCAGCGCAGAAATCCCCTGTCCGGTCGGAATGATTGCATAGTGGTCGGTAATCAGTTTGTCGTTGACATACTTTGTCTTCGCAAGCCCTTCGTATGTCTTCTTCTCTGTAATGTATTTTACATATGGTGCCACGGACGGAATCGCCGCAAGACCGCGTATGTTTTTATGGATTTCTTTGGCCACCGCCGTCGAAAGCACTCTGGCATCCGTTCGCGGATAGGTGGTCAACTTTTTTTCATACAGTTCCTGAGCAATCTGAAGCGTCTGATCCGGACTGATTTTAAAAAGCTTGGCACACTCATTTTGAAGTTCCGCCAGATTGAACAAAAGCGCCGGATTTTTTACTTCTTTTTTACGCTCAACTTTTTTTACTTTAAGCTGCAACGGTTGCTCAACCGACAAATCCGAAATCAGTTTTTGTGCATCTTCTTTTTTCTTAAAACCGTTTTCTTTGTACAACACCGGTGACTCGAAGTACTTTGAACCCTCTACAGCCTTCCATTCTGCCTCAATTTGTTTGCCGCCGATCCGCGCATCCGCAATCACGCGATAAAACGGTGTCTTTACAAATTCCCGAATTTCACGCTCCCTGTTTACTACCATTCCGAGCACGCAGGTCATAACACGGCCCACCGAAATCACTACCCGGTCTTCTCCAAGGAAATTTTTGACATTATATCCGTATTTTAACGTGAGAACTCTGGAGAAATTAATCCCCATGAGATAATCTTCTTTGGCTCGAAGATATGCACTGCTGCATAGATTGTCATAAGCAGATAAATCCTTTGCCTCGCGGATGCCTCGCAGAATTTCTTCTTCCGTCTGGGAATCGATCCACACTCGCTTACGGATTTTTCCCTGTACATTTGCCTGTTGTTCCACCAGTCGGTATATATACTCTCCTTCACGTCCCGAGTCGGTGCAGACATAGATTACATCCACATCCGGACGGTTTAAGATATTGCTCACTATCTTAAATTGTTTTTTTACAGAATCAATCACTTCATAACGGAATTCCTTCGGCAGGAAAGGCAATGGCTCTATCGTCCAGCGCTTCCACTTTTCATCATATGCCTCCGGGTAGCTCATGGTAACCAGATGCCCGACGCACCATGTAACAATAGCTTCCTCCGATTCCATATATCCGTCTCTTGATTTCATGTCGTATTGCAGCGCCTTTGCGAACTCTCTGGCTACACTGGGCTTTTCTGCAATAAATACACTTTTTCCCATATATTACAAATCATCCATTCCTAGTAAGATTACATTTCCTTTTACCTTGGATTCCAATGTCAACTTTTCATCAAATCGACCGTTTACAAACAAATACACCTGATCCGCATCAATTTTTGCCTGCCCGAGAACCGCAAGATTATTTTTGTAGTCCTCATAAGTAACCATCGGTTTGGAATAATAACAAAAGGCAACAACAAACTTACCGTCCTTGCTTTGACCAACAAAGTCAATTACTCCTTTTTTGCCGACAAACAATCCTGTCTTTTCAAATTTCATCGGCAAAGCGTCTCTGCCTTCCGACAAAATCATATATTCACGACATATAATAGAAAAATACTCATCGCAGTAGGAATCCATCTCGGCCGCAATATACTTTTTATAAAAATCCTGCGGCGACAATCGCAGGCAATCGCCGTAATGCGGGTATATAAACCGGAACCAGAAATGCACATAGGAATTGGAAATTCGATAAATTCCCTTTTTCTGACTGTCTCTCCCCGGTGTATCCACCGAAAAAACTTTTTCTACGATTTCAAGTTCCATCAGATTTTTCAGATAGACACTGATTTTTGCCCTGGAAAAACCTGTGTGAGCGTAAAGATCATTCAGTTTCTGATCCCCCTGTGCAAGTGCCGAAAGAATCGTATAATACACGGAAGTCTCACGCAGCTCTTCTTTCACAAAACGGGCGCCTTCTTCCTTCAAAAAGCAACCGTTTTTCAATATATGACGACAAATATTATCTTCCACCGAAATACCGTCATCAAAGCAGTCCCAAAGCCCCGGGATACCGCCTAAAACAGCATAAATTTTTACACATTCTTCCATAGAAAGCGACGGGAACCGGCGAATCACATCAACAAAATGTAATTCTTTCACTTTCAAAAATCCGGAGATATCCAAAGCCGCTCTGCCGATTTTGGAAACCAAACCGTTTTCGACAAAACCGATAGAGGAACTGCACAAAATAATCATCGCATCATTTTCGCTGTATGCATGTCGCAACAAACGGATTAAAGCATCCACTAACGTAGTATCCGCTTTAATCATATGCTCCCATTCATCAAATATATATATTTTCTTGCTGCCAATGGCGGAATCCGCTTGTAAAACTTCAAAAATCTCATCAAAATCAGGATATTCGGATATATTTTTTTGATTTTCACGGATAACGTTTCCTAAAAGAAACTGTTGCTGGCGTGTACTGGCCGGCGTGGCAGTGTAATAAAATGCATCCTTTCCCTCAACAAATTCATTTAAGAGCGCAGTTTTTCCTACATTCCGCTGTCCGTAAACAACAATCATCTGACTGCCGGACTTCTCATAGACCGTATTTAAATATTGTAATTCTTTCGCTCTACCCAATAACATATTGTTTCCCCATTTTAAATCAAACAGCCGCCAAAAGTTTATCTACCTCCGATGCCGGCATTGGTTTTCCGAGAAGAAAACCTTGAATATTGTCACAGTTAATTCCTTTCAGATATTCAAACTGTTCCTGTGTTTCTACACCCTCTGCCACTGTTTCGCATCCAAGCTTTTTGACCATGGCAATAATAGATTCAGTAATAACTCTTGTGGAATTATCCTCGATAACTGTATCAATGAAAGACTTATCAATTTTTAATGTATCAATCGGTAATCCTTTCAAATAAGAAAGGGACGAAAATCCTGTTCCGAAATCATCCAAAGAGATTTTGATTCCGTATTCTTTCAGTGTGTGTAACTTCTCCACCACGGACTCAAAATCGTCGATGAGAACACTTTCTGTTATCTCAAGTTCAATCAGTTCCGGATTTACCTGATATTTTTCAAGCAAACGCAGCAATTTGTGAACAAAATCTTTTCTCTTATACTGGATGGCGGAAATATTGAGAGAAAGCATCATCGGATATTTGTATTTGTCATACCACTTTTTAAAAGAACGGATTCCTTCTTCCAACACCCAGTTTCCGATTTGAACAATCATTCCGTCTTTTTCTGCCAGTGGAATAAATACCGCCGGACTCACCAGTTTTCCGTCGTGTTTGCGCCAACGAATCAGCGCTTCAACTCCACGAAGTTTATTCGAAAGGGAGTCATATTGAGGCTGATAATACAATTCAAAATCTTCCGATTCAATTGCTTCTTTCAATTGATTTTCCAGCTGTATATTTTCCATAAAATCAAGAAGCATCGGAGCTTCAAAATAATCAATGCTGTTTCTTCCTTTTTCGCTTTTTTGAAGCATTACGATTTCCGCACAGTTGATTAATTCCAACGAATTCCTTGCCGATTCCGGATATTCCGAAACACCGACACTGATTGTACTCTTAATTTCCGCCGATCCGGATGTAATATAAAACGTATCTTCGAGGCGTTCGCATATTTTTCGGAAGATACGTTCCGCCGTATTATTTCCAAACGGATCGTACACCGAAACAAAGAACATATCTTCGTAGAAATGAGAGACAATCACATCCTCGTTTTGCAACTCTTTCAAGAACAGGCCGAATAACTGAACCACTTCATCGCCCGCTATCATTCCCATAGAATCATTGATTTTGCGAAATTCGTCCAAACGCATACACATGACGGAAATTTTTGTGTGTTCCACCTGCGCCTTACGCACCCACTCGCTCAACAAACGAACAAAATAATTGCGGTTATACAGTCCGGTAAGCGCATCGTAATACGCCATATATTTCAAGTCTTCCGTCTGCTTCTTTGCCTTCGTAATGTCACGTACTCTGACAATTTTCTCGCTTGGTTTCGAATCATCGTCATAGGAAATTGTCACCTCAAATTCTACCCATTTTGAGCCGTCTGCCATCTCACATTCCGCGGAACATGATGTCTTTCCCGTTCTCTCACAAAAAAGCGCCGTTTCAAGATCAGAGCTGTATTTTTCTTTCACACAACTCAAAATATTTTGAAAATCAGAAGAATTTTTCACTTCAAATTCAAAATATCTTTCCCAACATCCCAATGTTTCGAACCTTTTTTCTGAAAAACTGTAAAATAAAAAGGCATTCGAAGATGTCCCGCAAATCATGCGGAACATCTTTTCACTGCCCAATAATTTTTCATTCATTGCCTTCAAAAGGTCAATCTGGTAATGCATCTCGTCCATATTTGTAACCCTACCCTAAAAATCCATTTTTTTGGCTTATTTTTTCGTAATAAAGCCTTTCGCTTTCAAAAGCTCTGCACAAAGAACCGCACCACCTGCAGCACCACGTACTGTATTGTGAGAAAGACCTACAAACTTATAGTCGTAAATGCTGTCTTCGCGAATACGGCCGATATTGATACCCATTCCGTTTTCGTAATCCACATCAAGCTGAACCTGAGGTCTGTTGTCTTCTGTCATATAGCGCATAAACTGCTTCGGAGCACTCGGAAGCTGAAGCTTTTGCGGAGCGCCGCTGTAGCTTTCCAATTTCTCAATAAGCTGCTCTTTTGTCGGTTTCTTTCTGAATTTTACAAACACAGCTGCTGTGTGACCGTTTAATACCGAAACACGGATACACTGACATGTAATCTTCGGCTCCTGTGCTTTGACAATTTCACCGTTCTCTACTTTACCGAATACACGAAGCGGTTCCTGTTCGCTCTTCTCTTCTTCTCCGCCGATGAACGGAATAATATTTTCTACCATTTCCGGCCAATCTTTAAATGTTTTTCCGGCACCTGAAATCGCCTGGTATGTAGTAGCAACTACTTCATACGGTTCAAACTCTCTCCATGCATATAATACCGGTGCATAACTCTGGATAGAACAGTTTGGTTTTACCGCAATAAATCCTCTTGTTGTACCGAGACGCTCTTTCTGGGATGCAATTACATCGGTATGTGAATCATTGATTTCCGGAACAATCATCGGAACATCCGGTGTCCATCTGTGCGCTGAGTTGTTAGAAACAACCGGAGTTTCTGTCTTAGCATATGCTTCTTCAATTGCTTTGATTTCATCCTTGGACATATCAACTGCCGAGAACACAAAATCAACCTGTGAAGCAACCGCTTCCACTTCATTTACATTCATAACAACAATCTTTTTTACTGCTTCCGGCATCGGAGTTGTCATTTTCCATCTTCCGCCGACTGCTTCCTCGTATGTCTTACCTGCAGAACGCGGGCTTGCAGCAATTGTTGTTACTTCAAACCACGGATGATTCTCCAAAAGAGAGATAAATCTCTGTCCTACCATACCTGTTCCGCCTAAAATACCTACTTTTAACTTTTCACTCATTTTTTCTTTTCTCCTCGTATATTTTTCTATATGCAACCGGCTTTCGCCGGACTTGCTTACTTTTACTTTTCCTTTAAATATTCCTCACAAAGAGCAATCACTTTATTCATTGCGTCCGGTCCCGGTGCACCGATGGTCAGACGTTTCTCCACACAAGTCTTCAAAGAAACAGCATCAAACACATCCGGTTCGAACACATCACTGATTTCCTTGAGTTCTTCGATGGTCATCTCGTGGATTGCTTTATCCTTTTCGATACATGTAAGAACCAGTTTGCCGATAATGCTGTGCGCATCACGGAACGGAACTCCGCGATTAACGAGATAATCCGCTGCATCTGTCGCATTGGTAAAACCGTTCATAGCACTTGCTGCCATGATATCCTCGTTAAACTTCATAGTACGAATCATGCCCGTAAACAGTGCAAGACATCCTTTTACTGTATCAATGGCATCAAAGGTCAGTTCTTTGTCCTCCTGCATATCTTTGTTGTACGCAAGCGGAATACCCTTCATCGTCGTAAGAATGGACATGAGCGCTCCGTAGACACGTCCTGTTTTTCCGCGGACTAGTTCTGCGATGTCCGGATTCTTTTTCTGTGGCATAATACTGCTTCCGGTAGAATAAGCATCATCAATTTCAACAAACTGATATTCGTTGGAATTCCAAATGATAATTTCTTCGCAGAAACGGCTCAAATGCATCATCACCGTGGAAAGTGCCGAAAGAAACTCAATCACATAATCCCGGTCTGCCACAGAGTCCATGCTGTTTAACGTCGGTCCTTCAAAACCAAGGAGCGATGCCGTATAATCGCGATCCAGCGGATACGTTGTTCCTGCAAGAGCTCCGCTTCCCAGCGGACAATAATTCATTCTTTTATAAATATCCTGCATTCTGGACCGATCACGACGGAACATCTCAAAATATGCACCCATATGATGCGCAAGCGTAATCGGCTGCGCTTTCTGAAGGTGTGTAAATCCCGGCATATAAGTTTCCGTATTCGCCTTCATAATGTCAAGAACAACGGTCAGAAGCTCTTTTAACAGTTCATCTACCGCAGCCACTTCCGCTCTCGTATAAAGTTTCATATCGAGTGCCACCTGATCGTTACGGCTTCTTCCTGTATGCAACTTCTTACCTGCATCACCGATTCTGGAAATGAGGTTCGCTTCCACAAAACTGTGAACATCCTCATACTCATCGGTAATTTCAAGCTTGCCCTGATCCACATCTTCACGGATTGATGTGAGACCTTTTACAATGGCATCCTTTTCCTCCGCTGTGAGAATCCCCTGTTTCTCCAGCATAACAACATGAGCAATACTTCCCTCCACGTCTTGATGGAAAAATTTCTGATCAAACGAAATGGATGCATTAAAATTATATACTAAGCGGTCTGTATCTTTTGTAAAACGACCGCCCCATAACTGAGCCATACATAGTACCTCCATCATATTAAATCTAAATTTGATATTATCACAATCAGAGGGTAAGTTCAAGAAAATATACTCGTAATCCATCTAATTCCACACCGAATTCCATCTTTTTTCATATGATAATAAAAAAGAATCGGGGCCGATT
The DNA here is from genome assembly GCA_017465095.1 of Lachnospiraceae bacterium. Lineage (GTDB taxonomy): Bacteria > Bacillota > Clostridia > Lachnospirales > Lachnospiraceae > SVFI01. The sequence continues at coordinate 85,333 of JAFTWX010000046.1, read as the reverse complement.
ATGTCAGAATTGCTGTTAGAATGTAAAGACCTGTCGTTTTCTTATCACACGCCGGAGGGCGAAATTCCGGTAATTCATAATATGAACTTTAAAATATACAAAGGAGAATTTGTTTCTATCGTCGGTCCGAGCGGTTGTGGCAAATCCACGCTTCTCAATCTTTTGACCGGAATGCTGAAATCTGAAGAAGGATCTGTCCGACTGTCATGCAATAGCGACGAAAAAAGTCACTATGGTTATATGTTACAACAGGACCATCTGTTTGAATGGTATGACTTATGGAAAAATATCTGCATCGGTCCGGAAATCAACCATTGCCTGACGCCAGAACTCGAAACATACCTAAAAGAACTTTTGCAACGGTATGGCTTGTCCACTTTTATACACAAAAAGCCATCTGAATTATCCGGCGGAATGCGCCAGAGAGCAGCAATTATAAGAACCCTTGCCATGAAACCGGAGCTATTGTATTTAGATGAACCATTTAGTTCTCTGGACTATCAAAACCGTCTGAATGCAGCAAATGATATCGGACAGATTATCCGAAATGAAGATAAAACAGCCGTCCTTGTCACACATGACATCGGAGAAGCAATCAGCCTGTCCTCCCGTGTGCTTGTTCTTTCTTCCCGTCCGACTACAGTCAAAAAGGAATTCGTACTGCCTTACCGCAGCCGGAATCTTACACCGCTGGAAATACGCAATACAAAAGATTTTGGAACTTATTTTAATGCAATATGGAAGGAGTTAAACGAAGCATGAAAGAAAAAATACCTATCAGCGACCGGCAAAAACAATATCTTCAACATCAGATTATCAAAAAAAGAACCATTCAGGCTGTCAGAGTGCTTATGCTGTTTGTTTTCCTTCTCGCATGGGAGTTAACATCAAGACACGGAATCATAGATGCATTCTTCTTCAGTTCACCGACAAGGCTTGCAGAATGTTTCATTTTTATGGTTGGCGAAAATAATCTTTTTTCACACATTGGTATCAGTTTATACGAAACACTGCTCAGCTTTTTGTTCATTACCGCAATATCCATCGGTTTTGCCTCAGTGTTATGGCGGTTTGAGTATGTCGCAAAAGTACTTGAACCGGTTCTCGTCATACTGAATTCTCTGCCAAAATCTGCATTGGCACCGCTGATTATCGTATGGCTCGGTACCGGGATGAAGACGATTATCATCGCCGGAATTTCCGTGGCATTGTTCGGATGTATTATCAATCTGTACACCTGTTTTAAAAATACCGATCCCGACAAGCAGAAACTGATTTATATCCTGGGCGGAAAAAAACACCACGTATTTACAAAAGTAATTCTTCCGTCAGGAATTCCGACCATCATCAGCAATATGAAAGTTAATATCGGTCTCGCTCTCGTCGGCGTTATGATCGGCGAATTTCTCGCCGCCAAACAAGGTCTCGGCTATTTGATCATCTACGCAAGTCAGGTTTTTAAACTGGATTGGCTCATTCTCTGTATTTTGATTTTATGTCTGATTGCCATCGGTCTATATGAAATCCTGCATATTTTGGAACGAAAGATTTGTCGATAACCCCGTTAGTAAAATTCCGCAAAGAATACTCTTTGCGGTACATAATCATTTCAAAAAATATAGTTGCAATTCGTACGCATTTTCGATATAATACAATTCGGTGAGTAACTCACCAATGCTTATATATGCTGAAATAGCTCAGTCGGTAGAGCACTTCACTCGTAATGAAGGGGTCGAGGGTTCAAGTCCCTTTTTCAGCTGGATTCAAAAACCGCAGCCACTTTGGTTGCGGTTTTTTTGCATAACTTATTAAGCGAGGTTCGGAATCAGATGTATTTTTTTGCTGTGATCCTGTAATACATTCTGCATTATCTTAATATCGCTCTGCATCTGCTCGTACCCTTCTACTTGATTCTGATAACGATAATATGTATCGGTATAACATTTTTCTATCGTTTGTAATCTCGGCATAATTTCAATTTCGACTTGAATTTTTATTTCATTTACTCTTTGGTCCAGTTTATCTACTCTTTGTTCCAATATTATTAAATCTCTCTTTAGTTGTGTGACTTCTTTTTTGAGCTGTGTAACTTCTTTTTTGAGTTCTGCGACCTCTTGTTTCAATTCAGACATATCACCTCGCAATGCCTGAATATCCTCCCGGATTGGTTGTAATAATTTTGCAATCGCTAACAATAATTCGTTATCCATCTTTTTACCTCCTTATTTTTAAGTTGTATTTTGGAATTAAACGTCGTTTGTTTTTGATATAGATTTGACAATTCTCCATGAATTACCTAAAATCAAAATATCAGAAATGAACTAATTGAAATGATAAAATCTTCATTTTTTAGAATATATTCTATGTTGTATTTTATGATATAGTGTTTTATCTATAATGTCAACAGTTATTTTGATTGGAGTACATCTATGAACGCTGTAGAAAGAGTAAAAAAGATTTGTAAAGAAAGAAAAATTGCACTGGCTCGTTTGGAAAAAGACTGCGGTTTTGCCAACGGCTATATCGGGAGTCTGAAAAAGGGGACTTTTCCGGATGACCGTTTAAAATGCATTGCAGATTATCTGGGTGTTTCTGTCTTCTATCTTATGACAGGTGAAACAAATCCCCCTTCTGCCGAATATTCTGAAATAGATTCTGCGCTTACCGGAATGACAGAACGCATGAAAATTTATGCACTAAAGCTGGCGCAGCTCTCTTCTGAAAAACAGGAACATGTTATGTCTCTGATTGATATGTTTGAGAAATAAACAGAAAGTCCGCAACCAGAACAGAGGTTGCGGACTTTTTTATTAATTATTCTTTCACATGTACATCCATCTGCGGATACGGTATCTCGATCCCCTTCTCATCGTAGGTCAGTTTGACAGCCTCAAGAATGCGTCCTCTGGCCGGCCAGTAATCCTCCGTCTTGACATAGCATCGCAGATTCAGAAGAACCGCGCTGTCGCCAAGTTCACTGACAAACACATCCATCTCTTTGTTTTTCAGAGATGCCGGATCTGCTTTTAAAAGGTTCTTCGCCGTTTCCTTCGCCAGGAGCAAATCCGCCTTGTAAGAAATGCCCACCGTCATATCCAGACGCCGTATCCCGATATCGGTCACGTTGGTAAGCGAAGAGTTTGCCAATGTTCCGTTCGGAAGCACGACTGTTCTCTCATCGGGAGTCGTAAGTTTTGTATAAAAGATCTGTATCTCCGTCACGGTTCCCTCGTTTTTATTGGTGTCCTCAATGATATAGTCACCGACCTTAAACGGCTTCAGAAGAAGAATCAACACTCCTCCTGCAAGGTTGGATAAACTTCCCTGCAGGGCAAGGCCGATGGCAACACCGGCGGAACCCAGTACAGCCACAACACTGGTCGCATCCAGACCAAAGCTGGAACCGATCATAAATATAAGCACAATATACAATGCAAATTTCACAAAAGAATCCAAAAACTGAACGACACCGACATCTGCATTGGCACGTTGTAAGGATTTCTTTAATATTTTACGGATTAATTTAATCACCTGCGCTCCTACAAAGAAAAATACAAGCGCAAGTACAACACGAACGCCCAGATTCAATGCTTTTTGCGGAAGTGTCTCCATAAATTGTTGAAATATGCTCAGTTTTTCGGTTACTTCTTCGTCACTATACATACTTCGCCTCGTCCTTTACCTTTTGGCTTTCATCTGCACGCTGCTTGGCTTCCTTCTCCAGCTCGCGGGCTTCTTTTTCCAGCGCCTCGGCCTTCTTTGCTTCGTCCATAGCACGTTTTAACGCCATTTTCGCCTCTTCCTGAGCGCGTTTTGCCTGCTCTTTTGCATCCTCTGCAGCCTTGCGTGCCTGGGTTTCCGCCTCTTTTGCCGCCGCTATTTTGGCAAGCTCGACCTGTCTCTGGCGTTCTTCCTCTTTGCGTTTCTCTATTGCCGCTTTTTCCTTTGCGGTAAAAGGCGTATAAGAGAAAATCTGTGTGCTCAGCGCAGGCATCTTAATGCGAACGGAATCCATGCGTCCGTCACACTCATCCTCATCGGAAGCAATTGCTTTTGCGTTAATACAGTTGCTTCCGCCGTATTTTTTAGAATCCGAATTCAGGATTTCTTTATATTTACCCGGGAACGGAACTCCGATTTTATAATCCTTGCGCTCCTCATTTGCAAAGTTACACACAACAAGAAGTGTATCCTTGTCGTTCTCTGCCTTACGCAGGTAAACAACCACATTTTCATTCGCCGAAATATTGTTGATCCACTCAAATCCATCCGGTGTATGGTCCATTTCATGAAGTGCTGGCATTGTCTTGTAAAGCTCATTCAAAGTCTTTACGTATTCCTGCATATGCTTGTGGTCATCGTACTGCAATAAATCCCACTGTACGCTGCGCGCTTCGTTCCACTCATCAAACTCTGCAATATCCTGTCCCATGAAGAGAAGTTTTTTGCCCGGATGTGTCATCATAAATCCGTACGCTGCACGGAGATTTTTGAATTTGTCCGGAATATCTCCCGGCATTTTGCCGATCATGGATGATTTTCCGTGAACAACTTCATCATGCGACAATACAAGCATAAATTTCTCGCTGTACGCATAAATCATACTGAACGTCAGCTCGCCGTGATGATGTCCGCGGAAGAACGGATCATAGTGCATATATCCGGTGAAATCATTCATCCAACCCATGTTCCACTTGATATCAAAGCCGAGACCGTCTTTTTCTACGATATCTGTCACTTTCGGCCATGCAGTGGATTCTTCGGCGATGGTCAAAACGCCATCCTTCTGCTTGTGGATGATGCTGTTCAAATGTTTCAAAAACTCAATGGCTTCCAGGTTTTCTTTGCCGCCGTACATGTTGGCAACCCACTCGCCGTCATTCTTTCCGTAATCAAGATAAAGCATGGACGCAACTGCATCAATGCGGATACCGTCCGCATGGAACTCATTGATCCAGAACAAGGCATTGGCAATCAGGTAGTTTCTAACCTCCGGTCTTCCGTAATTGAAAATTTTGGTTCCCCAGTGCGGATGCTCACCCTGACGCGGATCTGCATGCTCGTAAAGACAAGTTCCGTCAAAACCGGAAAGTCCCTGGTCATCTTTCGGGAAATGCGCCGGTACCCAGTCAAGAATTACTCCGATATTATTTTTATGCATTTCATTCATAAAATACATGAAATCTTCCGGCGTACCGTAACGGGAAGTAGCTGCATAATAACCGATCACCTGATATCCCCAGCTGGCATCGAACGGATGCTCCATAACAGGCATAAGCTCAATATGGGTATAGCCCATTTCTTTGACATATTTGATGATTTTCGGCGCAAGCTCTCTGTAGTTCAAAAACGGTCTGTCATCGTTTTCATCCGGTTTTGCAAAAGACCCGAGATGAATTTCGAGAACCGACATCGGTGAGGTTTCCGGTTTGAATTTCTTTCTCTGACTCATCCAATCGCCGTCGGACCATTTAAACTTTGTCAAATCCGCAACAACCGACGCCGTTTCCGGACGCAGCTGTGCCCAGTTTCCGTACGGGTCGGATTTCAGGAATACGTTTCCGCCTTTTGCCTTAATCTCAAATTTGTAATTATCATTCAGATTTGCACACGGTACAAAGATTTCGAATATACCGGAATCCCAAAGTCTGCGCATCTGATGGAATCTTCCGTCCCAGTTGTTGAAATCACCGACCACACTCACACGAAGTGCATTCGGAGCCCAGACTGCAAAATATACACCGGTCACACCGTCGATCGTCTTAACATGTGCGCCGAGAAGCTCGTAAATCGTATAGTGGATTCCGTTGTTAAATTTATCCGTATCCTTTTTGGTGATAAGCGGTTTAAACTTGTACGGATCACAAACCTCCTTGGTCACGCCGTCTTCCATCACGACTTCAACCGTATAGTCGGTTTTGTCTGCCTTCGGAATCAGAACCGCAAAGAAACCTTCTTCATCGGCCAGTTCCATCTTATAGGTGCTTTTCTGTGTCACAACAGTCGCATTCTGAGCTCCCGGATAGAAAAACTGGATCATCGTGCTTGTTCCCGCCGGATGCGGTCCCAAAATGCGATGCGGATCATCCTCCTCAGAATAAACAATTCCTTCTACGTCTGCCCAGTTCATTAATTTGTATAATTTCTTGGTCATAAAGCACCTCCTAATCTTTCAAACTATGTATAAAAAGTCCGCTGCGAAGCTTTGGCTCAAACCATGTGGATTTCGGCGGCATAAGCAAATCTGCATCCGAAACGGCAAACAATTCTCCGATGGACGTCGGGTACATTAAAAATGCAACTTTACAATCATTTGCAACGCGTTTTTCAAGCTCGGCCAGACCTCTGATTCCGCCGACAAAATCAATTCTTTTGTCCGTTTTCGGATCTTCGATTCCGAGAACCGGAGCCAAAATATTTTCCTGAAGCAATGAGACATCCAGTCCTTTTACAGGGTCTTGTGTTTTGAACTGATCTTTAATCGACATCTTGTACCAATCACCGTCCAAATACATGGATACCTGACCTTTTTTGGCCGGCTTAATCACTGCATCTTTGCCTTCTTTATCCGTTTGACTATATGAGTCAACAGCGATTTTTTCACACTCGAAAACAGCTTCTATTTTTGCAAGAAATTCTTCGTTTGAAAGTCCGTTCAAATCTTTCACTACGCGGTTATAATCCATAATCATCAGCTGATCATCCGGGAAAAGCACCGACAAAAAGCGGTTGAACTCTTCTGCACCTGTATAGTCCGGATTCGCCTCACGACGTTTCAGGGAAACCTTTACGGCCGATGCACATCTGTGATGACCGTCCGCAATGTAAATTTCGTTGATAGATGCAAAAGCGTTTCGAATCGTTTCCACCTCTGAGGCATCGTCAATCACCCAAACTCTGTGCGTAACGTCATCTTCTTTTATGAAATCATAAACCGGTGTCTCCTGTTTTTTCTTATTCACAATGGCATTGATTTCTTCTTTGGAACGATATGCAAGGAAAATCGGCCCTGTCTGCGCATTACAGATATCCACGTGATTGATACGGTCCACTTCTTTGTCCGCTCTCGTATTTTCATGCTTTTTGATGACATTATTCATATAATCATCCACGGAGGAAGCAGCTACAATACCGCTCTGGCTTCTTCCGTTCATAGTAAGCTCATAAATGTAATAGCATTCCTTTTCATCCTGTATAAACTGCCCCTTCTCAATCATATCCCAGAGCATGTCATGGGCTTTTTGATATACGCAAGGATCATAGGTGTCCACACTGTCGTCAAACTGCGTCTCTGCGCGGTCAATCTTGAGGAAGGATAATTCTTCCCCTGCAACAACTTCCTTGGCTTCTGCACGGTTGTACACATCGTACGGAAGGGCTGCTATGCGATCCTCCAATCCTTTCTTCGGTCTGATTGCTTTAAACGGATGTATTCCTGCCATATTTTTTCTCCTTTGAAATTATAATTCATACAAAAAATATTATAGCAAATTTACTATATTTCGTAAACAATTTTGACAGTTAACTTATAAAATGCTATCATGTGTTTTGTGATGATTTTTTAATTAGATTTTGACAGAAGGAAGTGCTGATATGACAAACGAAGATAAGATTTTTTTAGACCGCATCACGGAATATGCAAACGAAGCGATGGCAGACATCGATCCGGACCCGCAAAAAACTCCTATTTCCGAGCAGCTAGAGCGTTTAAGACCGATCATGGAAACGCTGGCGAAAGAAAGCGGCGAGCCGCTGGAGGATGTATTCATTAAATATATGGATCTGGCATCGGAAGCTGCTGTGGAAAGACAAAATAAATTCAAAGCAGATTATGCGGATTTAGGAATTCAATAAGGACACAAAAAGACGGGAGCCTGCTGGCAGGCTCCCGTCTTTATTATTACACATTTCTTATTTTACTACACGAACTCTGATAACTCCGTCAATGGAAGAAAGCTTTGCAACCATCTCATCTGTGATCGGTGTTTCTACATCGAGCATCGTATAACCGAAATCACCTTTTGACTTGTTCGCCATATCTGTGATATTGATTCCGAGATCACCGAAAGTAGCTGTAAACTTCGTAATCATGTTTGCAACGTTCTTGTGGAAAATTGCCACACGGCCGGCCTGATTACATACACCCATGTCAAGACGCGGGAAGTTTACACTGTTGATGATGTTACCGTTTTCCAGGTAGTTCATCATCTCTTTTACTGCCATCTTTGCACAGTTGTCCTCGGACTCTTCTGTAGAAGCACCGAGATGCGGAATTACGATACAGCCTTCTTTTCCGACGGTTGTTGTGTTCGGGAAGTCTGTCACATATTTGCGCACTTTACCGCTCTTGATTCCGTCGAGCACATCTGCTTCATTTGCAAGAAGATCACGGGCAAAGTTCAGGATGATAACACCGTCTTTCATCTTTTCGATGGCTTCTTTGTTGATCATGCCCTTTGTACTGTCAAGAAGCGGTACATGAACGGTAATATAATCACATTTCTCGTAAATCTCTTCTACATTTAACACATGTTTGATATCACGGCTTAAGTTCCATGCTGCGTCTACAGAAACATACGGGTCATAACCGTACACTTCCATGCCGAAGTGTTTTGCTGTATTGGCAACTTTTACACCGATGGCACCGAGACCGATAACACCGAGTTTCTTGTCCTGAAGCTCTGTTCCGGCAAATTTTTTCTTTTCTTTCTCTGCGTCCTTCGCAACATTGTCATTCTCTGTCTGTGCCTTTACCCACTCGATACCGCCTACGACATCACGGGATGCAAGAAGCATACCTGCGAACACAAGCTCTTTTACGCCGTTTGCATTTGCACCCGGTGTATTGAATACTACGATACCTTTTTCTGCACATTTATCAAGCGGAATGTTGTTAACGCCCGCTCCGGCTCTTGCCACTGCCAGAAGGTTGTTGGAAAGCTCCATCTCATGCATGGATGCACTTCTTACAAGAATACCTTCAGCTGCGTTAACGTCTTCTGTCTTTGCAAAATTGTCATTGAATTTTACCAAACCAACCTGTGCGATCGGATTTAAGCAATAATATTTAAACATGTCTGTTTCCTTCTTTCTTTATGCGTTGTTTGCTTCAAATTCTTTCATGAATGCAACTAATTTCTCTACACCTTCGATCGGCATAGCATTGTAGATACTTGCTCTCATACCGCCGACAGATCTGTGTCCTTTCAGATTTTCAAAGCCGGCTTCTTTTGCTTCTTTGATGAATTTAGCGTCAAGTTCATCGCTTCCTGTGATGAACGGAACATTCATAAGAGAACGGTCTTCCTTGCGCACGGTTCCTTTGAAGAGTTTAGATTCATCAAGGAAATCGTAAAGGATTGCAGCTTTCTTTTCATTATATTCCTTCATCGCTGCAAGTCCGCCCTGTTTTTTAATCCATTTGAATACTTTACCGCAGATATAAATGCCGTATGCAGGCGGTGTGTTATATAAAGACTCATTGTCTGCATGGATTTTGTATTTGAGCATCGTCGGTGTTCCCGGAAGAACATCGTCTGTGATGAGGTCTTCGCGGATAATTGCGATAACTACACCTGCAGGTCCGATATTTTTCTGAACTCCGCCGTAGATTACGCCGTATTTTTCAACATCCATCGGCTCTGATAAGAAGCAGGATGAAACGTCGGAAATCAAAAGATGTCCTTTTGTATTCGGTAACTCTTTGAATTTTGTACCGTAAATTGTATTGTTTTCACAAATGTATACATAGTCTACATCATCCGGGATATCGAGATCGGAACAATCCGGAATGTAAGAGAATGTTTCGTCTGCGGAAGATGCAAGCTCAATTGCCTCACCGTAAATTTTAGCTTCCTGGTAAGCTTTCTTTGCCCACTGACCGGTTACGATATAACCTGCTTTTTTGTTTTTCATCAGGTTCATCGGGATCATGGCGAACTGCTGGCTTGCTCCGCCCTGTAAGAATAATACTTTGTAGTTATCCGGAATATTCAGAAGGTCGCGAAGATCTGCTTCTGCTTCCTTGATAATGTTATCGTATGTTTTGGAACGGTGGCTCATCTCCATAACGGACATTCCCGATCCTCTGTAATCCATCATTTCTTCTGCAGCTTCTTTTAATACTTCTTCAGGTAAAACTGCCGGACCTGCTGAAAAGTTATAAACTCTTGCCATTTCATTTACTCCTCTCTTTGCCGGAAAATCGGATGTTTTCCGACACACTTAAACTATATTTTACATTTAATACTTTAATACGTCAACGTGTTTTAATAAAAAATGATAACCGGTGTACCGATTTCCACCATATCATAAAGCTTGCTCACCTTTGCATACGGCGTGTTGATACAGCCGTGAGAACCGTTGGTCTTATATATTTTTCCGCCGTAGCTTCCGCGCCAGGATGCATCATGTATTCCGACGCCTCCGTAAACAGGCATCCAATAATTCACAAAAGATGCATAGCCTTCCCCGCGCAGTGTACGGTTCCGTTCTTTTCCGTATACATAGCAGACTTTTTCCGGAGTTCCTCTTCCGAGGGATGTATTTCCGGTTACAACCGGTGTATCAATCCGCATCCGGCCGTTTTCATAGTAATACATCATCTGATTGGTCAAATCCACTTCTATGTAGGTATCGCCGATATCGTCTGTATTGTAAATTTCCGTGTAGGCCGTCTGCGTAAATTCAGGCTTGCGCGTGAGCTGATTTCTGCGACCGATAACCTTTGCCAAATATTCCCTCTCTGCCTTCTCGTTCAGTTTAAATCCGTAAGTCCCTGTTTCTACCGTGACAGAGCCACCTCTGGTCGGCGAAAAAACACGCGGCTTATTTACCGTGTTATACTTATCCGCCAAATAAGTGACATATTCCTTTATCTTTTCTTCGTCCAGATAAAAGGAACCGCTCTCATCATACAAAAATTTACCATTTTCGTCCGTCGCAATAAAATTGCTGATTTCCGCACAGTCTACCACTTCGGTTTTATCTCCGAAAGTATATGTGACCGATGATTCCACATAAGATGCAAGTGCATCCCATTTTTCCAGTGTTTTTTGCATTTGACTTGTATAGTCAATCTCTGTATAGCACTCTGCTTGCAACAAATCAACCGAAAACTCGCCTTTCTCCAGCGCTTTTGAAATAGCATTTACCGCTTTCTCATGGCTGAGCAGGTTTTTGGTCTCATCATAGAGATAGTAACCGTTATGATCCCTGCGGATTTCGATAATTTTGTCCTTCGGGTCCGAATTATCCTCCAGATACTCTGCTTCATCCAAATATTTCTTTAAAACAGATTCTTCATATGAGGTATCCGGATCAATTTGAATCTCATCGAACTTGATTTCATCCCCGAAAAACCATCCGGCAAGTCCTATCACAGACTGCGAAGCATGAATTCTTTTCAACTGCACAAGATAATCCTGCTCATAGTTGATTTCCGCAAGGGAAAAAGTATACGTGTTTCCCTCTTTGTCCGTCACTGTAAACTGCGGACATTCCGTATCTTTCTTCAGTGTTTCATTGATTTCCTCAGGCGTGCAATCTGCTGTGTACACACCGTTAATAAAAATCCCCGGCATGAAGGTATCTTTGTATTGATACCGCACAATTCCGTAACAGATGCCGAGGAATATTGCCGGTACCAATATCAAAACACCCAAGGTAATACCTATTACTTTTTTCATATCTGTATCCGTTCAAACAATACTTTTATTTTTCCAAATCTTTTTCGTCAAATACCTGATCGATCGGCTGACCGGCAGGAACCATCGGGAACACCTTGTCATCCGGATCAATCACACACTCAATCAATGCCGGTCTTCTGTTTTCAATGGCTTTTTTCACCGCATCCATAACTTCTTCTTTCTTTGTTACACGGTATGCATCACAGCCAAGTCCTTCTGCCACTTTACAGAAGTCCACTTTATCCTGCAGAACGGTCTGCGAATATCTGTGATCATAAAACAATGTCTGCCACTGGCGAACCATTCCGAGCACGGTATTGTTGATCACCACCTGGATAATAGGAATATTGTAACGGCTTGCCGTGGCAAGTTCGTTCATATTCATACGGAAACATCCGTCTCCCGCAATATTAATCACCGTCTTGTCCGGATTACCTACCGCTGCACCGATACAGGCACCGAGACCGTAACCCATTGTTCCCAGTCCGCCGGAGCTTAAGAATGTACGCGGCTTTGTGTAATGATAATACTGTGCTGCCCACATCTGATGTTGTCCGACATCCGTTGTAATTACTGCATTTCCTTCGGTTGCTTTATCAATCTGCTCTATCACATACGGACAGGTAAGTACGTCCTGATTGTAACCGAGCGGGTATTTTTCTTTTAATTCTGTAATGCGAGCTCTCCACTCCGGATGGGATTTCTGTGAAAGTTTTTCATTGATTGCGTCAAGGGCATCCTTCAAATCTCCGATCACAGATGCATCTGTGCGGATGTTTTTATCAATCTCTGCAGCATCAATGTCAATATGTACAATCTTTGCTCCGGATGCAAAGGTATTCGGATTTCCGATTACACGGTCAGAAAAACGTGCGCCGAGTGCAATGAGAAGATCACATTCGGAAACACCCAGGTTGGAAGCCTTTGTTCCGTGCATTCCGATCATACCGGTGTACATTTCGTCGTAGCCGTCAAATGCACCTTTTCCCATCAATGTGTCACATACCGGACAGTCTAATTTCTGTGCCAGCAATGCCACCTGTCTCGCTGCATCGGAAAGAATAACACCTCCGCCGATATACATGTACGGCTTCTGCGCTGCTTCCATCAGTTCTACCACTTTATCGATATCTGCTTCCGTAAAGGAATTTTTATACTCCGGTTCCTGCGCCGGTTCAAACACATATTCACAAGTGTTGGCCGTCACATCCTTTGTAATATCCACAAGTACCGGACCCGGTCTTCCGCTCTTGGCAATTTTGAATGCCTTACGGATAGTCGGTGCCAATTCTTTGACATCTTTTACAATGTAGCCGTGTTTTGTAATCGGCATTGTCACACCGGCGATATCCACCTCCTGGAAAGAATCCTTTCCGAGGGCCGGAAGATTTACATTTGCCGTAATTGCGACAACCGGAATGCTGTCCATATATGCAGTCGCGATACCGGTGACAAGATTGGTTGCTCCCGGTCCGCTGGTCGCCATACAAACACCCACTCTTCCTGTGGATCTTGCATAACCGTCAGCTGCATGTGCTGCGCCCTGTTCGTGGGATGTAAGAATATGTCTGATTTCATCGGAATGTTTGTAAAGGGCATCATATATATTTAAAATCGTTCCGCCCGGATATCCGAAAACCGTATCCACTCCCTGTTCTTTTAAACACTCTATTACAATTTCCGCTCCTGTAAGCTGCATAATTTATATCCTCCAATATATCATTCGTTGTTCTTCGGAACTTCAAGGATTGCACCTCTGTTACCGCTTGTTACGAGCTCTCTGTATCTTGTCAGATAACCGGAAGTAACCTTCGGCTCTCTCGGTGTCCATGCAGCTTTTCTCGCTGCCATCTCTTCTTCTGTCACGTCCACATCTAATGTCATGGCCGGAATATTGATCTTGATAATATCACCTTCCTGCACAAGCGCAATCGGTCCGCCGACAGCAGCTTCCGGAGAAACGTGTCCGATGGAGGCTCCTCTGGAAGCACCTGAGAAACGTCCGTCTGTAATCAGTGCAACGGAAGAACCAAGTCCCATACCTGCAATTGCAGAAGTCGGATTGAGCATTTCTCTCATACCAGGTCCGCCCTTCGGTCCTTCGTAGCGGATTACCACGACATCCCCTGCCACGATTTTACCGCCTGTGATGGCTGCAATGGCATCTTCCTCACAGTCAAAGACTCTTGCCGGTCCTTCGTGAACCATCATCTCATCTACCACAGCGGAACGTTTTACCACGCTTCCGTCCGGTGCGAGATTTCCTTTCAGAACTGCAAGACCGCCTGTTTTACTATATGGGTTGGAAAGAGGACGAATGACTTCTTCGTCTCTGTTTTTCACATTTTTGATGCATTCTCCGATGGTCTTTCCGGAAACTGTCATACAGTCAAGATTCAAAAGACCGAGTTCGGAAAGCTGATTCATTACCGCATACACACCGCCGGCTTCGTTGAGGTCTTCCATGTAAGTCGGACCTGCCGGAGCAAGATGGCAAAGATTCGGTGTCTTTTCGCTGATATCATTTGCAAAAGCGATATCGAAATCAAATCCGATCTCATGGGCGATAGCCGGAAGATGTAACATACTGTTTGTAGAACATCCGAGCGCCATATCGACAGTAAGTGCATTTAAAATTGCATCCTTTGTCATGATGTCACGCGGACGAATGTCTTTACGATACATTTCCATAACTGCCATACCTGCATGTTTTGCAAGTTTGATACGTTCCGAATATACTGCCGGAATCGTACCGTTCCCCTGAAGTCCCATACCGAGAGCCTCTGTCAGGCAGTTCATGGAGTTTGCTGTATACATACCGGAGCAGGAGCCGCAGGTCGGACATACCTTCTCCTCGAATTCTCTCACTTCATCCTCTGTCATAGTACCTGCTGCATGAGCACCTACCGCCTCAAACATAGAGGAAAGGCTTCGTTTCTGACCGTGCACACGTCCTGCGAGCATCGGTCCTCCGGATACAAATACAGTCGGAACATTGACTCTGGCCGCAGCCATAAGCAGACCCGGTACGTTTTTGTCACAGTTCGGAACCATAACAAGTGCGTCAAACTGATGAGCAAGTGCCATACATTCGGTAGAATCCGCAATCAGGTCTCTTGTTACGAGGGAATATTTCATTCCTACATGTCCCATGGCGATACCGTCACAAACCGCAATAGCCGGAAATACCACCGGTACACCACCTGCCTCGGCAACACCGAGTTTTACCGCTTCCACAATCTTATCAAGATTCATGTGTCCCGGTACAATTTCATTGTAGGAGCTGACAATACCGACCATCGGCTTGTCCATTTCTTCTGCTGTCATTCCAAGCGCATTTAACAGAGATCTGTGCGGCGCCTGTTTCATTCCTTTTTTTACATTATCACTTTTCATTTTTTCTGCCTCCAAACTGTTCTTCTGCCGATTATAATCTTTCACAAATCAGATCGCCCATCTCTTTGGTGCCGACCTGTTTTACTTTTGACTTGCCTTCTTCATCCTGTGGCATAATGTCAATGGTACGGTAACCTTCCGTAAGTACCTGTTTTACCGCATTGTCAATGGCATCCGCTTCCTTGTCCAAATCAAAGGTGTAGCGGAGCATCATCGATGCGGAAAGGATCGTTGCAATCGGATTGGCAATGCCTTTTCCAGCGATATCCGGTGCGGATCCGCCGCTCGGCTCATAAAGTCCGAATTTTGTATCGTTTAAGCTTGCAGATGCCAACATTCCGATGGAACCTGTCACCATGCTCGCCTCGTCGGAAAGAATGTCTCCGAACATGTTCTCTGTAAGAATCACATCAAACTGCGCCGGGTCTTTGACAAGCTGCATCGCACAGTTGTCAACGAGCATATGCTCCAGAGTGACATCCGGATAATCCTTTGCCACTTCCTCCACAACTTTTCTCCAAAGTCTGGAAGAATCCAGCACATTGGCTTTATCTACACTCGTCACTTTCTGACGGCGTTTTCTCGCAATATCAAAACCTTTTACGGCGATTCTGCGGATTTCACTCTCGGAATATGTAAGCGTGTCGATTGCTTTCATCTCGCCGTCCTCTTCAAACGTCTTGCGTTCTCCGAAATAAAGACCGCCGGTAAGCTCACGCATAATCATCATATCAAAACCTTTTTCGCTGATTTCCGTTTTCAGCGGACAAGCAGCTGCAAGCTCTTCATAAAGAACTGCCGGTCTGAGGTTTGCAAAAAGATTTAACGCTTTACGGATCTTTAAAAGACCTGCTTCCGGTCTCTTCTCCGGCGGAAGCTTGTACCAAGGAGATGTCTGTGTGTTTCCTCCGATGGAGCCCATCAAAACTGCATCCGCAGCCTTTGCTGTCGCAATCGCTTCATCTGTCAGGGGAACCCCGTGCACATCGATGGATGCGCCTCCCATTAAAATATCCTCAAAATTTATTTCATGTCCGTAAACAGAAGCTGCCTTTTTCAGCACTTTCTTCGCCTCTGCCACAACCTCCGGGCCGATACCGTCTCCCGGAATACATACAATGTTCATATTCATAACCGAACCTCCTGCATTTCTTTTTCACTGTCTCTCAGTTTACATGAAAAAACGTTTATTATCAATCCATTTTATAACAAAACCACATATTATAACTTTTATGTATAACGGTTATGCATGCGGGTTATTTTTGTCCTGCCAAATGGTTGATAAACTGCTGGGCCGTACGTCCGGAGATGCCTCCGTGTGCCAATTCCCACGCGTTGGCCTGTTGGTTCAGCTGCTGCTCCTCCATATCGATGCCGTTCTTTTTCGCCAGTTCATTGACGATATGGAAGTATTCTTTCTGGGTCGGTTTTCCGTAGTGAACGGTCACGCCGAAACGGTGCACGAGGGACAGCTTTTCTTCCATCGTATCGGAGCGGTGAATATCATTTGTATGCTCCATATCGTTTCTGTCCTTCCAGCTTTCTTTGATCAGGTGTCTGCGGTTGGACGTTGCATAAATCAAAATATTTTCCGGTTTCGTCTCCACGCCGCCCTCAATGACTGCTTTCAGGAACTTGTACTCAATCTCGAACTCCTCGAAAGATAAATCATCCATATAGATTATAAATTTATAATTACGGTTTTTAATCTGTGCAATAATACTTGAGAGATCTTTGAACTGATGCTTGTAGATCTCAATCATGCGAAGTCCCCTGTCATAATATGCATTGACAATGGCCTTGATGCTGGTGGATTTTCCGGTTCCGCTGTCACCGTACAAAAGCACGTTGTTGGCTTTTTTGCCGCTGACAAAAGCTTCTGTATTATCGATGAGTTTCTTTTTCTGTATTTCATAGCCGACCAAATCGGAAAGCATCACCTTATCCATATTGTTAATCGGACGGAATAATACCGGTCCCGGCTCCGTTCTATCCTCGATGCGGAACGCTTTATTCAGGCCGAACATTCCCACGCCGTAATCTCTGTAAAATCCCGTTACCGCGTCAAAAAATTCATTCTCATCTTTTGTCCTGGCCAGTTTATCGCTGAGAGACTGCACTTTTTCGCTGACATTTTTGTTGTACATAAATTCTTTTTTACCGATGGCTTTGTAATTTTCCAAAATGCTGAAGCAGTCAATTCCCAGCTCCTTTTCAATAATTGAAAAATCATAGAAAAAAAGATTGCGGAATACCCGGAAATCATTTTTTGCAAATGTGTTGACTGTACCGTCATTGGCACCGACTTTCTCACAGGTCAGACTGAACGGATTTTCATTTGTAATCAGCAGAAACGTCAAATAATTGTGCCACAGGTTTTTATCGAATCCATAGTCTGTCGCCACTTCCAAAATATGCTTCAGCTGGGTATAAATATCCTTGATCAGCTGTGCTTTGTCCGCTGTCTTTTCGTCAAAGCGGCGAAAAATCTCACCGAGCTGAACAAGAATGGCATCCTCCTCCATATTTCCGTATAAGATTAGCTTAGAAATTTCTTTGTACATATCAGTCTCTTCCTTCTGTCAAAATAGTTTCGTCAAAAACGACTGCATTTTGCAGCCGTTTTTCTTTACCGGATCTCTTCCCCCGGTTTTTTCTTCTTTTTCTTGTCCTCATACATGAGTTCATCTGCCTGCTTCATGAGGGCTGCAAAATCATATCCTTTCTCTCCGTACACAACACCTGCAGCGATAACACATTCAATGCCGTCCTCCAGTGTATTAAGGCGGGCAAGTTCCGCTTCCCAGCGTTCCTTCAAATTGGCAACCTCATCCTCCGTCACATTGCATGCAATCATCAGGAACTCATCACCGCCCATACGGTAACCGTGCACTTTGCTGCTGGTCACTTTTCGAATACTGTCTGCCCCTTTGATGATCAATCTGTCTCCCGCTTCATGACCGTACGTGTCATTCATCTTCTTGAGATTGTTCACATCAAAGTTGAAAATTCCGATGGAATCCAGATTCTGATAATCCGATTCCAGCATTGCAAGATATTTGCCTTTGTTGTACATACCGGTCAATCCGTCATGTTCGCTGTCATAAATCAATTTTTCACGCATCATGCTGTTTTCAATATAAAGACGAATCACGGAAAGAAGTGTTTCCTCTCCCATGGATTCCTTATCCATCTTGGCATGTTCCACAAAAAACAGCGCATATCTCTGCTCGGAAACTCCGCCGCAGCAGAGCGAATACAATTTTTTATTCTCATCAATACCTGCTAGGGCCAATGCTTCTTTTATGTCATTTGCCAGCCGGGCCGAAGACAATTCTTTCCCGCTCTCTATGGCAAAAACTCCCATTGCCTGCTCATCCGCTGCGATGCGGGCATTGTTGTAATTGTTTGTCTTTTTATTGTAAGTTATCATTTCGATGTGCGCATCTCTGTGCAGCAGGAAAAACATTTCCTCCGTCTTGAAAAAATCAGCCAGCATCGGCAAAAGCTCATAATAGGTGCTGGAGAGTTTCTCCAAAATCGCAGTCTGGAAGCCTGCTAATTTTTTAAAGAAGGACATGTATTTCGTCACATCATGATTGAGTTTCATGTACTCGGTAATGTCGGTCAGCCGGTGGACGTGGCAGGATACATCATCCGCTTTCACAAGCTTTGACTCCACCTTGTAGTAATTGCGCTTCTCAAGATCAATGGTCTCCCACTCCGCAATCGCACCGTCCTCCGGAATTCCCGGGCAGTCTCCGATCCACATCATGGCATCTTCCGCTGTTTCACCGACTAAATCGCGACCATATATCTTCTCAAAAAATGTATCTGCATAAACGATAGCTCCGGTGCCGGTATCCACAGCAACCACTCCGCCGATTTCATTTACGACAAATGCTGAAATCTGTTCTCTCAGTGTCATTCCACTGCCTCCTTTATTCAATCGTCAATATGTCCGAAAAACCGGTCATCTCAAATACTTCCATCACCGTTTCGTTCACATTTTTCACAACCATGCTTCCCTGTACCCGGTTAATGCTTTTCTGTGCCTGTAAAATAACACGGAGACCGGAGCTGGCTACATATGCACATTTTTCCATGTCAATCACAAGCTCCTTCACCGGCTCCTGTAACTCTTTTTCAATCACCTCACCAAGCTGTGGCGCTGCAGTTGTGTCAAGTCTTCCGTCCAGTTCAATCCACTTTTTGTTTCCTTCGCTTTTCACATTGATATTCATTTTTTCTTCCTCCAACCTTTTCTACCACGTTTTGGTAAGTGTTAAAATATTTTTTTCGTTTTCATACCGGTATTCTACCTGATCCATGCTCTGCTTCACCATCCAGATACCGAGCCCGCCGATTTGTCTCTCCTCCGCGGAAAGCGTTATATCCGGATCCTCTTTTTTCAGCGGATCAAATTGTTTCCCCGAATCATGGATGCAAAGCACCATTTTATTGTATGCGTCATCTTCCCCCGCAAGAGTCAATTCCAGCAGACATTCCCCCATATGGTCCGGATACGCATAATTGGCAATGTTTACAAAAATTTCTTCCACGGAAACACAAATCTGAGTCACGACTTTCATCGGACAATCGCACTGCTCCAGCTTTGTTTCCAAAAATCCAATCACACGGTCCAGATTGTCAAGCTCTGCCGGAAGTTTTAACTGCTGTGTTATTTGCTTCATACCCACACCCCTTCTACAAATTTTGCAAAAATTGTAAAGACCGCTTTGCCCCGTCCGGGCCTTTTACTTCAATCAGCACCGTCGCCTGCGGAAAATAAGTTTCATACACCGTTTTAAAATAGTTCCAATCTATTTCCCCTTCTCCCAGCGGCAAATGCAGATCCTTTTCCAAATCATTGTCATTGATATGAATATGCTTCACATAAGGAGCAAGCGCCTTCACCCAGCAGTCAATCTCAGACGCATCGCCAAATGCGTGGGCATGCGCAAAATCAAAGCAAACACCGAAATTGGAATACTGCTTCAAACGCTCAGCAAGCCCGGCAAGCAATTCATATGACATATCAAACATATTTTCCATATAAATATTTATGTCCGGATATTTTTTCAGTTTTTCTGCCCAGTAAACCGCGTTTCGCTCCACCCAGTTTTCCTTGTAATAATCCATATGAAAATTCGGAATAAAGTTGGTGTGGAATACAACCGCCTTTGCATTTAACTCTTTCGCAATACGTATGCTCTGCTCAATTCGGTAATCGGACGCCTCCACAATCCTCGGATCATCCGATGCCACGGTCACATCAAAAAATGAACCGTGCATCGTACAATACCCCGGTGCCCCTTGCAACGTCTTATAATACGCAATCCGCTCTCTGCAGCCTTTGTCATCTTCCAAAAAATCCGGAATATAAAAATCATTGTATTCAAAGCCGCAATCGTACTCCTTTGCAACCGTCAAACATTTCTCTATTTGATTGTAGTCCGGAATAATCAACAATTTGTTTACTTTCATACGTTCTCTCTCTTTACTGATGTAACGGAATATACAAAAACACCTTTTGATTTACCTTTTAACGGAATCTCACCGATTTCCTCCACTTCGACGCGGTCTTTCACGCGCTCATAGACAGCATCGCTGATGAGCACCTGTCCTTTTTTTGCGTTGGATTCCAGTCTCGCCGCCGTGTTGACCGTGTCACCGATGGCCGTGTAATCCATGCGGAATTCACACCCAACATTGCCGACAACCGCCTCACCGCAGTTGACCCCGACACCGAAGCCGACACTTCTTCCGAATTTTTCCAGAAGCTCTTTTTCCAGCGCCGCTCCGCCGTCCACAATATCCATCGCTGCACAAACCGCACGGAATTCATAATCATCCAGATCAAACGGTGCATTGAACACCGCCATGGTCGCATCCCCGACGAATTTATCCAGCGTTCCTTTGTTTTTGAAAATCGCATTGGTTGTCAGATTCAGGTAACGGTTTAAAATCGCTACAACCTCCTCCGGCGTCAGTACCTCGGACATGGTGGTAAAACCGCGGATATCCACAAACAAAACAGCAATATCTCTGTTTTCACCGCCCAACTGTATTTTGAAATCTCCCTGTTTGGAAATCTCATCCACAATCTCAGGTGCCACATATTTTTTGAATGCAGCCAGCATTTTCCGTTGCCGGAGCTTTTCTAAAATATATCCGCTGATCAGACAATACAAGTACGACAAAAGAATTCCAAGCGGTAAATACAACAGCGGAATCGTACAGTGCTGCTCATTGAGCCAAATACCGATTCCGACGTAGCCGCCGATTGCAAGCAGAAGCACTGCTGTTGATAATTTGATCCCCCGTCTTCGGAACAGAAGATGCAAAAGCGCTCCCAAAAGCCCGGTTATTATTCCGGTTACATACGGATTTGCACCTACGGAAAACCGGTTTTGGAACAGCGACTGCAAAATATTGGCATGAATTTCTACCCCGTACATCTGGTCCGCTCCGCCGACCGGTACCCGGAAGTTATCCTGCATTCCTGTCGCATAAGCGCCGATCAGCACAATACTACCCTGAAACGCCCTCGGATCGATTTTTCCGTCCAAAACATCCACAAAAGAAAGATATTCATAATCTCCCGGTTTTCCGGAATAATTGATCAGCGACTTTCCGTATTTGTCTGTGCTGATTTCATTCAGAGACTCTCCGGTCTGTCCGCAGTACATCTCATATATTTTGTGAGAAAACATGGAGATTGTCTCTCCCTGCATCGTTTCCTCTCTTTTAATCCGTCTCACCAAGCCGTCGGAATCCTGCGACACATTGGTAAAGCCCTGCTCGGTCACTGCAGCAAGCTTTTCATATGGCATAAGATAGGTCTCTATCGGATACTCCATAAGCCCCTGCTTATTAATCTCGCCTTTTTCTCTGTAAACAAATTGGGATGCAGTGACAACATTCCCACAACGCATGCACATATCCGCAAACGCTTCATCCCCAGGCGCATCCACTTCCCCGGAAAATATAATATCAAAACCGATGACAACCGGTTTGCAGCTTTCCTCCTGCACAAGCTGACGCAGCAAACGGGCATACACATCTCTTGACCACGTCTGAATCGGCCCCATCTGCTCCAGTGTCCTGTCGTCGATACCGATAATCTTGATTTTGCTGTCAATTCCGCGCGGTATCTGATATGCTGCATCTTTCAGCATATAATCAAAAGCAGAAAACAAATTTGTAATTGTCATTATAAAAATGAGAATTCCGACAAGAAATGCTTCGGCAATATGGCGAAGCAACTGTTTTCCTTTCGCGTTCATCGTTCTGTCCTCCCGACTGCTTTTGCGGATTTATTTTCTGCTGAGACAAAGCATCGTAATGTCATCCGCCTGACTGACTCCCTCGGCAAAGGCATTTACATCATCATACAGACATTTCATAAATGCATCGGACCGGTCAATCCGGTTGCAATACCTGTTCAGCGCTTCCTCCAGTCTCTTTTCCCCGTAAAGCTCTTCCTGCGCGTTGAGCGCCTCCGTCATACCATCTGTGTATAGATAAATGACATCACCTTTTTCCAGCTTTATGCTCTGCTCCTTGTACGGAATATCTTCCATCATTCCAAACACAAGATTTGCCTTCGGTTTCATCATTTCAAATGCACCGCCGTCTTTCATCAGAAACGGCGGATTGTGTCCTGCATTGATAAATTTCACCTCATCACTTTCCAAATCCAGCACACAGATAAACGCCGTGACAAACATTCCCTCTTCGTTTTTATAACAAAGCTGATTGTTTACACGGAATGCAACCTCTGCAAGAGGAAGCCCCAGCGATGCGTAGTTTTTGATATGTATTTTTGCCATACTCATAAAAAGTGCTGCCGGAACCCCTTTCCCGGACACGTCTGCAATCAAAAAACAAATGTGGGAGTCATCGATGACAAACACATCATAAAAATCACCGCCCACCTCTTTTGCCGGACACATGTGTGCTGTCACATATACATCCTTCAGGCTGTTAAACGATGAGAAATCGTTTTCCAGAGAACCGACCTGTATTTTGGTCGCAATGGCAAGTTCGGATTTGATACGCTCCTGTTCGGTCACAAGCTTTTCTGTCTTGCGATAAAGCATATTCATGAACATACCGTAAATCTTGCGGTTTTTTTCTGCGATTTCAAAGAAAAGAGCCTTTGAAATATTGGCACAGACCACGTCGCCTACCGCGCGCACCGTAGCTCCGCGCTTGTCATCGTTGATCAGACCCAGTTCGCCGATAAAATCTCCTTTTGACAGAAGGTTCACCCGCTCGCCCTTATCGTTCAGCACATCTGTCTTGCCTTCCAAAATGATATACATTCCGTCTTCCGGCTCAGCTCCGTACACAACAATGTCTTCGCCGTCCGCAAAATGCACTTCTTCCATGGCTTCCAATAATATACGGGTGCTTTCCGGTATTTCGCCGTCTGCACTCACTTTAAAAAAGTCCTGTACTGTAGGAATCTTACGCAACAATTCAGCGTTCATGTCATCATCCTCACTGCTTATTCTTTCCAATTAATTTCGGTATCCTTATGTATGGCTGTAGTAAAGTCAAAATCCCAGGAACCGTCCGGCGCAGGTGCAAGCTTCGGTTTCGACGCCTGTCCGCCCTCGGAAACATTCTGCGTTGCAAAAACTTCGCCGTCATACACAAATGTTATTTTATAGCTTTTTCCCGTTGTCGATGCAGGCGGCGTTTCATCTGTTCCCGCTGTCGTATCGTCACCGGTATCCTCCGCAGAATCGTCGTCTCCTACCGATTCATCCTCCGACTCATCTCCGGTATCTTCCTCTGCATCCTCCTGCATATCATCTGCAGTATCTTCGGTATCTTCTGTATCTCCGTCTTCCTCAAGTTCCGGCTCCTGCTCCGGCTCATCCGCCAGCAGTTCATCCAGCTTCTCAAGAGAAATCGGGAGTTCCAACCCATTTTGCACTAACTCTTTCAATGCCACCAATGCACTCTTCGGCAATGTTTCGTACTTGATATCCGTGATGCCTTCCAAATAATCTGTATTCACTTCATCCTCAAAAATGATGGTTTCTTTTCCGTATTCCAGCATTCTGGCATCTGCCTTTGTTCCGTCCTTATAAACAAGCTGGGTTTCCACCTTGCCGTCAAACACGGAAACTCTTGTATACAAGATTCCTGCCTCATCACGGAAGATTTCTACACGAAATACCGTACCCCTGACCGACATGGACGAGTTTTGCGTATGTACTTCATAAGAAGCATTCTCAGCAAGCGGAGACTGGATTTCATTTACAATCGCTCCCTCCAGCAAATGAATGCTTGTTTTCCCGGAATTGCTGTTTCCGGATGCCACAAGCTGAAATCTTGTCTTCTCTTCCACATAGACATATTTGTCTTCATCCAGCTTTAAGGTGAGCAATCCTTCCGCCAAATACACCTCGTCTCCCGACTGAAGAACCATATTCGGATACATTTCGATTTCACCCATGGACTCCCTGCGCACGGTAGCGCTGCCGTCAAGCTCATATATTTTTACGACCCG
Source organism: Lachnospiraceae bacterium (assembly GCA_017465095.1). Taxonomy (GTDB): domain Bacteria; phylum Bacillota; class Clostridia; order Lachnospirales; family Lachnospiraceae; genus SVFI01. Next base: position 60,721 of record JAFTWX010000046.1, on the reverse strand, counting down.
GTAGCTTTCTTTTCCCGTCAAAAGTAAAATCAGGCAAATGACAAGGACAACCACCAAAGCGATCCCGATTCCGATCCACAATTTCTTTTTTGAATTCATTCTTTTGCTCCTGTTAATTTACGTTGCTCAGCGTATACTCGCCCGACTGCGTCACATAAAATGCTTTGCCGCCCTTATACGTTGTGGAATCCCCGGAAACCTTAAAGTTTCCGTCCCCAAACTTATACTTTTTATTCTTGTACAGTTTGACAGCTTTGCCGCCCGGCACTTTTCCGTTTTCCATCCAATCGGGCGCCACATAAACCGTGATTTTTTTGACATTTCCCGCCTTATCCTCGGCGCGGATTACATATTTCTTTTCCTCATTGTCCGAGCCTTCCAGTTTGAATGTCGCCTTTCCGTCCTCCACGGTCTTGGCTTCACCGTTTACCTTCACCGTGCTCAAATGATCATCCGTGACCTTAACCGTCAATTTATCCGTATAATAGGTTTCGCCGGAGGTCCGGTTCACTTCCGGCTTTGTCTTGTCAATTTTGATTGTCTTAAGCTTTACCTGTTCCGTAATCTGCCCGGTTGATTTTTTAGACAAATAAACACCCGGCGTTTTTGCCGTACTGCTGTAAACTATCGTATCCGTAAAATCGTCCTCCAGTGACTTGGCAATCCGGTAGCCTGCCGTAGGCGTCACCGTCACATCCGATGTATAGAAGCCGTTCTCGCCTTTTTCTCCGGAAAGTGTGTAAAAATCGGACGGTGCAGAAATGGAAGGCTCCTTTTTTACAACAACCGTTGCGCTTATATCAAACGAATCATAGCATATTCCTTCCGATGTACAAAGCTGCACAGAAAGGTTTCCGGTGTTGGTTCCGGCTGCAACGCCTTTGTTCAGCCCCATGTTTAACGTAACCGAATTCCCTTTCGCAAGAGAAATCGGCGAATTGTATTTAACCGACGCCGCGCCGGATGTCACGGAAATCATGTCACTCCACGCACCGGACGGCACAAGACGTATCTGCACGTCCGCAAGACCGCTGTTTGTAATTTTTACCGCATCAGACTTTGTTGTCTGATATCCGACCACAAGATCGCCGTAAGAGACAGCTGATTTATCCCCGGAAACCGCATAGATTTCATTCAATGATTTCTCTGCAATACTGAGCGCCGGCAACGGGTATTTAATTCCATCAAAAAAGACAGACAGACCGCTTTGTCCCTCTGTTGCAATCGTTGTCTCCGTTTTGGAATTAAGTTGTATGGAAAGTTTATCCGACAATGCTTCTGTGCCTACATACATAAACTGATCGTTCACACGTATCGTTGTTGGCGAGCTGTCAATCTCCGAGAAACCATAACCGTCCATCAAAAGAACATCCGCCGACATCGCTCCGGATGTCATCACCGCTCCGGACCCGGTTCCCCTGATATCCAGTATCCCGTAGGATGCTCCGTCCTCGGAGTGCAACATGGAAGAACCAAGCAGCGTCAAAGAACTGATTTTTCCGCGGTTATATATGGTACCGTCCGTGAGTTCCAGCTCATAGTTGATTGTTCCCGAATTGTCTATCTGATTGTTGTAATATCCGCTTGGGATGGTAATACCTGCGTTCATCGTCGCGGTGGCAGGAATGATCAGTTTTCCCGTCCCTACAGAATCTCCGGACTGCAGGGTTACCTGATGATTTACCGTCAATCCCGGTGCAAACCGAAGCACTCCGCCGCTGGTCACCACATAGCCATCCGTGTAGCTGTCAGATTCCAAGGTGTAATCCGTCGTAATGTAGTTCGGTGCACCAAGCGCCGTAAATGAACCGCTTTGCAGACACAGCACAAAAAGCAGTATCCAAGCCATCAATTTTTTTAGCCTTTTTCTCATTCGAACCCCCAAAAACACAATTTTCTTAATTTTACATGAAGCAATAAAGTCATGTCAACTTTTGTTGCATAAAATCCTGCCTTTGTGCTAGTATTTTTTTATGAGAAAAAACAAATTTTTAAATTACAGTTTCATATTGCTTATCACATTGGCCGTAGAGATTGTTCTTCTGACCTGCTCTGCGCGGATTCCTTCCGGGCAGCTCAAGGAAAACCTTCTGGAATCTGCGGAGTTTTTGTGCGAAAAACAACCCTTTTTTCATCTGACGGAAAAAGATAAGGCTTCCAAAATCGACCGCCATGCAGATGCCATTCTCTTAAACATTGCATACAGCTGTGACAGCTCGGCGCCGTTTGCCTCCGTCATGCGTTCCAGGTACTACTATGACGAATACGCAAACGAAAACGACAACCTGCTTTATTGCGTCAAAAACGATGCATCTCCGACTTATGAATACATGCGCTACTGGCACGGCTCTCTGGCGTTTCTCAGACCGCTTTTTTTGTTCTTTGACCTGTCGCAGATTTATGTGCTGAACATGATTCTGCTGGCTGTTCTCCTGCTTATCGCCTTTTGGGCCATAAAGAAAGAATACGGCTTCGGGACCGGGATCTGCTTTCTTGTCGCCTGCTTTGTGTGCGCTGTCTGGTATGTACCGTTCTCGCTGGAATACATGTCCACGTTTGTCATTGCTTTCGGATCGGTTCCGATTATTTTACGACTCCGGCGCAAATATACCGGTTCTGACGTCCCTGTTTTTCTCGTTTTGGGAAGCCTGACTGCATTTACAGACTTTCTGACGACAGAAACACTGACCTTTTTGTTGCCGCTGACTCTCTACATATTGAAACAGAACGAAAAAAAGATTCTGTTTTGTGTTAAGTCCGGTGTCAGCTGGCTGTTTGGCTACGGATTTACATGGAGTTTTAAATGGGTACTCTACAGCATAGTATTCAGAACCAACGGCCTATCCGATGCCCTTGCAAGCACGGCCGAGCGGACCGGCGGGGAGGCAGCGGCTTCCATGAACCTGCTTCAGCAGATCAACGGTGCCCTCCTGCGAAATCTCCGGTGTCTGTTTCCGGTTTCGCTTTGCAGCGACCGGATCGGTTTTGTTCTTCCGGTACTTCTGCTTGTTTTGATTGCCATGGTGTTCTATCTGGTCAAAAAACAAAAGAATCTTCCGGACGTTGTTCCGGTACTGTTTTTGATCGGGCTGATTCCGTATGTACGTTTTGCCGTACTGTCCAATCATTCCTACATCCATTATTTTTTCACCTTCCGCGCGCAGCTTGTAAGTATATTCTGCCTGCTCCTTATTTTTTATCACGGAACGGATGTTGCATTTTTAAAACAGGAATACAAAAAACTCAAACATAAATTTCGAGCAAAAAAGAGACGCTGATGCCTGCATCAACGTCTCTTTATACTTTGCTTTAAAATATTTTATTCAGCGTCCGGTTTTTCTACCTGGGCAATCGCTGTCTTGTTCATCGGGATACGGCAGTTTTTGTTGTTACCGAACTCAACGATTACCGTGTTCTGTTCATCGTCGATATCGATCAAAATACCGTAAAAGCCGCTTGTAGTCAACACACTGTCGCCGACTGCCATAGAAGAAAACATCGCGTTCATTCTCTTCTGCTCTTTTTTCTGCGGACGAACCATCATAAGATAAATGATTGCTACAAAAAAGACAATATATCCAACCAGAAAAAGTCCTGATCCCTGTGCGCTAGGCGCTGCTGCAGCTTCTGCTGTTAATAAAAGTCCCATGTTATAAACCTCCGTTTATGCTTCAAATTTTCGTACTAGAAGATATCATACACAAATTATGGGCGTTGTGCAAGTAAAACCTTTATAAATTACTCCCCCGCCGCCATGCTCTCCAGCATTTCTTTTTTATAGGCAGCAAATCTGCCCTCATCCAGTGCCATGCGGATGTCTTCCATCATGTGGTTGTAAAAATACAGGTTATGAAGAACGCAAAGTCGCATGCCGAGCATCTCTTTTGCCTTGAGAAGATGGCGGATGTATGCGCGGTTGTATCGCTTGCAGGCCGGACACTGACAGTCCTCCTCAATCGGGCGCGTATCCAGCTCATATTTTGCATTGAAAAGATTGATTTTTCCATGCTTTGTATACAGATGACCATGGCGTCCGTTTCGCGACGGATATACACAGTCAAAAAAGTCGATTCCACGGTCCACTGCTTCCAAAATGTTAGCCGGTGTACCGACTCCCATCAGGTAGCGCGGTTTTTCCTGCGGAAGGTATGGTGCAGTCTCCTCAATCACGTAATACATTTCTTCATGGGTCTCGCCAACCGCAAGTCCGCCCAGTGCATAGCCCTGCAGATCAAACTCTGCAATGCGTTTTGCGTGTTCCACGCGGATATCTTTATAGATTGCTCCCTGGTTGATACCGAACAGCCACTGCTGTTTGTTGATGGTGTCATCCAGAGTATTCAAGCGGTCCATCTCTTTTTTACAGCGTTCCAGCCATCTGGTTGTGCGGTCTACGGAATTTTTGACATAATCATAATCCGCTTTGCTCGGCGGACACTCGTCAAATGCCATGGCGATTGTCGATGCAAGATGGGACTGAATCTGCATGCTCTCCTCCGGTCCCATGAAAATCTTACGTCCGTCGATATGGGAATTAAAATAGACGCCTTCTTCCTTAATCTTGCGAAGGCCCGCAAGGGAAAATACCTGAAATCCGCCGGAATCCGTCAAAATCGGCTTGTCCCATACCATAAATTTGTGAAGCCCCCCCAGCTTGTGGACCACTTCATCCCCCGGTCTTACATGGAGATGGTACGTGTTGGAAAGCTGAATCTGTGTACCGATCGCTTCCAGATCCTCCGTACCGACAGCTCCTTTGATCGCCGCAATGGTACCGACATTCATAAAAACCGGCGTCTGAACGACGCCGTGTGGTGTAGTGGCTACGCCGCGTCTGGCATTGCCCTCCTGTTTTATCACTTGAAACATATCATTTCATCTTTTCTGATTTATTGTGCCTGAATTTAGTCCGTAAACTATTACAGTGTCATTTCATGGTCGTACATATACTTTGCCGCCGCCTTTCCCACATAACGGAAATGCCACGGTTCATAGCTGATACCTGTGATATCTTCCTTTCCCTTCGGATAGCGTAAAATAAATCCATACTCATAGCTGTGTTTTGCCAGCCATTTTCCGGCGTCGGTATCCTCAAATCCTTCGTTGAGGGACTGATAAGTGTTTGTCACAATATCAAGGGCAAGCCCAATCTGATGCTCGGAAGCTCCCGGAACCGTAACCGCCTGCGCTGTCACACGGTATGCTTCCAGATAAGACATCTGCTGTTTCATATATGCCTTGATTTTCCGGTTAAACAGATAAATCTGTCTCTCATAGTCTCTGTACGGCGAACAAATCACAAGTGTCACACCGTCGTCCTTCGCCGCCTGCATCATCTGCTGCAGCTCCGGAATAATGCGCTCATCACACTTCATACTTCCCTTGGAAGTCGAAATCGTTCCGAGAGTAAATTCATAATCCTCCGGAATGGAATGCTGTTTGTTAATCAAAACGATTTTCCAGTCATTTTCGTCAAAGGAATCCAGCTGGATTTCCCCATCCTTCGGCAATTCTTCCTCCTCCGCTACCGCTGAGAAATCCGATTTCATAACATCGTCCAGGGTAAAGGTTTCTTCCGCATCCACCTCACCGTGGTCCTTCAGTTCCTCATCCGTCAAAAGGTCCTCGTCCTCAATGAGTTCAAAATCCTCCGGAAGCGCACCAGCCGGAATATCATCCGCATTGATTTGTATCTGTTCGTATATAAAACTATTGCTCACAATAAAAATAATGCACACGCTCAGCATGCAAAGGAGCTTGCGTATTTTCAGCGTTTTTTTCATCTTTGGTCCACCTTACTGTATTCAAGTAAAAACACAAATAAATCATATCATAAGAAAATACGCTTTGCAAACATAACTGCCATGGCGTATAATGATTATGCTTTATAATTTACAGACTATTTGGAGGTGCATTATGGCCGGTTCCATACTTGGAAAACATTTTACAATACAGACCTTCGGCGAATCCCACGGAGAAGGTATCGGCGTGGTCGTTGACGGGTGCCCGGCAGGACTTTCTCTTTCTGCATCGGACATCCAAACATATCTCAACCGACGCAAACCGGGACAGAGCAAATTTGCCACTCCGCGCAAGGAAGCGGACGAGGTAGAAATCCTCTCCGGCGTTTTTGAAGGAAAAACTACAGGTACGCCGATTGCGCTTCTTGTCAGAAATACATCCCAGCGTTCCGGTGATTATTCGGAGATTGCCTCCTATTACAGACCGGGACATGCGGATTATACCTTTGATGAAAAATACGGGTTCCGCGATTACCGGGGCGGCGGACGCTCCTCCGGCCGTGAAACCATCGGCCGTGTGGCAGCAGGTGCTATTGCACTGAAACTGTTAAAGGAACTCGGCATTGAGATTTGTGCCTATACCCGCTCCATCGGCCCTGTGACCATCGATTATGCCAAGTTCGATAAAGAGACGATTTTATCTACTCCGACTTCGATGCCCGATGCGGATGCTTCCGCAAAGGCCGAAGCTTATCTGGAAGAATGTATGAAGTCTCTCGACTCTTCCGGCGGTGTTATTGAGTGTGTTGCCAAAGGTGTTCCTGCCGGTGTCGGCGAACCGGTCTTTGACAAATTAGATGCCAATCTCGGCAAAGCCATCATGTCCATCGGAAGTGTCAAAGCCTTCGAAATCGGTGACGGTATCGCCGTTGCCACGATGAAAGGTTCCGAAAACAACGACTCTTTCGTTATGAAAGACGGTGCTGTTGCAAAGGCAACGAATCACAGCGGCGGAATTTTAGGCGGTATGAGCGACGGAGAGGACATTGTGCTCCGCGCTTACATCAAACCTACCCCGTCCATCTTCAAAGAGCAAAATACCGTAAATAAAGACGGAGAAAACATTTCCGTTCAAATCAAAGGGCGCCACGATCCGGTGATTGTTCCCCGCGCAGTTGTTGTCGTCGAAGCCATGACCGCTCTGACGATCTTGGATTTGATGATGGAAAATGCTACTGCGAAGCTGGACAACTTAAAAAAGATTTATGAATAAAATATATAAATGCAGGATATTTATACCGCAATTAATGTTGTACGAATTCTGAGAATTACTACAAAATATAAAATCATGTGAAGTACAGCTTCAAAAACATCAAACTCAAAAGAAGGATATATTCCGTCACATCAAGTGAACTTGGTGCCGGGAATATATCCTTCTTTTTCAAACAAGTGATGTTTTTTCGCTATCACATGATTTTATATTTCAAGTAATTCTAGGAATTCGCACAGATTAACTGCTATATAAATGTCCTGCGTTTATATACTGTATTTCTTTAATCTTAGTACATGTGGCTATATATGAATAAATTATATCCAAAAAGGTTCGCCCTACTGTACTCTTATCGTAGTTGCATCTCTTACCGTATCGAACGCAACAAACTCCACGATTTCCTCAAGCAAAGCATCATAAATAAACACATTCATACCATCATGCTCCATGGAATAGTTCGCGCCGTCCATATATAAACCTGCAACGGCGTTACCATCTTCGTCCAAATCATAAGAAAGTTGATAAACATGACCGTCATCAAGAATAAACTCCTGCTCATACGCATCCGTCACCTGCACACCTTCCGTTACCGGTTTTCCATCCTTTAAAAGAATAAGATAACACCACTGGCCCTGTGCATCATAATCCGGCGTAATACCGAGCGATGCAAGTGCAGCCTTTTCCTCCTCATCGAAGCTCACTGCATCTGTCTTTTTCAGCGCAAACATCGTCACCCATTCTTTTCCCTGTAAAGTCTCAAAATATGTCTGCATATCGGAAATCCCGATTTGCACGCATTTATCCTTTTTATGATAAAAATATCTTCCGTCCTCATGCCATTGTGCAAATGCCGGATCCTTGCGCTTGTCCGCAATCTCATACTGCCCGCATAAATACTCGCCCACATACCGGGTGATTTTTTCCGCCTGCAGCACATTGACATGGGCCTCGCCGTCAAACAATGTATTCATATTAAGAAACGGTACCTGTTTTTCCTTGGCATAATCTTCCACGGAAAGGTATAGCTTTTGTCTTTCTGCGTGTCCGTTCGGCGTTTTTATCAGAATCAGATCGACGTTCTCTTCCCTGCAAAGATCTATAATTTTATCCAGCCACTCTTTTGCCATGGCTCCCATCGGCTCGCGCTCTGTCTGCATAACCACTTCATCCGGCGCCGCTTCCGCATAGTCATGAGCAACCACAAACGGCGAGTAACCGCGATACACGTTGCGCTTGTCCCAGAAGGAACTCTGAATTTTGTGCGCATCCAGCGTATTCCATGTGTCATGATATTTCACCAGTTCAAAATAAAAGGACGCTCTGTTCTCTCTCGGAACCGAAGCCCGGATGGCCTGAATCTTGTTTAAATTCCACGGAAGATCATCCAGATTAATACGGGTCGCTCCCTCCTGCTCATAGGTGTCGCCGTACATGGTGAACACATCGAGCACAATCGCCTTCGGGCTCTGATGCTTCAGTGCCTCCTTGATATAATAATAGGAAATCCACATCGGTTGCTCATTGGCGGCAAAATCATACGCAGTAATCCCGAACTCTTCAAAAAGAACGTTCGGCGCGATGCTCGCATAGAGCTGGCTGGAACCAACAAACACAAAATCGAGGGTATTTTCCGGCTCTTCGTAAAACCCTTTCACTTTAGATGTGACATCATATTCCAGTTCCACACGTTTGTCCCGCAGTACCTCCGTCACCGTAAGAAACAGCACGGCAAAAATCAGGACAAACACAGTAAAACGAAGAAAAATTGTAGTTTTTTTCATTCTTGTTCCTCCTAAAATCCACCGTAAATAAATTGCGCCGCATCATATCCCGGACCATAGATTCCGAAAATTAAAACTGCAAATATGACCAGGTACAAAACAACGTACCGAAACACGATTCCCTGTCCGGCAAACCATTGGCGAATCGCCATTCTTCTCTGCAGACAATCGACTGCAATCATAATCACAATTCCGAATATAAGAATCCAAAAGTTTTTTGCATCAATTCCAAGCAAATAAAGAGACTGATCCCACAGAATCCAAGGATTGAATGTGGAGATCATGTTTTTTGTCATGGAAATGGCTTGTCCGGCTGTCGAAGCTCGGAAAAACAGCCATGCGTATGTGATTAAGCTATAGGTGCACAAAACCTTGAACAATTTATGGGAAAATGCATTTCTGTCCACGCGCAGAAGCCCGACCGCCTTATCCCGAACCGGCGCAAGCAAATCACCGCACACCTGGTAGACACCCTGCAGACATCCCCAAATCAAAAAGCCGGAACCGATGCCATGCCAGATTCCGCTGACAAAGAACGTAATCAGAATATTGATATATTTGCGGATTTTCCCCTTCCGGTTTCCGCCCAGCGGAATGTAAATATAGTCTCTGAGCCACTGTCCGAACGACATGTGCCATCTGCGCCAGAATTCACTGACAGAGCCGGACAAATACGGCTGTTTAAAGTTGTCAGCCAGATGAATTCCGAACATTTGCGACGCCCCGTTTGCGATGCAGAAGCATCCGTTAAAATCCGCATAAAGCTGCACACCGTAAAGAACCGCTGCAACCACCACGTACATTCCGGTATATGTTTCATATTCCCCGAACAGTCTGTTCACTACTATTCCTGCTCGGTCCGCCACCACAAGCTTTTGAAAATATCCCCATACCATCAGCTGAAAGCCGCCGACAAAAGTGGCATAATCAAATTTGTGCTCTTTTGTAAGCTGTCCTGCAAGCTGTTCAAACCGCGGAATCGGTCCCTGCAGCACATGCGGGAAATAGGTGACAAAGAGCAGATAGTTTAAGAAATTTTTCTCCGGCGCAATCTTCCCTTTTCTGACATCTGTCATATAAGCAATCATCTGCAATGTATAAAAAGAGATTCCGAGGGGGAGAAGAAATGCGAAACGGTCAATGCGCAGATAGGACGCAAGAAACGTTCCGCTTCCCGCCAATTTGAGAAACAAAAGTACACTCGCATTTCCAAGCAGTACAAACCAGTAAGCTGCTGCAGACTTTTGAAAATACCGGGCAAAAAGATAGGATGTCACCGTACTGCACGCAATAAACACCGACAGTTTCGGCGACGCAAACAAATAAAAAAACACACCGATAAGGAGCAGCCAATATCGCTGCCCCTTTTTCGGTATGCTGTAATATACAACAATACTAATCAATAAAAAGAGTAAAAAACTTCCGGAAATGAAATCCATTTCATACCCACCTTATAATGTTTCGTATGTCTTGCGAATCTCCTTGATGAAATCCTGACTGTTACAGATTGTAACATCTTTCAGGGAAGTAATCAATGCAAGGTCCTTGGTCATTCTACCGCTTTCGATTGTAGCAACCGTAGCTTTTTCCAGCTTATCCGCAAATTCCATAAGCTCGCTGATACCGTCCAGCTCACCACGCTTGCGAAGTGCTCCGGTCCATGCAAAGATAGTTGCAACGGAGTTTGTGGATGTCTCCTCACCTTCCAGATGCTTGTAATAATGTCTCTGCACGGTTCCGTGTGCAGCCTCATACTCATAGACACCGGTCGGTGAAACAAGTACGGAAGTCATCATGGCAAGAGAACCGAATGCACTCGATACCATGTCGGACATTACGTCTCCGTCATAGTTTTTACATGCCCAGATAAATCCGCCTTTTGCCTTCATGACACGTGCAACCGCATCGTCAATCAGTGTATAGAAATATTCAATACCTGCTTTTTCAAATTTTTCTTTGTAATCTGCATCGTAAATTTCCTGGAAAATATCCTTGAAATTGTGGTCATACTTTTTGGAGATGGTATCCTTTGTCGCAAACCAGAGATCCTGCTTTGTATCCAGCGCATAGTTAAAGCACGCTTTTGCAAAGCTGCTGATAGATGCGTCTGTGTTGTGGATTCCCTGAAGAATACCGCCGTCCTTAAAGGTATGTATGAGTTCACGAATTTTTGTTCCGTCTTCCGCCGTAAACACGAGCTCTGCTTTTCCTGCTCCCGGAACCTTAATCTCTGTATTTTTATAAACGTCACCGTACGCATGTCTTGCAAGTGTAATCGGTTTTTCCCAGTTGCGTACACACGGCTCGATACCCTTTACAATAATCGGAGCACGGAATACAGTTCCGTCAAGCGTCGCACGGATAGTTCCGTTCGGACTCTTCCACATCTCCTTTAAATTGTACTCGGTCATGCGGGCAGCGTTTGGTGTAATGGTCGCACATTTTACCGCAACGCCGTATTTCTGTGTCGCAAGTGCGGAATCCATCGTCACCTTATCGTCCGTTTCATTTCTGTGCTCCAGACCGAGGTCATAATATTCTGTCTTTAAATCTACATAAGGACAAATGAGTTCATCCTTAATCATCTTCCAGAGAATTCGGGTCATTTCATCTCCGTCCATCTCAACAAGCGGTGTTGTCATCTGAATTTTTGCCATGTTTGCTCTCCTTTAAAAATTATTTTTTGGCGCTGTCATCCTGATCAAACATTTCAATCAGTCCGTTCTTGCGCATATTGTCATAAGCGTTAATCATGTGAAGGTTGGCAAGCTTTTCCGCCTTGTCACAGTTGCCTGCTTTTATGGCTTCCATGATTTCTCTGTGCTCCAGATTGGACGCCTTTCCTCTCTTTTCGCTGGAAAGCGTCATTTTCCTCACACGGTATACATACTGATGGAAATCCCGGAGCAAATGTTCCAGCATTTTACTGTCACAGGATTCATACAAAATCTCGTGAAACCGGTTATCCATCTGCGCCATCTGGTCGTAATGACCTTTGCTCTCATGAAACTCGGAAAGATAGACATTTTCTTCCATCTCGTTCATCTGTTCATCCGTAATGTTTTCGGTGGCAAGACGTGCACAAAGACCTTCCAGAAGGGAGCGGATCATGTAAATGTCCTTCACGTCCTTCTGTGTGATACCTGTCACATAGGTTCCTTTGTTCGGAACCATCTTGAGCAGTCCTTCCAGCTCCAGCTGGCGGAACGCCTCTCTTACCGGTGTACGCGAAACACCGAGTTCCTCCCCGATGGTCGCTTCTCTGAGCTCTTCTCCCGTTTTGTATTTACCGTTCAGAATGTCCTCTCTGATTTTGTGAAACACTCTTCCACGCAGAGAATATTTATCCGATACTTGATCCTTCAGATTGTAATCTGCCATGTGGCGCCTCCCTACTGTATCACATCTTCGTATACTAATCCAAGTCTCTCACATACATTCTTAAATTCGGACACAAGTTCTTCTTCCGTAAGAACCGTTACTCGTCCGCTTTCGTACTCGCTGTCCACCCATTTTTTCATCTCCACGATGGCAGCGTCCGTCTTGGAAAGCTGTTTTTCCTTCGGAATCTTGTAATAGCTGTTGAGCCAATGTGCGATTCCGGCAAGACCGGATGTGTTTGACACTGCACAGAGTACCGGACGGTTCAAAAACTTCTCTGTATCGAATATATTATAAATCTCTTCGTTTTTCAACAGCCCGTCCGCATGAATTCCGGCCCGTGTCACGTTAAAGTTTTTACCGACAAACGGAGTTCTCGGCGGAATTTCATAGCCGATTTCCTTCTCAAAATACTCCGCAAGCTCTGTGATTACGGTCGTATCCATTCCGTTCAGGTGCCCTTTCAGCTGCGCATATTCAAATACCATAGCCTCAAGAGGTGTATTTCCGGTTCTCTCACCGATACCGAAAAGCGATGTGTTGATACCGGAACATCCGTAGAGCCATGCTGTTGTCGAGTTGGATACCGCCTTATAAAAATCGTTGTGTCCATGCCATTCTATCAACGAATGCGGAACACCTGCGTGTGTGTGAATCGCATAGATAATACCCTGCACACTTCGCGGAATAACCGCTCCCGGATAATTGACACCGTATCCCATCGTATCACAGGCTCTTACCTTAATCGGAATCTTGTATTCTTCCATCAGCTTCATCAGTTCCAGACAGAACGGAACCACATATCCGTAAATATCCGCTCTTGTAATATCCTCAAGATGACAGCGGACACTGATTCCCTCTTCCAGACACTCTTTTACAACACTGAGATAGTGTTCCATCGCCTGTTTTCTTGTCATCTTTAATTTCAGAAAAATATGATAATCGGAACAGCTTACAAGAATACCGGTCTCTTTCATTCCAATCTCTTTTACCAGTTTAAAGTCTTCCTTGCTTGCGCGAATCCAGCTGGTAACCTCCGGAAACTCATAGCCTCTCTCCATACATTTATAGACCGCATCACGATCCTTCTTGCTGTACAGAAAAAATTCGCTGGCACGAATCATTCCGTTCGGTCCGCCCAATTTGTGTAAATAATCATATATCGTCACAATCTGCTCCGTCGAATACGGTGCTCTCGACTGCTGTCCGTCACGAAATGTCGTATCTGTAATCCATATATCCTTCGGCATATCATGAGGAACCGTCCTGTCATTAAACGGAATCTTCGGCACCTCGGAATAAGGAAACATATTGCGGAATACATTAGGTTTTTCCACATCATCCAAAATATACATATGTTCTTCTATTTCAAGAAGATTTTTTTGTGCGTTCATTGTTACCGGTCTGTCTTCAAACATACTTCCATAGCTCATGTTCCGGTACCTCCTTTTCATGCAATTTTAACTTCTGTATAATTGTATACAATTATCCTATATCTGTCAATTGCTATAACGGATTTCCTGTCATCGAAGCAGTTTTTTAGCATTCACCATACCGAAGCCCTGCATCAGAAAGTTTTCGCCCAGGTCATCGGCCGAAAAAATAAGTTTTCTTTTTAATTCCTGCGCGCTGATCCGCGGATATTTTTCCATAGCCAAAGCCAAAACCCCGCTGATAATCGGTGTTGCCATACTTGTTCCGCTTTTTTTCACATATTTGCGCGGTGACAGAGCGCATGAACTGATTTCCGTTCCCGGCGCAACGATATCCGGTTTTCGATAAACTACATTTCCGGGACCTCGGCCGGACCTATCCTGGCATTTTATTTGAAACAACTCCGACTGATTCCCCTCATGACAGCCGACACAAATGACGTACATGCTGTCACCCAGCTTTGATACACTGCTTCCGCCCGGACCGGAATTCCCCGCAGCGGTCACCACAAGAATTCCCCGCCGATATGCTTGTTCAAAAAGCTGAAATATCCGGTTCTTTTGTTCTTCTTTTATGAAATACAGGGAACTTACGGATATATTTATCACTTTAATATTTTGTTTCTCCCCTGTTTCAAGCAACCATTCCATACCGCGGATCAAGGCAGAAACGTTTCCCTCTCCATGACGGTCCAGAATTTTCCCCACACAGAGATGACATCCCGGCGCAATTCCTCTGTATTTTCCACCGGAGCACTTTCCGCTTCCGGCGATAATTCCGCACACATGGGTACCGTGTCCGGTATCATCCCGCGGTTTTGTCAATTTTTCATCGGTGAAATCCCGAAACATTGCAATCTTTTCTTTTAAATCATCATGAAAATAAATACCGGAGTCCAGAACTCCGACTCCGATATTTTTCCCCGTCAAATTTTCTCCTTTTATATCATCTATATGAATCAATGCCCGTACTCTTTGCATAAAAAAACTTCCGACATTTTTTATTATTTTATGCCGAAAGTTTTTTTTCGCTATTCTTTTAAATGGCTTTGCGTCCAAACGGCTGAATCAAAAGCGCAAGTCCTGCAAACACAAACGCTGCAACAAGCAGCCATTTCGGATCAAAAGCATCTCCTGTTTCCGGAGAGGCATCCTTTTGAAGCAAACGCAGGCTCTCCGCTTTTATCGTCTCCCCTGTCTCTCCGATTCCCGCATATATACCGTACGCCGAGAAATGATTCGTGCGGAACACAAAATAGTTTTGTCCGTCCGCCTCCTGTTTGGTGCCGTAAATGGTCTGTAATTTCCCGTTTTCTCCCATGGTCACTGCACAAATATTTTGCTGTGTCATCGTTTCGGAGATTGGAATCTGCAGTTCAACCGCCGTGTCCCCGAAATTGGAAATCAAAACATTGCTCTTTGTCTCTAACATTTTCAGGTCAAGAACCTGCAGCTGTCCGCTGATCAGATCCCCGTACTGCGCGGAAACTGCTTTTACAAGCTCCTGCTCCGCCATGGCATCCGTATCCACATAAAGCACATACTTTGCCTCGTCATCCAGCACTTTTGCCTTCGTTTTGTCCGCCCCCTGATAAGATGTTGCAAGAACTACCGTTGTAACCTGGTCCTGTGACTTTGTTGTCTCGGCTTCTTCCTCCGCATCTGTTTCTTCTTCCTCCTCTCCTATGGAAAGGTCGGTTGCAAACGGGAATTTGGTATCATAATCTGACAGTTTACCGAGGTCAGGCGGCAAAAGAATTCCTTTTACTTCGCCCTCACACCAGTATTCTGACGTCTCATAAGCATCAAATGCATCCGGTTTCGCCGCATGAATGGTATAATTTTCACCTTGTATTCTCACATAGGACGGAACCTGAACCAAACCGGTCAGTTCATCCGGATTCAGCGTACAATAGACAAGTTTTGCCTGGCGCAACGATGCGTCCGTAATCGCAACAACAACACCGCGGAATCCGAGATATCGTTCATCCAGTACCGTCTGTTTGATCTCGGCAAACTCACCGGAAACAACCGCCGTGGAAACGTCCGAAAAAACAAGACTTCTGTAGCTGTCGTTCTCCAGACGGGTAGCCGTTTTCTCATAAGAAACTTTCGGAAGCGCATTTTCATGTGCAAAAAATACTGCATCTGCAGATACAAGCTTGTATGCAGCCAGTCCGATTTCAGAAACATTTTTCCCGATTTCTATTTTCATTAACGGACAGGTCGCAAATGCCCTGTCACATATTTTTTCAACATTTGCTCCTCCGGTAACCGCAGAAAGAGATGTACAGCCGTTAAACGCATCCTCCCCGATTTCCGTCAGATTATCACCCAGTATAACTTCCTGTATTTCTGTATGATTTTTGAAGGCTCCTCCGGCAATTTCTTTACCTCGCCCGGAACCACTACTTTTGCATCCTTCCCTCTGTATGCCATCAATATACCGTCTCCGACAATGAGGAAATCTTCTCCTCCCTGTCCGCCGAGCCACTTCGTCAAATACGGCGTCTGGGAAAAAGCTTCCGGCTCCAATGTTTTTACACTGCTCGGAATCTCCACGTTTTCCAGACGGTCACAATGATAAAATGCACCGTATCCGATGTGTGTGACTCCTTCCGGAATAGCAACAGCCTCCGCATCGCTTCTGGCAAATGCAAAATCATCAATTTTCTCTATGGTATCCGCCATTGTCGGCTTCTTAAACTCCGTAGACTGATAATATTTCTTTTTTGAAATAATGTGACTACCGTCATCCTCAGCCACAAAATCAGCAACAAATTCTTCCGGTTCCGAGGTGGTTACTTCCGGTTCCGGCTGCGCAGCATTCTCATCATAAAAGACGACTGCATTTCCGGCTACAACACGGCTCTTGCCGATGACCTCGGATGAATCCGGTCCATAGTAGTCCGATACATTTAATTTGGAAACATCGGAAGGATTGGTCGGATCATAAACATCGAGGATTTCTTTTGTTTCACGCTCTTCTTCCTCATCATCTTCTTCCTCTTCTTCATCCTCTTCCGGCTCTTCTTTGACTATTATCTCTTTATACATCTCACCTATGGCATTTTCACTGACCGCGGTCGTATCCTGCTCCATCAGCAATGCAACAGAAGATTCAAACTCCTGCGCAAACTCATAGGCCGGCGTGCCCTCCTGGGCAACAATTTTCAGCGCATAGCATCCGTCAAAAGCTGTGCTGTGTATATTGGTTACGGACGCCGGCAATGTGATAATATCCAAATCGATACAATCTTCAAATGCCTTGGCCGCAATCCGTCTGACCGAATAAGGAATCGAAACGGTCTTTAAATTTTTGCAATTTGAAAATGAGTATTCCGGTATTTCTGTCAAATGGGCAGAAAGCTCAACACTTTCAAGATTGTCACATCCCCAGAAAGCATATCGCTCTATATCTGTTACCGTGTCCGGCATATCATATGTTTTTCCGTCTCTGCCGGCCAGAACCTGAATCAGTTTTGTCATGTCACGACTGTAAATCGCTCCGTCCGCCATCACAAAATAACTGTTTTTTCCCAGTTCAATCATTTCCAGCTCATCATCACCGGAAAAAACGCCGGCCCCCAGCTCCATAATTGTCGGAGAAAAACGGACCGTATCCAGCTCCGGACACATAGCAAAGGCTCCGCTCTCAATCGTGGATATACCGGAAGAAAAGTATACGGAATCCAGATTTGTACAATCACGGAACGCACCGTTTTCAACGACTTCCACACTGGCCGGGAAGGAAACACTCTCCACACTTTGGTTTCCTGCAAACGCATCGGTACCGACTGTTTTTATACCATCAGGAACAGACACGACCGAAGCCGTGCCTGTATATGAAATTAATATGTTCCCGTCTCTTTTGAACTCCATCTGCGATCCGACCGCCTGTGCAAACGGCGCCGGAATCTGGGACAGAGCAAGCGCAAGTACCAAAAAAGCTGCACCTGCAATTTTCTTTACTGTTTTTTTCATTCGATCACTTTCACAATCTTGTTTTTGGATCCTTTACCGAAGAACATGAGCACTGATAACAGCGCGAGTCCGATCGAAAGGAACCATTTTGGATGAATCGGATCTCCGGTGGTCGGTGTTACATCCACAACACCGCTTGTAAGATTATCCGTCTCAACATAAATCGCATATGGTGAAAAATGGGTTGCATCAAAGGAGATACATGCCACATTGTCAATGGATGTCAGTCTGGAATTCAGCTTTTCAAACACACCGTTTTTCACTGCTCCGGCCTTATTATTTCCTGCATAACCTGCAAGCGCATCCGGAAGCGGTAATGTAACCGTAACGGTAATTCCGGATGTGTTTTCAATCTTGGATGTTCCTGTGGAATCATACAGGCTGATATCCATCGCAAAATACTTCAAATTATCAAGGGAACCGTACTCCTTGAGGAGCGCTGCTTCTACCTCACTGCGAGCCTCAGCGCTGTCTGAAATTTTTACAACAAAATTGTCGTTGGAACCCGAGATTTTTGCCGAAACAAGGTCTTTATTGGAAATACCTGTCTTTGTGACAACCACTTTTGTACTGTCTCCGGTCGGAACTTTATGAACCACCGTTGTCGACGAATTTCCGCTGATTGTACCTGACGGTCTGTTCGCAGTACCTCCGCCGTTTCCGGCCGTCGTTCCGTTTCCTGTCTGCGTCTGTGTCTGTGAATTGTTTCCGCCCGTTGCTCCGTCACTTCCGCCGGTACTTCCGCCGGAATTCGGTTCCTTGGATGCATCCGATGAAGTTTGACCTTCCTCGTCCACTCCGTCATCACTTCCGGAAGAAGCTTTCGAGTAAAGTGCTTTCACCTGCATATCCGCAGTTACCGGAACTGTTGCATAATTGGACGGTGACCATGTTGTAAAGGTATATCCCTTTCTTGTCGGTACAACCGTTGTTTCAGTCGGGCAACTACCCGCCGGAACCATCTGGGTATCTAAAATAGATCCGTCATGATCCACAAAATCAACCTTATAACGCGTTACATTATCCGTCGCCCCGCCCGAACCGCCGGACGTATCGCCTTCCACGTAATTCGGATCCTCTGTATAGTACGCTTTTACAATGAGATTTCCTGTTACCTGTATTGTATTAAAGTTGGACGGTGCCCAATAGCTGAAGATATATCCTTTTCTCGTCGGCGTCACATTCGGTTTTGTCGGTGTGGCACCTTCTTTCAAATACTGGGTATCCCATGTGTAAAGGCCGTCAAAATCCTGGAATACTACGGAATAAAATCCTTCGATAGTAGCTGCATTGCTCTCCTCATAAATGGCCTTCGTCACGATATCTTCTTTTACGTTGTCAAAGTCCTCTGTCCAGCCGGTAAGGGCATATCCCTCTCTGTATGTACGCGGTGCTGTCGCACTGGCACCCTTCTTTACAGTCTCTGTTTTCAGCACATAATCATCCCAGTCAAGGAATGTTACCGTAAATGTCTGTACATAAGTCTGCGCCGTAATACCGTCTTTATCCTGACAATACCAATATGCAGTACTGTCCTCCGCACACTCCACGGTCAGACCCTGAATATAATCTTTATTTCCCGTGGCATCCTCTGTAATGAACGCCTCACCGTCAATATCTTGTACACTGTCCGGAATAGAAATGGTGGACAATGCCGTGTTGCGGAATGCATATTTTCCGATTTTTTTCGTCGCCGGAGAAAGGCTGCAATAGTAAAGCTGTGTCGCACCGTCAAAGCAACAATCCGGTATCACGGATGCTTCCGCCTCATCCAAATATGCTTCTTTGATTCCGGTACAATACTGGAACGCACACGGATCAATGCTGGTAATGCCTGTAAACTCAGACGAGCTGAGTTTCGCTGCTCCAACCAGATTTCCTCTGGTTTCGAGACACTCCACGATTCGCGTAAAATTGCCGTCCCCGCCTGCGCCCTTAATAATGGCATCTTCGCAGGTAAAATACGGACTTCCGCTGAATCCGACATTGGTCAGTTTTTCACAGCCCGCAAACGGCATGGCAACGATTTCGGTAAGTGTACTCGGCAATGTCACATTTTCAAGCTTTGTACAATCCTGGAATACACGCTCACCGAGCGATTCTCCCGCAGCATTACCGCTGCTGTTCATAATAAAGGTATCCATCGAAGTACAACCTGCAAACTCATTGTCCGGAACAGACTCAATCGTTTCCAGAATCACACTCTGTACTGCTGTATTTCCGGTAAACAGGTCATCCTTCAATCCTTTGATACCGTCTTCAATCACTACATGATAAACTGCATCAATAACTTCCTGTTCTTCCTCGGTCAGCATAATCGGATTGGATGGGTTCAGTAAATTGCTCTGGTACTTGTTGTATGCAGATGCAACAATAGTGTTTTCCTGATCTTTTGTGCGGACATAATCACTGTTTCCGTCATAAGTACTCAAACTGTAACTCTCTGTCCCCTGTAACTGTTTTTCCGTAGGAATTCCTACTACAACCGGATATGCCGATTCAATCTGGTTGGTGTTTTCATTTTTGGTTACCACCATCTGAATTTGGAGATTCTGCGGGAATCCACTGGTATATTTAATATACTGGGTCGGCGCCGCAGGATCGTTGTAGTTGTTATTTACATCCATTGCATAATTGAACGGAACACACTCGGAAGAAATATCTCCGATAAAGCAAAGACTTTCATCCGGAATGTTATCATTATTATTATCAATATCCGCCAAAACTACGCCGGTCTTAAACGCATCGGTTCCGATTGCCTGAATGCCAAGCGCATTGTCAAAATTAACCGTGCGCAGAGAGGTACATCCCTTAAAGGCTCCTGCATCAATTACGGAAACCGAAGCCGGAATATAAAGATACTCGATTTCTTCATTTCCGCTGAATGTATCGGATGAAATCGATGCCACATGATATTTGGCAATGTTATCCGGAATAATTACATTACTTCCGTCATTGGTCTTCTCAATCTTCTCAAAATCCACAAGCGTGTTGGTATCATCAACACGGAACGCATATCCGTCTACAAATTTTTCGTACCAGCCGATATAATTCGTATCAAGATAACCGAATGCCTCTCCGTGTTTCTGCGTATAAGTGTGAGCATAGGATTGAGAATGGGCCAAAATGCAGAATTCATCGCTCACCTCATAGGTATCCTGAAACGCAGAACCCTCTCCCAGGTTTTCTGCACTGAAAATATCACGGTCGGCGCCGGTATAAAGATTGTCAAATTTTCCTGCTCCTACATATCCGCTGTCATCACAATCCAGTTTCAATTCACGGGCCGGAACCTTGACGGTATCCAAGCTGCTGCATCCTGTCACATTGTTATATTTAAATACATTATCACCGGTACCCGGATTTTCCGGAAGTCCGAGATAGGTCAAAGAAGAACAGCCGTAGAGTGTGTACTGCACCTTGTCAATATTGGCTACACGTATCGGAAACGCTACCTGGGTCAGGGACAGACAGTTATAAAACAGTCCGCTACCCACTGTAGCAAGAGATGTATTTCCGTCCGCATCATTACCATATATGTTCACTGCCGAGAGATTGGTGCAATCCTTGAATACACAGTTGCCAAGTTTCTGCACCTCATCCGGAATTTTAACTGAAGTCAGATACGTACATCCGGCAAATGCATAATCACCGATTCCCACAAGGTTGGACGGCTCTACAAAACCGATGGTGCTCATCTGGTTACAATCACGGAATGCATTATTACCGATGCAACGAGCACCGTTTTCCACCTTTACATTTTGCATCTGACAACCCTTGAATGCATTGTCGCCGATTCCTAAAATCTTCTCCGGAATCACAAGCGTCGAGAAGTTGGTCGCACCTTCAAACACACCCGGTCCGGCGCCTTGTGCGTAATATTTTCCGTCAGAACTCGGCCCGGTACCTGCATTGTTAATCTCTACTTCATAACGGGTGCCTCCCACATACTGAACCGGAATCACAAGCTGTTCGGAAGCCTTATAACTGATACTGTTTCCGGAAACCAGTTCCACATCGGCAGCTCCGTCAGCGCCTGCAACCACATAAAGATTTTGACCGGTCCAATTTTCCTGTTTGGAACCGAGACACGGTGACAGAATCGTATTCACCGCCGGCGTATTAATGCTTCCGTCTTCATTGTAAGTCGCATCTGCTTTTTCCTGCGAAACATAGTATAAATATTCGTCGTTACTATTTACCGCAACAAAATCTGCTTTTCCTTTATGATATAAGAACGCATCAATTTCACTCGGAATCGTAAGCGATGCATTGGAAACAACATTATTGGTATTGTAATATACGATAACTCCGGTTAACGTACCTCCGTTACTTCCGTACGCAACACGGAAGTTTCCGTCTGCATTGGCATATACCGGATAGTTATTCTTTACATAGTCCGGAATATAATCTGACTCATCAAGAGTTGCTTCCGACAAAAGTGATGACTCCAAATCGGTAGCCGCCGCTTTGGATTCCGGAACAGGAATCAGCGCTACAATCACCGCCGACACCATAAGTACCGCGGACAGCGTTCCCATAACCGTTCTCTTCAAACGTCTGTTCAATCTTCTTTTGGTTTTCTTTTTGTTGTTTGCCATGTTTGCTCTCCTCTTTCAAGAACTTCTATTGTATCCGTTTTGCCACCACAACAAAACGTCCGTCATCTTCTCCGTAATCACAGGTTGAAAGCGTCAAAAGCTGTTCTCCGTAAACCGCTTCCACGCCTGTGTTGTAAAGTGACATTTCCTGCATATTTTTCATGTTGGATTCAAATTCCTTTTCTGAGGCGATGTCAATCATCTGGTAATACTTAAATGTGACCTCATCCTCCGTATAAATGTGGGAATTGAATACATACATCACCTGATATACCGCCTTCTCATATATGGTATCAAAAAGAATCGTCGGATGCTTTTTGTAATAGTCCTCCGATTTGTATTTGTCCAGATTGCCGAACATATTGCCGGAGCGCATATTGTGCCCATATATGATAAAGTTGGAACTCGGTTTCGTCACGTCACATTGATAGTCCATAAACAATGTTCCGTTCTTATCCTGCTCATGGTTGACATCGTGATCAAGGTAATATTCATTGTCGTCCGTCTGCATGACAGGGTAGTCAATATTTGTATCGGCTATTTTGAGCCATCCGATTAGGTTTTTGTTCTGATTATATAAACTTTTATACTCGTCAAGAACCGTAAATACCTTTTCTTCCCCGCTCTCCTCGTCCGTGTACTCTACTTCAGTGTCCTGATACAGGGAGCTGAGCATCGTATTTTCCTTTCGCGAAGCAAGTCTTTCGTTTTCCTGACCGGTACGATACGCCTCATAGCAATACCACCCGAAATACAAGAGACATCCGGCAGCAGCAAGAAAAAGAAACATCGTTACCGCACGCTTTGCCTTCAGTTCATTTCGGGTCAAAACCACAACCTTTTTCGATGTACGCTTTTTCGTTTTCTTTCCCTGTACGGAAACCGCATCTGCCTTTTTCTGCGTCTTTTGCTTTTCTTTTATCGCCATGGCTCTTTCATAAATCTCATCATCAAAAGCCATTTCTTCACGTGTTACAAGACGATACTGACCAGCCTGCAGCGCTGCAAATAATGCCAAGACATCCTCGTCTTTTGTCAAATCATATTTCTTCTTAATTTCATTTAATACAGAGTTATCCATGATTCTTATTTTAACTATATATTGCTTGAAATTCAACCCTTATCCAACATATTGTGTTTGTTTTTTTCTTCCAAAGGATGCACACTTTTATTTTTTTGTCATATGATACAGCATAAAACAAAATTTGGAGGCTCTAATCATGAGTGAATTATCAGCTAGTCAGTGTGGTTGTCGTCAGGAATCTAATTGCGGAAACGGATGCGGAAGCTGGATTTGGATTCTCATCTTATTATGCGTTTGCGGAAACAACAACGACAACGGTTGCGGATGCGGTTCAGGCTTTTTCGGCGGCAATAACGGCGGATGCTGCGAATGGATTATCATTCTTTTAATCCTCAGCTGCTGCTGTGGCGGAAACGGTTCCTGGTTCTAATTTGATTCTGCAGGGACGAAGGAGGCCTCCGGGCCTCCTTTACTCATATTATAAAAAACCAAGCATAGGATAACTAAGGAGGATACTCATGGAATCAAACGACGCAATACTTACCTTTGACACGCTCTACACCACAAACGAAATACAAATACTCAAGCTTGCTCTTCCGCTGCTTTCGCCGTCTCTGCGTCCTTATATTGCACTGCTCATAAAAGGAAAAGAAATGAAATATTGTATGGAGCAGCTCCCGAAGGCAAAAATGGAACATACGGCTCTGGAACTCGATTATCTGGATGTATTTCTCGACAGCGCCCTTCCCTATTGCAACGACAGACAACGCTCTATGTTTTTACAGTTAAAACAGCTAAAGCAGAGTCTTTCCATGTTTGAAAAAATGAAGGGACTGATGTCCGTGTTTGACGACGATTCTTTTTCGGATTTCGGAACGCTGTTTGAAGCCTTCGGCCGTCCGGACGGTTTCCCGGGAGCCTTTAGCGAGGCAGATTCCGAAAAATCTTCCTCCCCGGAAGATTTTCTGCGTTCCGCCATGTCACCGGAACAAGCCGAAATGTTTGAATCATTTAAGAAAAAATTTGAAGAAGATTCATTTTGAAAGGAGAACTTATGGCAACAAATCAAGCAGATTGGATGAAAGATCCCCGCGTCCGCGATATCGATCCCTCCAAATTACAATTCCTGCAAAAACTTGTTTTTGAAATGCAAAAATTGTCCGATAAAGAAAAATTACCGTTTTTAATGGCACTTGCCTCCGGGAGCCGAAAAAAAAACCTGTCTTTTTCTGAGGAAGACGTCAATACCATTATCGATGTCATCCGCGATTACAGCAGCCCGGAAGATTTAACAAAAATGAACCGGGTGTTATCATTGTTTAAGCAGGGATGATACACATACCGGATCCGGAGATTTTCTTCCGACAGAAAAAACCGCACAAGCAGACCTTTTGTCCACCTGTGCGGTATTTTTATCATGTTAATTCGGTTTTACAACAATGTTTACAATCTTCTTCGGAACATAAATTTCTTTTACAATCGTTCCCGCAAGCTTGGAACCAAGTGCCTCTTTTGCACTTGCAATTGCGTCATCCTTGGATGCATCCACACTGATTGTCACAACCGTCTTTGTCTTTCCGTTAATCTGAACGGCGATTTCAACCTCGTCATCTTTCATCGCAGAAGCATCTGCACTCGGCCATACCGTATGGAATACAGAACCGGTTTCTCCGAGTTCATGCCACAATTCCTCACCGAGATGCGGAGCAAACGGAGCTAAAAGTACAACTGCTGTCTTGAGCGTCTCTTTGTCAACGCCGCCGTTTTTAGCCATCTCAATCATCTTATTGTTGTACTCCATAAATCCGGAAACAACCGTATTTAAACTGAAGCTTTCCAATCGCTGGGTAATGTCATATACCATCTTATTGCGAAGTTTCACAGATTCTTTTGTCTCTGCAACATCCTTGTCCTTATTGTCCATAACAAGATTCCAGAATTTCGTGATAAAACGGTAAATTCCGTCCATACCTCTGTCATCCCAGATAGAATCCAGTTCAGGCGGTCCAATGAAAAGCTCGTACAGACGGAGGGAATCGCAACCGTAATCTCTTACGATGTCATCCGGTGAAACGATATTTCCGAGTGATTTACTCATCTTGGTCGCTGCACCTGTCTCTTTATCTCTACCGCAGACCATACCCTGGTTGAAGAGCTTCTTGAACGGCTCATCAAAGGAAACGGCACCGATATCATATAAGAACTTTGTATAGAATCTGGAGTAAAGCAGATGAAGAACCGCATGTTCCACGCCGCCGATATACATATCTACCGGGAGATATTTTTCTGCCATCTCTTTGCTTACCAAAGCCTCGTCATTTTTGCTGTCCACATAACGGAGGAAATACCATGAAGATCCTGCCCACTGTGGCATCGTGTTGGTCTCACGTTTGGAAGGAGCACCACAACACGGACATATGGTATTTACCCACTCCTCAATATCAGCAAGCGGCGACTCGCCTGTTCCTGTCGGCTGGTAAGACTCTACATCCGGCAATAAAAGCGGAAGCTGATCTTCCGGAACCGGAACCGGTCCGCACTTCGGACAGTGAACAATCGGAATCGGCTCACCCCAGTAACGCTGACGTGAGAACACCCAGTCACGCAGCTTGTAATTGGTTGTCTTGCGTCCGTATCCCATCTTTTCGATCATCATCGGCGCTTCCTGTTTGAGAACGGATGACTCCATACCGTTCCATTCGCCGGAATTAATCATAAGACCGGAAGCCTCTGTATAGGCCTCTGTCATATTTTCAATTTCTTTTCCGTCTTTGGCAATAACCTGAATAATCGGAATATCAAATTTCTTTGCGAACTCAAAGTCACGGTCATCATGTGCAGGTACACACATGATAGCTCCCGTACCGTAGTCTGCAAGAACATAGTCGGAAAGCCAAATCGGCACAAGTGCTTTGTTCAGCGGATTTACCGCATAAGAACCCGTAAACACACCTGTTTTTTCCTTGCTCTGCATACGGTCTACATTTGACTTGTTCGCTGCCTCTGCAATGTATTTTGCAACTGCATCTGCATTTTCTTCTGTAGCAAGACTCTGCGCAAGCGCATGTTCCGGTGAAAGAACCATGAAAGTCGCACCGTGAAGTGTATCCGGTCTGGTTGTGTAAACCGTAACTTTCTCTTCTCTTCCGTCAATCGGGAAATCAACCTCTGCACCGTAAGAACGGCCGATCCATTCGGACTGCATCTTCTTAACTTTTTCCGGCCAGTCGAGCTTGTCGAGGTCTTCCAAAAGACGATCCGCATATTTAGTAATACGAAGCATCCACTGATTTAAGTTTTTCTTTGTCACATCGGAATGGCAACGTTCGCACTTTCCGTTCACTACTTCTTCATTCGCAAGACCTGTCTTACAGGATGGACACCAGTTAATCGGCATCTCCTTCTGATAAGCCAGACCGTTTTTGAACATCTGAACAAAAATCCACTGTGTCCATTTATAAAAATTAGGGTCTGTTGTATTTACTTCTCTGTCCCAATCATAAAGTGCGGCGATCTGGTTAATCTGTTTTTTGATATTCGCCACATTCTGTGCTGTAGAAACCGCCGGATGAACACCGTGCTGGATTGCATAGTTTTCCGCCGGAAGACCGAACGCATCCCATCCCATCGGATGAATAATATAATGTCCGCCGTTTAACATCTTGTAACGGCTCCATACGTCGGAGATTACATATCCTCTCCAATGTCCTACATGAAGACCGTTTCCGGATGGATACGGGAACATATCAAGGCAGTAATATTTCGGTTTCTTTCCGTCATCTACATTGACCGGATTTACCTCCCACTCTTTACGCCATTTTTCTTCAATTTCTCTGTGATTGTATGGTATAGCCATGTCTTCTACCTCTTTATATTTTATAGTTGTATTCCACGCTTAATAGTAAACTTCTGTCACAAAAAAGTCAAGTTGCACCTTACCGGATCAGGTCAATTTGTGTTTTTCCGTTGATGCAACGATATTTGTAGGTGATTTTATGTCTTTTCAGCAGACGCAAAAAAGACTTGTCCGGAAGCGGAATCCCCGGCGGACATTCCATCTGCAGATGCCACAAACCGTATTGGGAAGCCGTACGGAATCGGATTTCTTTTCCTTCCGACGACGTATAATTTTGTGCTTGGCAAAATGCGTACGACAAAAGTGTATCATACAAATAATAGACTTCCGGAATGCTGATTTCAAACGTATCCGGAACTTCCACCTTGTGATGAAAGGTAATCCCCGCTTCGGCACACCTGCCATCCACATCGGAGACAAGCGCAGCAAGCACCGGGTGGTCTACATGCGTCTGATTTCGGAAAGAGTCCAGAACTGAAAGCATATACTCGCACTCTCTTTCATCCGGATCCATACTGTAACTGAGTTTGTCTTTCATCTCCGCCAAAATCATATACATGCGGGGAATTTCCTTGTACATGTCCTCAAAATATTTCTTTTTCAAAAACCAGCTCTTCCATTGCTGTGACAAAACAACATCCATCTTCTCATAATCATGAAAAGACGGACATCGATCGTAATCATTTTTTTCAAGATATTTGCGTTCCATCTCCTTGTAGGCATCTTCCAGCAAATCATCAATCAACGCAATGATTTGTTGTTTCATACGCCTTCCCTCTGCTGCAGCCCCTTCATCCATAAGAAAAATCTGAATCGACTGCATATAATTGGCAAAGTCATGACGTATTCTTGCCAGTTTCTGAAAATAAACCGCATAAGGGACATACTTCTCTTCCGCCTGTTTCATATCCTCCGAAAGATATATCGCCCATTTATCCTTTTTTTTATTGTTGTGAAACAGGGAAAACATCTGTCATCTCCTAAATATGTAAGGCAATTTTTTCTTTCACATCTTTGTAATGTCTGCGACTTACCGGAATACGGCTTCCGTCGGAAACCACGATTCCGTCCTCTTTGGAAAAAAGTCTTACTTTGAATACATTGCAGGCAAAACTCTGGTGTGTGAAAATAATGTATTCAGGCATACCGGCCATAAGATCTGAAAGTTTGGATGTCACTTCCACCGGTTCCCCTTTATCCAGATAAATCATACAGTTCCGGTTATATGTCTCAATATAAATAATTTCTTCCACGTTAATTCTGTGAATTCTTCCGCCGGTGCCGGAAACCGTCATTATCTTCACTTGCTGATTTTCAACAATCTCCATAGCCTTTTCGACCGATGAAAATAACTTCTGAGGTATAATCGGCTTAGAAAGAAAATACACCGGATCCGCGTCAAACACACTGCTCGCAAGCTGTGCATATCCGGAAAGCAGGATCACTTTAATCTGCGGATAGTCATCGCGAATTTGCTTTGCAATTGTAATACCGTCCGCCTCACCGAGAGCAATATCAAGAATCAGAATGTTCGTCTTTCCCTGATCCTGTTTATAAATCCACTCATGAAGATCCTCTGCATTGTAAATACATTTACACTCAATCCGCGTGTCAAAATTTTCATCCAGCAAATCCTTTACATGATTGGCAATTCTTTGATCGTCATCACACACAACAATATGAAACATAAACTCACCTCATTGCTTGCAGTATTTTACTACATACTTTTTATCTATTTTAAGTTTTTTTCCCTTATTAGTCAACCAAAAACGGGTTCTGCCAAAGATGCAGAAACCCGTTTGAACTTTTTTATTTTATTTCCGATACCGCAGACAAAACATCGCCCTCCGTATAGGTGACAGAAACTTCATCTCCCTCGCGCAGAGTGACAATCCTCAAAATTTCTTCATTGGAAAGATCCGCATCAAAAATCTCATCAAATCCTTCCACCGTAAAATACACATGGCTGGTTCCGTCAATTACAACCGTCGTGAAGGTCTTAATCTTACCTGTCGCCTCTTTGCTTCCTTCCGGCGATGAATTTTTGATTCCGTTCGTCGCAAGCAACGCATTGTAAGCTTTTTTACACTCTTTCACCGTGTCACCGATTGCAACCCACTGGTATTTTTGAATGTTGACCATGGCATATTTCTTTACCAGCCCCGAATCATCCTTTAACGCCATAAAATACGTCGGTTCATTGGAAATGTTAAGAAGAAGCGGGAAAGTCGCCCGATATCCCAGGTTCTGTACCTGTCCCTCTGCCGACGACATAGCCGAATCCTCAATAGCACCTTCTATTTCATAAAATCTTGTTTCCATCGTACGCTGATTCATCAAAACAAATCCGACGTTTGACTGGTCTCCGCTGACACTCGTCACACCGGAATATACCCACACATCATCATCCATCGCAATGTAATTGTAACCGTTTGTCGTCTGCAGACAATCCTTCTGACTGAGAATACTGTTGAAATATCCGTGTTTTAAAATACCATGATAATCATACAACTCTATCAGAAGCTCCGCCTGATACACTTTATCAACCCATTGCGGAACATCTTCCACTGCATAATCCACACATTCACCGGTAATTGCATTACAGATAACAACTCTTCCGACCGTCTGTCCGCCAAACAGACCGATGTTGAATTTTTTTACCGGACAAATCCAATACGGAACGCCTTCGTCGTCAATCTCAAAGAAAATCTGGTCCGCAAAAATATAAGTCGGATACTGAAAACGCAAGTGACGATATATATATCTGTTGAAATATTCATACTCCGAATACTTGATTCCCTCAGAGAGTTTCACGCACTCTGTATTTTGTGTCGCCATATCAATGCGGATATAAGCAGGAACACCTTCTTTTTGGTTCGTCAGCCATTTGATCGGACTTGCATAGCGAAGAGGTGTAACTCGCACCGGCATATCCTGATAGTTAATCTGCGTATAATCTTCAGCCACCTCGAACTGCGACACCATGTCAACCATGCTTCCCATTTTTCGGTTTCCGAGAATGGAGGCTGACTGCCTGTCAAGAAGCGGAATGGTATTGAAATCCACCTCTTTTACATCATCCGTAAATACTCTTTCTTCCACCGTCATAAGCTGCTGATACTTCTTTGCATTGATAATCGGCGATGACAACACGGAACCGATGACAAATATAACAACCAAAAGTATGCACAGATAAAATACATATTTTGCCGGCCCTAAATTCCCCGGCGAAATGTCCAGTCCGTGTTTTGTCATGCGAATGCTTCCTGTTTTACGTGCACCATGAATCGCAACCGCACATCCGATCATAGCTACCAGTCCGATCATAAACGCCCACATACCGGTAGAATGAATATTGATTGCAGGAATCGTAACATAATAGTAAATCGCTGTCACAAGAATCAACGCTGCAGCAAAAATGAGTTTTCCTTTTATTTTTTTCATGCGCCCTCCTAATTTGTATTATTGCTTTAATACATTGGTACAATTTGGAAATAATAATACATCCTGACATCTATCATGTCAAGATGTCAGGATGATTATTTATTGTTATTTTATTTTTCCATGGCAACAAACATTTTAGTCTGCATCTACATCTTCCAGTTTGCTTGCTCTTGCAGCCACTTCCTTCTCCTGTACATCAGACGGTGCCTGCTCATAGCGGGCAAATTCATAAGAATAAGTACCCTGGCCGCCTGTCATGGAACGGAGCACTGTACAATAACCAAACAGCGAACTCACCGGAATATCTGCTTCAATCACCTGTTTTCCGCCTGCCACCGGATTCATTCCGAGCACGCGTCCGCGACGTTTGTTCAAATCACCCATGATATCTCCGGTGTACGCATCCGGCACACAAACCTTCAGGGATGCAATCGGCTCAAGAAGTACCGGACCTGCATCCATGAATCCCTTCTTAAACGCCTGAATGGTCGCTTTCTTAAATGCCATTTCGGAAGAATCTACCGCATGATAAGAACCATCGTAAAGAACACCTTTCACGCCGACAACCGGATATGCTGCCAAAGGTCCTTTGAGAACAGATTCCTGCATACCTTTTTCTACTGCCGGGAAATAGTTCTTCGGCACTGCACCGCCGACAACTTCCTGCTCGAATTCATAAGTCTTTTCCAAATCACCGAGCGGTTCAAAACGCATTTTAACGTGACCGTACTGTCCATGTCCGCCGGACTGTTTTTTGTACTTCGCTTCCACATCTACTTTCTTTTTGATGGTCTCTCTGTACGCAATCTTCGGTTTGGAAAGTTCGATTTCAACCTTATACTCATTGAGAAGTCTGCTCACTGCGATCTCAAGCTGCTGGTCTCCCATACCGTAAATGAGCATCTGACCGTTCTCTGTATCATTGACAACCTTAAGTGTCTGATCTTCATGAGTCATCTTCTGCAGGGACTGTGCTGCTTTGTCAATCTCTGCTTTATTCTTCACTTTATATCTCATATATGTATACGGCGTAGAGATGTCTGCCTTCGCATACTGAATCGGTGTCGCTTTGGTGGACAATGAATTGCCTGTTCTTGCCGCTGTCAACTTGGCAAGTGCACCGATATCTCCCGCATGGAGTTCGGATACTTCCACCGGCTTGGAACCCTGAAGCACATAAAGTTTACCTACTTTTTCTTCGATGTCTTTGTCCTTGTTGTATAACAGATCATCTGTTTTAAGAACACCGGAGCATACCTTAATCAACGAATATTTACCGATATACGGGTCAACGATTGTCTTAAAGATATAAGCTGATTTCGCTTTTGAGAAATCATAATTTGCTTCGTAAATCTCGTTTGTCTTTAAATTGATACCTGCAATTTCTCTGTTTTCCGGACTCGGCATATATTTCACAATATCATCAAGAAGTGTGTAAACACCCTGACACAAAATGCTGGATCCCATAGAAATCGGAACGATACTTCCGTCTACTACATTGTTGCGGAGCGCTGCACGGATCTCATCCGGCGAGAATGTTTCTCCTGAGAAATAACGGTCCATCATCTCTTCCGATGTTTCAGCAACCGCTTCCATCAACGTCTCTCTGTATGTCTCCAGATATGGCATACTGTAATCCGGGATAGTATCCTCTACCGCATCTTTACCTTGCCAGCGGTAACCGGTCTCACTTACAACATTGACATAACCGACAAACTTTTCATTTTCACGAATCGGGAAATGGAACGGTGCAATCTTTTTGCCGTAGCTCTCTGTTAAATCTTCAACCACCTGTTTGAAAGATGCATTATCCACGTCCATGTCAGAAACATATACCATACGAGGAAGTTTGTACTTTTCGCAAAGCTCCCACGCCTTGATCGTGCCGACTTCCACACCGGCTTTACCGGAGATGACGATAATCGCTGCATCTGCTGCGGAAACCGCTTCCTCCACCTCACCTACAAAATCAAAATATCCCGGAGTATCCAAGACGTTGATCTTGGTATCTTCCCACTCAATCGGAATCATACTGGTTGTGATTGAGAAATGACGCTTCTGTTCTTCTTTTCCGTAATCACTTACTGTATTTCCGTCTGTGACTTTACCGATTCTGGATGTGATACCGCCAAGATATGCCATTGCTTCCGCCAAAGATGTCTTTCCGCATCCGCCATGGCCGAGCAATACGACGTTTCGAATTTTATCCGTTGTGTAGACTTTCATGTTTGCTACCTCCAAGTATTTAATTTTGTAACGATTCTACCTTCTCTTATCAAGTTTACTGACAATTCTTCGCTACATAGGTACATTTTACTAAATTAATATGACTTTTACAATCATTTTTTGTAAATTTGCCTATATTTTTTACAATATTCTATCCGATTGACATTCGCGCTTTAAAGGACTAAAATGTTAATGTATGTGTGATACACTATATTTATGAAATCAAAAGGAAATATACTATTATGTCAGATGCAACATATAATTTTAATTCCGTTACTTGCAGTTTTATCGGTCTCGGACTCATCGGCGGTTCCATTGCAAAAGCACTTCGCCGTGCTTATCCGGACATCCGTCTGACCGCCTATGATCCGGATGCGTCATGTATCAAACAGGCCTTGGATAAAAATGTTATTACACAGTGTGAAACCGGCCTGACCGATGCTCTGTTTTCGTGTGACTATTTATTTTTATGCGCACCGGTCAGCAACAATGACAGTATGCTTGCTGCCATCAAAGAGCATATAAAACCGGGCACCGTCATCACCGATGTCGGAAGTGTAAAACAGACCACACACCGCGCCATTGCAGACGCCGGTCTGTCCCATGCATTCATCGGCGGTCATCCGATGGCCGGAAGCGAGAAGACAGGATTTGCAAATTCCAATCCTCTTTTGCTTGAAAATGCATACTACATACTGACACCGACGCAGGACGTTGACCCGCAGAAAGTGGACGAGTTAAAAGAAATGATCAAAGGCATCGGCGCTCTCCCTCTCATTTTGGATTACGACAAACACGACTATATTACGGCAGCAGTCAGTCATCTTCCGCATATTATTTCCGCATGCCTTGTCAATCTTGTGGAAAAATCGGACGATGCGGACGGCCTGATGAAAATGATTGCAGCAGGAGGTTTTAAAGATATTACGCGAATATCTTCTTCCTCTCCTGTTATGTGGCAGTCCGTATGTCTGACCAACACAGAAAATATCCGAAAACTTCTGTCGGATTACATATCTGATTTACAAAAGGTGGAAAAAGAACTGGCAGACCGTTCCGAGCAGCAATTGTACGATTTGTTTGACTCAGCAAAGGACTACCGGGACGGATTCGCATCCGGCGGACACGGCCCGATCAAAAAATCCTATGAGATTTATGTGGATATTCCGGACATTCCGGGTTCTCTGGCCCAAACCGCCACAATCCTTGCCTTGCACGGACTGAGCATTAAAAACATCGGAATTATGCACTCCCGTGAATTTCAGGAAGGGGCTCTCCGCATCGAGTTTTATGACGAAGCGACAGAAAAGACAGCGGTTGATGTGTTAAAGAAAAGCCATTATACCATTTATGAAAAATAAGATTAGAGGAGATCTGTTATGATATTGCAACGTGCAAACAAATTACAAGGTGAAATCACGGTGCCGGGAGACAAATCCATCTCCCACCGCGCAGTCATGTTCGGTTCCCTCGCAAAAGGAACCACACGTGTCACGCACTTTTTACAGGGTGCGGACTGTCTATCCACGATTTCCTGTTTCCAAAAGATGGGCATCGAAATCGAAAACACACCGGAAGAAATATTAATCCACGGCAAAGGGCTTTACGGACTCAGCGCCCCTGCCCAGGTGCTTGATGCCGGAAACAGCGGAACAACCACACGGCTCATCTCCGGTATACTGGCCGCACAAAATTTCAATGTGACGCTGACCGGCGATGCATCCATCTGCAAACGCCCGATGAAGCGCATCATTACACCGCTCTCCATGATGGGCGCAAAAATCACCAGCAAAAACGGAAACGACTGTGCACCGCTTCTCATTGAAGGTACTGCACTGAACGGAATTCATTACGACTCACCGGTTGCTTCCGCACAGGTGAAATCATCCGTACTTTTGGCCGGACTTTATGCAGAAGGAGCCACAAGTGTAACGGAACCGTTCCTCAGCCGGAATCACACAGAGCTGATGCTTAGCGCATTCGGCGCGACGGTGACAAGCGAAGATACGACCGCCACCATTCTTCCGCATCCGGATTTACATGGTTTGGAAATCAATGTTCCGGGAGACATCTCTTCTGCCGCCTATTTTATTGCTGCAGGACTGATTGTCCCGAATTCCGAAATACTTATCAAAAATGTAGGAATCAACCCGACCCGAGACGGAATTTTGAAGGTCGCACTGGAAATGGGCGGAAATATCGAAATACTTAACAAACGGATCGACGGCGGCGAGCTCACCGCCGACCTGCTGATCAAATCTTCATCACTGCACGGAACTACCATCGAAGGTGAAATTATACCGACACTGATTGATGAAATCCCTGTGATTGCAGTGATGGCAGCTTACGCAGACGGAACAACCACAATAAAAGATGCAGCCGAATTAAAAGTAAAAGAATCCGACCGCATTGCCATTGTCTCTGAAAATCTTGCAAAAATGGGATGTGACATCACTCCGACCGATGACGGAATGATTATAAAAGGCGGCAAACCGCTTCGCGGCGCCGCCCTTGACTCTTATTTAGATCACCGGATTGCCATGAGCTTTGCTGTTGCAGCTCTGCTGGCAGACGGCGAAACCGATATAAAAGACGCCGAGTGCGTCAACATCTCTTATCCTACGTTTTACCGCGATCTTGAAAGCCTTATTTCATAAGGAAGAAAAGGCATTCTATCACCGGCATCTGAAACAAATAAATAGGATACGTCCAGGAAGAAAGCCTTTGAAAGATGGCTTTCTTTTTTTGCCCTACCGGAATCTGCACTGCAAACAGCAAAAAGAGTGCCACTGCATACAATCCGATCACAACAAAATCAATCAGACTTCTGTGTCCGAAATTGGTATAAATAAACACGCCAAGCAAAATCAAATTTCCGATTACATATCCGGACATTCGAATCCACGATGGTATTTCCGTTTTTTTCGCATGTACGAAACTTACCGCAAAGCCGATAAACACACCGAGCGACAGACCGGCAAGTGCACGAAGCACCGCATGATAGGAATAAATGATATCTATTTTCCCGATCAACCCGATGTAATACCTGTAAATCGCCACTGAAATCACCGGGCAAAGCAAATATCCTCCCACTTTTCCGGTATAAAGCAAAAGAAGCAGCAAAATAACACTTCCCCAGAAAAAAGCTGCCACATACCAATGGGGACTGATTAAAACCGCATCGCCGAGCGGACCGCACTGAAGCAATAAAAACTCAGCCCATCCGGCTTTCATATAGTTGACAATACGAACAAGTGACCATTTCTCTGCGACAATGCGAAATACCAGCATGCACAAAAGACTCAGGAAATAAAGCGGATACAAACGTATAATCCTTGCTCCGATATAGCGCCCGAATTGATACCATCGCTCTCCCATATTCTTTCCGTTCATGCATTTCATATAGTAAGAATAGATTCCGTATCCGGAAAGGAGAAAGAAAAATTCAACCCCCAAATATCCGGCTCTGAAAAATGAATATTCAGTTTTAATAAAAAAATGCAAACCGAGCACAGCCATACAGAAGAAAAATCTCCATAATTCTACTGTATATTCTCTGCCCGATTTGCTCATCATGTTTTGACTCATATAAAATCCTAATTATAATCCGAGTTTTGCTTTCTCTTTCTGGTACTCGTCTTCACTTAAAATACCATTTGCCTTTAACAGATTCAGCTTGTTCAGTTTTTCCTGAACTTCCGGTGAAGGTCCGCCTGCTGCAGCACCGCCACCGCCGGCGCCGAGCATCTTGCCTTTCGCTTCATCAATAGCTGCTTTCATACCCGCTTCATCTGCAAGCTGAGGAAAAATAAGATAACGCTCTAAGCCTGTAGCTGATTTGATATGTACCATCGGAGCCGGTTTTCCGTTGAACGAACTTGTTCCGACACCCTGAACATAACCAAGATAATGGTTAAAACTGTCAATTCTGGCATTCATACCGCTCTCAGATGTACTCATCGCTGCGATACCGTTTACTCTCGCATTGGAAACCGTCACCTTAAAATCTTCTGTTTTCTTTACAAGTAACCCTTCCTTGTATGTCCACTCTTTGGAATATACTACCTGTTCCGAACGGATACAACTGTTACAAACCTCTCCAACAGAGTCTTTGTTACAAATACAACACTGCATATACTCTTCTCCTTTTCATCCAGTCTTTTATTATTCTTCTGTCGCTGTTTTCACTGTATCATATACAGCAATTCTCGCTGCGTCCATCTCCGGCATACCGATAAAAATACCACCGTAATTGAATGTACCGTCCTCTTTGATAATACGGACAATTTCAATAAACGCATGAATGACTTCCTTAGTCCAGATCGTCAGATAGGCTTCATATACAGCCCCGATCTCCAGTGGTTTTTTACACGAAAATCCAACTCCGGTCTTGGAAACATCGATGATGTCAATGCTGACTTCCTCTGTTTCACCATTTCCGCCGAGTCTCTTGATTAAGATTCTGGCTTCCAGTTCGATTCTCTTGCTCTTCCTTCTTTCGTCCACAGCTAACCCCTTTCTTCTTCTCAGAAGAATCTTCCCAAATCATATATGAGTTATTTTAACAAATTATGTCTACTTTGGCAATGACTTTTTACAACAATATCATTGCATCTCCGAAAGAAAAAAATCTATATTGCTCGTGCACGGCGGTTTCGTATGCCCGAAGGACGTTTTCCCGTCCCGCCAATGCCGACACCAACATAATCAGTGTAGATTCCGGCAAATGAAAATTAGTAATCAGTCCGTCCAAAATTTTAAAACGATACCCCGGATAAATAAAAATCTCCGTGTTATCACAGCCCGGCTTAAGAACTCCGTTTTCGTCCGATGCGCTCTCCACCGTGCGACAGCTTGTCGTTCCGACACAGATGACCCGGCCTCCGTTTTTCTTTGTATCATTTACAATCTTTGCCGCTTCCGCAGACACCTGATAATATTCCGAATGCATGTGATGATCCAGCACATTTTCCTCCTTGACCGGGCGGAAAGTTCCGAGCCCCACATGAAGTGTTACATACGCAATCTTTACCCCTTTTTCTTCCACCGCTTTCAGAAGCTCCGGCGTAAAATGAAGTCCCGCCGTCGGTGCAGCCGCGCTGCCTTCATACTTGGCATATACCGTCTGATAACGGGTTTTGTCCTGCAGCTTGTGGGTAATATACGGCGGAAGCGGCATCTCTCCGAGACGATCAAGTATTTCTTCAAAGATTCCTTCATACTCAAACCGTATCAGCCTGTTTCCTTCTTCCAGCACATCGGTCACTTCCGCGCGAAGCAGTCCGTCGCCGAACACAAGGCGAGTGCCCGGTCTTGCCTTTTTGCCGGGCTTCACGAGCGTTTCCCACACATCATTTTCTCTTCGTTTCAGCAACAGCACTTCGATTGTCGCTCCGGTATCTTCCTTGGTTGCAAAGAGTCTGGCCGGGATAACTTTCGTGTCATTTAAGACAAGACAGTCACCCTCCTTTAGAAAATCAATCACCTCTTTGAACACATGATGCTCCATTTCGCCTGTCTCTTTATTCAGTTTCAATAGCCTGGAACTGCTTCTGTCCGAAAGCGGATCCTGCGCAATCAGCTCCTGCGGCAAATCAAAATAAAAATCCGATTTTTTAAGTTCTGTCATGATATGGTAGCCTCATATTGTATGAACAGTTTTTTAGCTTCTCAGTTCCACACCGTAAGCTTTGTTTAACTGTTTCAATATTTTTTTCACATAACCGTCTACAGACTCTGCGGTAAACGCTTCATTCTTCGGTGTAAACACAACGGTGAACGCCATACTCTTCTTATCCGCTGCAATCTGTTCTCCCTCGTAAATGTCAAAGAGAGAGATCTTTGTGATATATTTACATGCTTCCTTCATTACTTTCTCGATTTCACCGCATGTAATCGCTCTGTCCGCAACAAGCGCAAGGTCTCTGCTCTCCTCCGGGAACTTCGGAAGCGGAGTGAATACCGCCTTTTTGTCATACCACTGGGATAAGAGTTTTAAATCAAGTTCCATCACATAAGCAGCGCTGCGGAGATCTTTTGATTCTGCGATGTCGTAAGCAAGTTTTCCGAAATAACCGATTTCAACACCTTCACACAATACCTTTGCTGTCTGGTACGGATGAAGGAATGTGTTGCTCATCGCTTCATATTCAAATGTCAAATGTAATATATCCGCAATCTTCTCAGCAATTCCTTTCATCGTAAAGAAAGACTCTTTTTCACCGAAAATTCCGACACAAAGTCTTGGTTTTTCATCCGGATACCGGGTCAGCGGAAGTTCATACGGCATATATACGTTACCGATTTCAAACAATCTGCCTTCCAGATTACCTTTCTTCTGATTGCGTGATATTGCATTAATCATAGAAGCCGCAAGTGTCGTTCTCATGAGTGAAATCTCTTCACTGATCGGATTCATAATACGGATTGCTTTGCGTTCTACGGCATCTTCCGGAAGTCTTAACATATCCAAATCCGACGGTGAGAAGAACGAATAGTGAATACACTCGTACGCACCTACGCCACACAGTGCTTTTTTCAGCCTCAGCTCTGACTTCTGCACCTGGTTAAGTCCACCGATTGTCACCTGTGCAGATGGCATAAATGCAGGAACCACATGTTCATAGCCGTACATACGGATTACTTCTTCCGCAATATCCTGATATGTTTCCACATCTTCACGATAAGCCGGAACACAAAGATTTAAATTATCTCCGTCGATGGCCGGTTCAAAGCAAAGATTTGTCATAATCTTGAGAATTTCCTCGTTCGGCACAACAATACCGAGACATTTATTTACTCTGTCAATACTTACGGTCAAAGCTCTCGGCTCCACACTGTTTCCTGTGTTCACATCTACGTGTGTCTTTGCAACCTTACCGCAACCGAGTTCTTCGATTAAATGAAGAGCACGTTTCATGGCCATAACTGTCGCATATTCGTCCACACCCTTTTCATAGCGGGCACTGGAATCCGAACGTTTGCCTACCGCCCTTGAAGTTCTGCGGATATTGTCGCGGGCAAATTTTGCAGACTCAAAAAGTACTGCACTTGTTGTCTCTCTGATTTCGGAATTCAGTCCGCCCATAACACCGGCAAGTGCTACCGGTTTTACACCGTCACAAATTACCATATTGGCATTGTTAAGCGTAAGTTCCTGCTCATCCAATGTCACAATCTTTTCGCCGTCGTTTGCACGTCTTACATTGATTGCATTGCCTTCCAATGTAGAAAGGTCAAACGCATGCATCGGCTGTCCGAGTTCTTTTAAAATATAGTTTGTAATGTCAACAACATTAGAGATCGCATCAATTCCCACAAGGGCAAGGCGACGTTTCATCCATGCAGGTGATTCCCCAATGGTCACATCCGTCACATAATGCGCACTGTATCTCGGACAGAGATCCGGACAATCTACGGACACTTTGAATCCTTCCAGCTCCGCATCTGTCTCCGTGTAATCAAGAGCCGGCATTTTCAGCTCTTTTTCGAGCACTGCAGCCACTTCTCTTGCGATACCGAAAATACTCTGGCAATCCGGTCTGTTTGCCGTAATTGCAATATCAAAAATCCAATCATCCAGACCGAGCATCGGTTTTACATCCGCACCGACCTGCGCATCTTCCGGTAAAACAAGAAGACCGTTATATCCTGCTCCCGGGAACATATTCTCGCTCACACCGAGCTCCACGCCGGAACAGAGCATACCGAAGGACTCATAACCGCGAAGTTTTCCTTTGCCGATGGTCATAACACCTTCCACTGTCTTGTGATCTTTTGCCGTCGCATAAACTGTCGCTCCCACAAGGGCTACCGGGAACTTGCCGCCGGCTGCAACATTGTCTGCACCGCAGCAAATCTGGAAGGTTCCGTGCTCTCCGCAATCTACCTGACACACATGAAGATGTGTCTCCGGAATTGCTTCACAGGTCAAAACCTTTCCGACAACAACTTTGCTGATGTCTTTTCCT
Source organism: Lachnospiraceae bacterium (assembly GCA_017465095.1). Lineage (GTDB taxonomy): Bacteria > Bacillota > Clostridia > Lachnospirales > Lachnospiraceae > SVFI01. The sequence continues at coordinate 20,010 of JAFTWX010000046.1, read as the reverse complement.
ACTTCGTATAATTCTTCCACTTCAAATCCACAGGAAAACAGCTTATCCTGAAGCTCCTGCGGTGTAATATCAATATCTACATATTCTTTTAACCAACTAAGAGGTGTAATCATATTTTTTACCTAACCTTTCCCTGCGAACTAGTCATTTAACTGCGAAAGCACACGCAGATCCGATTCAAATAACAGTTTAATATTGTTGATACCGTATTTGAGCATTGCAGTACGTTCAATACCGATACCGAACGCAAAGCCGCTGTACTCATTCGGGTCAATTCCGCAATTTTCAAGCACTTTGTTATTTACAACACCGGCTCCGAGGATCTCGATCCATCCGGTACCTTTACAAAGCTTACAACCGGTTCCGCCGCATTCAAAACAACTACAGTCCACTTCTACGGACGGCTCTGTAAACGGGAAATAGGAAGGACGAAGTCTTGTCTTTGTTCCCTCTCCGTAAATTTTCTTTACAAACACATCCAGCATACCCTGAAGGTCACAAAGAGTAATTCCTTTGTCCACTACAAGACCTTCCATCTGTGTAAACATTGGGGAATGTGTCGCATCATCATCGGAACGGAACACCTTACCCGGTGACAAAATCTTAATCGGCGGTTTGGAATTCTCCATAACGTGAATCTGTCCTGCCGATGTCTGTGTGCGGAGCAAAAACTCCGGAGACAGATAGAAGGTATCCTGCATATCTCTTGCCGGATGATCCTGCGGTGTATTTAATGCCGTGAAGTTATAATAATCCGTCTCGATTTCTCTTCCTTCATATATTTCAAATCCCATACCTGCAAAAATATCAATCAGCTGATTGCGCACAAGTGTAATCGGATGAAGATTTCCTTCCTTTTCTTCCGCTGCCGGCAGGGAGATGTCAATCTTTTCCGCTTCATATCTTGCCTGAAGCTCTTTTTCTTTCATCTTGACATCAAGGTCACCTAAAAATCCAAGCGCCCACTCTTTGAGCTCGTTAACCCCTTTCCCGTAGGCTGCACGTTCCTCCGGAGCAATATTTTTCATTTCCTTCATCAACATACCGATTTTTCCGGCCTTGCCATCCAAGAATTTTTTCTTGAATTCATAAACTTCTTTGGAGGATGTAAGTTCCTCTGCGCCGGAAATAATTTCCTGCTTAATCTGCTCTAAATTTGCGTTCATACTTTTCTTCCTTTCTTTGTTCCTATACTTTGCGTGGGATATGTCTGCTTTTGCATAAAAAAAGCCCCATGCACAATCCGTTATGCAAGGGACGAATAAAATCCGCGGTACCACCCATGTTCCCCAGGAGATATTCCCGAGACACTCTTTCGCGCGTAACGTGCGCCGACGTCTCTGCCTACTGTTATTTCAACAAAGCTGCTCCGGTGGGAAATTCAATCAACATCTGAACGTAAGGGGCTTTCAGCCGGTGGCTCCCTCTCTCTGACCGAAAATGTATCTCTACTGACACCTTCATGGCATTTATAATTTTATAAAACTCACACAAAATATCATAATAAAATAAACGAAAATTGTCAAGAATACCTTTTTCTTTTTTCCTATGATACTATATTTTGTAAGGGAAGGAGGATATACCTATGAAAAAATTGGAGGATTATGTACGTACCATTCCTGATTTTCCGGAGCCCGGCATTTTGTTTCGCGACGTGACAAGTGTACTTGAAAATGCGGATGGTTTTCACCTTGCAATTGATTCTCTTTTGGAACGCCTGGAAGGTGTTTCTTTCGATGTGATTGCAGGTGCCGAATCCAGAGGATTTGTTTTCGGAGCACCGCTTGCTTATGCCCTCGGCAAACCCTTTGTTTTGATTCGCAAAAAAGGAAAACTCCCCTGCGAAACGGTTTCTGCCTCATACGAACTTGAATACGGAACATCAGAAATCGAAATACACGCCGACTCCATAAAACCCGGACAAAAAGTTGTCCTTGTGGATGACCTGATTGCAACCGGCGGAACCATTGAAGCCGCTGCAAAGCTGATTGAACAGCTTGGCGGAGAGGTCGTGAAAATTTTATTTTTAATGGAGCTGGCCGGTCTGAACGGTCGGGAAAAACTAAAAAACTACTCTGTCGACGCTGTAATTACCTATGAGGGTAAATAAGACAGCCAACTTAAGAAAGGAAAAAAACATGGAAAAATTTTTTAAATTAAAAGAAAACGGTACGAATGTCAAGACTGAAGTCATCGCCGGTATCACTACCTTTATGACTATGGCTTACATTTTAGCCGTAAACCCAAACATGCTCTCTGCATCAGGCATGGACCCGACAGCAGTTCTCATTGCAACCTGTCTTGCCTCCTTTGTCGGAACCATGTGCATGGCCCTTATGGCCAACTATCCGTTCGCTCTTGCGCCGGGTATGGGACTGAACGCTTACTTTGCTTACACCGTATGTATCGGTATGGGATATGATTGGCGAATCGCTCTCGCCGCCGTAGCTGTGGAAGGTATCGTATTCATTGTTTTGTCACTGACAAATGTTCGCGAAGCAATCTTCAATGCGATTCCAAGTACACTGAAAAAGGGCGTGAGCGCCGGAATCGGTCTCTTCATCGCTTTCATCGGTCTTCAGGGCGCGCACCTTGTCGTAAATAATGATTCCACTCTTCTTTCCTATGTAAATTTCCGCGGAAACTTCAACACAGAAGGAATTTGTGCAATCCTTGCCCTCATCGGTCTTTTTATCACCGTTATTCTTTATGTAAAAGGATTTAAAGCAGCTATCCTGATCGGTATTATTGCCACATGGGTACTCGGTATGATTTGTCAGGCCGTCGGATTATATCAGGTAACACCGGATGCCGGCTTCTACTCTTTATATCCGTCCCTTGGATTTACCGATTTCTCTAAATTCGGAGAGACCTTCGGCCAGGTATTCAAAGCAGATTTCTCAGGTGTCAGCATAACAAACTTTATTGTAATTATTTTTGCATTCCTGTTTGTTGATATGTTTGATACCATCGGAACACTTGTAGGAGTTGCCACAAAAGCAAAAATGCTCGATGAGAATGAAAAACTCCCTCGTATCAGACCGGCTCTTTTAGCGGATGCCATCGCAACACTTGTAGGTGCCATCTTCGGTACCTCCACTACAACAACTTATGTTGAAAGCTCAGCAGGTGTCGGTGTCGGCGCAAGAACAGGTCTTGCCTCCGTCGTAACCGGATTCCTGTTCCTCCTTGCAATCTTCTTTGCTCCGGTATTTACAGCTATCCCGGGCTTTGCGACAGCCCCTGCACTTATTTTTGTCGGTTTCCTTATGGTTATGGCTGTTGTTGATATCAAATTTGACGACGTAACAGAAGCGATTCCTGCATACCTTTGTTTCCTTTGCATGCCTCTTATGTACAGCATCTCAGAAGGTATTGCAATCGGTGTTATCTCTTACACATTGATTAACGTATGCTGCGGCAAAGCAAAGAAAGTAACACCGCTTATGTATGTGTTAACCGTTTTATTCATTGCCAAATATGTATTGTTATAAACTTTCTCATACAAAAGTCGTCGCTGTTTTTGCGACGCCTTTTCATTTTTACCATGAAATTGCATGGATAATTTCTTTCAGTGCCAATGGCAGGAACGGTTTGGTCAAATAATCATCCACCCCGTAAACTGCCGCTCTTTCCAATGTCTCAATGTTTTTATCGCCGGTCATAAACACAACCGGAATCTGATATTTCTCGCGGATTCGCTCCAGCGTTTCAAAACCGTCCATCTCCGGCATTGTAACGTCAAGAAGAATCAAATTAACTTCTTCCCGCTCCAATATCTCCAATGCTTCCTTTCCGCTCTGCGCACCGATAATGCGACGCCGCGGTTCGTTCTTCATAATAATTTCCACCATTTTAATATTCATGGCTTCATCATCCACAACAAGAACGGTCTTCACATTCGCATTTGTTTCCTTCAGTTTATAATCCGTATCCTCATCAATGATGGAAAGCATCACATCCGCAATCTCCGGATCAAACTGGCTTCCTTTTCCTTTTTCAATCTCAGAACGAACCACATCCTGCGGAAGCGCTTTTCGATAACTTCGGTTACTTGCCATGGCATCATAGGTATCTGCTACTCCGATAATTCTGGCAATTTCCGGAATATTCTCCCCTTTCAAACCATTTGGATATCCGTTGCCGTCATAGCGTTCATGATGGAATTTTGCTCCCATGGAAATCTGTTTGTCTTCATAGATATCCTTCAAAATATGATAACTGGTCACCGGATGAATTTTAATCTGATCATACTCTTCATCCGTAAGCTTGCCCGGCTTATTGATCACTTCTTCCGGAACACGTATCTTTCCGATATCATGCAGAAGACCTGCGTAGTAAATATTATCCTGCTCTTTCTCGGACTTGTTCATACGCCTTGCAATCTCTCTGGAATACTCTGCCACGCGAAGAGAATGTCCGTTGGTATAACGGTCCTTCGCATCAATCGTACGTACCAGTGCACGGATTACTTTTTGGTTCATATCCTCAATCTTTGCATTGCTCTGTGCTTCCATCTGAATCGAGCGGTTCATTCTGGCAAATGTAATCCCCAAAAACAGGATAATGACAAATGCAATCAACGAACAAATAACAATATTTCTTTGCAGGGTTGTTCTGGAATCGGCAAAAAGTTTGTCATTGCTCACAAGCATGACAACATTCCACTCTTCCATCACAACGTCGGAAAACACCGTATACTCTTCCCCGTCCAATGTCATCTGAAATACATTTTTATCCTTCGCATATACTTTTTCCAGTAACCGTTTCATCTCCGAATCGGTCTGCAAATAATTCTTTCCTTTTTCTTGCTGATTGTTATGCGCCACTACCAATCCGTTTCCGTCAACCACAAAGCCATATCCTTCGCCCTTGTTTATGGAAATTCCCTCTGTGATTTTCTGGATACGGTCCATCACAATATCGAGTGAAATAACACTTTCCCCGTCCCGGAACAACTCACTGACGGAAATCATGATGGTTCCTGTCTGTGCATCCAGGTAAGGCGACACCAACGTCGGTTCCCCGCCCATTTCCAGCGCTTTTTTATACCATTCTCTTGTCTTCGGATCATAATCTGCATCCGGAACCCAGCCGATACCGTCAATATATTCTCCTGCGAACAAACCATAAATTCCGGTAAAATTCTCATCAATTTCTTCCTTGTACCGCTCAGATTCGTACACAAGAAATTTTTCGATATCCGCAGACGTTGCTCCTTGCTCCATCATGTATTCCACCGAAACAGCAGTGGACTGTACGGCTTCCATCCCCCGCGTCAAATATCCGTCCAATTCCTCCGCAACCTGAGCCAGATTACTCGACCCGATAGCCTGCATATTCTCAACAGAATTGGAATAAAACATTTGGTAGTTATACGCAACCATGACAACCAATGCCACTATGGTACACAAAATTGTTATTATATACCATCTCCTACCTATCTTTTTCATGCTTCCGCCTCCAGAATCTGCAGTCCTTCTTCCACAGTTGCCACATATAAATCCATAAGCTCCTGCGTATGTTCCTTGATATAAGCAAGCTTATCTTCTTCCCCTGCCAAATAGCCTTTACCGGCCATTTCAAGACTCAGTGCCAGTTCAGAAAGTTTAACTCCCCCCACACTCAGCGATGTCGATTTCATGGAATGTACATATGTAACATAGCTCTTCCAGTCTTCCGATTCAAAACTGTTCTTAACCTGTTCCAGTTTCTCCTCTTTTACCTCGCAGTACATCTGTAACACTTCCATATACATCTCTCTGCTGTGAGCACAATACTTCATTCCTACAGACTGATCAATACATTCACTCATTCTTTTTTCCTCCTCTGCCACATTTTCACTTGAAATACTTTTTCCCTTTTCAACTACATACTGTACTTTATGCTCCGGAATATATTTGATTAACATATTTTCCAGCCGTTTTGTATCTACCGGCTTACTCAGATAATCATCAAATCCGTGTTCTAAGTACAATTCTTTCGCTCCGACAATTGCGTTGGCCGTCAAAGCCACCACAACCGTATCTCTCTTCCATCCGTTATCCAGTATCTTTTGCATCGTCTCAATACCGTCCATTTCCGGCATCATATGATCCAAAAGTATAATGTCATACACTTCCTTTTCCACGAGAGCCAGACACTCTGCGCCGCTTTTACAAATCGTCGTCTTAACCTGATTTGCCTTGAGAAGACTTTCCATAACAAACAGATTTAACTCATGATCATCGACAACCAAAATCCTGGCATCCGGTGCAATAAAGCTCTCCACATATTGTTCTCGCACATAAGTTTCATATCCCGATTGAAAATCTCCGATTTGACCGTCACCGACCACTATCTGAGGAATATAAACTTCAAAGACGGAGCCCTTGCCATATTCACTGTTCAGCTTAATTTGTCCGCCCATATTGGTAACCAGTCGGTTTGTGATTGCAAGACCGAGACCGGTTCCTTCAATGTTACGATTCTTGTTTATATCAACTCTCTCAAAATCCACAAACAATTTATGAATATCTTCCTCTTTGATACCGATACCGGTATCCTCCACGTGGATGTGCAGTGTCATCACATTCCCCGATTGGTTCGCAGAAGACACGTGAAAAGACACCTTGCCTTCTTTCGTATATTTTATGGCATTGTTAAGAAGATTAATGATAATCTGACGAATTCTTCCCGCATCACCCTGTAGCACAGCAGGCAGCGCCTTATCTACCCGGACATCAAACTGCAGTTCCTTTTCATCCGCCATAGGCTGAATTATGTTAACCACATCATGCAACAGTTCTTTCAGTTCATACTCTTCTTTTACAATTTCAATTTTTCCGGCTTCAATCTTCGAAAAATCGAGAATATCATTGATTAACGACAGTAAATTTGAACTTGCACTTTGAATGTTTTTTGAATACATCCTCACATTTTCATTTTCACATTCCCGCATTACCATCTCATTCATTCCCATAATCGCATGAATCGGAGTACGTATTTCATGAGACATACTGGCAAGAAAATCCGTCTTTGCCCTGTTCGCACGCTCCGCATCTTCTTTCGCTTCGCGAAGCTCATCACTTTCCTGTGCTTTTTCTGCGGTAAAAAATACATATGCAGCACCGATTAGGAAAAGGACAAGCAACAGTCCAAACACCCACAAAACAAGGGTTGTAATGTACATCATTCCCTCGGAAAGCGCTTTTTCCGGCACAATTCCGACCGTATAAATCCCGTGTTGCGCCACTTCGGAAACAAACAAAAAGTATTTTCCGCCGCGAGCGTTCACATAGGTGCTTGCCGATGTGGCAATATTCATTTTATCCTGTATTTCTTCAAAGCCATTTTTGCTTTCTTCCGTCAAAAGAATTTCCATGGAATAAGTTTTTTCATTTAAAAACGGAACAATAACTTCCGATTCCGTATCTGCCAACAGAACCTGACCTTTCCCCCCGTAACATTCCCTTCCGAACGTCTGTTGAAGCACACTGACATCATACATTTTATACAAAACATATTTTACATTACTTCCGCTGTACACAGGAACCGAAAACAATAATCCCTTTCCTTTGGCAAAGGAAACTGCTTCCTCTCCCCGAAAGGAACGTTTGATTCCGCTAAAATGACTGATATCAATGTTATTTCCGAAAATCACGCTTCCGTCCAGCGCAATCATTCCGACAGAAATACCTTCCTGCTCCTGACGGACGGTGCCCAAAACTGTTTTTACATTTCCGTCACTGTTATTTATTGCATTTGCAATATTATTCAACTGGACAAACTGGATTACAATCCCCTGATCTACCTGCTCTGCCACAAGCTCCGCATACTCTGTCACCTGATTTTCTATGTTGTCGGTCAACATCTGGTTCATTTTATAACCCAACAGACCGCCGACACACAGCATAATCACAAGAAGGCTGAAAAGACCGGATGAAATCCTGACAATGTTTGCTCTCTTTCCCTTATTCATAAACTTTCACACCTTTTACAAACCAATCCATCTGTGTCATCAACGCTTCATCGCTGATACTCTCATCTTTTCCGCAACGCAATTTCCCATCCGCATCATATATCTCCCCGGAAAATACATCTGCGCCTGTCATTATCTCATCCGCAGCTTTTTCAATCTCTGAAGCTGCTTCCCCGGGAACCAACGGTGACAACTCCGTCAATCCGATTGCATTGCGCTCCATTCCGAACCAGTAAAAATCTACGATATCTGACTTTCCCTTTATACAATCAAGAATCAGTTCCCGATATGTAATATCCCAATGCGAAACAACCGCGGTCAGGAAATTTTCAGAAACACCTTCCGGTGCCAGATGATATCCGATAGATGCAATTCCTCTTTCTTCTGCAACATCCACGACATTCGGCTGATTCTGATGATATGTAAGCACATCCGCTCCGCATTCATCTATCAGTTTTGCCGTAGCTTGTCTTTCCGCCTCCGCATCGTCCCATGCATTTGTCCATGTCACAAATACTGTTGCCTCCGGGTTCACTCTTTGCACACCGAGTGTAAATGCGTTAATTCCACGATTCACTTCATCGTTTGACATTGCAGCAATATATCCGATTTTATCTGTCTCTGTCGCATATCCTGCCACAATTCCGGAAAGGTATCTCGCCTGATACATTCTTGCAAAATAGCAATCCAGATTGTCACCTCTGTTCTCAAAAGATTCCGAATAAAATGCGATTTCCGGGTACTGTTTTACAATTTCTTCCGCTTCCGCAGCATAGCCGTAACTGGAAAGAATGATGATATCCGCCTGCTCTTTGGCAAGCTCATGAATCGCCTTCGGACACTGTCCGCTGTTCTCTAGTACATTCTCTCTGACCAAAAGTTCCACGCCTATCTCATCGCAGGCACTCTTTATTCCCCGGTAATGAAGACTGTTCCATCCCTCTTCCTCCATTCCCCCGGTCATCACAAACCCGACAGTAATATGTTCTTTCTTTTCTCTGCCGGCAAAAGCAATCACCAAGATAATTGCTGCGACAATAACAAACGCAACGCTGAAAATTGCGTAATGTAACCATTTTTCATTTTTCATAAATATGTATCCCTTCTACATACCAATCAAAGTCATTTAATAACTTTTCATCCGGCATGTTTTCCCCCTGACCTATTTTTATCCGTCCTTCACAATCCGTAATCGGTCCATAGAACACATCAAATGTGCCTGCATCAAACATCTGTCTTTTCTCATCGACAGCCTGTGCAATCCCCTCTTTCACATTCCCAGACAAAGGTGCAAGTTCCACAATTCCTGTTTCAACCCCTTCCCAGTAATTGTCCGGCTTGAACTTTCCCTGTAAACATTTTAAAATCTGCGGTGTATAAAACGACTCCCAATTCCAAACCGGTGCCGTCAGAAAGCTGTCCGGATAATCCTCCTGATTATCCATATTGTAGCCGATGGACCAGATTCCGCGTTCATCCGCCACTTCAAGCGGTGCAACCGTATCACAATGCATCGTCAAAACATCCACATCACACGCATCAACCAATAATTCTGCCGCCTCTTTATTCGCCGTATCATCGGTCCATGATTCACTCCATGCCACATGAATCTCCGCATTCGGATTGACACTGCGCACGCCGAGGGCAAACGCATTGATTCCCCTGTTTACCTCCGCAATCGGAAATGCTGCCACATAACCGATGGAATCGCTTTCCGTCTGTAAACCGGCAACAATACCCGAAAGATATCTCATCTGATAAATTCTTCCGAAATATGTTGCAACATTATCTGCCGTCTGCACGCCCGTCGCATGAAAAAATATCGTTTCCGGATTATTTTCGGCCACATGGGCTATATACGGCCCATAATCAAAGGAATTACAAATGATAATTTCACATCCGGAATCAATCATTTCCTGCATAACCTGTTCACAGCTTTCATCAAACGGTACACTCTCTTTGTACATAACCGAAAGATTCAGTTCTTTTGCACTGATTGATATTCCTTCATAATGGGACTGTCCCCAGCCCTTATCATCAATTGTTCCGTTGTATACGAAACCGACTTTTGTTGTTTTTCTTGTCACCTCAGTATCTTTTTCATTTCCTCGCATAAATAACATGCCGACAATGATGAGAACGAGTATCGTCGCTGCAACGCATATAATTTTTTTCATCATACACCTCATACATCTTTTGTGCATTTATATATAAGCACACAAAATAATTATATCAAATATTCCATCCGCAAACAACCGTATGCTGCAAGTAAAACTGCACAGAATTTAATACAGGCAGACCGTTTTTTTGGTCTGCCTGTACATATTGCGCTTGTGTTATGCCTATTTTATTTTTTTCTTGTAACCTGCTTTTTTAAACAGTTTTGTGTAAGCTTTCTTCTTACTTTTCGGCACTTTAATTGTAATTTTGGAAGATACGCCTTTAAACGCTCCTTTTCCGACAGAAGTAATATTTTTACTCTTAATCGTTACTGTTTTTAATTTTTTACAGTTGCGGAACGCATCTTTTCCGATGGTAGTTACATTTTTCGGAATCGTTACCTTGGTAAGCTTTTTACAACCTTTGAACGCATTCTTTCCGATAGTCTCAACCGTACTCGGAATGGTCACGGATGTCATCTTCTTATTATTCTTAAATGCATCATCCGCAATCGACGTAACCTTGTAAGTCTCATTTCCAATCTTAACAGATGACGGAATTTTAACTTTCTTTGTACTCTTCTTTGTAAGACCGGTATACTCTACCGTTTTGTTTCCGTCTTCGTCTGCCGTTACTTCATACTTCGCGCTGGTAGAAGCCACGGTCTGTCCTACCTTGGACGGTTCCTTAATCTGCCATGTTAATGTAGCAATCTTGGATACATCCGGTGCATTATACGCAAAATCATCGTAACTAAATGTCGCTTTTGCTGTATAAGTTCCCACTTCCGTTGCCGTATTACCGGTATATGTTACGTTAAGTCCCGCCGGAAGTCCGGTAAGTTCCACTTTCTTCGCTTTTCCGTCATAAGTGTAGGCATCAGTATAGTTCCATTTTACCTTGCTCATGTCAAAGTTTGCTTTTTCACCGCTGTCATAACAAATCGCATAAGTCGAGAAGCAATCGGTCTTGAACGTGATATGTTTTCCATCTTTGGAAACCTTACAATCAATCACTTCCGTGCGTGTTTTTCCGTCCTTTTCTTTGTGATGACGTACCATTTTAAACTTGCGGTTTTTCTTTTGGATTCCCTTCGGAATTTCCATGGTGATTTCCATCGGCGCTTTTGTGTCGGTAATCTGTGTTTCGCCGTCAACACCTTCTACCTTAGCGGTCACACCGATATCCACATACTCATATCCCTTATATCCGGCGCCGTCCTTCTCGCCTTTGACTGCGCCCTTGACACCGTCTACTACTTCTTTATCGAGGTCTGTTTCTTTTCTACCGTCTGTATGTACATTGACGGTCAGCTTTTTGCTCTCTTCAATCTTTGCTTTCTGTTCATCCGTCAGCTGATGCATGGAGTTTGGCTCCGGCGTCTCTGTCAAAGATACTTCTCCGCCGAAATCACCGCTGGTCGTTGTCTCAGAATCGATGTTGTAAAGATGAACAGCGATATCATCGAATTTTTCTTCTCCGGTAGCCTTATCAATGTATGAAATCGAAACACCCTCTACAGTCTTTGTCGGCTGCCCTTCCAGATTTTCCATGGAAAGTACGGTTTTTTCTCCCGTCACATCATTGACAATCGTCGCAGAATAATCTTTTCCCTCTTTAAATCCGACCGAAAGCTTTTCATAGCATCCGCCGAATTTCATATCACAGTAAATATTGACATGAAGATTCGGGAATTCAAACGCATCCGGCATCATTGCACGGTAGCTGTCATAGTCAGAGCTTGCAAGATCAAGGAACGCCTCTGCAAAAATTCTTTCTTCCTCTGATGTCCACTCAATCTTATCTCCGAGAACCAAAGCGTCACCGGAAGCATCCACTTCGTAGCAGTCGCCCATATAGCTGCTGATATAGTCCATCGCCTTAACACGTTCAGGAACCGTCACATCTACATTATTATCTTCCTCGTATTTTGTAACACTTTCTTCAAGCACGCTTACTACCGGCGCAACTTTATAAACAATGTCTTCCACATAAAAACCATCTTCATTGCGGTCATGCTTTGTATAATACCAATCCTGTCCGGATACATACAGAATACCTTTCATGTTACCGGATGAGGATACATACTGATCTGTCAGATTGGTATCGCCGAGATGACTGACATTGATCATCATGTAACCGGTATTTACAATATCCATACCTGCCGTCGACTGATTTTTATCCGGCACTTCATTATCAAATTGGCTCGTTACTGCATACAGCACTTCCTCACCGTTTGCCAGTGCAGAAAGCTTGTCAATAACCCCTTGAATAGAATCCGCATGTGCATAATAAATCGGCTCGCCGCTTCCCCAGTTCACGCCACCTGCTTCATACTCGTAGTCGTACAGATAACATCCTGCATAACCGAGATGTTCCTCGCCGTCCGTATAAGCAATTCGTCCGTTCTCACTTCCTTTGAAATGATACCAGCGCTCATCTACATAATACTCTTCATCGCCCTCGCCCCAGCGTACGGTTACCGGAAGAATCATATCAAAACCTGCTGTTACACCATCACGCACCCGCAGGCGATACACATCATATTCTTCCCCGGAAGATTCCGGAACAAACTCCACGACATCTTTCTCGTAATTAAGAACATCCGGCTCAAAGCCTTCCACCCATTCGCCGTATTTCTTCGACACTACAGCATAATAGTCCTGATTCAGATAATCCAGCTCCGGTTCATTATAAATCGTTGTCTCGTCAAAAACTTGCGCATCCTTGTAGATCCCGAACAACGGAGGCTCTGCGTACAATGTCACAGACTTATCCTCCTGTCCGTCCTCCTTATAGGTAAAGGTATACGCACCGCGTTTTTCCAGACGGAGATTATAATACCATTCTTTATTTTCGTTCCCACTATGTATTTTTTCTATAGTAATATAATCGTTGGAAACCGGTTCGCCTTCCAACAAAATTTCTTCCCCTTCATTGAACTTAACGGACATAGTACCGTTCAGCTCAGTGTTTGCCCCTTCTTCATCACGAACGACAAATGCCATAGTCCGATCTTCACCAAAAGGAATCATAAGCTCGCCGAAATATCCGGACTCATCGTGTATATATGGAACCTCTAATTCATCAAACTCAATGTAATCCGCAACTTTCAGTCCGCCCGGACGCTCTTCGTACCAGATACCGATCTGCGGCGAGTCTGTCCATGCTTCCTGCTCCGGACCATCCAGAACGCAATCTACATTGGCTTGTAGCTGGAATCCCCTGTCTGTGACTACCGTCACCTTATAAACAGCCCAAATCTCTGTTTCCTCGTCCGGAACTTCGATCTCTTCATACGAGATAAAGTCAGAAAGCTGCTCCGGAGCTGTAATCCATTCCTCTGTATCAGGTTCCTGTACCTGCAGGAAAATTTCTGGAATGGTCTGTGTCATTCCTTCTTCCGCTTTTTTTACAATCACATAAAACTGCGGTTTTTCCTTTATATCGTAATATGGCAGAGTTTCAAAAATATAGGAGCCATTTTCATAATCAGCCGCTGTGTAGAAACCGACTCTCGGCTGACCTATGTGAAGTGTCACATAATCCCATTGTTCCGACTCATATTCATAACCTATTTTATACGTACCGGCACGCGTGATTTTTACATCTACAAGATTTTCATCATGGGAATTTTCATCAATGGACGCATCCGGTGTCTCATTCCCATTCTCATCAAAAATATTCAGATTAAAATCTTTTGCATTGATTGGTGTTTCTTCCTTTGCGCCGTCCTGCAGAATAGCAATATATTTAAACGCCAATGTCAGATATGGCATATTTGCATCCAATTCTTTAGCAAACCAGCTGTCATCTCTCAAAGAAGGCGGGTTCGTATCCCAATTCAAATCTTGCGTTACCACAAGCCCCGTCTCTTCATATCTCACATCAATGCCGGCCATATCCGTCCATGGTTCTCCCTCCGGATTTCCATTTCCATCTGTATTTCGGACATCAATATTAGCCCAAAGCTGAAAATTCGCATCTTGAGCCGTGATCGTCACTTTATACACATTGTTTGAACCCTGCACTGCTGAAAGCGTTGCATAATCCGCCACATCATTGCCGGAAACATCCATCTGTTTGTCATGATCCCACAATGATAAATACGGCATATTCTGAAGATACATCTCACCCTCTCCTGCCGCCTGCATGACCACATAAAACGAATCCGCGCCAAAATTGGTATATGTATACTCTTCCACGACTCCGCTTTCTGTCGTTTCTCCCGCATAAAACCCAATACGAGGTACCTCCTCTTCCGGCTGCTCCTCAGCACTTACAGCCGCCGGACTGACCACACCAACCATCATGGCCAACACCAGAAAAAACGACAAAAACTTATTAAAATGTTTTTTCATACGTGATTCCTCCTTTTCACGAACATATCTCATGTGTACATTATATAACTCGCAAATAGGTTATGCAAGCACTCTTGTTCCGTTATAATGGAAAAAACAAATGAAAAGACATCGGAGTAACGGCATGATAAGACTTAGAATCATTGAACTATTGGAAGAACAGCAAAAAACAAAATACTGGCTGTACAAGCGAATGGAGATGAGCTACGGCAACTTTAATAAACTGGTAAACAACGAAACCTCATCCATCCGTTTTGAAAACCTGGAAAAACTCAGCCTTTTATTAAATTGTCCGATTGATGATTTATTTGAAATCACCCGTTCGGAAACAGAATAATATACAAGAAATCCGGAAGACTCTTTTCTTCCGGATTTTCCTTTTTAATCTATATATTTTTCTCTTTCTTTCTTTTAAACACTTCATGCAAATATTTATTCGCCGGAAGTAAAAACCGGTTCAGAAGCGCCCCCGCCAGCACAATATAAAAACAAAGATACAGCCACAGCATAATAATCGTCACTGTTGCCAGACTTCCGTATACATTATAGGCAAAAAAACGGTTGACATAGACAGAAAACGCCCACGACGCCACATACCAAACCAAACTTGCAACAAAAGCGCCCGGAAGCTCATAGCGGAAGTATTTTTCTTCCGCATTCGGAAGCCATGTAAAAGCCGCTCCGAAAAAAAGCGTCAACACAAGCGTCACAAAAAGCGGCCGAAAGGTAAACAATACATCAAACAAATACTGAATATGCGGAAATGCTCCTGTCAAAATCCGGACAATCCAATCACCGAAGACAACGAGAACAAGAACAACAATTACCATCACCAAAAGCAACACCGTGTACACGCTGGCTCTCAGCCGCAAAAAAACATAATTTCGCTTTTCTTCCACATGATTGATTACATTCAGCCCGCGCAGAAAAGCAAGCATTCCCTTTGCTCCCGACCAAATCAGCACAAGCAAGGTCACCGATAATACTGCACCGGAATTGTCATACATGTTTGCCACGACCGATATGGATACCGGAATCAAATGTTCCGGCAAAATCCGGGTGAGAATCTCCATTAGCTTCGCTTCTGTCAAAGGCGTATACGGAAGCACCGAAAAAAACACAATCATCACAGGCATCAATGACAAATAGGTAAAAAATGCCACACTGGATGCGTATACGCTGATATGGTATTTCCGCACCATGGCCAAATATTCTTTTGCTATTCTTACCGGTTTAGTTTTCATTCTTCCTTCATCTCCACAAGTTCTGTTTCCACATAATAAAACTGCAAAATCGCCTCAAAATCCATACCACGCTTTGCCATCTGCTTCGCTCCGTTCTGGCTCATTCCGATACCGTGACCGAAACCGCCGCCGCAAACCATGTAGGACGTAATTTTCTTCAGTCCCTCTTGCTGTTCTTCTTCCTCCGATGTCTCACGAACGGTATCAATCACAAGGAATGCGCTCGGAAGCATACCGTTTGCAGTTCCGTCCTTCTCATAGGAAGTCCCCAACTTAAGTTCTGTACTGACATTCGCCAGTATATATCTTACATTTTTCTCGGATAAAATTTTTACCGTCGCATCGCTTCCTTCCAGTATCATTTCCGTGACTGCTCCGCCCGGTGCACGTTTGACAATTTCAATATTATTCAATTGTCCGAACTCCTTGATCTCTTTTGATACAAATCCCTCTGGAGTCTCTGTCAATATCTGCTCCGGATTTGCCTCATATCTCTTTTGTAAGTTAGCAAAGAGCAACTCTTCATCTACTGCCGTCTCATATTTCCAGCGATAATAAGAATCTTCCTTCTCATAGCTGTCACTGTCTGTATCACAGATAAACCGACGAAACTCTTCTTCCGCCGTCATTGCGGTCACATTTTCTTCCTCATTTTCGTCGTCTGCGCATACACCTATCTGCCGGGCTTTAAGATATGCTTCCCCCTCCGCCAACCATGCAGAAAGATCTGTTCCATAGCCGCAGGACGTCGAATAGAAATAAGTTGTCACAGGCTTACCGTCTTTGCTCACTATGACCCCTTCCGTCTCGCGTACCGCCTTTGTCGTCGTTTCATTTTCCATGATATTGTTATATACCTGAAACGCCGCACTGTCATCTACATGCGCACCGTAGCTCTGTAACCGCGAGCTTTGCATATGGGCATAAGCGTAAGTCCTTGCACTGACCGCCTGTGCCTTCAAAGCCTCAAGAGGATAAGAAGCGGGCATTTCACTCGGAACCACCGAATACAAATACTCATCCAGCGGAAGCTCATTGATAACAAGAAGCCCTTCCTGTGTCCGTTCTACTTCCATTGTTCCGCGATACCACGGTGTCCCCTGGTTTCTCTCCACAGACAAAAGTGTGATCTTCGCAGAAAGTGCTGCCGGAACAAACGTAATACGATCGTTCCCGAACAGTTCACTGTTGTTGCCTATGGCTACCTCTTCTCCGCCTGCAATCACACCTTCTCTGTCGCCGCTCTTCCATGCCATATCCGTATCGCACTTAAGGAGCACTTCCTCATGGTAGGCCGAAGCAAACTCTGAAGTTTTGATTACCACCCTGATTTTATCCAAATAACCATCTCTTGTCGCCAGGGCAGCCACAATTTTCCCGCATTTATCCAGCACAAAATCCGTAAAATCATATCCGATTTGAAGATCAGCCACCGTGTATGGCTCATACTCCCCAAACAGTTTATATACCTGAATCCCCTCGTCGTACTCATATGTACCAAACTCTTCCAATTCGATAGTCCGCTCTTTGACACTGAGCAATTTTCCGTTGATTTTTTCTGTATAAGGTTGCACCGATGCACAACCGCCGCCTTCAATTACAATATCTGCAATATCTTCATAGCCGTTGTACGAATTATCTAAATTAGCACAGTCAAACTCCTTACCGTCATAAATAACCGTCAGATTCTGTTCCGTATTTGCACGAATCCACGCAGCCTCCAATAAAACCTGCGTTTTTTCCGTCTCCGCCACCTGCAAAATTACATGCTGCGTTCCGATCACCCGAAGAGAATCTCCGGGCTGTATCTGCGTCTGCAATCCCGCCATCTCTTTCACTTGATAATCGTAAAGTCCATCCTCGCTTTGTGCCAGAATCGAATCATCAATTACCGCAATCACGTATAACTGCCGAAACGCAAGTCCAAGCTCCGGCTCCTTCTCCTCCATAAAAGCAATCAGATTCTCGGTCGTTTGCTCCCGCAGCCAATATCCTTTTTCTTCAAACTCTTTTGTACACTGTTCCAAAAACAAAATTCTGTTTTCCTGTTTTGCTTCGGATAGCAGATGGGTAATTTCTTCCCATGTTATCTGTTCTTCTTCCGGCGGAATATCTTTTGCTTTTTTTATAAGCCATGCGCTCCCGACTACAAGAATCGCAGCAAGAACAAATATGGCTATACATAAATAAACAATCTTTTTTCTCATTTGCTTCCCTTTCACAAATCAATTCAAAAGAAAACAGCCCTTGCGGACTGTTTTCTTTTGTTCCCGAAATGCCGGTTCCTACACTTTGACTCCTAGCTAACGCCAGGTGGGTGACCGCAATTACACTTCTGCCTTCCTCTGACCCGTAGGTAAGGCCTGACATCCATGCAACAATATAGGAATCCCGTTTAAAGTAACTGTAGGTTCAAAATAGTAGGAGTTGTCGCACATTTCAGGTTACTATTAGTATACTCAAATTGTTAGCTTATTACAACTGTTTTTTCTTTGGAATAATCTTCATTTTCTCCATTCTTTTTTCTGCCTGCTTTAAGAGTTGCTGCTGAGAATATTCTTCCAAAATCTGCAGAAGCATACGAAGCGCCTGCGACAAAACTTTTCGATTGTCGTGGTCTTCTTTGCTCATACGTCTCAGAATGGCAGCCACATCTCTTATTTTCAATTGAGACAGCGTTTTTGCTCCCGTTTCCTCAAACACATAAAACAGTGCTTCCACAAATTTTTTTCTTTCCTCAATGGTCATAGACGCAATGAACTCTTTCATCGTGTGCTCCACCGTCGTAGACGAGGAAGAAATATCATCCACATACACAAAATCGTCCCCCAGCACCTGCCAGGAAAACATATCATGTTGAAACAGACCGATTTGCGTACTGGAAACCACTTCATACGGTTCATCATGTTCAAACAAGATACCAATCATGGATGATTGCGGAATAATTCTGTATATCCGTCCTGCCAGTGCTTTATAAGCATCTGTTTTAAGTATCTCCTGCGTAAATCCCGGACTGTCAAAGCTGCACACCTGACGGATACGGCGACGCACAAAGGAACTGCAAAAAGTTGCTGCATAAATCGCCAGATTTCCGCCCTTGGAATGTCCGCCCATATAAATTTTACCGAGCTTGGAATACGCTACCTGTTGTAAATATTCCACCGCCTGTATCTGAGACGGTACCGGCGACTGGAAACACATATTAAAATCTTCCTTCCATCCCACAATCGTATCGTCCGTTCCCCGGTAGGCAATGCAGAAATTTCCGTCTCCAACTTCCACCGTAATAGCAGCAAACTGTTTTTCTTCCTGCTCATCGATCTGATTGACATAGTGGGACAACTTCATATTGCGAAAACGTCTGCATCTGGAAAGCACATCAAACAGCGTAAAAACTTCGTCAGGAATTACCCTTCCGAGATTCATCTTTTCATCCGCATGCAAAAGAGAAAACTTTTCTCCCGCTTCTTTTATGGTCACACTGTTTCTTCCCGACAGGTCAAATCCCGTCTGCTCAAAATCAATGTATACGAGCGTACTCAAAATCAAATTGTCCACTATATTAAACGGCGACTGTTTCACGGTTAAATCACCGCGCCAGTCCAGATAATCCATAAAATTTGCCATAATATCACTCCCGCCATTTGCGTTATCTATATTTATTCATCTTATCACATATATTTTACCACAAATACTGTATATACAACAAAAAAATCCGCAGTAAAGATACCGAGGTATCCTACTGCGGATTCTAAAACATGTTTTACTTGTACTTTGTATACGCCGTACAGTGTTTCTTCACGGTCAGTTTTTTGCGAAACTTCTTGGAATACATATTAACCAAGATCCGCATGCGCAGAATGTTCGCCGGCAACTGCCCTGTTATTGTTTTATTTTATTGTCTCTTATAAAGCGTCAACTAACTTCTTAACAGCTGCTAAAGCTTCATCCGGAAGTTTGTCGTAGCCGTCTTTCTTTGTAGCGAAGCCTTCTACAGCGTCTACACGGTTCTGCATAGCAGACTTTAATGCAGCGCGGTACTCAGCGTCATCTAAGTTTGGCTTGAAGTCAGCTGTCTTTCCTGACCAGTCATACATGATTTCGATATCATCGAATGGTCCCCACTGTTCGAATTTAGCTTTTCCTTCAACGATTGTTTCAAGAATTCCTAATGTATCTGCCGGTTTACACTTAGTTCCCATGAAGTCACCTGTGTTAACGATATAGCAGTCTACGTTTTTCTCTTCTACTAACTTTTTGAACTTCTCGTAGTCGTTTACGAGTG
>JAFTWX010000045.1 GCA_017465095.1 Lachnospiraceae bacterium | reverse complement strand
TACTTTGTTTAGGTTTTGTTCTCTGAACAATTCTTTTTAGAATTTTCAGGGTTGCATTGCTGTTTATTTGTCAAGGTTCTGCGTTAACATCGCTTAACGCAACTCTGATATAATATCATGCGTTTTTCACTCTGTCAACACTTTTTTCAGAAGTTTTTTCTTTTCTTCTGACCGCCGCTTTTGCGGTGGGTTTTTATCATATCATCGCCTTTTTTCTTTGTCAACCGGTTTTCGTAAAATATTTATCCATTTGACAGTGCCCGTGTAATGGGCGAAAAAAAGGAATCTCAAACCAGTTAAGATTCTTCTTTTCGATAGATATGAAACGGAGAAAGAGGGATTTGAACCCTCGCGCCGCGTGAACGACCTACACCCTTAGCAGGGGCGCCTCTTCAGCCTCTTGAGTATTTCTCCTTACTGCTGAACTCTATCCTCTACCAATATAAAGTTCTCGTCACATGTGACGCAAATGTTATTATACATAACACATTTTTGTTTGTCAATGTGGTTTTTAAAGTTTTTTCAAACCCGGTTACTGCTGCCGTATTCTGCGATCGCCGACTCTATACGACGTTTTACTTCCTCTGCAATTTCATTGGACTTCATACCTTTATACTCTTCATAATACATCGGAGAAAGATAAATCAGTTTAACCGTTACTTTTCGCACAGAATTTTCATCAAACGGAACAAAGGAATCTATCAATGCACACGGAACAATCGGACATTTGGCCTTTTGCGCTGCTTTAAAACTTCCGCCTTTAAATTCCAGAAGGTTATTGCCATTGCGACTTCTTGTTCCCTCGGCAAATATAATATAGTTTCGACCTTCTTTTACTTCTTTCGCAACCTGGTTAATAACCTGCATGGATTGGCGTATGTCTTCTCTGTCCATAGCCAGCGAACCGGTTGCCTCCAGTGCCTGCTTTAATAATATAATATCCTTTGCTTCTTTTTTTATTACAACAGCAAACGGCTTCGGACTGCTGACATAAAAAGTGAGGACATCGAACAATCCTTGATGATTCGGATAATAAATGAATCCGTCTTCTTTCGGAACATTTTCCTGTCCATGCACTTCCAAAGTAATATTGCCGGCATTTATTCCGTGACGGGCAATAATCTTTGCGCGCTCAAAACCTTTGGTATAATCTCCGTTATAATGTTTGGATTCCCACCACAAACGGAAAAAAACATATGGAACAATTAATATCTTACGAATAACCATCATTGCAATACGCATGGTTTTCCCCTTTCCACTATCTGTCATAAAAAGCAATTACTTCCTATTATTATAAACTAGATATAGTATACAATTATTTTAAGTATACATATATATAGGAAGAAACTCGTTTTTTTAGTCCTAAAAAAAGAATTAATCCTCTTCACAATACTCTTGCACAGCTGTTTCATACAGGTTATTTCCGTCTTTGTCCATGACAACAATAACCGGGAAATCCTTTACCTCTAACTTTCGGATAGCCTCGGTTCCCAAATCATCATATGCGATTACTTCCGAAGAAATAATAGCTTTGGACAAAAGCGCTCCTGCACCACCGACCGCGGCAAAATAAACGGCGCCGTTTCTCACGACCGCTTCTTTTACTGCTTCGGATCGCTTTCCTTTTCCTATCATTCCGGAAAGACCGAGATCAAGAAGCGCCGGCGCATATTTATCCATACGGCTGGATGTCGTCGGCCCCGCCGAACCAATCGGTCGTCCTTCTCTTGCCGGAGAAGGTCCCATATAGTATATAATATTGTTTTCCACATCAAGAGGAAGCTTTTCTCCTTGCGCGAGCGTTTCATGCATTCTTTTATGCGCTGCATCCCGGGCCGTGTATATCGTTCCGGTAATATATACATAATCTCCGCAATGAAGTTTTTCAATATCCTTTTTTGATAAAGGCGCTTTAATATACTGATCCATACTGTTCTTCTTTCTATAAAAATAAATTATAACTAAAGCATCTGTTATATCTCTCTGACACAATGTCTGTTCACGTGACAGCAAATATTGACAGCCACCGGGAGTCCGGCTATGTGTGTCGGATACGTATTGATATTAACCGCAAGTGCTGTATTTGTTCCGCCCAAACCGCCCGGTCCGATTCCGGATTTATTAATACGGACAAGAAGCTCCTCTTCCATTTGCGCAACATACGGTATTTCCGAACGCTGGTCCACTGATCTGGTCAATGCTTTTTTTGCCATAATCGCGCACTTTTCAAATGTTCCGCCGATTCCGACACCGACTACCATCGGAGGACAGGCATTTGGCCCTGCGTCTTTTACCGCTGTTAAAATAGCATTTTTTACGCCTTCTTCCCCATCCGCCGGTTTGAGCATAAATACTCTGCTCATATTTTCACTTCCAAAACCTTTCGGGGCAACTGTAATTTTAACTTTGTCCCCGGATGTCATTTCATAATGAATAATTGCCGGTGTATTATCCTTTGTATTTTCGCGAAGCAAAGGATCCTTTACAACTGATTTACGAAGAAATCCATCCACATAACCCTGTCGCACACCTTCATTAATCGCATCCTCCAAAAGTCCGCCTTCAAAATGTACCTCCTGACCGATTTCAAGAAAGATAACGGCCATACCGGTATCCTGACAAATCGGTATCATGTCCTCTCCGGCAATTTTTAAATTGTCCTGCAAAGAAGAAAGCACCTGCTTTCCGAGAGGAGATTTCTCCCTGTCGCAAGCACATTTTAAAGCGCTGTCCATATCCGGCGTCAAATAATGATTTGCCTCTATGCACATTTCTTTTATATTTTTGGTTAATTCCGATACATGAATGGTTCTCATAAAATTCCTCTCTGTTGCTAGTTCATATACTCTTCATAATCTGCTTCACTGGCAAATAACATATATCCGTCTTCTACAAAACCCATGTAACCTTCTGCAACTGCGTATCCCTTCATATTGTTTACCTCCGAATTTCTTTTTTCTATTCGAAGTGTAACAAATACCAAGTCCTTTTCTTTGGACTTTTATCGAAGACATTCCATCATTATATTTGTTCCTGTAATCACATCATCTTCTGCAATCAAAAGAAGTTTCTGCTTTAAAAACGGATTCAGTGCTTCCTTTGCTTTTTCCTTATCTCCGAGATCATAATCCCTGTCAGCAAATATAAGGACTATTTTGCTTCTGGCATGAAATAATTTTAAATAAGCAAAAAGTTCGGACAACGGCATTGAAGGCATCTGCCATTCATCTTCTGTCTCAAAGCATTTTCCGGTCTGCAGAAAAACAAGAGGAATTACTTTATTTTCAAAACTGCCATCCTCTCTCACGCATACAAAATTGAGACGCACATTGCGAAATACTTCATTGCTTCTTTTTAATGCATCGGTAACTGCTTTCAGATTTTCTTTCAAAGATATAATTTCAAGGCGGGAAGAGATGACAACCGTCATCTCCAAATTCCCGCCTCTGTAATTTCCCGGTACATGTAAAATATGATCCGCCATTTTGGATATTTGTAAAGCTTTTAAACCGGATATACTCAACTCACATCTCCAATTATTTCACAACAATCTTACGGAAATTCTTTTTACCGCGTTTCAATACAATTCCGTCTTCCGGAATCGCCGTTTTTGCAACAGCAGCATAAACATCCGTCACTTTTTCGCCGTCGATGGCCACACCACCCTGATCAATTGCTCTTCTTCCTTCAGAACGGGTAGCAACAAGTCCGGATTTTACGAGCATGGAAATCACATCAACACTGTCCTCTTTAAAATCTTCCGCAGTAAGTTCACAAGTCGGCATTTCTGCGGCGCTTCCGCTTGAGAACAATGCACGGGCACTTTCCTGTGCTTTTGTTGCTTCCTCTTCGCCGTGAACAAGCTTTGTCAATTCAAACGCAAGAATTTCTTTTGCCTGATTAAGCTGACTTCCTTCCCAAGCATCCATTTTTTCGATTTCAGAAAGAGGAAGGAACGTAAGCATACGGATACATTTCAATACATCTGCATCCGCCACATTTCTCCAGTACTGGTAAAACTCAAACGGAGTGGTCTTTTTCGGATCAAGCCATACTGCGCCTTTCTGTGTTTTACCCATCTTTTTACCTTCTGAGTTCAAAAGAAGAGTGATGGTCATGGCATATGCATCTTTTCCGAGTTTACGACGGATTAAGTCGGTACCGCCGAGCATATTACTCCATTGGTCGTCACCGCCAAACTGCATATTACATCCGTATTTTTCATAAAGAGCAAGGAAATCATAGCTCTGCATAATCATATAGTTAAACTCAAGGAAACTCAGACCGTTTTCCATTCTCTGTTTGTAACACTCTGCAGAAAGCATGCGGTTTACAGAGAAGCAGGAACCGATATCGCGGATAAACTCAATATAATTTAAATCTCTCAGCCAATCAGCGTTGTTAACCATCATAGCCTTTCCTTCACCGAAATCAATGAAACGGCTCATCTGCTCTTTGAAACATTCGCAGTTGTGGTCAATCTGTTCTTTTGTCATCATGCTTCTCATATCGCTTCTTCCGCTCGGGTCACCGATCATAGCTGTACCGCCGCCGATCAAAGCAATCGGTTTGTTGCCTGCCATCTGAAGACGCTTCATAAGGCAAAGGGCCATAAAATGTCCCACATGAAGACTGTCCGCCGTCGGGTCAAAGCCAATATAGAATACTGCTTTTCCTGCATTAATCAACTCTTTAATTTCTTCTTCGTCTGTCAACTGTGCCAAAAGTCCTCTGGCTTTTAATTCGTCAAATACTGTCATCTTTCTTCCTCCAATCTATATTTTAGGACGAAAAAAACCTCGTCCTTATGAAAAGGACGAGGTATCATACGCTCGCGTTACCACCTTTTTTTACAAATGACTCACATCATCTGCCTCAGTAAGTACAGAACTATCTTCTATACTCTTCCGCTATAACGTGCGGATCCTACGTCGCAGCCTACTTGGATACTCGCAGATACCCGTTCTGTGCGCAGCTCAAAGAGGTATTCATGATCAGCTTCGCCTGCACCTCTCAGCTCCCGGTTACTCTCTGTTGGTTTCACTTATCACTACTTATTCTTATCATAGCTTTATCGTCGGCGTGACAGGATTCGAACCTGCGACCTCTACGTCCCGAACGTAGCGCTCTACCAAGCTGAGCCACACGCCGAAAAGGGGGGATGAAAGGACTCTGATATGTCAGAGCGACCTTCCATCGCATATATTAGCATATTTTATTTTGCTTGTCTATCTCAAATTTTAAAACTTTTTTCTTTGGCGATATCTTTTTCTTCTTTTCCGCCTCTCTGAATTCTCTTTTAGTTTCGTTACCACCCGGACAGTCCATTTTTTTGAAGTATCTTTGAACATGTATTTTCTGCGCTTAAACATAGAAAAATTAAATTCTTTTACATATTTCCGCAAAAAGATAAGCAATAAAATTCCGGCCAAAATACAGAGAAGAATCAACACTGTCTTTATTACATTAACAAAAACAACCGTCCTTTCTGCCTCACTGTCCGGATCCGGCCGAACATTCGGAGATTCAAAATCATAGGATGGCTGATCCTGTGCCAACAGAATATTAACACTTCCGAGAGGTACATTTTCATAGCTGTACTCTATCACAGCAACCGAATCGGGACTTTTGGGATTATCCACATAATTAAGTCGGGACTGCAGCATATCAAAACCTATCGTTGCCGGCAAAACAATCGTATCCGTCGGATCAATGGACATGAGTGCTTCGCTTTGTCCGAAAATCTGCCCTTCCTTTTTAAAGAAATCCGAATTCATGGAAGTATATTTCTTCTCATTTTCTGCAACATTTACCTTACTGAAGTTATGGAATCCATAGTCAAACAAAGCAATGGTATCCGTAAATTGTCCCGGAGAATCCACATTCATAACAACGCAAATCAGCGTCATATCATTCCGTTTTGCACAGGAAACCAGCGTTTGATTGGCGTCGGATGTGTATCCGGTTTTGCCGCCGACATATCCGTCGTAAGGATACGTTTTGTTCGTCAACTTGTTGTGCGTATATAACTCTATAAGATCCGGCTGCTTCTGGGTCGGTTCGATTTTATAATATCTGGTTCCCGACATTTTTGCCAGCGTTTCATTGGCAAAAAAAGCCCGTCCGATCTGTGCAAGATCATATGGTGTCGTATAATGATTTTCATCATGAAGACCGTTCGTTGTCACAAAATGCGAATTCACACAGCCAAGCTGCGCAGCCTTTTCATTCATTTTGCCTACAAAACTGTCAATATCCCCCGAAACATGTTCGGCTACTGCGTTGGCTACTTCATTGGCAGAATAAACCAAAATTCCGTAAAGACACTGTTCCATGGTAATTTCCTGTCCCACGTCCATTCCCATGTTAGAAGAACCTCTTTCAATACTGAATACCGCTTCCGTGGAAAAACTCACCATCTCATCCAGACGGGAGTTCTCTATCGCTACCAGTGTCGACAAAATCTTCGTGGTGCTGGCAGGATAAAATTTCTGATTCATATTTTTAGAATAAAGTACCGTTCCCGTTTCCGCCTCAATGAGCACAGCACCCTGTGATGCAACCTCCGGCCCCATCGGCCAGTCACGTATTGTGGAAACATCCACATTCGAAGAACCGGTCGCATAGACATCGCAGGATATATTCATAATAAAAAACAAAAATGTAAAGATGACAGCAATCATCTTTTTATTTCTCAGACACATAAAATTTCTCCGCATATACACAATTTCTTTCATGATACACCATTTCCCTTGAAAAATAAATGTTTTACTTTCCATTTGTTTGTAATTAGTGTAGAATAATCCATTATCGGAAAGGCAGGTTAACTATGAGATTACGCAATATACCGGGCGCAGATGACGTATTAAAAAACAGCCGATTTGTCATTCAAAACCCATTTGAACATAAAGCAAATTTTTCAAAAATATTTGATAACAACCACCCGATTCATATAGAAATCGGAATGGGAAAAGGACAGTTCATCACAAAAATGGCACAGACCAACCCACACATTAACTATATCGGAATTGAAATGTACTCCAGCGTCCTTCTCCGTGCTGTCCAAAAAATGAACAAACTTGAAGAAGATAACAACGCACCGGAAAATCTAAAATTCATCTGCGTTGACGCAAGAAATTTAAAAGATATCTTCGGCCAAGATGAAATTGACCGCATTTATCTGAATTTTTCCGACCCGTGGCCGAAGGACCGCCATGCAAAACGAAGACTTCCCAGCAAAGAATTTTTATCTCTTTACCGATGCTTCTTAAAAAAGGAAGGAACCCTGGAATTCAAAACAGACAATGTAGATTTGTTCCGTTTCGCTCTCGATGAACTTCCGGTTGCAAAATGGGATTTACTTGCACATACTTTCGATCTTCATAATGACGCGGAGCTTAACAAGGACAACATTATGACAGAATACGAAGAGAAGTTTTCTTCCAAAGGAAATCCTATTTGCAAATACATTATTAAAATTCAGTAAATCTTAACTAAATTAGCCTTGTTATTTCCTAATAAAAGGAGTAGAATAACATTTCGTGAACAAAAGAATTTATATGAATCGAGGGAAATGAAATGTTAGCACAAGTATTAGCCACTGTTATTTTTCTTGCCATGTTTATTCTCATCGTTACAGAAATTTGGGAAAGACATGTCATCACTTTAGCATGTGCACTGTTGACGCTTATTTTGGTGTTCGGCGTCGGAATGCACAGTTTGCCGGCCATTATCGAGACGGTAAACATACATAGCATATTTACGCAAGGCTTTTGGATTACCACCGGAGAATCTTCCGGTCATTCATCCGGAATCAACTGGGAAACCATCGTTTTCATTTTTGGTATGATGGTTATGGTAGAGGGAATGGCTCATACCGGATTTTTCCGCTGGCTCTGCATGAAAATTGCAAAACTTGTAAATTACAAGGTTTCTTCTATCTTTTTGACCTTTATGATTTTATCTGCATTTTTAGCTATGTTTATCGACAGTATCACGGTTATCTTATTCTTGGCAGCCGTTACCATCGAATTATCACAGCTTCTCAAATTTAATCCGGTTCCTTTGATTTTAGCAGAAATTTTCTGTGCAAACTTAGGCGGTTCCGCTACCATGTGCGGTGACCCGCCAAACATCATCATCGGAACATCTTTTGGTTATTCCTTCACAGACTTTATTACAAACACAGGAATAATTGCCGGAATCTCCTTAATTTTTACCATTGTTTATTTCTATTTTGTTTTTCACAAACAATTAGAAAAGGTCGGAACAGATGTAGATCCGTCCACATTCCCGACGCCGGAATCCGCAATTACAAATAAAACAAAATTTATTTTTAGTACTATTATCTTCTTATGTGCTATAATATTATTAGTAACACATGCACAAACCGGACTTACCGTTTCCTTCATCGGAACCGTCATTGCGATTGTCACATTAATCGCTTCCGGAAAGGATGCAATAACACTTATTAAGAAAGTAGATTACAAGACATTACTATTCTTTATCGGTTTGTTCGTCGTTGTCGGCGGACTGGAGCAGACCGGTATTTTAGAGATTTTAGCAGGTCTTATCGGAAAAATGAGCGGCGGTAATGTAATGCTCATGATTGCCATCATTATTTGGATTTCCGCAATTTGCAGCGCTTTCATTGATAACATTCCGTTTGCTGCAACCATGATTCCTGTTATCAGCAGTCTTGCTGCTACACACGGCATTGATCTTTCCGTTCTTTCCTGGACACTTGCCATGGGAACCGATATCGGAGGATCTGCAACACCGATTGGTGCTTCCGCCAATGTAGTCGGCATTGCAACAGCTGCGAAAAGCGGACACATTATTAAATGGGGCAGATACTGCAAGATTATGGCGCCTGCAACCATCATTGTAATCTTTATTTCTATGATCACAATCTACTTAAGATATTTTTAAGGAGGTAATCATATGGAAAAGCAGATGATCATTTCAATCGGTCGTGAATACGGAAGCGGCGGACATGAAATCGCAGAAAGAATTTCTAAAAAATACAATCTTCCAATATATGATCATAATTTTTTAGATGAACTTTGCCAGAAAAAAAATCTGGATAAAAATTTATTGGCTGAATTTGATGAAGCTAAAATTAATAAATTATTTTCCCGTACAGTAAAGGGATTAAACAACTCTCCTGCATACAATGTTGCCAATCTTCAATTTGAGTTTTTAAAAGATCTTGCTGAAGAAGGTAAATCCTTTATTGTTGTAGGTCGTTGTTCTGAATATGTACTGAGAAATTACGATGCCCTGTTTTCTGTTTTTATTTACAGTAATCCAAAGGCCAGAGCTGAAAGACTTTCCAAGAAACTTCACATTACAGAAAAAGAAGCCACTAACATGATGTATCTGAAAGATGCAAAAAGAAAAAAATACCACGATGCACATTCTCCGATTCGTTGGGGAAAACCAAAAGGATATGACCTTTGCATTGACAGCAGCAGCCTTGGAATCGATAAAACTTTGGATCTTCTTTGCAGCTATATCGATATAAAATATTGCTAACAACAAAAACACCAAAATTCCATCATTTCGGAACTTTGGTGTTTTTTTCTTTTAAAAACTTTCGTTTCATCTGTCGCTGTTCTCTTGCATGTTCTCTTTTCTCCGCAATCAGATTTTTCTCTTCCTCAGAGATAATTTTTAACGTCTTAATCACATAAACCGCTTCGCTTTCGGACGATGCATTCATTCCTTTACGAACCCGAAGCTTCCCTTTCAAATAACCATGCTTATCACAATAAGAAACACTGTAATAGTGCTTTCCATTCGGTGTAAACCATTTAATTTTCCTTTTTGCATTTTTATCACAAATATAACACTTGGTTGAAAGCACCGCCTTATCGGAAATAGCTTCCTTTTTATTTTCAAATTCCCGGAAAATATACTTCGCATAGCTCGGAAAAATCTTTTGAACCTCTTCCTCTTTTGATGCCGGAAGATGAAAAACGTCATAGGAACAATATTCCTCTACATCTGTCGGAATCTTTTGAAGTATCTTTGCTGTATAATAAGCATCGCTGAACGCCCGATGAAAAGCAATATCTTTTTCTATAGAAAGCTCGGAAACTGCATACTCCAGCGCACGTCTGCTCTTCTTATCCTCTTCAAATGCAATGCTGAAAAGCTTTTGCACATCCAAAAAACAAATAGGACCGTGAGAAAGCGGTTCCATATCATAATATCGCATATTTCTTTGCAGTTCCAAAAGATCAAGTCCGCCCCAGGTACAAAACATATAATCTTCTCCGCACCATTCCAAAAACATCTCCATGGCTTCGCGGAAAGAAAGTCCCTTTTTCAAATCTTTCATATGAATGTGCATCATATTCTGCGTGATGTAATGCATATCCTTGTAAACCGACGGCCGAATCAGCTGATGAAATTCACCAATCACATTTTTATTTTCGTCCAGCTTCATGGCACCGATTTCTATGATTTCAAAAGGAATATCTTCGTGCTTTTGCCCCTGCTTACCTTCTCTTCCCTGATTCCATTCCAAGTCAAATACTATATAATTCATTGAAATCCCACTTATCCTTTTGTGATTTACATGAAAACGTCCCCGGAGGGAATCGAACCCCCAACTGCCCCTTAGGAGGGGGCTGTTATATCCATTTAACTACGGAGACTTCTATCTCAATCAGGAAAATTAATCATTCCCTGCATCCAGATAACACCTTTGAATCTGCGTCCAATCTCCGGTTCCCCGACAAGATCAGCACAATTAATACAAACATCAAAATAAAGGTCATTGCAATTAATCGTCATCTGACACAACTTCTCTTTTGACATCTCATTGACTACATACTCGTAATCCACAATTTCTCCCAGGATAGAATATTGGTCACATTCCACACCATACGGCATAAAATACGAATCCACCAGCGTATAAACATCCTGTTTCAATATCTTTCTGGAAATACTGGAGTATGTATCCAAATCCTCCAATGTCAAACTTTCCATCGCCTGCTCATCCCCCTGCTTTGCAGCAGTTAGAAGACGACTTCGGTTCACCTTTTCTTTTTTTATTTTTCTCAGGTCATGCTCGTCTTTCTTAATCGGAAGCAAAATTCTTCCATCCACAGAAAGACCGCTGAGAATAAGAGAAGTTCCTTTTATCGGAAGTCTCCCGGCATTTTTAATCTTAAGATAAGAAATAATGTTCTGAAGATAAAAAATCAGGGAAACTCCAACCTTAATATCATCGCAGACTCCTGCGTAAGATTCCTTTTCCGCATGTCTCTCTATGGAAATATCCTCGTACGAACTAATCTGAATTCCTTTGATATAAGGAAAATAGTAATCAAAGATAAACTGATTATCTTCGTTGTATTCTCCACGCACGATAATTCCTACATTTCTGGCAAATTCTCTGCTGTATTCTGCAAACATGACATCTGTGTCATCTATCGATGTATATTTTTTTTCGTCCGCATTTCTGATGATATAAGCAAGTAACTCATTTACTTCGCTTCTATTTTTCAGTCGGCTAAAACCTATTGCACGCATATATCTGTGCAAAGAATTCACCTCCAGACTCTATCTGATTTCTTCTTTTCCACCCATATACGGTCTGAGAACTTCCGGAATTGCAACCGAACCATCTTCTCTCAAATTGTTCTCCAGGAATGCAATAAGCATACGTGGCGGAGCAACTACCGTATTGTTCAATGTATGCGCAAAATACTTGTTTCCATCCTCGCCTTTTACGCGGATTTTTAATCTTCTTGCCTGCGCATCGCCAAGGTTAGAACAACTTCCTACCTCAAAATATTTTTTCTGTCTCGGTGACCATGCTTCCACATCAAATGATTTTACCTTAAGGTCGGCAAGGTCTCCGGAACAACATTCAATCGTACGAACCGGGATATCAAGACTACGGAACAAATCAACTGTATTCTGCCATAACTTTTCAAACCACATCGGTGATTCTTCCGGTTTACAAACTACGATCATTTCCTGTTTTTCAAACTGATGAATTCTGTATACACCACGTTCCTCAATACCATGTGCACCCTTTTCTTTTCTGAAACAAGGAGAATAGCTGGTAAGTGTCTGCGGAAGTTTCTCTTCCGGAACAATCGTATCAATAAACTTACCGATCATAGAATGTTCACTGGTACCGATGAGATACAAATCCTCACCCTCGATCTTATACATCATCGCATCCATTTCCGCAAAACTCATAACACCTGTTACTACATTGCTGCGGATCATGAACGGAGGAATACAATAAGTAAATCCACGGTCAATCATGAAATCTCTCGCGTAAGCTAAAATTGCTGAGTGAAGTCTTGCAACATCACCCATGAGATAATAAAATCCGTTACCTGCTACCTTACCTGCGCTGTCAAGATCAATACCGTTGAATTTTTCCATAATCTCTGTATGATACGGAACTTCAAACTCCGGAACTACCGGGTCACCGTATTTCTTAATCTCAACATTCTCACTGTCATCCTTACCGATCGGAACAGAAGGATCGATAATATTAGGAATAATGAGCATGATATTCATGATTTTTTCATCCAGCTCTTTTTCCAGCTTTTCCAGTTCCGCAAGACGACTTGCAGATTCTGCTACTTTTTTCTTAACTTCCTCTGCTTCTTCTTTTTTACCCTGTGCCATCAATGCACCGATTTCTTTTGAAATCTTATTTCTGTTTGCACGAAGATTGTCTGCCTCCTGCTGCGCATCTCTCTTCTTCTGATCCAAATCGATTACTTCATCTACAAGAGGAAGCTTATCCATCTGAAATTTATTCTCAATATTTTTCTTTACGATATCCGGGTTTTCTCTTAAAAATTTAATATCTAACATGTTTCTGTCTCCTTATCATTTATTTTCCTGATTTCTTTGATAAAAATTCATGGTTCATTGCCATAGCAAGAGCTTTCTGTTCTTCCTCACCAAGAGAAATCTCACATTCACCCTCTTTAATATCCTTGATATAAGAATAACAACCGTCCGTACTATGAACTGAATTCATAACAAAACCATTGTTGTTTTCATCCAGCAACGCGAGGCAAAAACTTAACTTTCCGCCCATCTGCTTAAATGCATCATATTTTACAACACCGATTTTCTGGAATACTGTTTGAAGCCGCTTGTATATGTGCTTAATTTCTTTGCCGTTCTTTGCAGTTTCATTTTTCAAAAAGTCAATATCTTGGAATAAGCTGACAATTTCTTCTTCCATGCTCTTTGCATCGTTACCGCACATAAATGCTTCATATCTTTTTTTCAGTTTGGACTGTTTTGCCAAAGCAACAATCAGCATAATAAACAGGATTAAAATAATCACTGCAAAGCCGATTAAAATGTATCCGATATCAACATTGCCAAGTCCAATACTATTTAATATATTACTTGTCATTGATAGACCTCCGTTTGTATTTTACTTCCTATTTAATCTGACTGATGATTCGATCTAATTCATCATGTGAATAAAACTCGATTTCGATCTTACCGCTTCCGTTTTCCTTTGGTACTACATTTACTTTCGTACCCAATTTTACTTTCAGCTTTTCACTGATATCCTGATAAATAACCTGAAGACTTTCATCGATGGATTTATCCTTCTTTACTTTTGCAGGTTTACCGATTTCTTTTACCAGCTTTTCAATGTCACGAACACTGAGCTTTTCATCAAAAATTCTCTGTGCTAACACATACTGCTGTTCCGGATCGGAAACTGCAAGAAGTGCTCTGGCATGACCCGTTGTAATCATCTCATCGATAATCATCTGCTGCACTTCATCCGAAAGTTTTAACAGACGCATAGAATTAGTTACAGCAGTTCTGCTCTTAGAAACTCTTTCTGCTACCTCATCCTGTTTCAGATTGAATTCTTCTAAAAGTTTCTTATAAGCAAGAGCTTCTTCAATCGGATTTAAATCCTCTCGCTGAATATTTTCAATTAATGCGATCTCAACGATTTCCTGTTCTGTTAAATTTTTAATAATTACAGGAACTTCCTTTAATCCGGCTAACTTAGCAGCACGCCATCTTCTCTCTCCTGCAATAATTTCATAATAATCTTTTCTATCCTGAACAAGGATCGGTTGAAGCAAACCGAACTGTTTGATAGATTCCGCTAACTCCAAAAGAGCATCTTCATCAAAATTTTTACGTGGCTGTTCTCTGTTCGGCTCCACCTTTGTAATTTTTACAAGTGTCTCCGGTCCTTTCTCTACAGATTCCACAACTTCTTTTTTTACCGGTTTACTAGTTGAAGCCGGTATTAAAGTATCCAAACCTCTTCCTAAACCTTTCGCTTTCCCCGCCATCTTATGCATCCTTTCTGTTAATTACTTCTTCTGCTAATTTTCTGTAACTATCTGCACCAGTTGATTTCGGGTCATAAACAGTAATCGGCATTCCGTAACTAGGTGCTTCTGCTAAACGAATATTTCTCGGAATCACTGTTTCACATATATTTTCATGCAAATTCTGTTTTACATTTTCTACTACCTGCATAGAAAGATTTGTTCTGGAATCATACATAGTAAATACGACACCTTCCATAGAAAGTTCCGGATTTAATCTTTCCTTAATCAGATTTACAGTATGTATCAACTGACTTAAACCTTCCAACGCATAAAACTCACACTGGATTGGAACAAGAACAGAATCCGCTGTCGTCATTGCATTGATCGTCAACATACTCAGTGATGGAGGACAATCGATAATAATGTAGTCGTAGTCATCCTTCACAAAATCTACTTCATTCTTTAAAATGAATTCTTTTTTATCAATACCGATTAACTCAATTTCTGCTGCAGCTAAATTAACATTTGACGGCAATACAGATACATTCGGAATGGCATCTTTAATAATACAATCAAAGATGGAACACTCTCCTAAAATAAGTTCATACACGGTATCATCCAAATTATTTTTATCAATTCCAAATCCACTGGTTGTATTTCCCTGCGGATCTGTATCAATTACTAATACCTTTTTCCCTTTTTCAGCAAGACATGCTGATAAATTAATAGAAGTAGTTGTTTTGCCTACTCCACCTTTTTGGTTTGCTACTGCAATAATTCTTCCCATATGTTTTCCTCCTGTCAGGTACATCTCCTGACACATTTCTTTTTCTCTCGCATACGAATTGATTATATCACTAATCTATATTTTTATCTATAAAAGATTTGTCTTTTTCTATATTATCCTCCAACCACAATATCTAGTTCTTTATTATTTTTATTCAAATGTTTCACAGTTTTAAAAACAAAATGTTTCACGGACATCAACACAATATTTAGGGGTGAAATGTTTCACGTGAAACATTATCTTGATTATATTTTTTGTTTCATATATAAATGTTTCACGTGAAACATTTTAAAAAAATATCTATATTTAGTGTCTTTTCTTATATATATAATAATTGAGTTTTTGAACATAATAAGGTAAAATATATAAAAGTGCTTTTAAGAAAGGGGTAAATAATGAAAAAAGTAATCAAAACAATTGCTTGGCTTACTGTTGCAACAGCCGGAGCTATTCATGTTATTAATAGAATAAATTTCTCCATGCATACTGTAAAAGAACATGCAAATAAAAATAATACCCATGATTATGAATGGAGATTTGGTAAAATACATTATATTAAAAAAGGATCCGGAAATCCGATTTTACTTATTCATAATCTGACACCGGGAAGTTCTTCTTATGAATTCAATTCTATGATTGATGGTCTTTCAGAAACAAATGAAGTTTATGCCATTGATTTATTAGGATATGGATTATCAGAAAAGTGTAATATGACATATACAAATTACTTATATGTTCAGTTAATAACAGATTTTATTAAAACTGTAATCGGAAAGAAAACAACTATTATTACATCCGGCGACTCATCTTCTATTGCAGTTATGACATGCCATAATGATCCGGACGTAGTAAATAATCTGATTTTTATAAATCCTCAAAGCTTATACCAGGCAAATCAGATTCCAACAAAACAAACGAAATTATTAAAATGGCTTATCGATACTCCGATTATCGGAACTCTTGTTTATAATATGCAGACAAGCAAAAATATGATTGAAGAAGCTTTTAAAGAAAACTATTATTGTGATCCTGCTTTGGTAGATGATAAACATATTAATGCATATTGTGAAGCTGCACACTTAAATAACTACAAAGTGAAATATGCAATTTCAAGTTATCTTGGAAGATACACAAACATTAATATCTTACATGCAATCAAAGAAATTAATAACAGCATTACCATTATCCAGGGCTCCGAGGTAAACGATAAAGAAACCATATTAGAAAACTATGAATATTATAACGGTGCAATTGAATCCGTAACAATTAGTGACACAAAATTGTTACCTCACTTGGAAAGACCGGATTACACAATTAATACTATTAAATGCTATATATAAATGTTTCATGTGAAACTTTGTAAAAATTTATAATAAAAAGAGATAGAAATATTTTTATTTTTTCGATGAAATTGCTAAGAATTATTAAAAGCTGAAAATCTTGTTAAGAACAGGATACAAAATCACCAAACTCGGAATAAAAAATAAACGACACCATTTAAGCAAGCTTATGGTGTCGTTATTTTATTATTCCTCAGACATGTGGTGTTTTGTATCCTAACACAAGATTTTCAACTTCAAATAATTCTAAGCAAATTCAAGACTTAAAAATAAAAATATCTTCTATCTCACTTCTTAAGAATTTTTAAATCTTATCACATACATCAATACATGTATTTACAACGGCTCCTTTGATGGTAGTCCTGCTTTACGCGGGAATTTTTTTGGTGTCGGTTTTTCCTTAGAAATAATATATATATTACGATAGATGTCCGACTCCGGTAACGTAAAATCTACCTGCCTATTAACTTTTCCGCCCAGAATCGAAATCGCTTTTTCTGCCTGGACAGATTCTTCACTAATTTTCTCTGACTTATAAGAAACAAAATCTCCGCCTATTTTTACATACGGAAGGCAATATTCAGAAAGTGTCGATAAATTAGCAACAGCCCTGGATACACAAAGATCATATTTCTCTCTCAATAAATTCGGTTTTGCATAATCTTCCGCACGTCCGTGATAAGTCTCACAGTTAGCAAATGCTAACTTTTCTATTACCGTATCAAGAAACTTAATTCTTTTATTTAAAGAGTCAAGCAATGTCACATGAATATTCGGAAACGCAATTTTAATCGGAATGCCGGGGAACCCTGCGCCGGTTCCGATATCGATCAAAGAAAGATTTTCTTTTTCCAAAAAATTTCTGTCATATGCCTTCACAATAGAAAGACTGTCCAAAAAATGTTTTTTACAAACTTCATCAAATTCAGTAATTGCAGTGAGATTCATAAAAGAATTCCATTCCACCAAAAGATCGTAATAATCAGAAAACTGTTGAATCTGTTTTTCATTTAATTCTAAATCCCATTGTTTTAGATCTGAAACAAATGCATCAAAATTATGGCTCATAATTTTACCTCAAACATTTTATTGCTTGTTTTTATAATAAGTCTCTAAATAGATAAGAAGCACAGAAATATCTGCAGGAGAAACTCCGGAAATCCGGGATGCCTGTCCGACAGAAACAGGACGGTATTTGTTAAGTTTTTGTTTTGCTTCCAAACGAAGACTATTCACATCGTCATAACAAATATCTTCCGGTATTTTCTTATTTTCAATTTTCTTAAACTGCTCAACCTGTTTTTGCTGACGTTTGATATAACCGTCATATTTAATATTGATATTTACCTGCTCAATCACATCAGCAGAAAGAGAAGGTCTCTCATCATCTATTTCGGCAAGCATTTCATATGTCAGTTCCGGACGACACATAAGCTCCGCCATGGTTGTTCCTGTTTTTAACGGAGCACTGTCATGTGCAGCAAGAAATTCCTGCGTCCGCTTGTTTGCGCCGACTTTAAAAAGTTGCAGGCGGCTAACTTCTTCATTAATCAGTTTTTCTTTCTCAACGACATAATCATATTCCTGCTGTGATATAAGTCCTGCTTCATATCCTAATTTTCGCAGACGTAAATCTGCATTGTCCTGTCGAAGCAAAAGTCGATATTCAGATCTGGATGTCATCATACGATATGGTTCCCGGTTATCTTTTGTCACAAGATCGTCAATCAAAACACCGATGTATCCCTCGCTTCGATCAATAACAATCGGATCTTTTTCCTGAATATATCTTGCTGCATTAATTCCGGCAATAAGTCCCTGAACTGCTGCTTCTTCGTAACCGCTACTTCCGTTAAACTGTCCGCCGGAATAAAGTCCGTCAAATTTTTTGAAAGCAAGAGACGGATAAAGCTGATCCGGCTTGATGCAATCGTATTCAATCGCGTAAGCGTTTCTTACAATTTTACAATTCTCAAGTCCCGGTACCGTACGATACATTTTAATTTGAACATCTTCCGGTAAAGAAGAAGACATACCACCGACATACATCTCATTTGTATTAAGACCTTCCGGTTCAATAAATACCTGATGACGATTTTTGTCCGCAAATTTTACAACTTTATCTTCGATGGAAGGACAATATCTCGGACCTGTTCCTTCTATAATTCCTGCATAAATCGGAGAACGGTCCAAATTTGCACGGATAATTTCATGGGTTTCTTCATTGGTATAAGTCAGCCAACATGAAATCTGTTCCTTTTGGATTTCATCCGGATTGGTAGAAAAAGAAAACGGAACTATCTTCTCATCACCTGTCTGCTCTTCCATCTTTGAAAAATCAATGGAACGTGCATCCATTCTGGCCGGTGTTCCTGTTTTAAATCTCTGCATTTCAATTCCGTAAGATTTCAAAGAATCCGTCAGTCCGGTTGCAGCCTGAAGACCGTTCGGTCCGGTATAAGTGATAGATTCACCGCAAAGACATCTGGCATTTAAGTAAGTTCCGGTACAAAGAACTACCGCCTTACATTTATAAACACCGCCATTGTAAATCCGGACACCGGTTATCATATATTTATCCGAAGATTCATCATAATCTGCCAAAAGCTCCGTTACTTCTGCCTGCTTGATTGTTAAATGATCGGTATTTTCCAAAACACGTCTCATTTCCATCGTGTAACTTTGTTTATCCGCCTGGGCACGAAGAGAGTGAACCGCAGGTCCTTTCGAAACATTGAGCATCTTTGACTGGATAAAAGTTTTATCGATGATTTTTCCCATTTCGCCGCCCATGGCATCCAATTCTCTTACCAAATGACCTTTACTGGATCCACCGATATTCGGATTACAAGGCATAAGCGCAATACTGTCGACACTTACCGTAAATATAACTGTCTCAAGTCCGTTTCTTGCACATGCAAGTGCAGCTTCACAACCTGCATGTCCTGCGCCGATAATACACACATCAACTTCTTCTCTGATATCAGATATTTTTATATCGGACATATTTTTATCCTCCATATACGTAATTCATCTATTTACCCATACAAAACTTAGAGAAAATTTCCTGTACAAGATCATCTTCTACTTCTTCACCGATAATCAAACCAAGGGAAGTATAAGCATTCATCAGATCAATGGAATAGAAATCCTCCGGCATTTCATCGGCAAGACTTTGTTTTACAAGCACAAGTGAATTTTTTGTATCATATAAATATTCTTTTTGTCTGAGATTTGTAATATAAATCTCATCCTCCAAAGAAATATTACCTTGGAAAAACATTTCTTTTATCGTATGTTCAAACTCATCAATTCCGACATTTTCTTTCGTGGAAGTTTTTATCATACGACATATATTTTTGTTACCTTGTGCTAACTTTTTACTGATAGAAACTTCGTCCGTAACAGTGGAAAGGTCCGATTTATTCAAAAGAACAATTGTCTTTTTTTCCCGTATTAAATCGATAATTTCATCATCGGAATCATCCAAAGGAACGGAAGAATCTACAACATATACAATTAAATCTGCATCTTTTGCAAAATCCTTTGCGCGGTCTACTCCTATTTTTTCAACTTTATCTTCTGTCTCATGAATACCCGCTGTATCAATCAGATTAAGAGAAATTCCATGCAACGTAATTGTCTCTTTCAGCACATCTCTTGTTGTTCCCGCTACATCTGTGACAATCGCTTTTTCTTCTCCGACAAGCCGATTTAAAAGTGAAGATTTTCCCGCATTCGGCTTTCCGACAATTACTGTATTGATTCCGTTTTTCAGTAAAACGCCGTTTTCCGACTGCTCAAGTAAATGATCTACTTCCTGTAAAACTTCATCTGTCACCTGACCGAGTCTTTCATAAAAACCATCCAGACTGATATGCTCGGGATCATCAATCGCAGATTCTATAAAAGCAATTTCATAAATAATTTTTTCACGGAGCTGCTTTACTTTATCATAAACAACTCCCTTCAGCTGCTTTGCGGAACTTTTTAAAGCATAATCACTCTTCGCTTCAATTAAATCCATAATTGCTTCCGCTTTTGTCAAATCGATTCTTCCATTTAAAAAAGCTCTCTTTGTAAATTCACCGGGCATGGCAAGTCTTGCACCCTGTAAAATAACAAGCTCCAAAATTTTCTTTGTGACAAGAATTCCGCCGTGGCAATTAATTTCGACAACATCCTCCATAGTGAAACTTTTCGGGGCCTTCATAACAGAAACCATGACTTCATCAATCATTTCATCATTTTTATATATAAAACCATAATGAATCGTATGTGATTTTACATTTTTTAAAATATGTTTTCCTGATTTGGAAACAAAAACAGAATTTACTACATTGACAGCTTCCTCACCGCTGACACGTATAATGCTGATTCCCGAATTCGAAAGAGCAGTTGCAACTGCAGCAATTGTATCGCTTTTCATAAAAATCTCCCTGTCGAAATAAAAAGACTGCAAGAGGGAAATGCAGTACCTTTCACCTATTGCAGTCTTATTATATCAATATTTCATTGTATTTCAAACAATTATCTCTTTAATGTTACAACAACTCTTCTGTAAGGTTCTTCTCCTTCACTATGTGTTGTCACATATTTGTCATTCTGAAGTGCAGAATGAATGATTCTTCTCTCATAAGGATTCATCGGCTCAAGTGATACCGATCTTTTTGTTCTCTTTACTTTGAAAGAAATATTTTTTGCCAGATTTTCCAAAGTATCTTTTCTTCTCTGTCTGTAATTTTCTGTATCAACCTTTACACG
This sequence comes from Lachnospiraceae bacterium, assembly GCA_017465095.1. Taxonomy (GTDB): domain Bacteria; phylum Bacillota; class Clostridia; order Lachnospirales; family Lachnospiraceae; genus SVFI01. The sequence continues at coordinate 77,030 of JAFTWX010000045.1, read as the reverse complement.
GATATAATCGCTTTCTCCCTTATTTACAACAAGAGATGTAAGGTACTGGAGAGAATCAAGAGTCTGTCCTCTCTTACCGATTAAGATACCCATATCATCACCGGAAAGATCGATATCCAGTGTATTATCTACTTCATTGTATTTTGCATCAATTACAACTGCAAGATTCATAGATTTAAAAACATCAGCTAAGAAATCTTTTGCTTTGTCATCTGCTTTTGCAGCTTCTTCTTTTACTCTGACATTGATTACAGCAGGTTTTGCATTGAATCCTAAAAATCCGGCAGAACCTTCTTCCAATACTTCATACTCTAATTTATCACTTGTCACTTCAAATTTCTGACATGCTTCTGTAATCGCATCGTCCACAGTTTTTGCAGAAACTTTAATAAATTCCATTGTGTTCCCTCCTATTTTGTATTTCTCTCATTATAATCACGAACCATATTTGCTTTCGCAGCAAGACTTCCTTTCTTTGCGGAAGCATTTCTTGCCTTTTCGATTAATTCTTCTTTTTCCATCTGACTCATATTTGATCTGGACGAAATATTTTTTGTACTTGTATGAGCAGCACTGTTTACAGTGGAAGCAGCAACATTATTTTTATTTTTCTTTCTGTCTTCTTCTGCTTTTTCCATATTTTTACGGACAACTTCATCAAAATCTATTTTATCAATATGACGATTTACAATTACCTGCTGAATACTTCTTACAACAGAACCTGCAATCCAGTAAATACCCATACCTGTCGGCAACGTAAAACAGAAAATAGCTGACATAATAGGCATCGTCATATTCATTGTCTTCATACTCTGCATCATAGCGTCTGCAGTTTCACTTCCGGATCCGCCTTTATTCTCCTGCTGAGGCATAAGCTTTACATTTAAATACTGAGTCAAAGCTGCAAGAATCGGAATCATAAGTGCACCGATAACGAGACCGTAAGAACCTGCCTTAAATGCATCACTCACAATATAAGAAGGAGAGTTTGCAATATTTAATCCTAAGAAATTATTGTATTCACTTAATGCGTTATAAGTACTCTGAACAGAATCCGCAATGGAAGGAAATTCTGTTTTTAATGACATCCATTCTGCTGTGGAAGCTTTATTTAACACATCAATAAATGTATTTTTCATAAATTCGCTTCCGGCAACAAATTCTTCACTTTTAAACTGAGAAGAATAAGTCATGGCATTTTTAAATGTCTGTAAAAATTCCGAAGCACCTTCCAAAGGCATTAATTTATCTACAACAACCATAAATGTATTTTTTACACTTGTTACATAAGCTGGGAAATTGTAAATAACCTGGTAAAGTGCCAATAAGATAGGAAACTGAATCAACAACTGTACGCAGCTTCCGGAAGGAGAAACACCGTATTTTTTATATACAGCCTGTGTTTCTTCATTCATTTTCATCATAGAATCGTTGTCACGTCTGTCTTTGTACTTTTTCTGAATGGCCTGAAGTTCAGGATTCATTTTTGCAGATAATTTAGAAAATTTCTGCTGTTTAATTGTAAGAGGTAACATACAAAGATTAACTACGATTGTAAAAATGATAATAGCAAGACCTATACTCGGAAGTCCTACTTTTTCTAACAACATAAAAATTGCATTCATCACATATCCAAGCAATGTTGCAACAGGACCTATGATGAATGTATCACTTTGAGTTAATAACATTCCTGTCAAATTAAATTCCTCCTATTTGACTAATCAGGGTACCGGATCGTACCCACCCTTTGAAAAAGGATTACATCTTAATATTCTCCAAAAAGCAAGAAGTCCTCCTTTTAATGCCCCGTACTTCTCCACAGCTTCAAGACCATACTGGGAACAAGACGGAAAATAAGGACATTTTGTACTTTTCATCGGAGATATATATTTTCTATAAAATTTAATGATTGCAATGAATATTTTCTTCATATCAATTTCTAAATTTTCTCCGTATTAATCTTCCTTGACGGATTTCATAATACCATGGAGTTTTGAAAGATGTAAAAATGCACTTTCCGCTTCCTTATAAGAAACATCTTTTGCATTCGGGCGTGCAATGACTACTATATTTAAACCACTATTAAATACATTTTCATGTAGTCTGTAAATTTCGCGGACAATTCTGCACAAATGATGTCTTACCACACTATTGCCCACTTTTTTGCTTACAGATATTCCAATGTAGTTTCTATCCTGATTATTTTCTAACACATACATTATAAAATATTTGTTGGCATAGGATTTTCCGTTCCTATAAACGTATTGGAAATCTCTGTTCTTTTTCAGTGATTCTGAAAATTTCATAAATTCTCCTTTTCAGAGAAAAATAGGCCACATAAATGCGGCCTAAGCTGATAATCTCTTTCTTCCTTTTGCTCTTCTGGCAGCTAAAACTTTTCTTCCGCCTGCAGAACTCATTCTTGCTCTGAAACCATGAACTTTAGATCTCTGTCTTTTCTTTGGCTGAAATGTCATTTTCATTGTGAGATACACCTCCTTTAACTCGGTTAGAAAATATCGTTCTGATTATATAGGAAATAAGCCTTTCCGTCAAGTAAATAAATTTGCAAAATTTTTTTTAATTTTTTTGAATCTATATCTTGTTTCACCTTTACAAGTAGTACCACAACATATAGATCAGCCAAATTGACATAAATTTATGCACAAAATGTTTAAAAGTTGTGGATAACTGTTTATAAATTCATATTTTTATTAAAAAAACCAATATTTATCAATGTTTCAATGTTTAAAAAGTTATCAACATTTTTTTTTAAAATTTACATAAATAAATTTTTTAAAATTATTTTTTTTACCTTTTCGGTCATTTGATATTTTTTTTTATTTCGTTTATTATAAAATTATGTAATTATGGAGGTTATCAGGATGCACGAAATAGGACAAAACTGGGAAGAAATCAAAATGACGATCAAGAAAGAATATGATCTTTCCGACATCTCATTTAATACATGGATTGCTCCTTTAAAATTTTACGACGTGGAAGATAAAACAGTCAAAATTATCATTCCTTCGGATAAAGCCCACGCTGTCAGTTATATTTCTACAAAGTATAAAAACTACTTTCAGGTTTCTGTTTCTGAAATGTTTAACGAAGAATATAATATTTCCTTCTTATTAGAAAAGGATATTAATTCGAATAAAGAAAAAGAAGAAGAAAATTATATTTACAACATAAACAGCGCTAAAGCAAACTTAAATGCAAAGTACAATTTTGATACATTTGTAGTAGGAAGCAATAATAAATTTGCTCATTCCGCAGCCCTGGCTGTTGCAGAATCACCGGGAGAAGTTTACAATCCTCTCTTCTTATACGGAGGAGCCGGTCTCGGAAAAACTCATTTGATGCACTCCATCGGTCATTTTATATTGGAACAAAACTCCGAAATGAAAGTTTTATATGTAAATTCCGAACAGTTTACAAATGAAGTAATTGAATCCATCCGTTCCGGTAATGCTGCTTCCATGACCAATCTCAGAGAAAAATACAGAACCATCGATGTTCTTCTTCTCGATGACGTACAGTTTATTATAGGAAAAGAAAGTACACAGGAAGAATTTTTCCATACATTCAATGCATTACATACAGCAGGAAAGCAGATTATATTATCTTCGGATAAACCTCCAAAAGAAATGGAAATATTAGATGAACGTTTCCGTTCCAGATTTGAATGGGGTCTCATCGCTGATATCCAGGCTCCTGATTATGAAACAAGAATGGCTATTCTTAAAAAGAACATTTACAATTACGGAATTGAAATTGACGAAGAAATACTCAAATATATAGCCACCAATATTAAATCAAACATCCGTGAGCTGGAAGGTGCCCTTCGTAAAGTAATTGCAAATTCTAAACTTAACAATATGGAACTTTCCATGGCACTTGCGGAAGATGCTTTAAAAGATATTATTTATCCGGAAGCTCCAAAGGAAGTAACACCGGAACTTATTATGAATGTTGTTGCAGAACATTTCGGAGTAGCTGCTTCCGATATTACTTCATCCAAGAGAAATTCAGAATTCGTTCTTCCGAGACAGATATTTATGTATCTGTGCAGAGAAATGATAGACATTCCTTTTAAATCCATCGGTAATTTATTAGGAAAGAAAGATCACTCCACCGTAATGCACGGAGTAGATAAAATTAAAAAAGAAATCAAAGTAAATGATGATCTTAAAAATAAGATAGATATCATCAAGAAAAAAATTAATCCTGTTTAATATCCACATTTTTATAAACTTCCTATGTGGAAATTATGTTGAAAATAAGTTGATAAACATATCAGCTTATTTTCACGTTTTAAGGGATGTTTATAACTCGTATGTTATCCATTGAAAAAAACTGGTAATATCCGCAAGTTATCCATTCCATTTTTCCTTGAAAAATAGTATAATGGAATAGGTTATGAACATTTCCACACCTATTAATACTATGATTACTGATTATTTTATTAATTAATTATTTATAGCATCAAAAATTTTACGCATTTCTTGTGAAAAGGAGTTATCAACAATGAAATTAGTATGTAAAAAATCAAATCTTTTAAACGGAGTTCAGATTGTATCAAAAGCCGTTCCTTCTAAAACTACGATGCCTATTCTTGAATGTATTTTGGTTGATGCATCTGCAGGAAATATTAAATTAACTGCAAATGATATGGAACTTGGAATTGATACGATTATTGAAGGTGATATTGTAGAGAGAGGTATTATTGCTCTGGATGCAAAGATTTTCCTTGAAATCGTAAGAAAGCTTCCGGACAATGATGTAACGATTGAAACAGATTCAAATTTAAATGTATTTATTACATGTGAAAAAGCTAATTTTAATATTGTTGGTAAATCAGGAGATGACTTTTCTTATCTTCCTGTGATAGAAAGAGAAAATCCGCTTATTATTTCTCAGTTTACTTTAAAAGAAATGATCAGACAGACTATTTTCTCTATTTCTGATAATGATACAAATAAACTGATGACCGGTGAATTGTTTGAAATTAACGAAGACCATTTTAAGATTGTGTCTCTTGACGGTCACAGAATTTCTATCAGAGATAACGGACTTAAAAATTTCTATGATCATAAGAAAGTTGTAGTTCCGGGCAAAACATTAAATGAAATCAGCAAGATTTTAACCGGTGAAGCAGACAAAGATGTAAATATTTATTTTACGGATAAACATATTATTTTTGAATTTGATCAGACTGTAGTTGTTTCCAGATTGATTGAAGGAGAATATTTTAAAATTGACCAGATGATTTCATCTGATTATGAGACAAAAGTTAAAATTAATAAAAAAGAATTATTAAACTGTATCGACAGAGCTACTCTTCTTGTAAAGGAAGGGGATAAAAAACCGATTATTATTGATATCAAAGACGGAAGTATGGAACTTCGCATCAATTCTACCATCGGAAGTATGAATGAAGTGATTGATATCCGCAAAGAAGGAAAGGATTTGATGATTGGATTTAATCCTAAATTCCTTATGGATGCTTTAAAAGTAATTGATGATGAAGAAATTGAACTTTATATGGTAAATCCGAAAGCACCTTGTTTTATTAAAGATGCAGATAAAACATATCTTTATTTGATACTTCCTGTCAATTTTAATGCAGTGAGATAAAGAAGGAAAAAAATGGAAAAGCTTATTATAAGAGATGATTTTATTAAACTCGGCCAGGCTTTAAAACTTTGCGGTATTGCAGGATCCGGTATTGAAGCAAAAATGATGATAATGGATGGGGATGTAAAGTGTAACGGCCAGGTAGAACTTCAAAGAGGAAAGAAATTATATGAAGGTGATACCTTTGAGGCAGATGGAAGAATTTTTACAGTAGTAAAGTAGGTAAACCGTGATTATAAAATCGATTAAACTTGAAAACTTCAGAAATTATGAGTCTCTTGATTTAGATTTTGAAAAAGGAACGAATATTCTTTACGGAGACAATGCCCAGGGAAAAACCAATGTACTGGAAGCTATTTATTTGTCGGCCACTACAAAATCCCACAAAGGAAGCAAAGATAAAGAAATTATTCGTTTTTTACAGGATGAAGCTCACATCAGAACCATTCTTGACAAAGAAGGTTTGGAATATCGTGTGGACATGCATCTTAGAAAAAATAAATCAAAGGGAATTGCCATTAACGGCCAGCATTTAAAAAAAGCAGCAGAGCTTTTAGGACTTCTCAATGTTGTATTTTTTTCTCCGGAGGATCTTTCTATTATAAAAAACGGTCCTTCCGAAAGAAGAAGATTTGTGGACATGGAGCTTTGTCAGATTGATAAGTATTATCTTTATAATCTGAATCAGTACAATAAAATAGTAAATCAGAGAAATAAGCTGTTAAAAGACTTTTATTACAATTCCGATTTAAATGAGACATTACAAGTCTGGAATATGCAGCTTGTTTCTTATGGAAAACAGATTATAAATCGCCGGGAAAAATTTATAGAGCAGCTCAATGAAATTATTTATGACATACATAAAAATCTTTCCGGTGACAAAGAAGAATTAAAAATTATATATGAACCGGATGTATCGGAAGAAGAGTTTGAACAGAAACTCAAAAATTCACAGGAAAGAGATATCAAATTAAAAATGACTTCCGTGGGTCCCCACAGAGATGATTTTTGCTTTATGGTGAACGGAATAGATATCAGAAAATTCGGTTCCCAGGGTCAGCAGAGAACTGCGGCTTTGTCTTTAAAATTATCTGAGATAGAACTTGTAAAAAAAGTGACGGGAGATCATCCTGTTTTGCTTCTTGACGATGTGTTGTCGGAACTCGACAGCAATCGCCAAAATTATCTCTTAAATAACATAGGAGATATACAGACCATCATTACTTGTACCGGTCTGGATGAATTTATAAATAACCGTTTTGAAATTGATAAAATATATAAAGTTTCAAACGGTGTCATAGAGTCAGAAAACTAGTTTTTTGATAATTTAGGAGGAAAATTCATGAGTGAAAATTACGGAGCTGACAATATACAGATTTTGGAAGGTCTGGAAGCGGTTCGTAAAAGACCGGGTATGTATATAGGAAGCACGTCTATCAGAGGTCTTCATCATTTAGTATATGAAATTGTAGATAATTCCGTAGACGAAGCTTTGGCCGGTTATTGTAATGAAATTAAAGTTTATATCAATGAGGATAATTCCATTACGGTTGAGGACAATGGCCGTGGTATTCCGGTAGGAATTAATAAAAAAGCAGGTATTCCTGCGGTTGAAGTGGTATTTACCATTCTTCATGCCGGCGGAAAATTCGGCGGCGGAGGATATAAGGTATCCGGAGGTCTTCACGGAGTAGGTGCTTCGGTTGTAAATGCACTTTCCAACTGGCTGGAAGTTGAGATTTGCAGTGAAGGAAAAATTCATAAACAGAGATACGAAAGAGGACATGTTTGTTATCCTTTGAAAGTAGTCGGAGATTGTCCTGCAGATAAAACAGGTACAAGAGTTACTTTCCTTCCGGATGATACGATTTTTGAAGAAACTGTTTATGATCACGATATTTTAAAACAGAGACTTCGTGAAATGGCATTCCTGACTAAAAATCTCAAAATTGTATTGATTGACAAAAGAGAAGAAAATTATGAAAAGACATTCCACTATGAAGGTGGTATCAAAGAGTTTGTTCAGTATTTGAATTCAAGTAAAACAGCTCTTTATGAAAATGTGCTTTATTTTGAGGGAACAAGAGACAATGTTTATGTGGAAGTTGCGATGCAGCACAATGATTCCTATAACGAGTCTTCTTTCAGCTTTGTAAATAACATTAATACCCCGGAAGGTGGTACACATCTTGCAGGTTTCCGTAATGCAATTACGAAAACATTCAATGATTATGCAAGAGCAAATAAATTATTAAAAGAAAGCGAAGCAAATCTTTCGGGAGAAGATATCCGCGAGGGTATGACAGCTATCGTTTCTATCAAAATTGAAGATCCTCAGTTTGAAGGTCAGACGAAACAAAAGCTCGGTAATTCAGAAGCAAGAGGTGCTGTTGATGGTATTGTAAGTGAACAGCTTACTTATTTCCTGGAACAAAATCCAAATATTGCAAAGATTATTTGTGAAAAATCCATTATGGCGCAGCGTGCAAGAGAAGCGGCCAGAAAAGCGAGAGATTTGACCCGCCGTAAAACGGCTCTTGAGGGAATGAGTCTTCCGGGTAAACTTGCAGATTGTTCGGATAAAGATCCGAAAAACTGCGAAATTTACATCGTTGAGGGAGATTCCGCCGGCGGATCCGCAAAAACTGCGCGTAACCGTGCAACACAGGCAATTTTGCCGCTTCGCGGTAAGATTTTAAATGTAGAAAAAGCAAGACTTGATCGTATTTACGGCAATGCAGAAATTAAAGCAATGATCACTGCATTCGGTACCGGTATTCATGAAGATTTTGATATTTCAAAGCTTCGTTATCATAAGATTATTATTATGACCGATGCCGATGTGGACGGAGCGCATATTTCTACACTTATGCTCACCTTTATTTATCGTTTTATGCCGGAGCTTATCAAACAGGGATATGTTTATTTGGCTCAGCCACCTCTTTATAAGTTGGAAAAAAATAAAAAAATCTGGTATGCATACAGCGATGAAGAGCTTGATAAGATTCTGACAGAAGTAGGACGTGATCAGAACAATCGTATTCAGCGTTATAAAGGTCTCGGAGAGATGGATGCAGAGCAGCTTTGGGAGACAACCATGGATCCGGAGCGCCGAGTTCTCTTAAAAGTTACAATGGATGAACAGGCAGAATCCGAAATTGACCTTACTTTTACCACTCTCATGGGTGACAAAGTAGAACCGAGAAGAATATTTATTGAAGAAAACGCTAAGTTTGTTAAGAATTTAGACATCTAAGAGGTAAACAATGGACGAATATATATTTGATAAAGTCAAAAATGTCGATTTGAAAAAGACAATGGAGACATCGTATATCGATTATGCCATGAGTGTAATTGCATCGAGAGCACTTCCGGATGTGAGAGACGGTTTAAAACCGGTTCAGCGCCGAGTTCTTTATTCTATGATTGAACTTAATAACGGACCGGACAAGCCACATCGTAAAAGTGCACGTATCGTCGGTGATACGATGGGTAAATACCATCCGCACGGTGACAGTTCCATCTACGGAGCACTTGTCAACATGGCACAAGAATGGTCTACCCGCTATCCGCTTGTCGACGGACACGGAAACTTCGGTTCTGTGGACGGTGACGGTGCAGCTGCTATGCGTTATACAGAAGCAAGACTTTCAAAAATTTCTATGGAACTTCTTGCAGACATCAATAAAGATACGGTAGATTTTGTTCCGAACTTTGACGAGACAGAAAAAGAGCCGACAGTACTTCCAAGCCGTTATCCAAACCTTTTGGTAAACGGTACAACCGGTATCGCCGTAGGTATGGCTACCAATATTCCGCCACACAATTTAAGAGAAGTGGTGGATGCGGTTGTAAAAATTATCGATAATCAGGTTATTGATGACAGAGAAACCGATATTGAAGAAGTCATGGATATTGTAAAAGCGCCGGATTTTCCTACCGGAGCCGTGATTCTCGGTACCAGAGGTGTGGAGGAAGCTTATCGCACCGGTAAAGGTAAAATCAGAGTCCGCGCAGTGACCGATATCGAGACAATGCCAAACGGAAAGAGCCGTATCATTGTTTCCGAACTTCCTTATATGGTAAATAAAGCAAATCTTATTATAAAGATTGCCGATCTTGTAAAAACCAAAAAGATTGACGGTATTACAGACCTTCGCGATGAGTCAAACCGTGAAGGAACCCGTGTAGTTATCGAACTTCGTAAGGATGTTAATGCTAATATTATCTTAAATCAGCTTTATAAACATACACAGCTTCAGGATACATTCGGCGTGAATATGCTGGCGCTCGTAAATAATGAGCCGAAGGTTCTCAATCTTCTTGATATGCTCAAGCATTATCTTGCACACCAGGAAGATGTCGTGACAAGAAGAACCAAATATGATCTGAAAAAAGCAGAAGAAAGAGATCATATTTTACAGGGATTACTCATTGCGCTTGATAATATTGATGAAGTTATCAAAATTATCAGAGGAAGTGCAAATACACAGGAAGCAAAACAAAGCTTAATTGAAAGATTTGCTTTATCGGAAGCGCAGGCGCAGGCGATTGTCGATATGAGACTCCGTGCTCTTACCGGTCTGGAAAGAGAAAAGCTGGAGGCAGAACATGCAGAACTTGTTAAGAGAATCGCAGATTTAAAGGCAATTCTTGCAGACAGAAAGCTTCTTCTCGGTGTAATCCGTACAGAAATGAAGCAGATTGCGGATAAATACGGCGATGACAGAAGATCGAAAATCGGATTTGATGAATTTGATATTTCTATGGAAGACATGATTCCGAGAGACAATACGGTAATCGCTATGACTTCCCTCGGTTATATCAAACGTATGACAGTAGATAATTTCCACGCACAAAACCGCGGCGGAAAAGGTATTAAGGGAATGCAGACGATTGAAGATGATTATATCGAAGATCTTCTTATGATGTTAACCCATTACCATATTATGTTCTTTACAAATATGGGTCGTGTGTACCGTTTGAAAGCATATGAAATTCCGGAGGCGGGAAGAACTGCGAGAGGAACAGCGATTATCAATCTCCTTCAGCTCAATCCGGGAGAAAAAATCAGTGCTGTCATTCCGATTCCGGATGACCATGATTTGAGTGAAAAGAACCTGTTCATGGTAACCAAGAACGGTATTGTTAAGAAAACATCCATCCATGAATACAACAACATCCGTAAAAACGGACTTATTGCCATTAACTTGCGCGATGACGATGAGCTGATTGAAGTAAAACTTACCGATAAGGATACCGAAATTTTCCTTGTGACAAAGAACGGTATGTGTATAAGGTTCAAAGAGACAGATGTCAGACGTACCGGACGTGCATCCATGGGTGTCATCGGTATGAATCTTTCCGATACGGATGAAATTATCGGAATGCAGCTGGATCACCAGGGTGACAGCTTACTCATTGCCTCCGAAAAAGGTATGGGTAAACGTACGTATCTGGATGAATTTACCGTTCAGAAACGTGGCGGTAAAGGTGTGAAATGCTACAAGATTACCGATAAGACAGGATATGTAGTCGGTGTCAAAGGCGTTAATGATGATCATGAAATCATGATGATCACCAATGAGGGAATTATTATCCAGATTCGTATGGAAGATGTTTCAACACTGGGACGTATTACATCCGGCGTGAAACTGATTAATCTTGCTGAAAATGTAAAAGTTGCAAAGATTGCAAAAGTAAGAGAAAAAGTTTCTGACGGAACCCAGGAACTTTCCGATGAGGAAGTTATTGACTCAGAAGCAACTTCGGAAGGAGATACAGAGTAAATTAAAAAAAATTGCGGCGATTTTTTATCGCCGCAATTTATAACGTAATAAAGTAAAAATATGAGGAGATGAAAAAATGGAAGCATATGCTATATTTATGGACTTAGCGATTATTATTATCGCCGCTAAGTTTTTTGGTCTTATAGCAAGAAAATGTAAAGCACCGCAGGTTGTGGGAGAAATTGTTGCGGGACTTATTATCGGACCGAGTGTTTTGGGAATTGTCAATCAGACGGATTTTTTAATACAGATGGCAGAAATCGGTGTGGTTCTCTTAATGTTCAGCGCCGGACTCGGAACGGATTTAAAAGAGCTGATGAAAACCGGCCCGATTGCATTTTTGATTGCATGCTGCGGAGTTGCAGTTCCTCTTGTATCGGGTGCAATATTTTATATGTGCTATTATGGTGCATCCCCTTGGGGAAGCGAAGGATTTTACAAAGCTGTTTTTATCGGAACGATTATGACAGCTACCAGTGTCAGCATTACCGTATCTTCCTTGAAAGAAATGGGTAAATTAAAATCAAAGATAGGTACAACAATCATCAGCGCAGCGATTATCGATGACATTATAGGTATTATGGTTCTCACCTTCGTCATCGGGTTTAAAAATCCGGATGCACAACCGGGAAAAGTGGTAATTAACACACTTTTATTCTTTGCATTTGCACTTTGTGTCGGATACATCAGTTACAAAATATTTAAAGTGATCGATAAAAAATATCCTCACACAAGAAGAATTCCGATAGCCGGACTTTCCTATTGTTTTGCTCTTGCATACATTGCGGAAGCAGTTTTCGGTATTGCAGATATTACCGGAGCATATTTTGCCGGAATTATTCTTTGCAGTATTCGGGATTCCGATTATATTGCAGAAAAAATGGATATTAATTCTTATATGCTGTTCGGACCGGTATTTTTCGCATCGATCGGACTTAAAACAGAACTTCATGATATGAATCTTCCGATTTTACTGTTTTCTGTCGGATTTGTGATTGTTGCTCTTTTGTCAAAAATTGTCGGATGCGGACTGATATCGAAAATATGTAAATTTAACTGGTCCGATTCACTGAAAATCGGTATCGGAATGATGACACGCGGAGAGGTAGCACTTATTGTAGCGCAGAAAGGATTATCCTCCGGATTAGTGGAACCGGTATATTTTACATCGGTTATTTTACTTATAATAGTTTCATCTGTTTTGACACCGATCAGTTTAAAACTTTTGTTTACAAGGGATGAAAAAGTTGTAAAATAATAATATAAAAATTATGGAGGTATCATTATGGCAGATTTAAAAGGAACAAGAACAGAAGCAAATTTAATGGCTGCATTTGCAGGCGAGTCACAGGCAACGAATAAGTATTCTTACTATGCGTCAAAAGCAAAAAAAGACGGATATGTACAGATTGCCAATATTTTTGAAGAGACAGCTGCAAATGAGAGAGAACATGCAAAAATGTGGTTTAAATTGTTACATGGCGGATCTATCGGAGCAACTTTAGATAATTTAAAAGATGCTGCAGAAGGTGAGAATTTTGAGTGGACTGATATGTATGCTACTTTTGCAAAAGAAGCGAGAGAAGAAGGTTTTAATGATATTGCAGCATTATTCGAAGGTGTAGCTGCAATTGAGAAAGAACATGAAGAGAGATATCGTAAGCTTGTTGCCAATATTGAAGGCGGACTTGTATTCTCCAGAGATAATGATATGATTTGGCAGTGTTCTAACTGCGGACATATCTGTGTCGGACAGAAAGCACCGGAGGTTTGCCCGGTATGTGCACACCCGCAGGCTTATTTCCAGATTAAAGCTGAGAATTATTAAAATAAAAAAGACGGTGTAATTTGGTTTACAAACCGGATTACACCGATTTTTTATAAAAAAATTAAAAAAGTGCAAAAAACTAATAAAAAAACATATAAAAAAGTGCAAAAAACTATTTAAAAAACTTGTTAAAAGGTGCAAATTATAATAAAATATATTTATTACAAGGATGGGGGGTTTCTTTTATGGAGAGAAATGCATTACAACAATTGATAAATTGGAATGATAATAAACGTAAAAAACCACTGATTGTTTGGGGTGCGAGACAGGTTGGAAAAACTTATCTGATTCAGAAAATTTTTGCTGAAACATATTATAAGGACAGATATATATATATTGATTGTAAAATAGAGGATGAAGTTCGTGAATTTTGTTCACAGACAGCTAATGCTAAAAAAATTATTGAATATATTTCTCTTTTAAAAGGAAAGCAGATTAATCAAAATACTCTTTTGATTTTCGATGAAGTACAGGAGTGTCCGAATATTATATCTTCCTTGAAATATTTTTGTCAGGAATATAGAGAAATCCCAATCATAGCAACCGGTTCCATGGTGCGAATTAAACTTCAAAGAGAAACAAGAAAGAGAGGATCAAAAGAAAACAATAAATTTCTTTTTCCGGTGGGAAAAATAAATCAAATTACAATTTATCCTATGACATTTGATGAATTTTTGATAAATAGTAATAGGGTACTTTATGAGACAATAAAGAGTGCTTATGAAAATAAAACTCCTCTTGATAAAAAAATACATGAATTGGCAATGGAACAAGTGTACAAATACTTGTTGGTAGGAGGTATGCCTGAAGCAGTAGAAGCTTATATTGATGAAGAAAATCTATTTGAATCACGGGAAATTTTAAAAGTTCTATATGATAATTATCTTGCGGATATGGAGTTATATCAGGCAAGCCAGGAGGCGATTTTACGTTCACGTAATCTGTTTCAAAATATTTATAAAGAACTAAATAAAGAATCTAAAAATTTTTCACCCGGATTTATTGAAGAAAAAAGTAAGACAAGGGATTTTGCAACTTCTATTCAATGGCTTACAATGGCGCATGTTGTGAATCAGTCGTTTCAGTTAAAGGAACATATTGTATTACCGCTCCTTCCGGATAAAGAGAGTAATTTCCGTTTGTTTTTGGGAGACATTGGTATGTTTTCCTATCAGAGTGGTATCAATGCAGCTTCTTTTATATCAGAAGAAGGGAAAAGTACTTTGTCCGGTATATTTTTTGAAAATTTCATTGCCAATGAACTGATTGCCAGAGAACATAAGTTATTTTATTGGAGAGGAAAAGCATCAGCAGAGTTGGAGTTTATTGTGCCGTCTAATAATAAGATTTATCCGATTGACGTAAAAAAAGGAAGGGGAACATTAAATTCTCTTCAAAAGTTTTCAAATCATAATAAATTTGAATGTGCAATAAAGGTTTCAAAAAATAATTATGGATATGATAAAGAACAAAAGCTTCTTACAATACCCTTTTATTTTATATCATTCTTATGTGATGATCTTACAAAAGGAACATTGAAGTATTAAAACAGGGAGAGTCGATTGACTCTCCCTGTTCTTAATTTTATCTCATGAAATATTCTAGTATACTCTCCATTTAATAAATGAGTTTACAGAAGTCGGCTTCGGAGCAGATACTCTCTTCTTACCGATTTTTACTTTGTTCGGCTTGATATAGTAGTAATTGTAACTAGCAGATTTACTGTATTTTACAGTAGCAGAAGTACCTTTTACGTTTTTCTTTACGCGTTTCCATTTGGATGTAGGTCCATTGTAATCACCTGTTGCCCAGTATACATCGTAAGATTTTGCAGAATTTACTTTGTACCATGTAAGGGTGGCACTGGAAGATCCGTAATATCTTTTTGATTTTTTAATACTTGCACCAGGAATACACTGTTTGTAAGCAGACCATGCACTGTAGAATTTCTGGTTGTTGATAGTTACATAGGTACGAACACGGAATTTGAACGGATAACGGAAAGCTGTTTTACCGCCCCATGACACATAGTTTGTAAATGGGTTTGTGCTGGTAAGACGTTTGGTTGGATTCTTTGGTGTTTTTCCGTTTTTGATACGATATGCTTCTACCTCATATCCATCGGTATTGTCATAGATGGAAGTAACTCCCCATATAAGCTTCATGGAAGATTTCGTATAGAAATCAGCATAAAGGTTGTTTGGTGCAGTCGGTAATGTAACAGCATCCCAAATATAATCATCGTAGCAACCGTCGTAGCTCTTTACTCCGTTTACCAGGATATATGGCTGAACGAAAACATATAAACTACTGTTTTTCGGAAGATTGCTGAGTGTAGCGCTGGTAGCATTAGCAGCTGCAACACAGGAAATTTTTGAGTAATTAATATTGGATGACGTTCCGTAGCGAAGCTCATATCCTGCAACACCCGGTACGGCTGTCCATGTAACTGTGATGCTTGTTTCTGTGGCGGATACCTGTTTTAAACCATCTGCCCAGTATGTAGCTGCTTTTGTATCCACCGGTTTTCCGAGAAGAGCGGCGCAAAAAGCAAAGGCTGCGGCGAAAACAAGTATTTTTTTCATAATACGATTTTCTTTTTTCATAAAACCCTCCCTTATGATTTGAAAAAATTTACAGTTATCTTTAGTATAATAAAGTGAATTTGAAAAATCAATATGTTTTTGAAAAATCCATTAAAGCAAATAAAAAACACCATCCCCATGAGGCTATGCTCACAAAAACAGTGCTTTACTGCGCGATCAGGGGCTCGAACCCTGGACACCCTGATTAAGAGTCAGGTGCTCTACCAACTGAGCTAATCGCGCATGCGATATTCATTTATTTACAACGCAAGAGTTATTATAGTATAATGAAACGTAGTTTGCAAGCATTTTTTTTATTTTTTAACAGGAAAAGCGATTTATCGGGAAAGAAGGACATGAGTAATGATCGATTCGCATGCACACTATGATGATGAGGCTTTTGATGGCGACAGAGAGGAGCTTTTGGCGTCTGTTTTTGAAAGTGGAATTCGGAAAGTGATTAATGTGGGAGCTTCTATGGAGAGTTGCAGGACAACACTTGCTCTCAGCGAAGCTTATGAATCTGTATATGCAGCCCTCGGCGTACATCCGAGCGACACAGCGCACCTGACGGAAACGGATATGGAGTGGCTGAAAGAAAAGAGTGCACTGAAAAAGGTGGTGGCTATCGGAGAAATCGGGCTGGATTATTATTGGGATGAGCCCGATCGGGAAATCCAGAAAAAATGGTTTCAAAGACAGCTCGATTTGGCAAAGGAAGTAAAGCTTCCGGTGGTGATTCATTCCAGGGAAGCAGCGGCGGATACTATCGGTATTTTGAAGGAGTACGACGGAGATCTCATCGGTGTTATCCATTGTTATTCTTACACAAAGGAATCGGCGAGAGAGTTTTTGGAAATGGGATATTCCTTCGGAATCGGAGGTGTCCTTACTTTCAAAAATGCAAAAAAGTTAAAGGAAGCGGTCAGCTATATTCCGATGGACCGGATTTTGCTTGAGACGGATTGTCCGTATCTGGCGCCGGAGCCAAACCGGGGAAAACGGAATTCTTCTTTATACATCCCTTATGTAGTGCAGGTAATGGCGCAGCTGAAGGGAATCAGTGAGGAGGAAGTAATCCGTATTACAAGTGAAAATACGGAGCGATTGTTTGGTATTTAATTTTTATTATTCAGAAAAAGGAAAGAGAAAAGCGTATGGCTTATTTGGGAAACCCTTCGGGAACGATAGAGGTATTACAAAAATACAATTTTAATTTTCAAAAGAAATTCGGGCAGAATTTTTTGATTGATCCGCATGTGCTTGATAAAATTATCAGTGCAGCGGAAATTACAAAGGAAGACTGCGTATTGGAAATCGGTCCGGGAATCGGGACAATGACCCAGTATCTGGCAGAAAATGCCCGGGAAGTCATTGCAGTTGAAATCGATAAAAATCTTATACCGATTTTGGAGGATACATTATCCTCCTACGATAATGTGACGGTAATTAATGAGGACATTTTAAAGGTAGATATTGCAAAAATTGTGGAGGAGAGAAACGGCGGAAAACCCATAAAGGTCGTGGCCAATCTTCCATATTACATAACGACACCGATTATTATGGGTTTGTTTGAAAGTCAGGTTCCTCTTTGCAGTATTACGATTATGGTGCAAAAAGAGGTGGCGGACCGTATGAAGGTAGGACCGGGAACGAAGGACTACGGTGCACTTTCTTTGGCGGTGCAATATTATGCAAAACCGAAAATCGTGGCCAATGTTCCTCCGAACTGCTTCATTCCCCGGCCGAATGTGGGAAGCGCTGTCATACGTCTTACCCGTTATACAGAGCCACCGGTAAAAGTGGACAATGAGCACAAGATGTTTTCTATTATAAGAGCCAGCTTTAATCAGCGCCGGAAAACTTTGGTAAACGGACTGGTAAACGGAGGGGTTGCAAAGAAGGAGGATGTCCTTCGGGCACTGTCTGAAATGGAGCTTTCGCCGTCCGTGCGGGGAGAGGCTTTGACCTTGGAACAATTTGCTCGTTTTTCTAATATTTTATAGGCAGGAAAAGTGCGTATTTTTTTGACTAAACAAGTGTCGTATGTTACACTTAAACGGAGTGAACCATTGAGGAATCAAACCTTTTTACATTTTACGAGGTGAATGAATTGGATAAGTATGAATACCGAATCCGGGCAGAGGAAATTAATGATCTCATTGAGAAAAAACAATATGTGGAAGCTGTAAAAATTGCAGATACCATAGACTGGAGAAGAGTGCGCAGCGTTGTCATGCTCTGTAAAGTCAGTGAGCTTTATAAGATGAACAGACGTTATGAAGACAGCAAAGAGATTCTTCTTATGGCGTACGAGCTTCAAAATAAATCCCGCAAGATCGTTTATTCTCTTTGTGAGCTTTCTATTAAATTGGAAGAAACGGTTCAGGCAGTAGAATATTATAAAGAATTTATCAAGATAGCACCGAGAGATACCGGACGTTTTATCCTACAGTATCGTCTGTATGAAGCACAGGATGTCAGTCTGGAGGAGCGTATCGCGGTTCTCGAAGAGTATAAAAAACGTGACTATCGCGAGAAATGGGCATATGAGCTGGCATATTTATATCACCGTATCGGACTTGCTACCCGTTGCGTGGAGGAATGTGACGAGCTTATTTTATGGTTCGGGGAAGGAAAATATGTGATTAAGGCGATGGAGCTGAAAATGTTACATGCTCCGCTGTCTCCGGAGCAGCAGGAGGTATACAATGCACGCTTTATGGTTCCGGTAATGGAACAGGCAGAGCAGGTACAGGAAGAAGCTGTTGCTGAGGAAGTTGAGCCGTCTCTTTCTATTGAGATTAAGTCAGTGGATGCAACCCGTGCCAAGACAGCAGAAATCCCAAGCAAAAAAGTAGCGGAAGAAGCTTCTGTACAGGAAGAAGCACCGGTTTCTTATGAAACGTACGAACCGGAAGCTTACGAGACCGCAGCATATGAGCCGGAAATGTATGAGCCGGAAAATTACGAAGCAGAAAGTTATCCTGCCGAGGAAGTACTGTCAGAAGATATTACATATGCGCAGGAAGAGAAGCCGGTCGAAGATGAAGATGCGGATATGAAAATTGTAAATTCCGCAGATGATTTCGATATTCAGGTAAAAACGATAGATGTGGGTGATGAGTACAGCACCATCAATCTTCAGGAGGAGCTTGCGAAAAACCTGGCAGAAATGCTGGCACAGGAAGATATGGAGGCGCTGGATGCAACGAGAGCACTTCCGATAGAATCTATTTTCGAAGCAACATCGCAAGGATTAAATGTAGAAAATATTGAAAATCTGCAATTGCAGGATGAAGTTGTAAATGAAGTAATCAATTTAGAGGATACAAAAAAGGTTCCGGAAATTGAGGAGATTGCTGAGGTAGAAGAGGAAGAGATTCCGGAGATCGAAGAAATCGCCGAAGTAGAAGAGGAAGTAGAGATTCCGGAAACCGAGGAAATTGCCGAGGTAGAAGAAGTAGAAGAGATTCCGGAGACCGAGGAAATTGCCGAAGTAGAAGAAGTAGAAGAAATTCCGGAAGTCGAAGAAGTTGCCGAGGTAGAAGAGGAAGCAGAAGAGATTCCGGAAACCGAAGAAGTTGCTGAGGTTGCGGAAGTAGAAGAAATTCCGGAGACTGAGGAAATCACCGAAATTGAGGAAGAAGTTCCGGTGGCAGAAGAGATCCCGGAAGTGGAACCGATAGTTTTCGGTCAGAATCAGCCGTTACCGGATGCAGTTTTGCAGGCACTTCAAAGTGTTGCCATGGAAGCAGCAAAAGAGGCGGCAAAACAGGCAGCACAGGAAGCGGCAAAGCAGGCAGCGCAGGAAGCTGCATATGCGACAGCGGAAGTAATAAAAGAAATGAAACCGGAGCCGGCTTTGGAAGAGAAAGTACAACCGGCTACGGAGGTAATAGAAGAAGAGCCACAGGAAATGGTGGAAAAACAGATTACCGGACAGCTCAGTTTTTCTGATATTATGGCAGAATGGGAAGAAACCAAAAAAGCCAACGAGGAAAAACACCTTCAGGAAATGAAACAAAGAGTCATGGAGCAAACAGGTCCGCTTTTGTCTGATTTTGATGCAGCAGCAAGAGCCAGTGTGCAGTCAGATTTGGATATGATAAATCCTACGCTTGATGTATTTTCCGATACAGAGGATTTGGCAACAGAAGTGGAAACAGCTCTTATGGAAGAGGAAGTTGCAGAGAATCCGGCAGAAGAAGCAGTCGCAGAAGAAATTCCTGAAACACCGATAGAGGAAGAAATTGTAGAAGAAATTCCTGAGATTTCGGTAGCAGAAGAAATCCCGGAAGTTCCGGAAACGGTTGAAGTCATACCGGAAGTTCCGGTAAATGATATTGCCATGATGGCGGCTATGAAAGCGGCGCAGGAAGCAGCGGAAAAGAGCAAAGCAGAAGCGCCTTCCGAGGATGTGGAAGACCGACCGAGCAGTTTCAGTACCGAAGAAATAAACGGTCTGGAAGACAAACTTATGGGTGCGTTGTCACAGCAGCATTATGATACGGCTAATATTCAGGCAGCAGTGCTGGAATCCGAGATGGCTTCCGTGAAGGAAGAACCAAAACAGGAAGAAAAACAACCGGAAATAAAACAGCCGGCCGGACCGAGAACATTGACTTTGGATGAAAAAACATTGTTCGGATGTATTGCGCCGAACAAACCGTTACAGGAAAAGGTAACGGAAGTTTTGGATTCTATTTCTTTACTTCCGTATACAGGGAATGTGGTTATCACCGGAGAAAACGGAATTGATAAGCGGAAGATTGCAAAAAATATTGTTTTGCATCTGTCAAAAGTTAATCCTGCATTTTCCGGAAAGACTCAGATTTCAACATGTGAAGAATTCAACGGAAAGGATATTTTCGCCATTGTTTCGCAGCTGGCGAACGGTGCGCTCATTATCGAAAATGCCGGAGACATGTCGGGAGATTTGTGTAACAAGCTGATTAAGGCAGGAAATGAAATTGCAAACGGCGGTATTGTTTATATTCTTATCGACACAAAATCCGGTATAGAACGGTTATCCCGCACTTACGCGAAAGCAAATGAATATTTCAATCTTCACATGGATATCAATGCTTTGGATAATGACGGACTGGTAGAATTCGGAAAGAATTTTGCAAAAGAAAAAGAATATTCCATCGATGACATGGGTGTTTTGGCTCTTTATAACCGGATTGAGGAGAGACAGACCAACGAGCATGCAGTGACGGTAGACGAAGTGAAAGAAATTGTTTTGCAGGCAATTGAAAAATCAGAGAAAAAGAATCTTTCTCATTTCATGGATGTTATCTTTGCGAAACGCTATGACAAAGAAGACATGATTGTACTCAGAGAAAAAGATTTTATGAATGACTAAGAGAGGTATGGTATGGCAGAAAATAAAAAACAGATAAATCCGCTCTTTATAACGAAGGACGATGAATATTTATTTGCACAGGGAAATCATTATGAAATTTATGAAAAGCTCGGTGCACATAAGACAAAAGTAAACGGAGAAGACGGTGTTTATTTTGCTGTGTGGGCACCGAACGCACAGTATGTAAATGTGATCGGTTCTTTTAACGGATGGGATATTTTTAAAGATAATATGGAGCGTCTCGGGGACGGCGGTATTTTTGCATTGTTTGTTCCGGGTGCAGAGGTTGGTGATATGTATAAATTTGTTATCACCACACCGGACGGCAGAAAGCTTTATAAGGCAGACCCGTATGCAAATCATGCGCAGCTTCGTCCGGACAATGCGTCTGTGGTAGCTGATCTTAACGATTTTACATGGACAGACAGCACCTGGCAGAAAGAAAAAGAGACAGCGGATTACAATAAAAAACCGATGGCGATTTATGAGTGTCATATCGGTTCCTGGATGAAGCATCCGGTATCCGGAGACGACGAAAAAGAAACCGGTTTTTACAATTACCGGGAATTTGCAGACCGTTTTGTCGAATATTGCAAAGAAATGAAATATACACACGTGGAGCTTATGGGTATTGCGGAGCACCCGTTTGACGGATCCTGGGGATATCAGGTAACCGGTTACTATGCGCCGACATCCCGCTACGGAACACCGGGTGATTTTATGTATCTGGTGAACAAGCTTCACAAAAACCATATCGGAGTGATTCTTGACTGGGTTCCGGCCCATTTCCCAAGAGACGAGTTTGGGCTTGCAACGTTTGACGGAAGCTGTCTGTATGAGCATCCGGACAGCCGGAGAGGAGAACATCCGGATTGGGGAACCAAGATTTTTAATTACGGTAAAAACGAAGTCAGAAACTTCCTGATTGCAAATGCTATGTTCTGGGTGGAAAAGTTCCATATCGACGGACTTCGTGTGGACGCGGTAGCTTCCATGCTTTATCTGGATTACGGCAGAAGAGACGGACAGTGGCTTCCGAATGAATACGGCAACAACAAAAACCTGGAAGCAATTGAGTTTTTCCGTCATTTGAATTCTATGATGAAAAAGAGAAATCCGGGAACTCTCATGATTGCGGAAGAGTCCACGGCGTGGCCGCTTGTAACCGGCGATCCGATGGAAGGCGGACTTGGATTCTCCTTCAAATGGAATATGGGATGGATGCATGATTTCTGTGAGTATATGAAGCTGGATCCGCTGTTCCGTAAGAACAACCATTATGCGTTAACCTTCGCCATGAGCTACAATGAGAGTGAAAACTATATTCTTCCGTTGTCTCACGATGAGGTTGTACATTTGAAATGTTCTATGCTGAACAAAATGCCGGGCTTCTATGTGGATAAGTTTGCAAACCTGCGCGTAGGATATACGTACATGTTTACTCACTGTGGTAAAAAGCTTCTGTTCATGGGGCAGGAATTCGGACAGGACCAGGAGTGGTCAGAAGCCAGAGAGCTGGAATGGCATTATCTGGAGGATAAGGAGCACAGCTCCCTGAAGTATTACATGAGCAAGCTTCTGGAAATCTACAATAAATATCCTTGTTTATATGAAAACGACAACAACTGGAACGGATTTGAGTGGATTAATGCGGACAATGCGGAAGATAGTGTCTATACATATATGAGAAAATCCGAAAGCGGAAGAAACAACATTCTGGTTGTGCTCAATATGACCCCGATGAAGAGGGAAGGATACAAAGTCGGAGTTCCGAAGAAGAAAAAATACAAACTTCTTTTGAACAGTGACGAGGAGTGCTACGGCGGAAACGGAACCGTGATTCCAAAGGAGATTTCTGCAAAAGCGGAACCGTGGGATAACAGAGATTATTCTATCACGTTCGATCTCCCTGCTTACGGGGCAGCAGTTTTCCTGTTCTAGCGGATGATTGCGGGAAAACGCTTAAGAAACCGGCGAAATTAACCGAAATAAAAGGTGAATGCATTTGCATTCGCCTTTTTCTATTGCAAGAAAGTATACAGAAGGTGACGTATGAAGATTACATTTGATCATTTGCAGGATAATAAAATAAATAACCCGGTAAAGGGTACCGAAACGGCGGTATACAGTACAGGGAAAAGTCAAGGTACAAAAAGTGTATCCGGTGTTTTATTCGGAAAAGCGCAGGAGCAGCAGGCTTATGGAAAACAGGCGAAAAGTGCGCAGGATGTAAAGGATCAGGCAGGACTTTTTTCCGGGGAAGATTATAAAAACTATATGGCGGTTATGTCTAGTGCGATGTCCGGAGAAGATTTTTCTTCCATGATAAAGGAAGGGGTAAAACCGGGAAAAACGCAGGTCGGCGATGCTGTTACCATCATGGATCACATTAAGACAGTTATGGCGAAATCCGGTGTCGTTGTTTCCGGGTTTAACGCCGGCGGAGATATTCCGATGGAAAAGCTGGAGGCAATGGCGGGAAATCCGGCGTATGCACAGTCTCTGGCTAATACATTTAAAGAAAACGATGTTCCGCTTACGGAAGAAAATGTGGCGGAAGCAATGAAGCAAACCGCGCTTGCCACGGAAATTACAGAGCTTTCCGATTCCGTCAAACAGTATTTGATAGAAAATGATTCGGAGCTTTCAGTCAGCGATATTTACAAGGCGAAATTCAGCACCCAGACCGGAAAAAACAGCGGAAAAACGGGACATTATTTTTCCGATGATATGAACGGTTATTTTGGCAAACAGGCGCAGGTTACCGATTATGACGGGCTTGATGCGCAGATTGAAAAGATTATAAAAGAAGCAGGCTTACCTGTGGATGAGAATACCAAAGAGCAGGCAAAGTGGCTGCTCGATAAGGGTATGCTTTTGACCGGTAAAAATTTGGAGAAGCTTCACCGCATGGAAGAAATGAAGTTTCCGATGACGAGAGAAGATGCGCTTTCCCATATTGCGCAGGCTCTTCGCGAAGGAAAACAGGCACAGGATGCGGATCTTTCCCGTGACGGAATTTATAAACAGGCCCAGGCAATAAAAGATATGGTAGACGGTATCTTGCCGGAGGCGGTAGCTCATGTTGTATCAGAGGGAGAGGTTTTAAATATCCGCAATTTGTCGGGTGCGCAGAGATCCATTGAAGCAGCGAGGATGGACGTGTCTTTTGATGCGGAGATTTCCGTTGTACATGCGCAGAGAACATTGGAAGAAGTGCGTCTGCAGATGACGGTTTCCGCCAATATTATGCTGCTTAGGAGTGATTATGCCATCGATACGGCGCCGCTTACGGAATTGGTGGAGGCGCTTAAGGCAGCAGAGCAGAAAATGGCGCAGACACAGGAACTGTCCCTTCCGAAAGCAGAAGAGAATAACCTGTTTACCGATACCATGGCAAAGACGGCGGCGATTCGTCAGATGCCGGCTGCAGTTATTCCGAGAGTTATGGGTGCGGCGGAGCATCTTACCTTGCAAAGAGTTTACGATGAAGGCCGTGTTTTGGAGTCTGCATACAAGAAAGCGGGCGAGAGCTATGAGGCTCTTATGACGGCTCCGAGAGCAGATTTGGGAGACCGTCTGAAAGATGCTTTTTCCAATATTGATGATATTTTGCAGGATTTGGATTTTGAACTGACAGAAGATAACCGAAGATCCGTGCGGATTCTTGCTTATAACCGGATGGAACTGACAAAGGAGAATATTGTCCGAGTAAGAGCAGCAGACGCAGATTTGAAATTCCTGCTGGATAAGATGACGCCGTCGGCTACTCTGCAGATGATTCGTGACGGAATCAATCCGCTGAAGGAAACTGTAAATCATTTGACGGACTATTTTGCAGAGCAGGAGAATGACCTGACAGAGCAGGCGGAAACATTCAGCCGTTTTCTTTATGAGATGGAACACAGCGATCAGATTTCTCCGGAGGAAAGAGATACCTATATGGGTATTTACCGTCTGATTCGTCAAATTGAAAAGGGGGATGGAAAAGCGATCGGAACCATCGTTGCAAACGGACAGGAAATGACGTTTGCAAATCTGCTTTCCGCTGTCCGGACCGGACAGAAGCGAGGTGTTGATCAGGTAATCGATGACGATTTCGGACTGCTTGAAGGGGTAGAGCAAAAAGGAACGCGCATTTCAGACCAGATTAACCGGTATTATGAAGTAAAGGCATCAGAGCTCCTTGATATAATGAGTCCGGACGTTATGTCCCGTCATAATGTGACCATGGATACGACATGGGAAGAGCTTATGGAGATGTCCCGGATGCAGGAGGAACCGCAGCAGCTTCAAAAGGCATTTCTTGAGGAACAGCTTGTGCTGCTTCGTCAGGATATTGCGCAGGAAGATCAGGTTGTGGAAATGCTCATTGCAAACAGACAGCCGGTTACACCGGACAATCTGCACGGCGGAGAAAAGCTTATGGGACGCCGTGGTGAAATGTTCCGCAAAATAAAAGAATTCACCGAGAAACAGAATCAGGCGGATGCGGATATTATGCAGGCACTCAGCCAAATGACAGAGCGGTTTACAGAGGCGTCCGAAGCGCAGGAAGCTTATGAGCAGGTGCAGCAGATAGTAAGTGAGCAGCTGGAGGATACCATGCTGTCGGGAGAGATGGGTTATTTGGATATCAAAGCACTTTCCTCTCTTTCCAAGCAGCTTTCCCTTGCGGGTAATCTTGCAAAAGAGGAACATTATGAACTTCCTGCAGTGATTGACGGACAGCTTACCAGCGTCAATGTGCATTTCCGCCATGAAGGAGAAAGCGGTGCAAAAGGAAGTGTTTCTATTCTTGCAGAGCTTGCAGACGGCGAAAAGGTTATGGCGGAATTAAAAATTCAGGGCGATTTTATCAGCGGATATATGGGTTGCAGCAACCGAGAGAAAGCAACGCAGCTTATGGGAAAAAGAGAAGATTTTATTCAAAAAATCCTATCGGAAACCGGGAAAACAGCCGATATTAATTTTGTATATAGTGAAGAGATCAAACGAAATATCTATGAAGGTGCTCATCAGGCA
Source organism: Lachnospiraceae bacterium (assembly GCA_017465095.1). GTDB lineage: Bacteria > Bacillota > Clostridia > Lachnospirales > Lachnospiraceae > SVFI01. Next base: position 50,795 of record JAFTWX010000045.1, on the reverse strand, counting down.
GGGAAGCAGATGAAAACCGGAGTGAGAGATCTCGGCGAAACAGAAAGGCAGACAGAAGAAGCACAGGGACGTCATACTTCTGCAAAAGAGCTTTATCGCACGGCAAAAGCATTTATTGCGATGTTGGAGGGATAAGCAATCAAAGAAAGGTGTGCAGAATATGAAGATTAATTATAACGTATCCGCAATTATTGCAAACGCAGCACTCAGCGTAAATGAGAAGAGATATAACGTATCTTCCGAAAGATTATCCACGGGATATAAAGTGAATCATGCAAAGGAAAATCCGTCGGGAATTGCCATTGCAAAGAGAATGAACGCACAGCTGAGAGGTCTTGAGCATGCAAACCAGAACGCAAGCACAGCAATTTCTGTTGTAAGTACAGCAGAGGGTGCGCTGACAGAAATGCAGGCTATGGTACAGCGTATGAATGAGCTTGCTGTCCAGGCGGCCAACGGACCAAAAACTGACGATGACAGAGCTGCCATCCAGGCGGAAATCAAAGAATTAAAAGAAGAGCTGAACCGAATGATGACAGATACAGAGTTTAACGGCAAGAAGCTGTTAAACGGAGACTGTGATCTGAAAGGCTATTCGGATGTGAACGGTATTTCTGTCGGCTATTATTCCGATGAGGTTCCGGTGGCAGAATATTCTTTGACGGTTTCTACTCCGTTAAACAGAGATGAAGAAGGAAATATTGATTTGCAGGAAGGAGATGTGACACTTCTTATGGACGGAAGTGAAACTGCTTTCCCGGCAGATGCTTCTATTTCTTATTACGGTGATAAAGTAACGATTACAGCGCCCGGTGAATTTGAAGTGAATTTCTACGTATCGGATGCATTTGAGGCAGAAGGCATCAACGATGTGACACTTGATTTGACGGGAATGGGAGCTATGACCGTGCAGATCGGTGCCAACGAAGGACAGGTGCTCGATATCCGTATTCCGGAAGTTTCTCTCCGCACATTAGGTGTTGAGAATGTGGATATTTCCACCGAAGAAGGCGCACAGGAAGCAATCGAGCTGACCAAACAGGCAAATTCGTTTATTTCATCCGTTCGTGCACGGATCGGAGCTTACGAGAACCGTCTGGAACATACGGAAAGCAGCATTGATATTACGACCGAAAATGTGACTTCTGCATTCTCCCGCCTGATGGATACCGATATGGCGGAAGAGATGACAGAATACAGCAACCAGCAGGTGCTCAATCAGGCAGGAATCAGCATTTTGACTCAGGCGAACCAGAGACCTTCCGAAATGTTACAGTTGTTACAGTAAATGAGGTGTCGAAATGACAGATGAGAAAAAACAGGAGTTTACCCTCCGGATTTCCCAGGCAAACCAGAGCCAGCTGATCGTGATTTTATATGAATTGTTCTTTTACTACATAGAAGAGGCGGACAATGCATATGCAGGGGCCGATTATGTCGGATTTTGCAAAGAATTGCAGAAAGCCCATGATTGTCTGAATGAGTTGATAGCATCACTTCATACAGGATCTGATGATGCACAGGTTGAAGAACTGGCCCGGACGATTTTAAAAGTATACTTTTTTGTCAGTGCACGGATCGGCTCAGCATCGGGAAGTAAGAAAAAAGAGCCGTTAGCGGATGCGGTAAGAATGATGCAAAAGCTTTACAAGACATACAAAGAAGATGCGGTAAATGACACTTCTGCACCTGTTATGGGTCGCGCGCAGACGGTCTATGCAGGGCTGACTTACGGAAAGAACGATCTCAATGTAAGCTTGGAGGACGGAAGCGCCGGCAGAGGATTTTACGTATAATAAAAGAATATTTTCAGCAACCGGACATACAATGTGGTAGGAGGTGCGTCGTGCAGTCATTCTATCCACAGGGATTTATTTCCATTATTATCGTATGTCTGGTTGTTTTATGTTTGGCCGGATTTCAAAGAAAGAGTAATCGGATTTTGCAGTTGGTAAAACGGGGTGTGATCGGATTTGTAGCCATTGTACTGTTAAACCGCGTGTTTGTATATTTTTCGATTCCGCTGTTTGTAGGAGTCAATGTGTGGACTGTTCTGACGGGTGCATTTTTGGGTATACCGGGAATTTGCCTGCTTTTTGCCATCGGCTGGATTTAGATTTTAAGGTTGTCAAACTTTGTAATTTGACATTCTGCAAGATAGCGAATATACTTATAGCGTGTGTTTTTTGATATTTTATTGTGATCATTGACAGTTTAAGGAACGAAAAGATGAAAAAGAAAGTCGTAACAAATATTATATTTGTCCTGTCCGTTGTCGTCATGTTTTTGTTTATGCAAAAAATTTTCACAGCATCAAACTCTTTGACAGAGCATGCGGAGATGATGATGGATGGCTATTACAACGAAAAAGAAAATACGGTGGATGCGGTTGTCATCGGAAACAGTCATATTTACCGGTACTGGCAGGGAGCGTTCGGCTGGGAGCAGCACGGAATTGCCGGATTATCCCTTTCCACATCGGATATGCCTTGTAATGTATTCCGGAATGTAGGTGTGGAAGCGTTGAAAACGCAGACCCCGAAGGTGCTGGTTTTTGATGCCCTTGCTTTTGCAGACAATCACGATTTGGAAAATAATAAAATCTATTATTTGACAAGCAATATGAAATTCTCCTCTAACTATCTGGACACGATTAAGACCTATTGCGATACGGTAGGCATCGAAGGATGGGACAGACTGCAATATTATTTTCCGGTGATACAGTTCCATTCCAGATGGAAAGCTCTTAAAAAAAGAGACATTTTGAAAATGAAGGAATCCTATTTAAATTCCTGCTATGAAAAGAAGTTTTTGACGAGAACCATCGAAAAAGAAGAAGTGGTGGATACCGATATCCGTGTTCCGATTCATGAGGGAAGAGAAGCCTCTCTTAGGGAATTGCTGGAATGGTGTCAAAAGCAGGATGTGCAGATCGAGTTCATTGCGGTTCCGACTTTGTTATCGGAAAAGAGAAAAGGAATGATCAACTATGTCGGAGATATCGTGGAGGAGTACGGTATCACATTTATCGACTATAATGACAAAGCTCTTTTTGACAGTTTTGGATTTGTTGTGGAAGAAGATTTTCAGGATGTCAATCATACCAATGTGGTAGGTTCCTATAAATTCTGCGATGTATATGGTCAGCATTTGATTGATACGTATGATTTGCCGGATCGCAGAGAGGATGAATCTTATACCTCTTGGGAAACCAGATCTGACGAATATTTTGAAGTTATTCAAGAAATTATCGAAAAAAACAAATAATGTTTTGACACGTAAAACCCCGGGATTTCTCGGGGTTTGCTCGTTTTATACGCACAAGTTTTTCACAGTTATTAGTAAAAACTAACAAAAATCAATTTTTTTAAAAAGAGGGGTTTACAATTAAAAATCCCTCCGCTATAATCCAATTTACATTCTTAATCAAATCACACCGAAGTTTTACTTTGGTACTTTTTTTCACCGGTTCCAGAAAGGTCGGAGCCACATTCAATTTTTTATAAATCCATAAATCGAAAGAAGGAGAGAGATGCTGTTTCTATACGTTTTTTTAATTCTGGCCGTCTTTTTTGACGTCAGAACGTTTCGCATACCGAATAAGCTGATACTGATCGGGTGCGCTGTCGGAGGTTTCTACCGCTTTTTCTATCCCGACGGGCGGAGTTGGCTTTCTTACCTTGCATCCGCAGTCGGAATGTTCTTTTTACTGATACCCTTTTACAAGCTCAGGGCTTTCGGCGGCGGCGATGTAAAGCTGCTCAGCCTATGCGCATTGTTTACGGGGTGGGAAAAAGGAATTTCCGTTGCGCTCTACACGCTGTTTATCGGCGGACTCATTTCTGTTTTTTATCTGGTGTATCACCTGTATTTTTCCAAAGATTTTTATAACAAAAATTTGAGACATGTCATTCATTTCAGTATACCAGTTTTTTTAGGTGTGATCTATGAACAGTTGCGGGGAGGTTTTCTATGACGGTAATAGCAATTTGCGATAAAGAGACGCGGTTTGTGCAGATTTTGGCAGAATATCTGCGAAAAAAATACCGGTTTGAGATGGAGGTGGAGGCCTTTGATAAAGCAGACAAATTGCTGGAGTCGGCCGGGGAGAAAAATTTTTCCATCTGCCTCGTCGGGGAGGGAATGCTGCAATCGTATGAGCTGGAGGAGCTTTTGAAAAGGACGGAACATATCTTTTATTTTTCCGGGAAAAGGAAAAAAGATTGTATTTTTAAATTTCAGTCGGTGGAACAGATTACAAAGGATATTCTGCTGCTGTGCAGTGAAAAGGGAATCGTTTTTCCTGCGGACAGTGCATTTTGCAAACGGCGACAGGATATGAAAATCATTGCTTTTTATTCGCCGGTACATCTGGTATTGCAGAGTTGTCTTGCGCTTACTATGGGACAGCTTTTGGCACTGAAAAAGAAAGTTTTGTATCTCAATTTTGAGCCGTATTCCGGATTTGAGTACATGATGCAAAAGAAATACAAGCATGACATGATGGATATTTTTTTCTTTTTGAAGGAAGAGAAGGGAAAGTTCCGACTAAGACTGGAAAGCATGATGGAAACGGTGGGTGGTCTCAATTACATTCCTCCGGTGTTTTGTCACCCGGACATGGAGGAAATAGATATGACCCTTTGGCACAAATTAATTCACAGAATCGTGGAAGAAACCGAGTATGACGTGTTGATCTTGGATTTGACGGAGCAGACAAAAGGTATTTTTTCTCTCTTGGAAATGTGTGATGACATATATACGTGTCTGACGGAGGACGGACTGGCAAAGGCGAAAGCAGACCAGTATGAACGGCTTCTTCTCCACATGAAAAAGGAGGAAATTTTGGAACGCACCACGAAATGTATTGTCCCGGATTTTCATAATATTCCTGCATCGGCATCTATGTATACCCACAGCGAACTGGCTGAATTTGTGAAAGACCTTATGGCGGAAAGGAAGGAACATTGACGGAGTACGAAGAGATAAAAACAAAGGTGCAGAACCGGTTATTTGAGAAGCTGCAGTACAGCATGGAAACAGAGGATGCACAGGTCCGCGAAATGATTCGGGAGGAGATTCTCTCGGAGGGAAAGAGCAGTTATATTCCTCATGGGAAGAAAGAAAAACTCTGTAATGAAATATACTATGCCATCCGAAAGCTGGATGTTTTGCAGGAGCTGATCGAGGATAATTCCATTACGGAGATTATGGTGAACGGACCGGATTGTATCTTTGTAGAAAAAGGAGGCGGGCTCATCCGGTACAAAAACCGGTTTTCATCGACGGAAAAGCTGGAGGATATTATTCAGCAGATTGTGGCAGGGTCCAACCGGGTTGTAAATGAAAGTTCGCCGATTGTTGATGCAAGACTTGAAAACGGAAGCAGAGTGAATGTGGTGCTTGCGCCGGTGGCGTTAAACGGCCCGATTTTGACCATCCGCCGTTTCCCGGATAAGCCGATAGGGGTGGAGGATCTTTTGCAGATGGGGTCCGTCACGGAGGAGGTTGTCCGATTTTTGGAAAAGCTTGTTATTGCCGGATACAACATTTTTATCAGCGGAGGTACGGGAAGCGGAAAAACGACATTTCTCAATGTTTTATCCGGATTTATTCCGAAAACAGAGCGGATTATTACCATAGAGGACAGCGCGGAACTGCAGATTCAGGGCATTGAAAATCTGGTCCGGCTGGAAACCCGCAATGCCAATATGGAGGACTGTAAACCGATTACCATTCGGGATTTGATTAAGGCATCTCTCCGCATGCGACCGGACCGGATCATTGTCGGCGAGGTGCGGTCTGTGGAGGCAATCGATATGGTACAGGCACTGAATACCGGACACGACGGTTCCCTTTCTACCGGTCATGCCAACAGCGCCCGGGACATGTTGTACCGTTTGGAGACGATGATTCTCATGGGAATGGAGATGCCTCTTTCCGCTGTGCGGAGGCAGATTGCAGGGGGAATCGATGTCATTGTGCATTTGGGACGCTTGCGGGACAAAAGCAGGAAAGTGTTGGAAATCGCGGAGGTTTTAGGCTATGAGGACGGTGAGATTGTAACGGCCCCGATTTACCGGTTTGAGGAAACGGGAATCGGAAGAGACGGAAAAATAATCGGCGAGCTGAAGAAAAGAGGGTCGCTCAAGCATTTGGATAAGCTGTTGGCAGCAGGCTTTTCGACGGAGGAGATATAAATTATGGAATATAGCAGATACCGCATGTCACCGGCGGAGGTGATAAAAAGCAGCATATGGTTTTCGATGATTTTTTTGATTCTGGCGAAGGTTTTTTATGATTCCTATGTCGCCGCTTTGTTTGGAATTGTTCTTTTTCCGTTTCTGATGCGTAAAAAGGGAAACGAGTTGGCGGCGAAACGCAGAGAACGGTTGGCGCTGGAATTTAAACAGTTTCTTTTATCCTTCAGCGGATCACTGAAAGCGGGATATTCCGTAGAAAATGCGTTTATTCAGGCTTCGGCGGATCTTTGTCTTGTATACGATGAAAAGTCGGACATGGTGACGGAATGTAAAACCATTTGTCACCGGTTGCAGAACAATCAGGTTTTGGAGGAACTCATTTTGGATTTTGCAAAGAGATCCGGGCATAGCGATATCTGTGATTTTGCCGCTATTTTTTCCATTGCCAAGCGAAGCGGCGGAAATATGAATGCCATCATACAAAACACGGCGACGGTAATCGGGGAGAAAATAGAGACAAAAAGAGAGATTGCTCTTATGTTCGCGGCCAAACGTGCGGAGCAGAATGTAATGAATGTCGTTCCCATCGGAATTATCGGATATATGCGACTGAGCTCCCCGGGATATTTTGACCAGCTGTACGGAACCTTGCCGGGCATTCTGATTATGACTTCGTGTCTTATTTTGTATATTTTTGCGATTTTTCTCTCACAGAAAATAATGGATATCGAGGTGTAGAAATGTTTGAAAAAGCAGCAGAAACCATATTGTCGCATCCGAGAGTAAAAAAGCTTTTTTCGGAAAAGGTTAGGACGCAGCTGAAATTTTTGTATCCTCTGCAGGAGGAATCACAGCTGTGCAAAACTTTTTACAAGAAAAAACTGGCGTTGGCAGTGAAGATTTTTTTGGTCGGGTTGTTTTTTGCGGGGATACTTATTTATAACGAAAAAGAGGAGCCGTTGTTGCAGGGAAACCAAATATACCGGGATGCGAATATATCAAAAAGCCGGGAAGTGCGACTGCGGGCAAAGTCGGCCTCGGAGAAAGAAAAAGTCTATGATTTCTCATACGCAGTGGGAGGAAAGGCGTGTACGCCGGAGGAGATTGAACAAAAAGCGGAGCAGTTCGAAAAGGAGTGCGAGACGCTCATATTGGGTGAAAACGAAAGCCTAGAACAGATAAAGACATCCCTTGTTTTGAAAGAATCCTATGAGGGTTATCCGATGGTTTTTTCCTGGACATGTAATCCGTATGCGCTTATTGACGAGGACGGAACGGTACATAACGGAGATTTGGAGCAAAAGGAATATGCGATGCTGACGGTATGTATGTCTTACGAGGAAACAGAGTATGAATACAGCTTTCCCGTAGGTGTGTGTCCGGGAGAGCTGACACCGTCGCAGACTTGGGAAAAAGAAGTGCTGCAGGCGGTGAAACAGGCGGATGAAGAGCAAAAATATACCGGGGCCTTAATTCTTCCGGAGGAAGTGGCGGGTGAGACGATTACCTACTCGGAGCAGGGAAACGGAGGAAGCTTGTATTATCTGCTGTTTCCGGCGGTGACAGCGGTTCTTGTTTTCTTTGCAAAAGACAGGGATTTAAAGAAGCTGTCTTTGCTGCGAAGGAGACAGATGGAACTGAAATATCCGGAATTTGTCAGCAAATTTCAGTTGCTGCTGGGCGCGGGAATGACTGTGCGGGGAGTGCTTTTTCGGCTGAGTGAAGATCATTCTCTGGGAGAGGAACTGGGGCAGGAGCTGCAGCTTCTGGTCCGGGATATAAAAAACGGGTTGTCCGGCAAAGATGCGCTGGACCGTTTTGGAAAGCGCAGTCAGAATCCGCTGTATATGCGGTTTTCTGCCCTGCTGATTCAAAACATGAAAAAGGGTACTTCGGATCTTCTGCCTATGTTGGAGAAGGAATCCGCGGAAGCATTTTTGCTTCGGAAAAACCACGCAAAACAATTGGGAGAAGAGGCGGGAACAAAGCTTCTCGGACCGATGATCATACAGCTTTTGATTGTCATGGTTGTTATTATTGTTCCGGCTTTTTTATCATTTCAACTTTAGGGAAAGGAGGAAGGGCTATGTCAGTTTTGAAAGAAATCTGGATGGATGAGGAAGGAATTGGAACGGTGGAGATTATTTTAATTCTGGTCGTTTTAATCGGGCTTGTGCTTTTGTTTAAAAAGCAGCTGACCTCACTGATGGAGAGCATTTTTAAAACCATTACGACGGAAACAAAGAAAGTATGATGAGAAGGGAGTCAACAATGAAAAAGAGATCGGAAAACGGAGCAATTACGATTTATATGAGTGTTATCTTATCTGTGATTTTGTCGCTGTTTCTGACGATAATAGAAGGAGCAAGATGCAGAGCCATTACCGTAGATGCAGAATGCGCATTTGATTTGGCCGTTTACTCGGTGTTTGCGGAGTATAACCGGGAATTATTTGAGCAGTACGGTCTCTTTTTTATTGATACTTCCTACGGTGAGTCTTCGGCCTCTTTGGATCGGGTGGAAAATCACCTTAAGTACTACATGGGAGAAAATTTGGATGTATCTTCCGGGTTGCCTGTGTTTAACTTTACAAAGACCTATGTCGAGCAGGTAGAAGTCAGTGGTTGTTCATATGCAACCGATGACCGCGGAGCCGTATTCCGGCGACAGGCAGTTGCTTATATGAAACATAAATACGGAATTGCCTATGCGGAAAAGCTGGAGAAAGAATTGGAAAAAGCAATAGACCTGGAACTATTCACAAAAAATATTGCACCGGAGAGAGAGGCCAGCCAGGCGGAGATAGACGAGGCAGAAAAAAACGGAATTGCTACCGGGGAAGTGGATGAAGACGGAAATGAGATTGTGAAAGAGGTGGATATCGACAATCCGGCAGACAGTGTGAACGGCGTCCGTTCCAAAGGAATTCTTTTGCTTGTAGTGGAAGATACCGAAAAGATTTCGGAGCAGACAGCGGAGCTTTCATCGTGTGTTTCCTACCGGAAACCGGCGTCAAAAGGAATGGGAATTGCGGAAAGAGAGAAGGAAGCATTTTGGGAGGAGCTTTTGTTTGACGGCTACATATCGGAAAAATGCGGAACATTTACCAAACCGAAAAAGACCGGACAATTACAATATCAAACGGAGTATGTGCTGGCAGGAAAAAACAATGATATAGATAATTTAAAAAATGTGGTAACAAGATTGCTGATGCTCCGCGAGGTCAGCAATGTAACTTATTTGTTTTCCGACGCCGCCAAGGTTTCGGAGGCTGCAGTTCTTGCAGCGACTATATGCAATGCAGCAGGTGCTCCCGTTTTGACAGAGCCTGTGAAGATTACCCTTTTGTTTGCGTGGGCTTATGCGGAGGCTGTATATGATGTCCGGCAGCTTTTGGCAGGAAACCGGGTTCCGCTTTTGAAAACCGTATCGGACTGGCACTACAGTCTGGAGGGAATGTTGCAGGTGGAAGCAGATGATGTGACAAAACTTCCGGCGGATGCACAAATAAGCAGCGGTTTGTCCTACGAAGAATACCTGCGTTTGTTTCTTGCTATGGAAAACAAAGAACAAAAAACATTTCGTATGATGGACATTGCAGAGATGGATGTCCGCAAAAATTCCGGATTTCGGAAATTTTCCCTCAGCAACTGTGTCGATTATCTCCGGATAGAAGCAATCGTAGGGAGCAAATACGGATATTACCGCGAAATGAAGCGGACTTATTACTATATATAATTTGGCAGAGAAAAGAGGTGAGAGGAGATGTCCTCCTTATTGGCACAAAAACAGCATACACCATCAAGAAAGATGAACGTTCTCCAGACGCATGAAAATTCCCTCAAAACCACAAACATCAAGGGGGATATCGCCTGTCCCCTTTTTTGGGAAAGAGGAAGCCTGACAGTAGAAGTAGCCCTTATACTCCCGCTTTTTCTTTCCGCTGTAATGACAATTCTTTCTTTTTTGGATGTTATGGAAATTGCGATCGAACATCGGATACGGCAGCAGGATGTGCTGAAAAAAAGCGCTGTTGCAGCACATTTGCTCTCGGAGCCGGTAACAGGAAAAGAAGGGGACTGTATTAAGGTGGACCTGCTTTACCCGATCTCCCTTCCCATCGGAGGATTTGGGTATGGGCAGGTGCTCCACCGCCAAAAGGGTTTGATACATATTTTTAACGGCTATAATGATACCTGCGGCGACAGCATTGGGACGTCGGAGGAGTATGTGTACATTACAAAGACAGGGTCAGTCTATCACCGGAGAAGATCCTGCCGGATATTGAATATTTCTGTGACAGAGGTGGAAGGAGAAAAAGTGTTTGCATTGCGAAATGTTGACAGAAAAAAATATTATGGCTGTACCCGTTGTGCGCAGGGTTACGGCGAAAGTGATTTGAAAGGTTGTAAAGTCTATATTACAGATTATGGAGTCAATTATCATCTCAGCCTGCAGTGTCCGGATTTGCGAAGGATGGTACAGGTGATAAAAATTACGCACGTAGGAGGGAGAACACCGTGCAAATTATGCAGTTGATTTATATTGCTTTCTTAATTATAAATACGGTGACTGATCTGATAAACAGACGTATTTATGTAGGTATCAATTTCTTTTTTGCAGTGCCTGCGCTGTTTCTTTTTGTGACGCAGGAACAGCCTTCCTGGCTTTCTCTTTTGGGAGGAATTTTGGGCGGAGCATATTTGTATTTATTTTCGCTTATGTCAAAGGAGGCAGTAGGAGAAGGCGATGCAATTGTTGTAACAGTCAGCGGTATCTTTTTGGGCGGAGGAAAAAACGCAGCGGTTCTTATGGGAGGTCTGCTGCTGACCGGACTGTGCGGAGGAATTCTGATGCTTTGCAAAAAGGCAGGGAAAAAAAGCGAGCTGCCGTTTGCACCGTTTTTTACACTGTCCTATATGTTGCTGTATTTGGGAGGTGTCTTGTGAAACAAAAAGGAAGTTTTACCGTAGAAGCCGCTTTTGTGGTTCCGATGTTATTTCTGGTTATTTGGATAGTTATCCATATCGGATTTTTCTTGTACAACAGAGAGGCAGCGACAGCGATTGCAGCGCTGGGAGTTCTTGAAGGTTCGCGGCTGGAACAGGAGGGAAAGAACACAATAGAGAGGGCGGTTTCTTCGTATGTGGAAGAGGAAATAGGGGAAAAACTGCTCTTTACGGATGAGGTGCAATGGGACGTAAAAGTTTCTGCCGAGAGTATCAGGGTGACCATACAGGTTAGACAAAACATACCTTTTAAAACCTTAACATGTATTGCAGAAGAAAATATAAGCAGAATACATCCGGTTTCCGCCATCTGGGAGATGGAAAGGTTGAAGAAATGATGAAAGAGATAGAGGAATTGGAAAAAAGCTATATAGTTCTTATGCCGGGGCAGGAACAGAAGGTGGATCTGTTTGCGCTGCAAATGCTGCAGGAAAACAGAATCCGGGGACTTCTGGTATTCGAAAAAAGAGTGTTCAACGGGGAAGAAAAATTCTATTATGATGTTTCCGGAAAACAATCGATGGCGGAAGAGCCATCGGAACTGTCTTTATCGGGGGCAGAAATCCGGATGCTTTTGCAGAGTCTGCATTGCCTGATTACAGAATTGCATTCTTATTTTTTGGACATAAAAGGGATTTTGTTGCAGTTTGAATATATTTTTAGAGAGGAAGGTGAATACTTCTTTTGTTACAATCCTTCTTTTGGAAAGGAGGAGACAGATCGGAATTGGGCGGGGTTTGCAGAAAGCCTCCTTGGATATACAAATCATGATGATGATTTGGCGGTACTTCTTTCTTATGAATTTTATCGGAAAAGTAAGGAAAAAAAGAGTATCCTGCAGATTTTGGAGGAAGTTCTTTCCTTGTCCTTGGAACCGGAAGAGGAGGAAATACCTGTGGCGGATGAAGGGGATTTTTTAATTGGGATTTCCGTAGAGGAAGAGTCCGGGGAACAGAAAAAATCATTTGATATGATCACTTTTTCGATTTTTGCGATATGGTTTTTAGTTAGCATTGGCTACCTTTTATTCTTGTTTTACAGCGGAGAAAATATAAAATTTTCAGAAACAGCAGGAACCCCAAATGGGCGGGCAGCATTGATTTTCCTGGGTTTGAGCATTTTGGGAATGTTGGCGTGCAATGTGCCCTGGATTGACATAAAAGAAAAGAAATGATACCCTTTTTTCAGAAGAAAAAAGGTGACATATGAAAGAGAAAACAGGAAGATTTTTAGTAAAAAAAGGATTTCAAAAACTGGAGGTTCCGATTCCGGGAATCGATGTTTATTTTACGATTGAGTTTGGTTATATCAATGCGCTTGTTCTGGTAACAGCAGAAGGTGAGCAGAGGGTAACTAAAGAAGTTTTGGACAATTTTTTGGCAAAGGCAGACTGGAGAGGCCCCGACGGCGAGACGATAGATGTTCACGCTCTAACCGTAATTTTTGCGCAGAATACAGAAAGTGCGCGGGAGTTGGGCGGTGAGAGAAGCTTTTGCTGGTATGTAGATACAGAAAACCGGACACTTATAATCGACGAGGGAAAATGCGAGGATTTTTACGGGATGAAATCCATTCTTCAGCAGGCGCTTGCAGAACCGTCGGTTGCGGAGGATATTCCGGATTCGGAAAATGACCGGGAGACAGAAAAAGTTGCCTGCGAGCAACCAGAAAAGAAATATATTCCCTATGTGAATTATGGGTTGCTTATTGCTAACATGGTTTTGTTTTTTGCCTGTATATTTGCCGGAAAATATATATATTCTTTCGGGGTGCTGGACCCGGTACTTCTCATAAATGAAGGTCAATGGTATCGGTTTTTCACCAATATTTTTCTCCACGGCGATGCTTATCATCTGTGCGGAAATGTGATCTATCTTTATGGACTGGGCAGATTGGTGGAAAAGGAAATCGGGCATATCAAATACTTCGTCCTTTATATGCTAAGTGGGGTGATTGCAGATTTTGCGTCGTTGGGTTTTTCTGTGTTGACCAAGGATTTTACGGCGTCGCTCGGAGCAAGCGGAGCTATTTTCGGGATAACGGGAGCCCTTCTTTGGATTGTCATCCGCAACCGCGGGCATCACGAATTTGCAACGTTGCCGAAAATGATTTTTTTAATTGCCTTTTCGTTGTATAATGGATTTATAAGTACCAATGTAGATAACGCCGCACATATCGGCGGTTTGATCGGTGGTTTTTTACTTGCAATTTTAGTGTATCGAAAAAAGGAAAAAGAGAGAGGTAGATCGCAATGAAGGTAAACATTTATTATGGAGGCAGAGGTCTGGTGGATGATCCGACCGTATATGTGCTCGACAAAATGCAACAGGTGCTTGAGGAACTCAATGTTTCCGTGGAGCGATTCAATCTTTACGAAATAAAAAATGCCATCACCACACTTCCGCAGACGTTGAAAGTGGCGGATGGTATTATTCTTGCCACGACGGTGGAATGGTACGGAATCGGCGGATATATGCAGTCTTTTCTGGATGCAATCTGGCTGTACGGGGATCGGGATACGGTGAATAAAATTTATATGTGTCCGGTTGTTATGAGTACGACTTACGGTGAGAGAGAAGGAAAATTAAATCTTTCCACGGCTTGGGAAATATTGGGCGGAAGACCTTGCAGCGGAATTTGCGGATACATAAAAGAAACTTCTATTTTGGAAAACAACAAAGAATATCAGAGTCTCATAGAGAAAAAGGCAGAAAACTTCTACCGGACCATTCATCAGAAGGTGAAGAGTTTGCCTGCAAGTAACGGGGAGGTAAACAAAACCGTAGCAATCCGGAGAGGAATGGAGCTGACGCCGCAGGAGTCCGAGCAGCTTTCCCAGTATGCGTCGGATGAAGTGTACGTGCAGAAGCAGAAGGAAGATATCCAGGAGCTGGCCAGCATGTTCAAAGGTATGATGAGCACTTCCCAGGAGAAGGAGACCAGCGGATATCAAAAGTTATTTGAGTCCAAGTTCCGTCCGCAACCGGGATGTAAAACGGTATATTGTATCAAGTTGGATGGAAAATCGGAAGTACTTCAGCTTCAGATTGATCAGAATACGCTCATCTGCTCCAAGGAAGAAACAAAGAAAACCGACATTGAGATGAGCATGACAGAGGAAGTTCTTAAAGAGATTGTAAACGGAAGAGAAACGTTCCAGAAGGCGTTTATGACCGGCGATATGAAGATGAAGGGTGATTTTACACAGTTCCGACTTCTTGATGAGTTATTTCCGTTTTAATACATGTGAGTAAGGAGAAAAAATATGAAAAAAGATGATTGTATTTTTTGTAAAATAGCAAACGGGGAAATTCCTTCCAAAACATTATACGAGGATGAGGATTTCCGCGTGATTCTCGATTTGGGACCGGCGACAAAAGGCCATGCTCTTATTTTGCCGAAGGAGCATTATGCAAATCTGTATGAACTTCCGGAAGATTTGGCAGGAAAAGTAATGAAGCTGGCAAAGAAAATGGCGACACAGATGACGGAGAAGCTTGGCTGCGACGGATTTAACCTTGTGCAGAACAACGGGGAAACAGCAGGACAGACCGTGTTTCATTTCCATCTTCATCTGATTCCGAGATATGAGGGAGATCAGCAGAAAATCGGCTGGAAACCGGGTTCACCGACCCAGGAAGAACTGGAAGATATCAAAAATCAGATCGTGTAATCCGATTTTTACATAGTGATACAGAGAACAAAGGAGAAATAATTATGCAGGAATCAGGACAAACATATTTAGAGATTATATATCTGTTACAGAGGGAAACAACCGGAAGAGTGCGTGCCATCGATGTTGCAAATGCACTTTCCTTTTCCAAGCCGAGTGTCAGTCGCGCCATGGGCAAGCTGAGAGAGTTGGGATATCTTGAGGAAGGAACGGGAACCAGTCTCGTGCTTACCAAAGAAGGGACAAAGCTTGCAAAGAGCCTTGTGGACAGACAGGAGACAATCACACAGTTTTTGATGATGACCGCAGATGTGGATCAGTCGGTTGCGGAGGAAGATGCAAAGAAAATGATGCATTTCTTAAGCGACAAAACCTTCAAGGGTATTAAGAGCTTTATCAAACAGGTAGAAGAATTAAACGATTAATAAAAGTAAAAGGGCCTTCCCGAAGATAACCGCCAAGGGCGACGACCGGGAAGGTCCTTTTTGGGTTATATGTGAAGGGTTACTTGTAAACGTTAATTATCCAAAGCCGCAGGAGTTCCTTTCACGGCCTGACCGGCTCTGTATACAGAGAGGTTAAAACGTCGGAAGTTTAAATCTTCATACGCATCTTCACAGCGGTCGATGTAGTTGGAGACACGGTACCATTTTGTTTCGTACTGAACGGCTGCTTTTCCGAAAAATCCATGTTCCTTCAATATCGGAGCCGCATCCGGGCTGAGGTCATAGTAGTAATACATATCGGAAGCATTCGTTGCAATGTTATATGTCGCAATATAGGTGTCCGGTCTGGAGAGTGAAAATGCGATGTAGCAGACACTCACCACGACAAGCATATAAGTAAACAATTTAAACGATGGTTTGTAAATGGAAATTACCACACCCGTCAGGCAAAGGAATAATACAAACAGTGCCAAAAGGACAAACACACGAAGGAATGTCAGATGATACTCGCCGATGTACATGAGCATTCGCAGAGCGCTGGATGCAATCATAATGTAGGTACAACCGCAAATGACAGTCAGGATACCTTTCAGAATTTTATTGTCACGGTAATGTGACATACAAAACAACACCAGAATCAGGTTGATGATACAGACAAACAGCAGCTGGAAGAAACCTTCCCGTGCATATTGGGCATAAGTGTAATTGTTCGGGAGCGTCATATTTCCGATAAACAGGTACACAATCTGAATGACGCTGAAGCAGAGGTACACCAGTGTCAGTACGGAAGTGAATGTGATGGCAATGATTGGCTCCATCGTCTTTTTTTCCTTTACGTCCGGATTGATATGTTTTCCGCAAAGCTCAATCAAAATACCTTGGGAGACAATCAGCCCGATAAAGGTTGTCATGGCAATTCCGATCAATGTGCCAAAATCAAAGTCTTTGAAAATTTGCGAAAAAAGGTTATCGAGCAAATCAGAAAAGACAATGTCTGCCGAGAGCAGAAGCGGAATAATCACAAGCAAAAGCGGAACGGAAACCAAAAGTCCGAGAATAACGTAAAGAAATTTTGAGTTTTTCAGCTTTTGATTTTTCTTGTAATACAGGCTGAAGCTTTTAAACGGATAATCCACTCTTGCCAAACTCGAAAATATAGTCTGCAGAAGAGCGCTTGTATACTTTGAAAAATCCCATTTTGTTGTATCGTAAAAATGGTTGATCAAGAAGCAGAACAAAAGCAGTATAATGCCGACATAATTGAGAAAAATCAAAATACCGCTGGCGGTCAACATGTTGGAGAGACCCAGTAAGCAGATGCTTACTATGTAAAAGGTCCGCAATTTGCAGGATGCTATGTCCAGCTTTTTAAAGCAAAAAAGAAAATAGGCAACCGTTACACCGCAAAGCAAAAATGAGGTGTAAGAATACATATTTTTATACAGACAAAAGCAAAAGAAAACCGCATATAAAAAACCGGTCAGTCCGAAGACCGGGAAATTTTCCACGATTTTGCGGATGGTTTCATTTTCGTAAGCAGAAGTTTCGGGTTTGGGTGTTTCATAATTCATAGTTTTTTCTTCCATAAGAAAATTCTCCTTTTACACAATACATAGTTTGGATTGTTTTCTACTATACGGGAGGAGTTAAGGAAAATTATGGGTTGATTTTTCTGTGACAGGAATCATTAGATTGTAATTAAGAACTGCTAATAACTTTCCGTGTTTATCCGTTATTTTATCAAAATCTGCTCGGGATTTCATTTTCTTGTGCTTTTCAACATTATGTAATAAATGTGGCTATGCTTGAAACATAGCCACAATGTGGAATCTTTAATTTATTTTCAATAGGAAAATTACGGTGCTGTTTTCACATATTCTGCAACCCACTCGGTAATACCGTTATCCTCAAAAAAGGTAATTTCCTGCGTGTCGCTGTAGCCGCGCCAGAGGTAGACATAGCCCTCATGAAGGCGGAGCGAGAATTGATAGTGATGACCGTATTTTTCCGGAAAATAAAGTCGTACCATGTCCGTATGTAAAAACGGCTCCTCGGCATTTTCGTACCAGTCCATGCATTTCTTTATCTGTACTTCGTCTGTGATGGGGGTCAGCGTCCGGCATAGCTCTAAAATCTCGGAAAGGGATTGTTTGGAGGAAATTTTTGTGCCTTGCGGAGAGTTTGTTTTTATATAATAGCAGGTGTCACCATCGTCTACAAATACTGTCTGCGGCTCTGTATTCCAAAGCACAGAGACAATCAGATTGCAATGTATGAAATAGATTCCGACAATAGCAGCAGGAATCAGAATACCTGCAAAAATGGCTGCTATTTTTGCTTTGAGAGACTTTTTTAAGAGAAAGAGGACGAGCACAGCCGTAACAGCAAGTAAAACGGATGCGGTAATCAAGCGGCCATAGCTTTGCGGTTCATTGAGATTGGTTAGCCATGGATTACCGAATTTCCGCAGCAGATCATTGATTCGGTGATTAAAAAAGTTACCGATGACATTGGCAATCAGAGCAGCAAAAATCCAAAATATTATCCAGTCTTTTTTATTTAAGCTTCTCAGTTTTTTCATTTTTCCACCTCCGTCACTTCTGTTGCTTCTCCGGTAAAAATAGTGCCATCCGGAAATTTGTTTTCTTCGATAAACTCCTTGATCACCTGAGCAAATTCCGGCGACAGACTCCATGTTTTTCCCTGTTCGGTTGCTAAATACTGTTTTTCGTAATTGACACTGTACAGTCCGTAGCGAAAATATCCGTAGTAAACACCTACTTTTGATTCTTTTTCAAGGTCGCGGGTAACGGTGACCGGTTTTAGGTCGTCGAAAAAGGAATCGGCAAGAGTCCGGGATAACGCATTGTCACCGGTGCTGCTGCCACCATGTTCGTTGTATAGGAAAAATGAAATGCGTTCGGTTCGCCGGAGCGCTTCGTTGTCGGCGACTGCTTTGGCATTGACTGCATAAGCCGCACCTATGCACAGTGTAATAACCGTGCACCAACATAAGAAAAATTTTAAAAACCGGGAGAGAGTGAACACTCTTTTGTCTCCCGTAAAATAGGCAAGGGATCCATAGATGGCTCCGCCGATCAGCATGGTCGTTACTGTTTCTGCTATCAGTGTGGCGAGCATGCTGTGCGGAAAAAATTCAGTAAGCCATCCGCAGTAATAGCTGTTCCAGCGCCCCGGAGCGTCGGTACCGATCAGAAAAACATAGATGGTTTCGGTAATCTTATAAGGAACGGCAGTAATCAGTTTGGTTGGGAAAAAGGTGTCGGACACATAATTGTGGCTGTAAAGGCCCATAATAAGGCCGACAATGGTAAATACCACAATACGAAATGTTCCTGCTTTGAACTTCGTTATTCGTTCCATTAATTTTTTATCATTCCCCTGATAGGTAATTTCAGGGAGTAGGATCTTATCCGGTTCCATAAAGGGGTTCTCCTTTCATACAGGCTTCATTGCATAGATTCATAAATTTTGCGGAATTTTTGTCTTGCGCGATATAGACGACTTTTGACAACGTCCGCAGACAGGTCCATGATCCGGGCGATTTCTTCATAGGAAAGCTCTTCAAAATCACGTAAAAGAAGAACGGTTCTTTCACTTTCTGCAAGGCACATAAGACAATCCCTGACGTATTGTGCGTTCTCTTTATTAATCATTTCCTGTTCGGGAAGATTTTCATTGATATCCGATAGCGGTTCCCACTCCTGCTCGATGAGCAGCAGCGGTTGTTTTTTTCGCGCATAGGTTAAAAAGACGTTTCGCGCAATGCGCAGTGCCCACGTGCGCGCACTTGCCTGTCCGCGGAATTTGTCCAAGTGCAGGAACATACGAAGAAATACTTCCTGACTGAGATCTTCTGCAAGTTGAACATCTTTTGTCATGTATACCAGATATCCGTAAACTGCGTCCCTGCTCTCCTCATAAGCAGTCGCAAACTTCATATGACATCATACCTTTCTCTTGGGGTGTAAAATCGATTTCATATATATAGACTACACCATTTCCGTAAAAGTTACGAAAAAAAATAGGGTTTTTTCCATTCTTATGGTATGATAGATAAAAATGGAAAAATGGGGTCTTTTTTATGGAATTTATTCGTAATTTCTATGATATGGATTTAAAAAGGGTCATGAAGATCTGGTATGACGGAAATTTAGAGGCGCATGATTTCGTGGATTCTTCCTATTGGGACAGAAATTTTGGATTTGTGTCAAGATTATTGCCCCGCTCAGAAGTATATGTATATGAGATCGACGGTTATGTGGCCGGGTTTGTCGGCGTGGAAGAAGGCTACATACAGGGCCTTTTTGTGGATAAGGACTATCGGGGACAGGGCATCGGTACGAAGCTTTTGCGTTATGTTTCCGAGATTTATGAAAAGATAGAACTTCACGTGTTTGAAAATAATTACGGCGCGGTCTGTTTTTATGAAAATAAGCATTTTATGAAAATTGACGAGCAGGTGAATGAGGATATCGGTGAAGTAGAGTATCATATGGTGTACCTTCGCCCGAAAAAAGAGGATGAGTAACCGTCAGAAAGGGAAAATATACAATGAAAAAAGGAATTTTATTTGATCTTGACGGAACACTTTGGGACAGTGCACAGGCGGTGGTAGATTCATGGAATGTAGTAATCGACAAAATGCCGGATTTTCACAAGCGTATTACGGTGGAGGATATGGAGTCGCTCATGGGAAAGACCATGGACGATATTGCATATACTTACTTTGACACGGTGAGCCGTGAGCGGGCACTTTCCATTTTACAGGCGTGCATGGATTATGAAAATGCGTACTTGGAGCAGGTGGGAGGTATTTTGTATCCACAGCTTCGGGAAGTGCTTGCGCAGTTGTCGGAGGATTATTTTATGGCGATTGTAAGCAACTGTCAGAGCGGTTACATAGAAGCATTTTTGAAATATCACGAATTAGAAAAATACTTTGATGACTTTGAATGTTTTGGAAATACAAAGCAGGAAAAGGATGCAAATATCCGTCTGGTAGCGGAGCGCAACCATTTAGAAAAAGCAATTTATGTGGGAGATGTGCTCGGGGATTACCTTTCGGCAACAAAAGCCGGTTTTACGTTTGTACATGCTGCGTATGGTTTTGGGGAAGTTCCGCAGGCGCAATATCGGATACAGTCTTTGCCGGAGCTGGCGGATGTGATTGAAACTATTTTATAAAGAAAAGAGAGTACGATTGAAACAGACAATACGGGAATACTTAAAAGAACATACACTTATTTCGGACGGTGCGTTCGGCACTTATTTTTCTACCTTATGTCCGGGAGGAATGTTTCCGGAGCGGGCCAATACCCAGGCACCGGAGCTGGTAAAACAGGTGCACAGAGCGTATCTGGATGCAGGGGCAAAGCTGATCCGCACAAACACCTTTGCCAGCAACACGAAAACACTGGGATGTGATAAGGAAGCAGTGCTGGAAAACGCAAAGTGCGGATTTCTTCTGGCAAAGGAAGCGGCGGGTGATGCGGCGTTTGTTGCCGGAGATATCGGGCCGATTACGCCGGGAGCCTATGAGGAGGAAGAGCAGCTGCGGGAGGAATATCTTTCCCTTGCCCGCCAATTTATCTCCCTTGGGGCGGATGCAATTTTGTTTGAAACCTTTTCCGATACGGATATGGTTCTTTCGGTGGCGAGAGAACTTCGCCGGGAAAGTGATATTTTTATATGGGTACAATTTTCCGTAAATCAGTTAGGCTACAGTAACGCGGGAATCAGCGCAAAAACGCTTCTGTCGGAGGCTGCGGCCGGAGGAGATATCGATGCAGTCGGATTGAACTGTGGCGTAGGTCCGGGACATATGGCGCAGATATTAAGTAAGCTGGAGCTTACGAAAGACGTATTTTTTTCTGCCCTTCCCAATGCAAGTTATCCAAAGATAATTCAGGACAGAATAGTCTTTTTGGAAAATGTGGACTATTTTGCACAAAAGCTTTCGGATATAAAAGATATGGGCGCCGACATCGTGGGCGGATGCTGCGGAACCAATCCGGATTATATCCGGAAAATTGCAGCTGTGCTTACGGAATCGGAAAAATCCGGTGCAGCACCAATCGGAAGCAGGGGGAAAAAAGCATATAATCATCGTGAAACTGCGCAGGAAAAGGAGCGGGCAAGTAAAATTCTTCCGGCAAAAGAGCAATGGTTTCGCAAAGATAAAAAACTCATTGCCGTGGAGTTGTCACCTCCGCCGACAGCGCAGGATGAAAAGCTTATGGACGCAGCACATTTGTTGAAGAAATTCAGCGTGGATGTGGTTACATTTCCGGATTCCCCGTCCGGAAGAACGAGAGCGGACTCCGTTCTTATGGCAGCAAAAGTCGGTCGTGAGACTGGTCTTTGTGTTATGCCGCATATCTGCTGCCGGGATAAAAACGCCATCGGAATCCGGTCACAGTTACTCGGGGCTTACTTAAGTGATATTCGCAATCTGCTGATTATTACCGGAGATCCGGTGCCGACGATGGTGAGAGCCGATATCAAAGGGGTATTTAACTTTGATTCGGTAGGGCTCATGAAGCTTGTGAAAGAGATGAACAAAGAGTCTTTTGAAGATGATAGGATGCATTACGGAGGAGCGATTAACCAGAATCGTCTCAATCCGGAGGTTGAGATCGGGCGTATCCGGAAGAAAATGGAACAGGGTGCGGAATTTTTCCTGACACAGCCTGTTTTTACGCCGGAGGAAGCAGAGATATTGCGTCGCATGAAGGAGGAGACGGGGGCAAGGATTCTGTGCGGAATTATGCCTCTGGTCAGCTACAAAAACGCTTGTTTTATTAAAAATGAGATGACCGGCATGAAGGTGACAGATGAGATTGTGCTTCGCTATCGGGATGCAAAAACCCGCGAGGAAGGGGAAGCGGCCGGTATCGCACTGGCAAAAGAAATTATGCGGATTACGGAAGATTTTGCAGACGGATATTACTTTTCCGTACCGTTTAACCGGGTATATATGTTGGAAGAAATTTTGAAAGATCTGCCATAAGGCAGATAAAGCAATTCATCAGACTGACGGGAGATAATTATGAGTCAGAATAGCAGAAAAGACGGATTTGTGATGCAGGCCGGCATTTTGGCTATGGCAGGAATCATTGTCCGTATCATCGGAATTTTATATCGTTCCCCGCTGACAGGAATTATCGGCGATGAAGGAAACGGATATTATAGCAGCGCTTACAATATCTATACCATCATTCTTTTGATTTCTTCCTACAGTATTCCGTCGGCAATCTCTAAAGTGATTGCGCAGAGACTGGCTCTTCGGGAGTATCGGAATGCGCACCGTATTTTCCATTGTGCCCTCATATATGTGGTGGTAGTCGGCGGAATTGCCAGTCTGTTTACGTTTTTCGGAGCCGGATTGTTAGTGGAAGACAACTCAAAGGTTGTACTTCAGGTGTTTGCACCGACTATTTTTCTCTCCGGTCTTCTCGGAGTATTGCGCGGATATTTCCAGGCGCATCGGACTATGGTGCAGACCTCGGTTTCCCAGATATTGGAGCAGATACTGAATGCGGTTGTAAGCTTGCTGGCAGCACATCTTTTGATTCAGACTGTGCTTTCGCAGAGTGAGACGACCCGGGCCATCTACGGAGCTGTCGGAAGTGCACTCGGAACCGGAAGCGGTGTGTTGATTGCGCTGTTGTTCATGTGGGGTATTTACGGACTGAACCGGAAGCTGATTATGAAGAGAGTCCGAAGCGATGTGAAACATGACGAGCTCTCCTACGGACAGATTTTCGGTATTATCTTCGGAATGGTGACACCGTTCATTTTAAGTACGTTTATTTACAATTTTTCAACGTCTCTCAATCAGACGATTTATACGAAGGTTTGTATGTATGTCATGCATATGGCGGAGGCGGAAATCGCTGTTAATTACGGTGTTTTTGCAGGAAAAGCGGTGGTGATTTCCAACATTCCGATTGCGATTGCATCTTCCATGTCAGCTGCTATGATTCCGAGTATTTCCGCATCTTATGCGCAGGGAGACAGAGAGCGGTCGCGCCATCAGGTACATGTGGCCGTGCAGACAACGATGCTGATTTCTATTCCGTGTGCATTTGGTATGCTTGCGTTGGCGCAGCCGATCACAGAGCTTTTGTTCCCGCAAAAGGAATCGCTTTTGCTGGCTTCCGCGCTTCTGCGCGCCATCAGTATGTCCATTATTTTTTATGCGCTTTCCACGCTGACCAATGCGGTGCTTCAGGGTATCGGAAAGGTCAATACACCGGTGATTAATGCGGCTGCAGCACTGATTGTGCAGACGGTAGTTCTCGTGCTTTTGCTGGCATATACGGATTTGTCGCTCTATGCCCTGGCTGTTGCCATGGTAGTATACTCGTTCTTGATGTGTCTTTTGAACAATATTGCCGTGCGAAAGGCGCTGGGTTATCGCCAGGAAATGGTTAAGACTTTTTTGAAACCGATTCTTTCTGCTGCGGTCATGGGAGTGGCAGCTTACTATGTTTACAAGGTAGTTTATATGTTAGTTCCGGTTAACGTTATTGCGTTGCTTCCGGCTATTTTTGTGGCGGTAATCCTGTATTTTACACTTGTGATTAAGACAGGTGCGCTGTCGGAGGAGGAGCTTGTTCATATACCGAAGGGCGCAATGATTGTGCGAATGGCAAAGAAATTACATCTGCTTTAGAAGGAAGAATAAACATGGAAAAAGAAAAGATAAAGCAGCGGTTGCAGCAGTTAAAAGAGAGCATGAAGGAGAGAAATATCGCCGTATATATTATTCCGATGAACGATTTTCACGGATCGGAATACATCGGGGATTATTTTAAGCTAATCCGCTATTTCTCAGGATTTACCGGATCTGCAGGAACCCTCGTAGTGACAGAGGAAGAAACGTGCCTGTGGACCGACGGAAGATATTTTGTCCAGGCAGATGCCCAGCTTGCGAAAACAGGGATTATGCTTCAGAAAATGGGAGAGAAAAATGTCCCGACCGTTGCGGAATATGTGAATACTTATATGGAAAAAAGCAGTCAGGCGGAAGGAAAAACCATTGGATTTGACGGACGTATGGTCAGCGCTTCTTTTGTGAATAAATTGGGAAACTATTCTTTGTGTTGTGAGGAAGATTTGGCCGGACAGATTTGGGACGGCGATGAAGAGGAAAAACGTCCGGATTTTCCGGGGAATCCGTTGTGGATTCTGGAAGAAAAATATTCCGGAAAGGATGCAAAAAGTAAGCTGTCCCTAATTCGGGAAGACATGTCGAAAAAAGGCGCAGATTGTCTTGTGCTGACTACGCTGGATGATATTGCGTGGCTGACCAATTTGCGGGGAAATGATATTGCATACAATCCGGTTTTTTTATCCTATCTGATGATAACCGGTACCGGAGCAGTTTTATACAGCAAAGGTGCGGATGAGACCATCTGCAGTTATCTGCAGAATTGCGGTATTATGAAAAAGTCTTATGATGATTTTTATAAGGATCTTACATGTCTGGCGGAAGGAGAAACCGTTTGGGTGGATGAGGAAAGTGCAAGTTATCGTGTGCTAACCGGCATTCCGAAAGGATGCAAAAAGATAACCTGTAAGAATCCCGTAATGCTCCGCAAGGCAGTAAAAAATGAGACAGAGATTCGAAATATAAAAAATGCGCATCGAAAGGACGCGGTTGCAGTTACAAAATTTATTTACTGGTTGAAAACGAGAGTTTGTACCGGAATGGAGACTGCCACAGAGATGACGGCGGCGGAAAAGCTGGAAGAATTCCGCAAAGAACAGGACGGTTATATCGGACCGAGTTTTGCGCCGATTGCTGCGTACGGAGCCCACGGTGCCATTGTTCATTACAGTGCGGATGAAGAGTCGGATGTAAAATTAGAAAGCAGCAACTTTTTCCTTTTGGATACCGGCGGACACTATCCGGAAGGGACAACAGATATTACAAGAACAATTGCTATGGGCGAGCTGACAGGCGAGCAGAAAAAGCATTATACAGCGGTGCTTTTGGGGAATCTGAGACTGATGGATGCCCGGTTTAAAAAAGGGTTAATGGGTGCTAACTTAGACTATCTGGCAAGAGAACCGCTTTACCGCTTGGGGCTCGATTTTAATCATGGAACGGGACATGGGGTCGGTTATCTTTTGAATGTGCACGAAGGTCCCGATGCATTCCGCATGCGACAGGAGAAGGAAGGAATTTTTGAGGAGGGTATGGTTACCTCTGACGAACCGGGATTTTATTTGGAAGGTTCCTATGGAATCCGTTTGGAGAATCTTATTCTTTGCGTAAAGGATAGGGAGACGGAATACGGACAGTTTTTGAGATTTGAACCGCTGACATTGGTTCCTTTTGAGCCGGAAGCTATCGATGAGACAATGTTGACGGAGAGAGACAGGGAGTTGTTGTCGGCTTACCATCGGAGCGTGTACGAGGAGTTGGCCGATGAGCTGGATGCGGATGAGCGCAGATGGCTGAAAGAGATTACGGGAGTGGTATAAAATGAAAAAATATGTAATGGCACTGGATCAGGGGACCACGAGTTCCCGCTGTATTTTGTTTGACAAGCAGGGAAATATCCGTGCAAAAGCACAAAAAGAATATACGCAGATTTATCCTAAGCCGGGCTGGGTGGAGCACGATCCGAAGGAAATCTGGTCTTCCCAGTATGGGGTTATGGCGGAAGCAATGGCACTTCTCTCCGAGGAGGAGCGTATAGAGGCCATCGGTATCACCAACCAGCGGGAGACAACGATAGTATGGGAGAAAGCAACCGGGGAACCGATATACAATGCTATCGTATGGCAATGTCGCCGTACGGCGGAGCAGATTGACCGGATGAAAGAGGAAGACCCGGAGCTCTGTTCTTATATTACGGAAAAAACCGGATTGATACCGGATGCTTACTTTTCTGCTTCGAAGATTGCATGGATTCTGGATCATGTAGAAGGAGCAAGACAGCGTGCAGAAAAGGGAGAACTCTTATTTGGCACGGTGGATACGTGGCTTATTTACAATCTGACAAAAGGCAACGTACATGTTACGGATTATACCAATGCGTCCCGTACCATGCTTTTCGATATCCACGGGCTTACTTGGGATAAGAAAATATTGGACTACTTCCGTATCCCGGAAGAGATGCTTCCGCAGGTAAAACCGAGCAGCTGTGTATACGGACATGCAAACCTTGGTTCTCTGGGAGAGAATATTCCGATTGCAGGTGCGGCGGGAGACCAGCAGGCAGCGCTTTTCGGCCAGTGTGCTTTTGACAAAGGAGATGTCAAAAATACATATGGGACAGGCTGTTTTCTTCTGATGAATACAGGAACGCAGGCAGTGCAATCCAAGGAGGGGCTTTTGACCACGATAGCAGCAGGACGCGCCGGTGATGACAATCTCAGCGGTGATGTGGAGTATGCGCTGGAGGGAAGTGTTTTCGTGGCGGGAGCAGCCGTTCAGTGGCTTCGTGACGGTATTGAAATGATAGAAAAAGCACCACAGACACAGCAGCTTTGTGAGAGCGTTCCGGATACAAAGGGTGTTTATCTGGTACCGGCTTTTGCGGGACTTGGAGCCCCATACTGGAATCCTCATGCGAGAGGTATGATGGTGGGAATTACCGGAGGCTGTAAAAAGGAACATTTTGTGCGTGCAACGCTTGAATCTATTGCGTATCAGACGGACGACGTAATCAGAGCTATGGAGCAGGATGCAAAGCTTTCTCTGTCGCAGGTAAAAGTGGACGGCGGAGCGAGTGCAAATGATTTTCTTATGCAATTTCAGGCAGATATTCTGGGAAGCAAGGTTATGAGACCGAAATGCATAGAGACGACAGCACTGGGAGCAGCTTATTTGGCCGGGTTAGCAGTAGGTTACTGGAAGGATAAGCAGGAGATCAAAGAAAATTGGCAGCTGGAGAGAGAATTTCATCCGGCCATGGATGCGAAGGAGAGCGAAACGCGCAGAAAAGGGTGGAAAAAGGCTGTTCGCACAGCAATTTTCTGGGCGCAGGAGGAAGAATAATGATCGAGTCAAATCGAATTTCTATAGCATATATTAAGAAAGTGGAGTACACAGGGGGATATCAGGGAATGCGCTATATGTTCCGCAAGTTCAGCGGAGAAGAGATGGAAGTTTTTGCATGGCCGGAGCCCCTTTGTTATTCAAAGGCCGATAAAGAAACGATGGATAAAAAAAGCTTCCCCCTTACCGTTGAAGGTAAGGAGGAAGCCGTAAACTGGCTAAATTCATTGTATCAGGAAAAATATGTTAATGGGAATTAGCATATTTTCCGGCTGCCTTTCCGGCGTATCTTCCGATGGTATTTAAACCTTTCTGGATGATATGAATTCCGTCTTCCTGAAAATAGGAATCGGAAAGCTGAGTTGCTTTTGTTGTCAACATAGTAAAGTTTTTATTTGATTTGCACAGATCTTTCTGTGCTTTTTGTATGCGTTTAAACTTCTTGGCCATGGATTTACCGCGCGTGTAGTTGGCAATGCTGATAACCATACACTGTTCTACTGGTGTTTTTTTCTTGATTTTGCTGTACATCTTGGTGAGATTTTTCTTATGTGTGCTTGCCTTCATATCGGCAAACGCGTCGTTTTCACCTTGCATCCACACCATGTAAACATGTCCGACATTCAGATTTTTGGCTTCTGCCACTTCAATGGCTGCATTCAATCGTTCAATGACCCCTTTATATCGGAATTCTTTCCAAGATACGCTTCCGGAGCCCACACAGGAAGCCGGAACAGCGATGACAGGAGTTTTTGTCTGTTCATAATATTTGTTGACGAAGGCTGTCACCATGGAACCACGGCAATAGTCTGCATTCATAAAGTAGCCGTCATCCTGTTTGTATCCAAAAGGTTCTTTCAATACAGAGAAATTTTCACGGTTGGTTATATAATTGTAAGCATATCCGGCTCCCGGAGTAAGTTTCAGTGCCTGACTTGCGTCGCCGACGCCTGTCATATTGCTCTGTCCGGCAAAAACAATAACATCAACCGTATCCTGAACGGTCACAACACATTTGTATTTCTTTTTGCCGACTTTGGCAGTAATGGTAGCTTTTCCCGGAGCAACGGCTGTAACTTCGCCATAAGCGTTAACGGTAGCTACTTTTTTCTTGCCGGAAGTCCATTTGACTGTTTTGGACGTGTTTTGTACCCGGAGAGTAAATGTTTCACCCGGCAACAAAGATAATTCTTTGCAGGTCAGCTTGGGACTTGCTGCCAAAACAGGAATTGTCTGGAAAAAGAATAAAGTAAACGAAAAGATAAATAATAAAAGTTTAACGTGTTTTTTCATTGGTAATCCCCCGTAGATTGAAAATTAAAACGTTTTAATTTCTAAATAACCGACTAAATTATTCTTGTCGAATTCTTCCAAAATACCTTCTGTCGGATCAAAATAGGTTCCGTCATACCATACAAGGTAGTGGCTGAATCGTCCCATTTTTTCCATCAGAATCGCACATTTCGGAAACTGTACAGCGTCTCCGCTTGCGTATTCAATCGTATCTGCATGGGAGATTCCGAGATAGTCGAGAGAAATAATCATACGCCCCATATTGGCCTGCCAATCGCGACAGTGCATGATTTCGCACGCTTCATCAAGTGTAATACCTGCAAGCATGGCGATGCAGGTCTGGCCGCAGAGACCGTCGTTTGGCTGTGTAATCAGCTTCATGCTGTCCACCTTGCGGATTGGATTTTCCAAAGAATACGGACTGCTGCCACTCACATTGGCCACATGTTCCACAACACGGAATGTGACATCACACATTTCCGGAAGTGCATTGGCAAGATCGTCTGTCAACGGGATATTGTAAAGACCTTTTCCGAGAGGTACCAGGTCACAGGTAAACTCTTTTCCTTCGGCAACTACCTCAACCGGAAAGCTTCCCTGACCGGTACACACTTCCCAAACATTAAACGGAATCTTAATCAGATAAGAGCCGTCTTCAAAAACGACTTTTCCTAAAAAATGATA
Source organism: Lachnospiraceae bacterium (assembly GCA_017465095.1). Classification (GTDB taxonomy): domain Bacteria; phylum Bacillota; class Clostridia; order Lachnospirales; family Lachnospiraceae; genus SVFI01. The sequence goes on along the minus strand of JAFTWX010000045.1, from coordinate 21,447 downwards.
TTTCATAACTTTAACCTCACTACATAGTTTTCCTTCTCAAACGATGATACACTATATTTTACCACCGCTCCCCAATATCATACCATATATGTAAAATTTCGGAAAGGTACAATCCGTGAAATCACTTTATAAAATGCTGTGGCGGAAAGGAATTGACAGATATGAGCAGCGGTGATAAAAAAGAAGAGAAATAAAATGCAAATACACAAAAAATACGGAGAAAGAACATGAGAGATAAAGATACAAAAATACTTGTACTGGATATAGACGGAACATTGACCAATTCCCAAAAGGAAATTACACCGCAGACAAAGGCGGGGATTATAAATATTATGGAAAGAGGCCATAAGGTAATCCTTGCATCCGGACGCCCGACACCGGGAATGCGCCGGTATGCGGAGGAGCTTGAGCTGGAAAAATACGGCGGATATTTGCTTTCCTTTAACGGCGGAAGGATCATCAATTGCCGGACGGGAGAGATTGTATATCAGAAAATTTTGCCGTCCAATGTCATTGCCGGACTTTACAAATTTGCCGTGAAGCATGATTAGGGAATTGTGACATACCTGGGAGACAACATTATTGTCGGAACGAGAATGGATGAATATATTGAACTGGAATCCCGCATTAACACAATGCCTTGCAAAAAGGTGCAAAATTTTCCGCAGTACAAAGAATACAGCTTGAACAAATGTCTCATGACAGCGCCTCCGGAAAAAGCACAGCAGTATGAAAAACAGCTGCAGGAGATGTATGGTGATGTGCTCAGCATTTACCGTTCCGAACCGTTCTTTATTGAAATTATGCCGAAGAATGTGGATAAAGCCCGTTCTCTTGACCGTATGCTGGAAACCGTCGGTCTCACCAGAGAAAACACCATCTGCTGCGGAGACGGTTTTAACGACATGACGATGATTCAGTATGCAGGAGTGGGAGTCGCTATGGCGAACGCCCAGGAAGAAGTGAAGAAGTCCGCAGATTTTATCACGAAATCCAATGATGAAGACGGAATTGTGACCGTCATTGACAAGTTCATATTACCGAAAGAATAAAAAAGCGCAAGGCAAATCAAATGCCTTGCGTTTTTATCATTATTCCTGAATTGAAATTTCCGGATTTTTGGAAAGATTTAAGTCGTAGAGAGCCACATTATCAATCCCCTGCGTGTCGTCAATGACACGGACAATCGGTCGGAACGGCTGCCCCGGTACTTGTTCTTTTACGATGCCGTGGGTTCCGTCGGACAGATACACAACGATACCGTTCGGATAGACGGCAACGTGGTCAAAAAGACAGGCAACCAGTTTTTGGTTCAACTTTCCGTTGGCGGCGTCTTCCGTCAATATCTGATAAGCTTTCCGATTGCTCATGCTTTTGCGGTAACAGCGCTTGGACGTAAGCGCATCGTACATATCAGCTACGGCGGTAATTTGCGCATATAAATGAATTTCATCGCCTTTTAAATTGTGCGGGTAACCGGAACCGTCCAGCCGTTCGTGATGCTGCAAAGCAATGAGACGTGAATTTTCCGGGAGAACACCGTTTTGTTTCAGCAATTCATAGCCGAAAGTAGAGTGTTCTTTGATATGGGAATATTCTTCCGGTGTCAGCGAGGCCGCCTTCAAAAGAATCGATTCATTCAGGTCGACCTTTCCGATATCGTGTAAAATAGCACCTTTTGCAAGGAAATATAATTCTTTTTTGGATAATCCTTTGCGCATACCGATCAGAATACAATAAACTGTCGTATTGACACAATGCACCATCGTATCATCGTCAATAGTTGCGATGTGATGAAGGCTGGTGATGATGTCTTCCTCCGCCAAAATATCATTGATCAGGTTTTGTAATGCTTCATCGAGAATGGACGGGTCAAAATTGCCCTGTTCCTGCAAGCGCTGAAATACGGAAGAAACAGCATTTTTACATTTTTCTCTCGTTTCTTCCTTGATTGCATCCGGGATTTCAATGTCCTTTGATACCTTGTCCTTCACGTAGAGAGAGAGTACCCCCAGATTGCTCAATTGGCCTTTGTATTTTGTCAAATGAGTCATACCCCGTTCAAGAATAAGCCGGGTACCCTGATAAATCGGTTTTGCAAGTATCATGTTGTCATTCAGTTCGTTTATTCCTACACGTCGCATGAGAGTCTCTTTTCTTAGTTATTCGTCTTGAGCAGTTGCTGATTCAATAAGTCGGGTAATGGTTTCAATGGATTCCAGCTGATTACTTTTTTCCATATTTTCAATATAAGACTGACGTGTAAAGTAAAGTTCATGGACTTTATCTGTCAGAAGTTTTTCTGTAATGTCATCCTCTTCCAAAACAATGGAGAAGCCCTGGGATTCAAAGGATTTTGCATTCAGAATCTGGTCTCCGCGACTTCCGTTTGAGAGCGGAATCAGAAGGTTTGGTTTTTTTAGTGCCAGAAGCTCGCAGATGGCGTTGGCTCCGGCGCGGCTGATGACAACGTCAGCCATGGCAAATAAATCCTTTAATTCGGATTTGACGTATTCAAACTGCTTGTAGCCTTTTGTTGTCAGGAGTAAATTATCCACTTTGCCCTGTCCGCACAAGTGCACCACCTGGAAGTCTTCCAAAAGCTGCGGAAGAGCATCTCTGACTGCTTTGTTTACATTGGCGGCGCCGAGGCTTCCGCCGATAACCATAATAACCGGAAGATTTGCGGTGAAACCACAAAACTCAAGACCGGCAAGTTTATTTCCTTTTTTCAGTTCCTCGCGAATCGGGGAACCGGTAAGTACAGCTTTGTCCTCCGGAAGATCCTGAAGTGTTTCCGGGAAATTACAACAAATTTTGGAAGCTACCGGGATACAGAGCTTGTTGGCAAGTCCCGGTGTCATGTCTGATTCGTGGATAATACACGGAATCTTCAGAGCTGCTGCAGCGCGGACAACCGGTACGGAAACAAAGCCTCCTTTGCTGAACACTACGTCCGGCTGAATCTGTTTTAATATTTTTTTGGCCTCTGCATAGCCTTTCATCACGCGGAAAGGATCCGAAAAATTTTTGACGTCGAAATAGCGACGTAGCTTTCCTGTAGAAATGCCGTAATAAGGAATCTCGAAATCTTCCATCAGTTTTTTTTCAATTCCGTCGTAGGAACCGATGTAGTGAATATCGTAATCAAGCTCCCGCAGGCGAGGGAGAAGAGCGATATTCGGTGTCACATGTCCGGCGGTACCGCCACCTGTCAAAACAATTCGTTTCATAATAGAATGCTCCGTTTTCGTTAAAATTTATAAGTTAAGTGATTCTAAAGCCTGTGCTAACTGATCCGGACAAGAGGTGTTTTTGAATCCGCACCGGATTCCTTTGAGGCGGGAAATCGCATCTTCCACTTTCATTCCCTCTACCAGCTTGGAAATTCCCTGAAGATTACCGTGACAACCGCCTGTAAAAGCAACAGAACGGATCACATCTCCATCCACTTCAATGTCGATGGCACTGGAACAAACACTGCTTGGTCTATATCTCATAAAAATGTCCTCATTTCTAAAATTTCTCTGATTTGGATAATCATAACAATTATATCAAAATGAAAACAATTTAAAAGTATTTTTTATAAAAATATGCATTTTATATGCAAATTACACGAAAAACTTGCAAAAAGAATATTCATTTGCTAAACTTAAGCTGTTTTTAAAGAAAATATAAAGGAGCGAGAAAAATGAGCAGTAAAGTAACATTTGATTATTCAAAAGCAACTTCTTTCATCAGCGAAAATGAAGTAGCTCTGATGAAAAACATCACAATGGATGCAAAAGAAATGTTAGTATCCAAAAATGGTGCAGGTAACGATTTCCTTGGATGGATTGATCTTCCTGTAAATTATGACAAAGAAGAGTTTGCACGCATTAAAAAAGCGGCAGAAAAAATCCAGAATGATTCTGAGGTACTTCTTGTAATTGGTATCGGCGGATCTTATCTCGGAGCAAGAGCTGCGATTGAATTTTTAAGACACAGCTTCTATAACAATATTCCGAAGGATCAGCGCAAAACACCTGAAATTTACTTTGTTGGTAACTCTATCAGCTCTACTTATATCAAACACCTTATGGATGTGATCGGAGACAGAGATTTCTCTATCAACATGATCTCCAAATCAGGTACAACAACAGAGCCTGCTATCGCTTTCCGTGTATTCCGCAAGATGATGGAAGAAAAATACGGCAAAGAAGAAGCAGCTAAGAGAATCTACGCTACAACAGACAAAGCGAAGGGATCTTTAAAGGGTCTTGCAACAGAAGAAGGCTTCGAGACATTCGTTGTTCCGGATGATATCGGAGGACGTTTCTCTGTGCTTACAGCAGTAGGTTTACTTCCGATCGCTGTTTCCGGTGCAGATATCGACAAATTAATGGAAGGTGCAGCAAGCGGACGTGAGAACGCCCTCAATCTTCCGTATGAAGAAAACGATGCTTTATTATATGCATCTGTTCGTAATGCACTTCACCGCAAGGGCAAAGCGATTGAAATTCTTGCAAACTATGAGCCATGTTTCCATTTCGTAGCTGAATGGTGGAAGCAGCTTTACGGCGAGTCAGAAGGAAAAGACCAGAAAGGTATTTATCCTTCCAGCGTAGATCTTACAACAGATTTACATTCTATGGGACAGTTCATTCAGGACGGTACCAGAAATATGTTTGAAACTGTAGTTGACATTGAAACATCTCGTGAAGAAATTCTCATCGAGGAAGAGCCTGTGGATCTTGACGGACTGAATTATCTGACAGGAAAAACAGTAGACTTCGTAAATAAATCTGCTATGAACGGAACAATTCTCGCTCATACAGACGGTAACGTACCGAACTTAAAAGTTAACATTCCGGAAGTAAATGAGTTCTACTTAGGACAGTTATTCTACTTCTTTGAGTTTGCGTGCGGAGTTTCCGGATATATTCTCGGAGTGAATCCATTCAACCAGCCGGGTGTTGAGAGCTACAAGAAAAATATGTTTGCTCTTCTCGGAAAACCTGGTTTTGAAGCGCAGAGAGAAGAACTCTTAAAGAGACTTTAATCCTTTGCGTGAGATGATTTTTTGATGATAAAGGCTGCGGTTTCCTGTTGCTGTCGGGCAACACGGAATTCGCAGTCTTTTTGTGCGAAAGAGGAGGCACAATGATTATGAAAAAATTAATCGGAACAAAAGATTTTTATAAAAAAGTATTATTTATTGCCATTCCGATCATGATTCAGAACGGAATCACCAACTTTGTCAGCATGCTGGACAATATCATGGTGGGACAGATCGGAACAGACCAAATGTCCGGCGTGGCCATCGTCAACCAGCTGATGTTTGTATTCAATATTTGTATTTTCGGAGGGATTTCCGGTGCCGGTATATTTACGGCCCAGTTTTACGGAAAAGGCGATCAGGAAGGAATCCGCAATACCTTCCGGTTTAAGGTGTATGCCTGCGGATTTTTAACCGCACTTGCCATGGCGCTGTTTTGGTTTGCTGACGATTTCCTCATCTCCCTTTATCTGCATGAAGGCGGAGAGGTCGGAAACCTAGCCATGACGCTGCAGTACGGAAAAGAATATCTGGCCATCATGCTGTTCGGATTGATCCCGTTCGCAGTCAGTCAGGTTTATGCGTCTACGCTCCGAGAGTGCGGCGAGACGATTTTGCCTATGGTGGCAGGTGTCATAGCGGTCTTTGTCAATCTGGGACTGAATTATATTCTGATTTTCGGAAATTTCGGGGCACCGAAGCTGGGAGCAAACGGAGCGGCGATTGCCACGGTTATTGCAAGATTTATTGAAATGGGTATTGTTGTAATCCGGACCCACGTGAAAAGTTTAAAATACAAATTTATCGTGGGGATATACCGGACGATGCGCATACCAGGAGAACTTGTGAAAATAATTCTGGTAAAAGGCTTACCGCTCATGATAAATGAGATTTTATGGGCGGTGGGAACAGCAACCATCGTACAGTGCTATGCATATCGCGGGCTTGTTGTGGTGGCAGCACAAAATATTACTTCTACTATCTTTAATGTGTTTAATATTGTTTACATTGCACTGGGAAGCAGTATTTCCATTATCATCGGCCAGCTTCTCGGAGCCGGAAAGAAGGAAGAAGCAAAAGAGAAAGATTTCCAGCTCATTGCTTTTTCCGTTGCCACCTGTGGAGTCATCGGATTGCTTATGGCATCATTTTCCAAAGCTTTTCCGGCCCTTTATAATACGGAGCAGCAGGTAAAAGACCTTGCAACGGCTTTTATTTTGGTATCAACACTTACGATGCCGATACAGGCTTTTAACCATGCGTCTTATTTTACGTTGCGCAGCGGCGGAAAAACATGGATTACCTTCATCTTTGACAGTGTGTTTATCTGGGTGATCGTAGTACCGTTTGCTTACCTTCTGTCGCGGTTTACAACCCTTGGCATTATCATGGTATACCTGCTGGTGCAATCTATTGAGATTATCAAAAGTGTGATTGGTTTCTTTATGGTAAAAAGTGATATGTGGATTCAGAATATGGTGGATGAGTTGTAGGGGGATATTTATTGACACCGACAAAACTATATTGTAAAATAGTTTACAAACAAGTTTGAAAGGTGGAAATATATATGAACTATAACGTAATTCAGGACATAGAAACAGTCATGGAATTGACTGAGCTTTCCACGGAAGCGTTTGCCGGGCAGCTCGGCGTGTCCAGAATGACTTTGAATAACTGGCTTTCCGGGAAAAAAGAAATCAGTGAAAAGAATATATCCGCCTTTTATGATTACACTTTTAACAGAGGAATCCGTCTGAACAAGATTAAGGAGCAATTATATGCGGAAGAGATAGAAAGCGGGTCACAGGTGCTTCTTTTTCATGGTGCCAAGACCCGGATAGAAGGGGAGTTAAGCCTTGACAAAAGCAAACAAAAAAATGATTTCGGACCGGGATTTTATTGCGGAGAAAGCTTGGAACAGTCCGCTATGTTTGTCGCCACGTATCCTTCATCATCTCTATATATGATTAAGTTTGATTGCAAAGACTTAAAGGGAAAAGAATTTGGCGTTAACAGAGATTGGATGCTCATGATTGCATATTACAGACAGCGCCTCGGGGCGTATGCAGATTCTGAAATCATACAAGCACTTATGGAAGAAATGCAGGGAATTGATTATATTGTAGCTCCCATCGCGGATAATCGGATGTTTGAAATTATCGACCAGTTTATTGACGGAGAGATTACAGATATCCAGTGCAGACATTGTCTCTCTGCAACTAATTTGGGTAAGCAATATGTTTTTGTCTCGGACAAAGCATTGCGTCAGGCAGAACTTTTGGAAAGATGTTATTTGACCGCAGAGGAAAAAGAGTCCTATTTATTATCTCGCCGGGAGAACTATGAATTAAATAGGGACAAGGTAAAAATTGCACGTAAACAGTACAGAAACCAAGGGAAATATATAGAGGATATATTAGAATGAGAAAGATGGATCACTATGGCCTGAAATTGTGTCAGTTTCAGGCGCAGCTTTTTCAAAATTCCATAGACGAGACCGAGTGCAGCTCGGGGATCTTTATCCGCCGCTTTATGCATTCCGATTTGGCAAAAAGAATGGATGCGGATGGATTTTTGTTTGATGCCATCGATTTGGAAGATGCATTGTCGGAAATAGAGATTGAGTTCGGAAAAAGTGATTACGGCAAAATAAAATACGGAAGTGAAGAGCTTTACTGGGCAGGCTATATCTATCGGTATTGGTCTTATATCAATGAAAAAAGCAGTAAGCAGATTTACAAAATAATTAAGCCGGATGAGTTGCGTAAGTTATACTTCCCATACCATTCCCTGGACCCGGAGCAGGTCATTGAGCGAATCAAAGAATCCAAGGGAATCAAGGAGGAGAATGACATCCAAAGAGGTGTGGAAGTCATGCGCAAAGTCAGGGCAAAACATGCAAATAAACCGCGCTAAACCTTGCGATATCCATTGACAAAATTTTTATAACATAGGAAAATGAAAAGGACAAAAGTATTCCGTGGAGGAAATTACAGATGAACATAGTTGTTCTTGAGAGAAACAGCGTCGGAACGGATATTCCGGTCGATTGTTATAAAGACTTCGGCGAAGTCACCTATTACCGCAACACGGTAGCAGAGGATGCGGCCGAAAAGGTAAAGGATGCGGATATCATTATTGCCAACAAGTGTCCGATGAATGCGGAGACGCTGAAGGATGCGCCGAATGTGAAGCTCATCTGCGAGTTTGCGACAGGTTTTGACAATGTGGACCTGGATTACTGCAAAGGCCGCGGAATCCGGGTGGCAAATGTGCGAGACTACTGTTCATCGGCCGTGGCGCAGCACACATTTTCACTTGCGCTTTATTTGCTGGAACACACGAGACATTACGATGACTATGTAAAAGGCGGAGCCTACGGAGCGCAGGACAGATTCAGCAATTTTGACCTTGCGTTCGGCGAGCTGGAAGGCAAAACGTGGGGAATCGTCGGTATGGGAAATATCGGGAAACGGGTGGCCAAGATAGCCGAGGCCTTCGGCTGCAGAGTGATTTTTTATTCTGTGACAGGAAAAAGTACCTGCACGGCTTACGAGCAGGTTACCTTTGACGAACTTTTAGCGCAGGCTGACTTTTTATCTCTGCACTGTCCGCTTTCCGATTTGACAAGGAATCTGATCGACAGGGAAGCGCTTTCCAAGATGAAAAATACGGCGATTCTTATTAATGTGGCGAGAGGTCCGGTGGTGAACGGCCGTGATTTATATGACGCCCTTACGCAGGGTGAGATTGCAGCTGCGGGATTGGATGTTTTGGAGGAAGAGCCGATTTCGGAAGGCAACCCATTGGGACAAATGAAAGATAGCAATAAATTGATTATTACACCGCATTTGGCGTGGGCAAGTACAGAAGCGAGAACACGCTGTGTGGAGGAAGTGTATAAAAATATTGATGCGTTTCTCCGGGGTGAAGAAAGAAATATTGTAATTTAAGGTCGTACAAAGTTTAAACAACAAATGAAGGGGATTGACGAACATGAGAGGAAACATAATTACGATCGCAGTTGTGGATGATGAGACTATTTTTCGGGTATTGACAAGAAAAAAACTGGAAGAGGTTATGAGTAAATTGCCATTTACCTTTGAAATAGAAGAATTTTCAGCGGGGAAACAATTCTTGGACACCAAAAAGGAATTTGACATTGTGTTTATGGATATTGCAATGCCTGAGCTTACGGGATTGGAAACCGCCCAGATGTACAGAGAATACTATCCGAAAGGGATCTTAATCTTTTTGACGGCCTACGAAGAATACATGAAGGAAGGCTATAAGGTGAATGCGTTCCGTTATCTCGGAAAACAGGATCCGCCGGAAGATTTTTTTGAAGCGGTGAAGAGTGCTGTGCTCCTTTTGCAGACAGAACAGAAGATGAAGCTTCAGCTGGTGAACGGAGGAGAGATTTTTCTTTCGCTGGATGATATTGTCTATATGGAGGCGCAGGCGCGCACGGTATTGTTACATACAAGAGACAAAGAGATTTTACCGATTCGGAGTAAGATTTCTGATTTGACAGAACTTTTGGAGAAACAAGGTTTTTATTTGGTGCACCGTGCGTATCTGGTGAATATGAGATATGCGCGCTCGTGCGTTGCCAATGAAGTTGTCCTGTCCACGTTGGAATCGGTTCCGATCAGTGAGAGGAGATGTACAGAATTTAAAGCTGTACTGAGCGAATTTCATTCCGGAAGATAGCCTTTTTCGTGTCGAATATGGGTGCGTTCATGCAAAACCCCTTACTTTTTACGCAAAATGTGGTATGTTGTCTATGGCGAATTCTTGTGTAAAAGGGATTTTTAGGGGAAATGGGATTATGAGTTGAAAATGACCGGTTGTGTAACCGGTCTTTTTCTATGGTCAGATTGCTTGTTTTCAAAGGCTTTCTATGGTATACTACAATAGTTAAAGTGTATTTTTTGCGCAGTGCAAAACAAAGGAGTTTTACCATGAGTGAGAAGGATTTATTGGGTACAGAAGAAGAGCTGGATATCGATGCGTTGTTTGCCAAAATGATGGCAGATAAGGCGGCCAGCGGAGAAGAAGTTGTAGGGGTAGATGAAAGCGGAGAAGCTGCTGTTTCAGAGGTTGCAACAGCGGTACAGGAAGAGCCGGTGTATGAAGAACCCGCACCGGAGCCGGAAATACCGGTATACGAAGAACCTGCACCGGTAGAAGAAGATATTCCGGTTGTCACGGAAGAACCGGTAATTCAGGAAGAGAAAAAACCGGTTGATTACGCAAAAGTGTTGCAGGATTTAGAGGAAACAACGAAAGAAGAAGCGCCGGCCATGGAGGAGGAAACTCCGGATATGGAAGAAGCTCCGGTATATGATGAGACGCCGATTGCGGTAGCAGTAGCAGAACCTGCGCCGACAAATGAGGCACCGAAAAAGCGTATTTTCTCTTTTGGAAATCGTATCAGAGCCATCGGTATTATTCCGATGATTGTTGCTTGTATTGTACTTGAGATGGTTTGCAGCAACCTGTTGGAAGATTCTATGATGGGTGAAATTGAAACCGCACTTCAGGTGGCGGCGGTATCTGCGGACGAGATGTACGGTACGGGAGATACGTCTTTTATCGAAGAATTGAGAGAAAGAACCGGATTTGAGATTACGATTTATTCCGGTAGAATCAGTGCTTATACGACATTGACAAGCAATCCGGATTCGCTGAGTGCAGATGTGGCAGAGCAGTTAAAAGATAGCGAAGCCGTATTTGTTGACAGAGATTCTATTTCCGGTGTGGAATATCATACCTATTATCAGAATTTGCAACATGCAGACGGCGTGATTTGTGTGGCAAAGGATACGGGACATACCGATAAAGTAGTGTTATTGCAGTCATTAAATATTATGCTGGTTGCAATCTTGCTTGTAGTTATTGCATGGTTTGCAATCTCCAAAGCAGTAAAGAGTATGATCAGTGTCATGGATGTGACAAAAGAGTTCCTTGGCAAAGTTGCCGGCGGAGAACTTACCGTAGCATCTGATCCGAAGTTCCAGGCGAGAAACGATGAACTGGGAGATATTTACAATATTTCCGTACAGCTTCAGAGTTCTCTTCGCAGGATTGTAAACAATATTAAAGTTTCTGCTGCGGATCTTACGGATTCTGCAGATCAGCTGACCGGTCTGGCACAGGGTACAAAGGAAACCGTAGACGGTGTTTACGGATCACTGGAAGAGATTACCAAAGGTTCTGCTACGCAGGCGGATGAAACCGGTGTGGCAAGACAGAATGTGGATATGATCGGGGAACAGATTACATATATCACAGAGGAAGTGGATTATCTGACGCAGAATGCAGAGCAGATGGCGGATGCGGAAAAAGCTTCCGAGACCATCATTGATGAGTTGAATTCATCCAATGAGGAGACGGTGGCATCTGTTACAAAGGTTGCAGACCAGATCAATGCATTGCATGATTCCATTGCATCTATTCAGACGGCGATTACTATGATTCAAAATATTGCCGAGGAGACAGACCTTCTTTCTCTGAATGCAAGTATTGAGGCCGCCAGAGCAGGAGAGGCAGGAAGAGGATTTGCGGTTGTAGCTCTTCAGATCAGTAAACTTGCCGAGCAGTCAAATGCAGCTGCAGCAGAGGTTGAACATATTATTGCCGAGATTATTTCCGAATCGAATAAGATGGTTGAGGTTATGGAAGTAGTTAAGGTTAAGATGGATCAGCAGAAAGAAAAACTCGATGAGACGATGGAGAAATCCAACGCAGTTGCAGTGGGAGTTTCCCGGTCTCTTGACAACATCGAGAGCATTCGTGAAAAAGTGGATGTGCTCAGTGAGTCGGGAGATGCCATTCAGGATGTGGTTCACAACCTTGCATCTATCTCCGAGCAGAATGAGGCGTCTACGCAGAATACCATGTCTGCTGCCCGCGGTATGACAGATACAATGGATACGCTGGAACTTTCATCCGAGAGACTTCGTCTGTTGTCAGAAAAACTGGAAGATGCATTGTCCATTTTCAAAATTTAACATATAAAAACATAAAAATAAGAAAAGTCCTGTCGAATATCGACAGGACTTTTTTAACATTCTCTCACATCGGAGAAGCTCCATACGTGAATGTTGTATGCAACAACACCGGTTCCGCAGTATTCACAGAACTTGGAGCCCAGATTTGTAATCGGAGCGCCACAGTTCGGACAGTTAAGTCCTTCTGCATCTCCCAAATCACCTTCCACAAGAGCACGGTCCTGAATGTATATCAAATCCGTGTCATATTTGGATTGGAATAGGACATCTTTGGATCCGGAAAGGACTTTTCCGCTGTTGTCCGTTATGTAGTGATAGTACTGCACGGACGTCTGCATCGTAATAATACAGCGACCGGATTTTTTGGTGTAACCGGAAATCTCGGTACGATGTATTTTGATGTTATCAAAATGTTCTCTCTGATCTTTGTTTTTCAATAGTGCAATGGTATGCTCCAGCTTGTTTTTCAGCTCGGAGTTACCCTCGGTTAACCGGCCCGGATTGAAATCATTCACAGCGAGGAGATAAGAAGTAAGGACATTTTGTGCCTTTTCCTTCATCTCGTCGTAGGAAAATTCCGGGAAGTCCCGGGTAATTTTCGGAAGGTACAGACTGGTCATGGCAGACACGGATTTCGGTGTAACTGCGTATTCGGCTTCAATCTGTTCAAAACCTTCCATAAGGGAGTCGGTTCCGAATACCTGTCTGGAAAATTGTCTGGTCTTCTGCTTCAGCTTATAGACGCCGTAGTAGATGGCTCCGATTACTATGAGCAGAAGAACCAAACAAACGATAATCAAAATTAATGTCGCTTTCATTATTTAACAATATCACCTTCGTCAAACGGATCGCCGCATTCCGGACAGAATTTTGGTGGATTCTTAGGATCCGCAGGTTCCCATCCGCACTTGTCACATTTGTAAAGCGGTTCGCCGGTCGGTTTCTGTGTTCCGCATTCTGCGCAGAATTTACCTTTGTTCTGTGCAGAACATACCGGGCAAAGCCATCCGTCCGGAGTCTGTTCTTCCGGTTTTCTTGCGCCGCATTCGCTACAGAACTTGTTGGTGTTGCCGGTGTGTCCGCAACCGCAAGTCCATGCGTTTGCCGGTGCAGGAGCAGGAGCCGCCGGAGCTACCGGAGCAGCAGCTGCAGGAGCCGGAGCAGCCTGCTGCTGGTTCTGTCCCATCTGGAAGAGCGATGTTGCATTCATTCCGCCGGCCATATTAGCCATGTTCATTCCGGCGAAGGCCATCATAGGACCTGTAGATGTATTGGAAGCAGCAGCCTTCATAGCCTCAGCCTGTGCACCTACGAGAGTTGCAGCAGCCATGTTGGAGTTGCGAAGAACAGCTGTTTTCTGTAATTCTTTGATCATTGCTTCGTCTTCTTCGGAAGCTTTTACTGTATTTACACCGAAGGAAGCAATTTCGATACCGCGAAGACCTGCCCATTTTTCAGAAAGAACGTCATTTAAGGCGTCTGCGATTTCCATTGTGTGTCCCGGAAGCTCGCTGTAACGGATTCCCATAGCGGATACTTTTGCAAATGCAGGCTGAAGAGCAGTCAAGAGCTCTGTTTTCAGCTGGCTGTCGATTCTGTCTCTTGTGTATTCGTCTGCCACGTTGGCACAAACGTTTGTATAGAAGAGAAGCGGGTCAACAATCTTGTATGAATATTCACCGTTACAACGGATAGAAATATCGATGTCAAGACCGATGTTGTTATCAACAACACGGAAAGGAACCGGATTCATAGTTCCGTATTTGTTTCCGATGATTTCTTTTGTGTTGAAGAAGTAAACTCTCTGATCTTTGGCCGGATCGCCGCCCATTGTGAAACGTTTACCGATAGTAGCGAACGTGTTCTTGAGACTTTCTCCGAGTGGTCCGTAGAAAACAGACGGTTCGGTAGAACTTTCGTAAATGAATTCTCCTGCCTCTGCACAGACTTCAGCTACTTTACCCTGATCGATGATCAGCATACACTGTCCTTCGTTGACAGCGATGATAGAACCGTTGGAGATAATGTTAGATTCTCCTTTGGTGTTGCTTGTTGCTCTCTTGTCGCTTGTTCTTTTCTGTCCCTTTGCAACAAGAACTGTTTCATCCAGTGAATCGCAGTAGAAATACTCGCGCCACTGGTCTGCAACCGATGATCCGACTGCATTTGTGATTGCTCTGATTAATCCCATAGCTTTCTCCTTTTCTTGTATTTTTTATATGATAATTGATTATATGATTGCTGTAATTTTTATATTTTTATGTACGGAGAGGTCAATGAATTTATTGTCCCCGCATTTAATGGTAGGCCGTGATAACTGTTCCGGATGGATGAAGACAACTTCACCTTCCAGGCCGTTGTTTAAGCGTACCCGGAATCCGATGAAAGAATTGCTGACATTGCGAAGGAAGGTCAGTATCATATCCGGATCGTATTTATCAAATCCTTCTTTTTCAAATGATTCGATAACATCAAACGGGCAAATTGGGTCACGGTACACTCTTTTGCTGGTCATGGCATCGTATATGTCAACGATGGTAATCATTTTGGCAAAGAAAGAGATTTTATCCCGTCCGAAACCGTAAGGATAACCGCTTCCGTCACATTTTTCATGGTGCATGAGAGCTGCATTTTTTACTTCTTCCGAAAGGCCTGCAGCATCGAGAATATTGTAACCGTCCAAAGGATGGCGCTTTACCGCTTCAAATTCAGCCTTGGTCAAAGGGCCCGGCTTTTTTAAAATGTTTTCCGGTATTTTGATTTTGCCGATGTCATAGAAGAGTCCGCAGGTCGTTGCGAGAACGCGGTCATCCTTGCTCAGATTAAGCCATCCGGCAAAAATGTTGCAAATCATGGCAGCGTTGACACAGTGTGCATAAGTAGAATCGTCGTAGTCACGCATGTTGATAAGCATATCCATAAGGTTGACGGAGTTACCCACATTGTCCATGAGCGTCAGCGTCTGAGAGACAAGGTTTGCAGCATCGATATTGGAGTTTGGCTCCACAATTTGATTTAGTCCTGCCTGCAGCATATCCACGTGGGACTCAAAATTGGATTTGAACTCCAAAAACTCCGGTGTGGAGCGGACCCGTTCGCTGTAGGAAGGCGGTGCATCATTCATGGATTCATCTACGGAAACTGCTTTATCCTCCACCTTGATGGAATAAATACCGAAGGAGTCCAGTTTTTCGATATTTTTATCATTTAAAATTATTTTTTTTCCGAGAATCAGCTGGCCGTCAATCGAATAGATATCTTCTGCGGTCACCATTCCGGGACGAAGATCTTTTACTTGTAATTTCTTCATTTTTATCACCCCGCTCTTACCATAAAATTATAGAAGATATTAGAAATACTGTCAATGAAAGTCGTATGAAAATAGGGTAAAAAAGGGAGCAATTTTCTGACATTACTTTATCAGACTGCAGTTGCAATATCTACCAGCGCCGGTTGCAAATTTTAAATTTTCCGCAACTTAGAAAATAGTAGCCCATAGAAAAGGGAGTTGTGTTAGAATATATTCATAATTTTCAGCGAATCCGGAGGAGAAATCCGGGTCGGAAAAGGAGGAAACCATGAAGCGATCAAAAATTAATGCATGTATCAGGGATATGGAACGTCTGATAAAGGAGCACGGTTTTGAGCTTCCGCCGTTTTGCCGCTGGACACCGCAGGATTGGGCGGATAAAAACGAAGAATACGATGAAATCCGCGACAATATGCTTGGATGGGATATTACCGACTATGGCCTCGGCGATTTTGATAAAGTCGGCTTTGCGCTGATTACACTGCGAAACGGAAATCAGAACAATCCGAAGTATAAGAAAGTGTATGCGGAAAAGCTTTTGATGCTCAAGGAGGGGCAGCATTCTCCGATGCATTTCCATTGGAACAAAAGCGAGGACATTATCAACCGGGGAGGCGGAACTTTGATTATTCATGTGTACAATGACGCAGGGGACGGTTCTTTTGCCGATACGGATGTCCTTGTCAATATGGACGGGCGTTCTTTCCATGTTCCGGCCGGTACCGGTGTGGAGCTTAAACCGGGTGAGAGTATTACGCTGTGGCCGCACCAGTATCACGACTTTGATGTGAAGCCGGGTACGGGAGATGTGCTGATCGGCGAAGTGTCCATGTGCAATGATGACAATACGGACAACCGTTTTTATGAGCCGGTGGGAAGATTCCCGACTATAGAAGAAGATGAGGAGCCTTATCGCCTGCTTTGCAATGAGTATCCTCCTGCGAAATAAACCGAGAAGAAAAGGAAATAGTCATGAAAATTTTACTGACAGCAGTCAATGCCAAATATATTCATTCCAATCCGGCGATTTATTCGTTGAAAGCTTATGCCGAAAAAAAAGAACCGGCGCTGACCGGACAGATTGCGCTTGCAGAGTATACCATCAATCATTCCGTTTCGGATATCTTGTCGGATTTGTATTCCCGGAAACCGGATGTAATCGGTTTTTCCTGCTATATATGGAATATCCGCCATATTTTGGAGCTGGCGGAGGAAATAAAAAAGCTTTTGCCCAAGGTGCAGATTTGGCTGGGCGGACCGGAAGTTTCTTTTGACGGGAGTTCTCTTCTTACAACATATCCGTTTCTTACGGGAATCATCCGGGGAGAGGGAGAGGAAACTTTTTTGGAGCTGGCCCGTATTTATGCGCAGTCGGAGCAGAAAGGCCTATCTTTTGATGAAATCTCCTTTGACCGGGTGAAAAGTGTCGTTATAAGACAGAACGAAGCGGTGACAGAAGGGGAGGAACGGGAACCGGCGATTTTGTCGGAACTTCCGTTTTTATATGATGAAACAACGCCGTTTGAAAATCGTATCATATATTATGAGTCCGGGCGCGGATGTCCGTTCCGTTGCAGCTATTGTCTTTCTTCCATCGACAAGACCGTGCGCCTGAGAGACCTTGAAATTGTAAAAAAAGAGCTGGCCTTCTTTTTGGAGAAAAAGGTCCGTCAGGTGAAGTTTGTGGACCGGACATTCAACTGTAACAAGGAGCATGCTCTTTCCATATGGAAGTATCTTTTGGACCACGACAACGGTGTGACCAATTTTCATTTTGAGATTGCAGCGGATCTTTTGGGGGAGGAGGAGCTTGCTGTGTTGGAGCGTTTCCGTCCGGGAGCAGTGCAACTGGAGATCGGGGTACAGTCCACCAATGAGAAAACCCTCCGGGAAATTGACCGTCGCATGGATATACAGAAGCTTGTCCGGGTGGTAAAACGCATCCGGGACGGAAAAAATATCCACATGCATCTTGATTTGATTGCAGGATTGCCGTATGAGGATTATGCTTCTTTTGCCGCATCATTCAATGATGTGTTTGCCATGGAACCGGAGCAGCTGCAGCTTGGATTCTTGAAGGTGCTCAAAGGCTCCAAAATGCATAAGAAGGCGGAGGAATATGGACTTGTATACCGGTCAAAGCCGGCCTATGAAGTGATGTTTACCGACTGGCTTTCCTATGAAGATGTGTGCAGATTAAAGAGAATAGAGGAGATGGTGGAGCTTTATTACAACAGCAATCAGTTTACGACAACGCTTCCGCTTGCCATCCGCCTTTTCGAAACACCGTTTGCATTTTTTGAAGCACTGGCAGATTTTTATGAGAGAAAAGGTTATTTTGTCCAGTCGCCGGCGCGCAGCTACCGCTATCAGGTTCTGCTTTCCTTCTTGCAGGAGAAGCTTGCCGGTATGACGGGCAGCGAAGGTGCAGACGACGGATTGTACAGGGAAAGTCTGACCATGGACTTGTACCTGCGTGAAAATTGTAAAACACGTCCGGATTTTGCGCCGGATATGACTGAGAGCAGAGACGTAATCCGGGGATTTTTCCGGGAGGAAGCGGAAAATCACGGGGTGCTCGGAGAGAAGTATGCGGATTGCGATGCCCGTACCCTTGCGAGAACGGTTCATGTGGAGCCGGTGACTTACGACTTTGTTACGGGATTGCAAAGAAAAGAGCAGGAGTATGTGTTGTTTGATTACAAAGATAGGAATGCGCTGACCGGTGAGGCGAATATATACATGATAGGGAAATTGGTGAAAAATGAGTAATTTAAATGCAGTTGTACTGGATTTGGAAATGACAGGACTCAACGCGCGGACAGAGAAAATCATGGAAATCGGTGCGGTGAGAGTCCGGGACGGTCAGGTGACAGATACGTGGAGCACATTGATCTGTCCGGGAAGAAAGCTGAGTGAAGCTGTGGTGCAAATTACCGGTATCACGGACGAAATGCTTGTGCAGGCACCGGAATTTGCGGACATTGCACAAGAGCTTTTGGTATTTCTCGGAGAGGATGTCCTTTTGGGGCACAATGTGATATTTGATTATTCTTTTCTCAAGAAGGCGGTTCTCAATGAACTTCCGAAGGGAAGCCGTTTTGAGAGACAGGGTATCGACACGTTAAAGATAGCGCGAAGATTTCTTCCGGGTGAGCAGAACAAAAAACTGGAGGCGCTCTGTGCATATTATGGCATAGAATTTAAAGCGCATCGGGCGCTTGACGATGCTATGGCAACCTACCGGTTGTACGAAACACTGTGGGAGACCTACTATGAAGCCGGACCGGACATTTTTGAACCGAAACCGCTCATATATCAGGTAAAAAAAGAGAGTCCGGTGATGGCAAAGCAGATTGCGCAGATCAACAGACTCGTGGAAGCATATGGGATAGAATGCCCCTATGAAATTGAAAAGATGACCAAAAACGAGGCCAGCCGGTACGTAGATAAACTAAAAGCAACTTATGGCGTATTGCCTAAGGACTGATCTTCGCCGGAGAGGGCACGCAGAATGGCGCCTTTGGTGAGGGAGCGGAGAGATTCGGCCCGCTCTTTCAACCAGTCGATACCGCCGCTGTTGTTTGTTTCCCGGTACATTTGTATAATCAGTTTATAGTGGGAAAGAGAATCGCTTCCTGTCAGAATGGTTTCTTCGGACAGCATGAGCGCTTCCTCCTTGCGACCGATATCGTACAAATGCTGACAGAGAAGATAGATATTTTTCACAAAGC
Organism: Lachnospiraceae bacterium; assembly: GCA_017465095.1. Lineage (GTDB taxonomy): Bacteria > Bacillota > Clostridia > Lachnospirales > Lachnospiraceae > SVFI01. The sequence goes on along the minus strand of JAFTWX010000045.1, from coordinate 2,349 downwards.
ATTCGTAGTTGGCATCGTATTCGCTGAGAATGGTTATGTTGGCGGTGCCGTACCGTTTTTTAACTTCCGTATTGGAAATTCCGTTTAAATTGACCATTTTTTTATCGGAAAGGCCATAGAGAAGAGACAGGGATTCCGGAACAGGATCCGGAGCGAAACTTTCCTCGGAAGGGAGTTTCTCAAAAGGGAACACGACATAGTCGGAATCTTCCAACTGTTTTTTTCTGACACTATTTGCCAGAGATTCCTCTTCCCAGAAATCCTGTTTGGCTTTTTCGTCTAAATTACGGGTTTTTTTCAGCTTTAGGGCAAGCCATGCGCAGAAAACCGTAAAGCTTGCAAAAATGATAAAATTCATATATAATATCCTTTCAAAGTAAAAAGAGGTGATAATATGCTTAATAATAACAAACTGAAACGTGTTTTCGCAACAGTTATCGCAGTAATTTTAGTGCTTGCACTTGTTGTACCGCTTGCAATCTCAGCAATCGGGTTCTTTTAAATAGGTAAGAGGAATATAAAATGAAGAAATTTAGGACAGTTTTATGTGCTGTTTTTGCATTTGGTTTTTTATTAGCCATGAATATCGATGCAGAGGCAGCAGGTACGTTTAGTACAATTGAAAAAGGCGTGTTTATCGGAGATATTGACGTATCCGGAATGACGACACTGGAAGCGGAAGAGGCAGTAAGCTCTTATATTGACTCCCTGAAAGAGAAGGAGATTACATGGAATGCCTTAAATGACAACACTGTGGTTGTTACCGCTGCAGATTTGGGAATTAAATGGAAAAATAAAGAAGTCATCGATCAGGCAGGTGAATTAGGCAAAGCCGGAAATATCGTGGAGAGATACAAGGCGTTGAAAGATTTGGAGCATCAGAATGAAGTTTTTCCGCTGGAAATTACTTTTGATGAAAGCTTGATCCGCACATTGATTACGGATCGTTGTCTTCAGTACAATGTGGAAGCTGTGGACGGTACACTCACCAGAGAAGACGGTGAGTTTAAATATGTTGCCGGTCAGACCGGTGTAGAGATTGATGTGGAAGCATCGGTTAAGTCTATTTTTGATTATCTCAGCAATGAATGGGAAAAAGACAGTGTCACATTGGATCTTGTTGCGGAGACAACGCAGCCGCGCGGAACCGCGGAGGAGCTTTCCATGGTAAAAGATCTGCTGGGCAGCTTTACGACCAGCTATTCTACCTCCGGTTATAACCGAAGCGGAAATGTGAAAAACGGTGCAAGCAAGATCAATGGTACGTTACTGTATCCGGGAGATGCATTCTCTACATATGAGGCGGTAAGCCCGTTTACGGAGGCCAACGGTTATTTTGAAGCAGGTTCCTATTTGAACGGTCTCGTGGTTGATTCCCTCGGAGGCGGAATCTGTCAGGTTTCCACGACACTTTACAATGCAGTTCTTTTGGCGGAGCTTGAAGTGACGGAGAGATTCAATCACTCCATGATCGTTACTTATGTGGATCCGTCTGCAGATGCAGCGATTTCAGGAACGGCCAAGGATTTTAAGTTTGTTAATAATTTGGATTATCCGGTTTACATCGAGGGATATACCTCTGAGGATAAGAAGATTACGTTCAATATTTACGGTTGTGAGACCAGACCGGACAACCGAGAAGTAACTTATGAAAGTATTGTTGTCAGCAAAACAGTTCCGGAGGGAGAAAAAATTGTTGCAGATTCTGCACAGCCGGCCGGATTTATCGATGTGCAGTCCGCACATGTGGGATATGTTGCTGAGCTTTGGAAAGTAGTTACGGTTGACGGTGTGGAAGAGACTCGTGAGCAGATTAATAAGAGTAGTTATACACCGACTCCTCGGACCGCTGCGGTTGGAACAGCTACAGCAGATCCGGTTGTGGCACAGGCGATTAATGCGGCGATTGCCACAGGAAGTATCGAGCAGTGTCGTGCTACGGCAGCAGCGATTAACGCCGGAACTTATAACAATCCGGCTTTGGCAGCAATGATGGCACAGCAGCAGGCGGCGGCAGCAGCTGCTGCAGCAGCGGCGCAACAGGCGGAAGCTGCGACACAATAACTGACATATAGCTCATAGACAGGTGGACAAATTGAAACCAGGTAAGATTTCAGAGAATGTTCTAAAACGTTCCGTATTAAAATATATTGATCAGGACAAAAAAGAAATCGTAAGAGGCGCAGCTATGGGAAATGACTGCGCCCTTTTTTCTCTTTGCGACTGCGCATCCGTTGCGACATGTTCTCTTATGGTGAGAGAGAAGGAAGCTCTCCGACATGCGGTTTTCGGTGCAATGAACAATCTGGCAGCAGGCGGCAAAAAAGCGTCCTATCTCACTCTTGGCAT
>JAFTWX010000044.1 GCA_017465095.1 Lachnospiraceae bacterium | reverse complement strand
TTCATAGGTAGCAGGGAAGGTAACGGATGGTTCATAATTTTTATATTTTTCAATTATTTCCTCTGCAGACAGTTCTAATAGTTTTTTAAACTCTTTATCAATTATGGTAAAACTCCTTTCGAAATTATTCTAAAACGTAAACGTTTGGAAATGAGGTTTTATTACAACTATCTTTCTAACTCTCTGTTTTTTTCTTTTATAGGAGTTTCTTCCTCCTTCCCATCATCCAGCAGAGCCCTATCCTTCTGATCCATATTTAGCAGAATGTTCAGCTCTTTCAGACGTTCCGCTTTCTCTTTCAGCTCAGCTTCTTTTGCAAAAGGCGTTTCCATTTCGGTTCTGGCATTTTCAAGCTGTGTTTGGGTTTCGGATAGGGCAAGTTTCTCAACTTCAAGCTTTTGTGCCATACCGTCGATGAGGTTGTCCGTTCTGGTGATGTTACCGAAGATGTCCGCACCGAGTACAGTAATGTGAGAAAGCGTACCTTTCAATGTCATGCGGTATTCGTTGTTTGCGGCATCGTAAGAAAGTGTCATGTCAAAACCACGATATTTACCGAGATGAACAGCATCGGAACCAGTCATGGTGGTGCAGGCTTCTATGATGGCTTTGCCGGCGGATTCTTTGTCCATATAAAGCCTTTCAAAGATAACCATCCCAACGAATCCTTCTTCCGGTTTCGGATGAGATCTCGCAAGTTTAATATCCTTTTCGTATCCCGCAATCCTTTCGGTAAGTTTCTGAATGGCTGCGGGATATTTTCTGTAAACCATTTCTTCAAGAGCATATTTCTGGCTTAAATGGTTAGCTTTCAGCATATTGAGTTTTCCCACTTCCATATCAAGATTGCATTTTTCGATGATGAGAGGATTACCGGTTGCAAGAGCCTTTATCTCGGAATAACTTAATGCCGTTTCATCAACATCATCCGCAACCCTTGCCGGAGCCTTGCTTGTCATAATCTGCGCAATGAACTTCTGCTTGTTTTCTACCAGCTGATAGAGGTAAGCGTCAAAGGTATTTTCTGTAACATACCGGAATATCTCAACTTCCGGATTCTGGTTGCCCTGCCTTACGATTCGTCCAAGCCTTTGTGCAAGATCCGAAGGCCTCCATGGACAATCGAGGTCATGCAGTGCTATGAGTCTGTCCTGGCAGTTAGTGCCGGCGCCCATCTTTTGTGTACTTCCCATAATTACTCTAACCTGTCCACTTCTGACTTTTGCGAAAAGCTCTTTCTTCCTCGTTTCGGTATTAGCATCATGGATAAAAGCTATCTCTTCTTCCGGGATACCTTTCTCCATGAGTTCCTTCTTTAGGTCATCATAGACATTGAAACTTCCGTCACCTTTTGGTGTGGAAAGGTCACAGAATACCATTTGTGCGCTTCTGTTTTTTTTAGTCATTTCCCATATCTCAAAGATGTTCTTTGCACAAATTGAAACCTTTCCGTTTTCATCGTCTGCCGCAAGAGGATTGATTAAACGCATATCAAGGGCAAGTTTTCTGCCGTCGTTGGTGATTTTAAGCATATTGTCAACGCTTGGGTCGATTCCTCCGTTTCGGATAATCTCTGCTCTTTCAGCAAGTCCTGCAATCATTTCTTTCTGAAGTTCCGATGGCTTTATTACTTCAGTATGAAAGTTTGCTTTTGGTACGGGAAGTTTAAGCATATCCGCAGTTTGTATATCCGCAACAGCTTTGAATGTGGACATAAGCTCCGGAAGATTGTAGAACTTCGCAAACCTTGTTTTGGAGCGATATCCGGTTCCTTCCGGTGAAAGTTCAATGGCTGTTATGGTTTCTCCATAGTTCGCTGCCCAATCATCAAAGTTCAGCATATCCATTTCCTGCAAGGTATCATACTGCAAATATCTCTGTATTGTATATAGTTCAACCATACTGTTTGATATTGGAGTACCCGTTGCAAACACAACACCTCGTCCTCCGGTTATCTCATCAAGATACTGACACTTCATGAAAAGGTCGGAGGATTTCTGTGCTTCTGTCTGGGCAATGCCGCCGACGTTTCTTATCTTTGTTGCAAGGAAAAGGTTTTTGAAATAGTGGCTTTCGTCCACAAATATGCGGTCAACACCAAGTTCCTCAAAAGTGACTACATCATCTTTTCTGCTCTGGTCATTAAGTTTTGCGAGCCTTGTTTCAAGGCTCTTTTTTGTTTTCTCAAGTTGTTTTACCGTATATCTTTCAGCTCTTGCGGCTTTTGCTTCTCTGATACCATCAACAATATCCTCAATATGACGTCGTAAAATTGTTTCCTGCCGTTCTTTCGACATGGGTATCTTTTCAAACTGGCTGTGTCCGATGATAACAGCATCATAATCTCCGGTGGCAATCCTTGCGCAGAATTTCTTTCTGTTTCGGGTTTCAAAATCTTTCTTTGTTGCCACAAGGATATTTGCAGAAGGGTAGAGCTGCAGCCATTCAGATGCCCATTGTTCCGTAATATGGTTTGGAACTACCACAAGGGATTTACTGCAAAGGCCGAGCCTTTTTGATTCCATTGCAGCAGCTACCATTTCAAAGGTTTTGCCCGCACCAACCTCATGAGCAAGCAAAGTGTTGCCGCCGTACATGATGTGAGCAATGGCATTTATCTGATGGGAACGGAGCGTTATTTCCGGATTCATACCTGAGAATCTTATGTGCTCACCGTCATATTCTCTTGGTCTTAATGCATTGAATGTTTCGTTATAGATACTGCAAAGCCTTTCTCTGCGGTCAATATCTTTCCAAAGCCATTCTACGAATTTGGATTTTATGAGTTCCTGCCGGTCCTGGGCGATAGCGGTTTCTCTTTTGTTGAGCACTTGCTTTTCGTTGCCGTTCTCATCGATGGTTTTATCATAAATACGGACGTCTTTCTGGTTAAGAGTTTGCTCAAGGATATGATAAGCATTTATTTTCTTTGTTCCATAGGTGGTTATGGCTCTGATGTTTCCGGCATCAGCGCTTTTGTTGGTGATGTTCCATTCGCCGGTAGCTTTGGAACGAAGAATCTTCATTCTTGTTCTTGCGTAATATCCAGTACCGAGAAGCTCATACATGAACTTCTCATATATTTCAGTCGGAATCCAGTTCACTCCGATTCGCACACCGATTTCTCCTGCAGTAAGATCCACCGGCTGAACAGCTTCAAGAGCAGAAACATAATGCTGAAAGCCTTCTTTTTTTTCAGTAGGTAATGCTTCATACATAGCCTTTGCCATACGAAGTTTTCTTCGTACGTTTCCGGAAAGATATTCATCCGCAGTTACGAATGGATATCTGCTCAAATCCGTCATAGCTTCGGATATATCTTCCGCTCTTTCCGGACAATGGATATCCCGGAAGATTACTCCTTTAAGTTCCGATTCCAGCTCATCATTTGTCTTACCCGAAAGGCCTGACATGTATTCCATGTCAACTCTTGCTTTTTCGGATATTGAAACTGCAAGTGCTTCGCTTGCGGTATCAACAGAAGTCACCGCCACATGAGGACGGATCGTTCTTTTGCTGAACATATCGGCTTTGCGTTTGAAGTTACCTTCTTCATCAAGAACTTCGAGAGAGCAGAGAAGGTAATAGCTGGAATCTTCTCCGAAAGCCATGCTGTTTCCACGGCTTGAGATAAGTCCGTATTTCTTTGTGTAATCATCATAAAGCCTATTCAGATTTTCCTGTTCCGCTTTGATATCTTCTTCCGGATAATCTTCGGTCTGGTATTCTATGAGTTTTCGAACAGATTCTCTTAAAGCTATCATTCCTCTGATTCTGTTTTCTGCAGTTACGGAAACATCCACCGGGTGCATACGGGAGTTTTCTCTGAAATATATCTTTCCGTCGATGATAGCGTAGCTGAAGTTTCGGATATTGGGATCTGCAGGAATCGATTTATCTTCTTCCTCGATTTCGTCAACTTCATATTCCGTAATCTCCGCATGAAGGTTGCTGACTGCTCCCCGAAGAAGCTCGGAAAGTTCTGCGTTTTCATAAGGTTTGCATGTGCTCTCCATACCGAAACGTGAAGAAACCATCTGCATTTCGCCGAGAATCATATCCGGATTCTTTACGAAATAGCTGTTCATTTTGATTCCGTTTTCATCCGTATCAAGATTAACCCAACCCGGTTCAATATCAATCATTCGGTCACGCTTTTGGAGGAAAAGAATATCTGCGGTAACTTCTGTTCCAGCATTCTTCTTGAAAGCGTTATTCGGAAGTCTTATTGCACCGATAAGGTCCGCTCTCTGGGCAAGGTACTTTCTTACTGCGGGATTTTCTTTATCCATTGTTCCCTTGGAAGTGATGAATGCCACAACACCTCCGGGACGGACTTTATCAAGAGCCTTGGCGAAGAAATAGTCATGGATTAAGAAATGGTGTTTATCGTATCTTTTATCAAGGACTTTGAAATCGCCGAAAGGAACGTTTCCTATTGCCACATCAAAGAAGCTGTCCGGGATATTGACCTTTTCAAATCCTGTAACGGAGATATTGCTGTTCTGATAAAGCTGCTGTGCTATTCTTCCGCTTATGGAATCAAGCTCAACACCATAAACCTTGCTGTCAGCCATAGATTCCGGAATGCTTCCTATGAAGTTGCCCACACCGCAGGAAGGTTCAAGGATATTTCCGTTTCTGAATCCCATCTGATAGAGTGCAGAATACATTGCTCCTGTGATTTCAGGGTGAGTATAGAAAGCTGTGAGAGAACTTGCTCTTGCGGCTTCGTATTCTTCGGGAGTAAGAAGGCTTTTGAGTTCCTCATATCTCGGAAAGCTCTCCTCGAAACATTCCGCAAGGCCGCCCCAGCCCACATATCTTGAAAGTATCTCCTGTTCTTCCGGAGTGGCAAATCTGTTTTCATCTTCCACCTTATGGAGAATGATGATGGCTTTAACATTAGCAAAATATTTCTCCATCATTGTTCCGTAACCAAGTTCATTATCGGTTATGCGGAAATTATGTCTTTCTTCCTTCGGAATCTCCGGATGCAGAGGATAAAACTCAACTCTTTCCGCCTTAACTTTCGGTTTAGGAGGAATGAGCACGGGAGTTTCTTCTTTTTCGGCTGGCTCGATTTCATTTTGAGCACCGTGCTCAAAATGTTCTGTTTGCGGTTCTTCCGGTGCTGGTTCTTCGATACTTTCTTCAAGTTCCTCAATGAAAAGTTCAAGTTCGGTAGCTTTTTCGGATTCCGGGTCCATGTCATCAAGGAACAGTCTTAAATCCTCCGCAAAGAATTTTCTTCTTGCGTTATCAGTAAGCTGCTCATCAATATTCTTTATGGCATCTTCATCAGTTTCTCCGATTTCAAGAGTGTCGGCATATCCAAATGGGTCGAACTCTTTCATATATTCCACAAGCCTTGATGCAAGACTTTCTTTTTCAGGTGGTTCATCAAGGATAAGTTCCACCGGTTCTGGTATCACTTCATCACGGTTTTCCATGGTTTCACGGTCAGCTTCCGTCAGCCATTTATCATCGGAGATAAGCTTTGCCACTCTCTTTACAACTTCGCTCCATTTCATATCGACTTTAGCGTATGGAGCAAGAATACTTCCGTGGCTGAAAGAAACGCCTTTGCCTATTTGATAGGTGATATTGTCATTACCACCATGATATCCGCTGTATTCGCCGTGGATTTGCTTGAACATGTTTTCCCGTTCTTTTGAATCCTTGTGCTCGGAGAAAAATTTGTAAACCTTTATACGGTAATCGCTGGAATATTCGCCGCCACGAAGAAGTTTTTCTATTTCGTCTTCGGATATGAAAAAACGCCGCTTCGGGTCATAACCTTCTGCGGCGGTGAATATATGAGGTTCTCTCTGTAAGTCTTTTAATTTTGAAAGTATCTCTTTCGGCTTATAGTGTTTGTATCGCAAAAGCTCCGGTTCTTTTTCATAA
>JAFTWX010000043.1 GCA_017465095.1 Lachnospiraceae bacterium | reverse complement strand
GGAGGAACCCCAGTGAGAACTGGGAAGCGAAGTGAGATTGGCGCACTTCGGAAATGCGGATTTAGCTCATTTGGTAGAGCGCAACCTTGCCAAGGTTGAGGTGGCGGGTTCGAGCCCCGTAATCCGCTTGTTATTGTTCAGCGATGTACGAAAGTACATCGCTTTTTTTGTCCTCTGTCGGAAAAAGAAACAGGAGATACCGGAATTGCAGTATCTCCTGTTTTGGTTCAGTGCCATTTGCGGAACATTATTTTCCGGTTCAGAAAAATCAGCGCAAAGATCAAAATCATCGTAACGGTATAAGCGACCATCGTCCGCAGAATTGGGATCGGAATTGTATACGCGAGCGGAAAACAGAATAAAAAGATCGCGGAAACGATGTCCAGCCCGTCACCGGAGAGGAGATAGGCGGTTTCAAAAAGAATTGCACAGATACCGTAGACGACCAGAAGAATTTTTCCCTCGGTTTTGAAGTATGCAACCATATCAGTGCACCAGGGATAGGTGCTTCCCTGTGGAATCGGGGAATTTTCGGTCAGATGAAGGATGTAGCAGAAATTTCATACAACCGGATAGAAAAATGTTAGAATCAAATAAACCGGGGTATAGGTTTCTGTCGCTTTGAGTGCCTGTTCATCAAAAATCAGTTTGATGAGCAGTACGCCAATGGTATTATACAGAAAAAGTGTGATCGGTATGGAAATTCCAACACCGAACAGGATGCGTTTCAGACTGTCTTTCGTTTCCGGTTTCATTTTTTCTCCTTATAAAAATACATTCGGTATTCTTCATACAATTTCCGGATATCTTCTTTGAACGGCGCGAATTCATCCGCTCTTTCCATCTGTTCCAGCAGTTCCAGACCGCTTGCCCAGTATAGCTTATATCCGTACGGCTGAGATTCCTCTGCAAATTCTGAAGGATTCTTACGGCTGTCCGGGGAAATCTGCCGCTGCAAAGCCGCAAGAATCCGGCGGATGCAAAGAGCGGCGTTTTCCGGTTCCTGCAATTCTGTATATAGTTTTGCCATGCTGTAATAATCGAGCAGCAGCGGGATTTCATAAAATCCCGTGAATTTTTCTTCCGTTACAGCTTCCAGAATCTGACTGCTCATCCGGAGATAACGCAGATTTTCTTCGGCAGAGCCGTTCCTGCGATACATCCGCGCCCGAATCAGGTCGGCGGCGGATTGGAGCATATATAGAATGTTCCGGTTTTCCTCCTGCGTCAGTTCGTCTCCGTCCAGTACATATTGAGTGACCGTTTCGCGGATGTTGCGGAAATACGGAAGTTTTTCGTAATATTCTTTTGTATGGGCACAGATATCGGGGTCTTCGGCGGAAGAACACAGCTTGACCATTCGGCGAAAAATCGCATGACGGAGCTTTTCTTCCCGACACCAGCGTTCCGCACGGGCGGCAAACAGGATCAGCTGTTCCATATACGGCTTTGCGGTCATTCCGTGTTTGAGCGCATAGTCAGCAAGGTGCAGGTATTCCCCGAAGGAATCCGGGCGGAGTTCGATTTCATCCGCAATCAGTCGGAACACACGGTCAGGGTCGCCTTCCTGTTTTGCCTGCCGCAGACGTTCGTTGTATTCCTCATTATGTTTCCGGCTGTAATACGCATCCATATCGTACAGCTCATCCAGCGAAATCCGGTACAGCACCGCAATCCGCGGCATCATCAGAACATCCGGCAGGGTCAGACCGCGCTCCCATTTGGAAACGGCCTGCGCGGACACGCCGAGAATCTGTCCCGCCTGCTCCTGCGTGAATCCGCGCCGCAGACGCAGGTCTTTCAGACGTTCGCCAAGTTCCATCGAAATTCTCCTTTCCTGCGGAAGATACGTTGATTATATAAAAAATCCGACCCGGTGTCAACGGACAGAAAAGACAGAAATACTGTCCGTTTGAGATCGGTGAGGATTTTGTCACAGGGGACAACCGCATGACAATAAAAAAAGACCCGCGTCTGCAAGTCATCGAAAAAGTATGTATAAAATCAGAGTGACCCTTGACCGTATCTTTCTTCACAAACACGATCAAGGGTCACTTATTTATCTTGGTATCTAACATCTTTTGTAATCCTCTCTTTCTGCTGACTGTCTGTTGAAATTATAATTTTTATAAAGTTTATTAACTCTATATAAATCATTATTCAAGAGACGCTTTTTGCTTCACCGGACTTCTTATGTTTTTATGAATTCCGTGAATTCTGATTTTAAGAAAGTCCTGTACGTTATTCGTACATTGGTTTATCCTCTCTTTCTTTTGTGCCTATATTATAGCACAGGAATTCCCGAATTGCAATTGGTATTTTGTTGAAACTTTATAGAAAATTTCTGTTCATATCAGAGAAATTCCGGATTCGTTCATAAATCTCTTTACAACCTGCCTCCGGATATGGTATACTATATATGTTGCGCGGCCAACAGAAAAAGCGATGTACGGGAATACATCGCTTTTTCATTTTTACGGAAATTTATTCATTCCCGTAAACCAGAATTTCATTCAGGAATGCTTCGATATTTTCAATCGGCGTACCTCCGACGATGCCGTTGCCGGCCGCGTACAGGAATCCGCCTTCCGGGGAATCGAACGTGTCGCGCATGAGACGGACTTCGCGGCGGACATCTTCGGGAGAGCCGTTGATGAGCGTGTCCTGTACGTCC
>JAFTWX010000042.1 GCA_017465095.1 Lachnospiraceae bacterium | reverse complement strand
TCTGCCGGGATGGTAACATGACGGAACTGACCGTTGATGTCTACCATCTTGAAGTCGATCATCTTAATGTCGTTTTCCTGAATCAGATTCAGGATATCCTGTACGCTTTTTGCCATACGCTTTCTCCAATCATATACAAAATATAGGGTAATAATCAAGCAGTAATAGTATACCACTTAATTATTTTTCTGTCAATTCATTCTCGAAAACTTTGTTTTTTCGAGAAAAATTCTCCGCCTGCAATCCCGCGGAATCGGGGACAGCAGGGCGGAGAAAAGGATTCAGTTGATTGTTGTGGCAATGATTTCCGTGTTTCCGGAGATTCGTACATCGGCATTTCCTGCGGGAATGAAGTAACTGTCTCCGCGATGCAGAGGCAGAACTTCGTCACCCATTTCCAGATAACCTTCATTGGATTCCAGAACAAGAACAGAAACAAAGCTGGTGCTGTCCGTGTGAATCACCGCTACATTTTCTTTGGATGTAATATATTTGGCAGAGGTGAAATAATCACACGCACAAAGCGTTTCGCTGCAGGAGGAAGAAGCCTTTTTGGACAGACGAATCTCTTCAATTTCCGCATCGCTGCGGATTTTTATTACATCCAGTGCTTTTTCCGTATGAAGCTGACGCAGGCTTCCGTCGCTCTGACGGCGGTTGTAGTCATACACACGATAAGTGATGTTGGAGTTCTGCTGGATTTCCGCGATCAGAATTCCGGCACCGATCGCGTGAACCTGTCCGGAAGGAATAAAGTAAACTTCTCCTCGGTGAACTTCAACATAATTGAGCTTTTCTTCCACCGTTCCGTCGGCGATCGCCTGTGCAAAATCTTCAATTGTGCATCCGTCCGCTAAGCCGTATACGAGCTTTGCTCCCGGTTCGGCATCCATAATGTACCACATTTCTGTTTTTCCGAATTCATTTTCAACGGGAAGTGCATACTCATCATCCGGATGAACCTGTACGGAAAGGTTGTCCGCAGCGTCAATGAACTTAATCAGAAGAGGGAAGCGGTCATACTTGGAGCAATTGGTTCCCAGAACATCGGTCTTTCCGAGAGAAAGATACCGTTCAAGCGGCATACCGGCATACTCACCGTTTGCAATAACACTCATCCCGTCTTTCCGGACAGTCAGTTCCCAGGATTCGGCGAGTTTTTCAAACGGAGCGGTTTTGGCGTATTCTTTTTTCAGTTTGCTGCCGCCCCATAAAATTTCTTTGGATACGGGACGCATAAGAAGAGGGTATTTTTTCATACGGCATACTCCAGTGTATAAAGATTTTGTGTTCAGCAGTTGTTTCCGAAAACGAGCTTGTCAATCCACATATCCCGCAGACCCATGGTAAGTCCTCGGTGGGAATTGCGGAATTTACAGCAGGCTTTATAAAATTCCGGAAATTCGGATTCGTTATAATTATAGTCACGCGACATTTTTTCTTTCAAAAGAGGAAGAATTTCATCGTATGTATGGGGGATATCGCATTCAATGATGATGGTATGCGGACTCAGAATTTTGATAATGCTGTACATCGGCTGAGCAAGAACATCGGCGAAATCCTGTGCTTCCACGGAAGCCGCGATTTTTTCTTCCAGAGGGACTCCGGAACGGTCGATCATTTTTCCGAATTCACAGGCAAGATGATCGCGTCCGAGAATAATTTCTCCTTTCACCATGAAAGCACCACAGACATTCCGGGTTCCGATATACCAGTAAACGATATTCTTTTCATCGTATTGATCGACATGAAGCACATTGGAACGTGCAGCCGCATTGATATGGGAATCGATCAGAAGGGGGAGATTACGAAAATGACGGCTCAGCATATCTCTTAGCT
>JAFTWX010000041.1 GCA_017465095.1 Lachnospiraceae bacterium | reverse complement strand
GCATTGAAGCAATCAATCCATTGCACAAGTATTTCTTTCGGAGTCATTGTTGTTGCTATTTTTATGAATTCAAAGATGGATTTCCTATTAAAGTTCCTTTGTTTTCCAAGCCCTGTTCCCGATTAAAATGGAAATGGTAATAATAGCAATGGAGAGCAATAAAAACGGAATTTGCAATCCGTCGCTTATCACGGAACCGACTTCGAAAAACTGAAGAGGTGTCAGAAAACGCAGCATTCCGATTTTTGTATAAGCGGCTATCATATATAACACATAAAACAACAGGAATAACAATGTGGAATAGCGTGTTGCCGATTTATAGGTACGGGTAATGCCCGAAACGGCAAAAGACAGGGCAAACAAAGTGGATTGGGTCAGGAACATACCGGCGGTTGTAGAGAAAGGAACATCGGTCTGACCCAATTCCCCCAACGGAAGTATGGACATGAAATAATTGCATACGCCGCAGAACGCCGAAAAGACCAGCATATTGAAAATGCCTGCAATGACTTTCGACAATACGATATCCCTGCGGCAGACAGGTTTGGTAAACAGATATTCGGATGTCCCCTGCTTCAATTCCTTAGTCATGCAACTGCTTCCCAAATAGGCGGCATAAGGGAATGCCAGCAAGCCTGTCCAGTAATAAATGCAACTGTACCATCCTATTGGTGAAGCGATGTTGTCGCCAACCCCGAACATGATTTTCAAAAAGTCGGGAAAAAGAGCCGCAGCATGCGTCAACTCTTCCAGCGAACCTTCCAGTGAGAGGTACTCAAAATAGGCAAACGCTATCAGCATGAGTTCCAAGGAGAGCCATATCGCTAACATACCCTTTGTCTGTCTCAGTTCATTCTTTACCAGTGCTTTCATTTTTTAATTTCCTTATGCTATAAACGTTACATCCTTGCTTTTGAATCTTCTGGCGGCAGAAAGATACAGAACCGCCACAAACAATACATACCACACGATATATTCCAGTGGATAGCCTCCTTCCGAAAATATATGTCCGACTTCAAAAAACGAAAACGGCGAAAGGAAGTCTATCAGCGGAACACCGGCTATGCGGGAAAAGCTTGTCAGGCAGTATGCCGTGAAGACGGTAAGCCCGGCAACCACGAGCGGTGATTGTATGGCGGGCTTATATACCCCGACCCATACTCCGAGTATTCCGAAAAACAGGGCAATCAACACAAAAGACAATGCCACCGGCAGGAATCTTTCGGAGCATTCAATACCCATCAGGGACAAAGTCGCATAAGACGACAGCACATATACAGTTCCGGCAAGCATTATCCCGCCGAGCATGCAAAGATTTTTTTCCCGGAATATGCGCAGGCGTCCTATCGGCTTTGTCATCAGGTATTCAGCCGTGCCTTCGGTACATTCCTTTGTGTACAAGGAGAGTCCGAAGTGCATGCCGAATATCCCGATTGCCATTGAAAAGAACACGTTGAGGAATGCGTACATACCCAAGGGTTCTTGAAACAAGTCCGCCGTCATCCCCAAACTGTCGAAGAACTCGCTGTTTTCATAAATCTTTGAGAGGGAGCCGACAGAATCCAACGCCCCATAGTAAGCCGGAGTCATGCACAGAATCAGCAGCCCGACAGCAAGTGTCCAGCAGACAATGTATCTGAAATTCTTTTTCCATTCATACCGAAAAACAGTCATGGCAACCTCCTTTTACTCGTAATAGTGCATGAAAATTTCTTCCAAAGAGGGTTCTTCGATAAAGACATCCTCCAATGGAATCATCCGCAGTTTCTCAATGAGGTTCACTACCTCTCCGCTATACATGAAAGAAACGGAATTCCCCGCTTGATTCTCGACATAGTTTTTTATGCCTGCGGTTGCAAACAAGCCTTCGGGAACGGTATCTTTTGCCATCAGCGTAACTTTTTTATAACCGTTTTCCCTTAACTCCTTCATCGATT
>JAFTWX010000040.1 GCA_017465095.1 Lachnospiraceae bacterium | reverse complement strand
GTTGGTGTCGGCGTTATCATATACCGACTCATACCCGCCGGCATTGACAAGTCCAAAGTACAGTGTGCCGTTTCCTGAGGCATTGATGATTTGTACCGCTTCTTCGTTGGTAAGCTCTAAGGTAATACCACTCAAACTTCCGCCGGTACCTTCTTTATGAACAGCTAACACACGCATTTTTTCAAAAAGCAACGTAGTGCTTCCGGTATGATACGTCACATAAACATTGACGCTTGCCCCCTGCTCCAGATCGTTGGTAACACCGGTGATGGGTGTCGCATTGACAGTAACTGCCACAGCGGAGGATTTCATCGTCATCTCTATGGCATTGCCGCCGGTTGCTGACAGCAGATTCAGCATCAGAGGAGTTCCCTCTTCCACATTTGTTTTTAAGGAATCGCCCATTTTGAGTAGTGCCGGAAGATCTGCAGAGGTTACAAATCTCTGACCAACCGATGCTTTCGCACCCGCAACCACAATATCCGCGTCCACTTGAATGGGCGTTAACATATCCGCCGTGAGCATAGTGCCTGCCTCATAGGCGCCGTCAAACACGTATACGGTGGAACGCTGCGGTGATAAAAATCCGTAGATACAGATTCCCGCTGCGATGGCAAAGACCAAAGCCACTGACAGCACAATTACAATTTTCATATTTCGTTTCATAATCCGAACTCCTTTCCGAGCTAAGCTCTTTCAAGTGTAGTATGACGGATTTTCAAAAAAGCGGATACGAAAAAAGCCGCTGTTCAGCGGCGTATTGTGTAATATTTCAATTTTGGAAAAACACCAGGTACACCCTATGGTTTTATTCAAAAGAAACCCGTATACTATTGGTAAATTTTCTTAACACGAAAGGATACAAGCAATGATTCAGATTAAAAATGGAAAATTTCAGAAAAACGGACTCGCCTTTTCACCGCCTGATGGATATTGCTTTGAGAGCAGACCGGATGCGGAAATGCAGGACGGTATGGTGTTCTTCAGCGAGGATGGAACTAAAATGATACGGTATCTCTTTTTGATATCCGATGAGAAGGCCGGTACGGCATTGCATCATCTTTTTCAAAAAGATTTTCTGGGATACGTCCCCTACCGCCTTCTCCTGCCCGCTTCACCAATTTTCCTCGGGGGTTTTGTCGGTTTCTACGCTTTCTACGAAGGAGAAATATCCGAGGACGGTTCCGCTACGCAATACTTTGAGCTGCGCATTGATTTGACTGGATGCGATGAGGGATTCGCCCAGTTCTCGCTGCGTGTCTGTGATGAGAATGCTGATATTGTTAGCTTTGTGCAGACAGATGAATTCCAATCGATTATCAACGGAATATCATCTGCAAACGAAACAGTGTAAGTAGAAAGTTCGGAAATTTGTCACCAAAAGATGAGGTACACATCATTGTTTTTACCAACCGGAATGGTAAAATAGTAGACACCGATCGGAAAACTATCACTGAAAGGATTAACATTATGATTCAAATTAAAAACGGGCGTTTGCAAAAGTACGGACTGTCTTTTGCTCTGCCCGAAGGATTTTTTCTCGAAACCCAATCAGAAGTAGGTCAGGAGGATGGCCTGGAGTTTTGGTCAGAGGATGAGACATTGCAAATGCACATCGACTTCTTCTGTGATGAAGAAAACTCCGAAGAGACCCTAAAGAGCTGGTTTTTACCGGATTCCGTCACGGGATCGTTCAACTTTGTTCTGCTCGAACCTATTTCACCTGTCTCCTTGGATGGTATTTCCGGGTACACGGCAATCTACAGAAGCGGCGATGACAGCGAAGAACACAAGGAATACTACGAATTGCGACTTGACCTTGGAAAAACAGAAGATGGCTATCTTCAATTCGCAATTGTGTTGCATGTACATAAGGGAAATGTATATGATGTCATAAATTCTCCCCTGCTCCTTGCGTTGCTTAACAGTGTCCGAAGAGCATGAAATAATAAGGGCGCCGCATT
>JAFTWX010000039.1 GCA_017465095.1 Lachnospiraceae bacterium | reverse complement strand
ATGGAAACGGGCGAAGAAACCGAGCCGGAAGAGGAAACAGTACCGGAGGAGACTGTAGAAGAGCCTATTGAACTCGAAGAAGAAAAGGCTATCGAAATCACACCGGTATCGGATGACCCGAATAAGGCACTCGGAGCGGATGAAATCGCAGCATTGTTTGCACAGGCTAACGTGGATATGGAAACAGGTGAAGAAAGCGAGCCGGAAGAGGAACCGGTACCGGAAGAGCCTATTGAACTCGAAGAGGTAGAATCTATTGAAATTACACCGGTATCGGATGATCCGAATAAAGCACTCGGAGCGGATGAGATAGCAGCATTGTTTGCACAGGCTAACGTGGATATGGAAACAGGTGAAGAAACTGAACCGGAAATGGACGCAGAAGATATGTCTATGTCGCTTGATGACATGTTGGCCGGAATGCTTGAGGATGCGCAGGATGATTTTGAAGAATCACCGGCTTCGCTCGAGGAAATTGAGATTGACATGGATAATCCGGAGGAACTGGAATTGTTGCTCGGAATCGGAGATAAGAAAGACCGGGTGCAGAAAGTTCCTGAGGAGAGTTCTGCGGAATCAGAAGATGATATTTTGGCAGCAATGGGGGAAGATAATCCGGATCTTAATGAAATCAACAGTTTATTAAATAAGTTAGATAATAACGAGTTGGTTGGAGATGGAATTGAAGAGAGCGTTTTAGTTGGATTTGATGAATCTGAATATGATTCGGAGCAAGATCCTTGGCTGGATGAATTACTTGGCGGAGGAGAAGATTCGAGCAAAAAGAAAAAAGATAAGAAAAAGATGAAACTTCCATTCTTTGGACGCAAGAAAAAAGATAAAGAACCGGAAGTGGTTCGGATGGATGAAGAGGACACTATACCGGCTGAGGATGAGGAGATTCAGGATATTTTATCGGCCATGTCGCAGGATGACGCGGATATACCGCTTGATTTGTTTGCCGATATGGGCGGTGAAGAAGGTGAGTTGGGCGACGAACTTGATCTCATTGCCATGGTGGAAGCAGATGAGAAAAAGGAAGCAAAGAAAGCTGATTCGAAAAAAGGATTCTTTGCTAAGATTTTTGATGCTTTGACAGAAGAAATACCGGAAGATGAAGAAGAGGGTATCGAGGAGAAAAAAGAAAAGAAAGAGAAAAAGGCGAAAAAAGGGAAAAAAGGTAAGGCGCCGGTAACGGACGCAGAAGATAATGAAGGCATTCTGGAAGAATTGGATGCGGAAGAAAAAGGCGGAAAGAAAAAGAAAAAAGAGAAGAAGCCTAAAAAAGAGAAGAAAGCAAAGAAGCAGAAGGAACAGGAACTTCCGCCGGAAATTTTCGGAGAGAAAAAATTACCGATTAAAATGGTGATACGAATTTTTGCATTGTGCTTTTCAATTATGGCATTGCTTCTTCTGGTTATGCATTTTGTACCGAAAATGTGGTCTTTGGCAGATGGAAGAAATGCATTTTATAAGCAGGATTATGAAAAAGCATATGAAGAATTGACCGGTAAAGAATTGTCTGAAGCGGATCAAAGATTGTATGAGAAGTCAAAAATGATACTGCAGCTTTCACATAAGATGGATGCGTATGAAAATTATAAAGAGATGAATCTTCCTGTGGAAGCACTTGATGCTTTGCTTTCCGGTTATATGTTGTGGCAGGAACTCGGAGAGAAGATTTCAGAATATGATGCGGTTTCTGAGACAGAAGTTATTAAAGCGCAGATTGTAAATGCACTTTCAGCAGATTATCAGATAACAGAGGAAGAAGCCGCAGAGATTAATTTGCTCGGCAACTACGAGTATACATTGCGGCTTGAGGAGATTACGGGAAGTCTCAGCAGACAGAACGGTGCTGCCGTGACGGAAGAAATTCCGGAGGAAGAAGAGGCTTTGACAGAAGAGTTTCAGACAGAGGAAATGACGCAGACAGAAGAGACACCGGCGGAACCGACAGAAGATGTTCTGTCTGAGGAGGAAGTGAAATGATAGCGATTATCGATTACGATGCTGGTAATATCAAAAGTGTGGAAAAGGCAATCACTGCACTTGGAGAGAAAGCGGTGCTGACAAGAGACCCGGAGCAGATATTGAATGCGGAAAAAGTTATTCTGCCGGGAGTAGGTGCATTTGGTGATGCGATGGAAAAACTTCATAAATACGGACTTGTGGATGTGATTCGGCAAGTTGTGGAGAAAAAAACACCGTTTCTCGGTATTTGTCTTGGCCTTCAGCTTCTTTTTGAGCGGAGCGATGAGAGTGCGGGCGTGGATGGCCTTGGGATTTTAAAGGGAGAAATTCTGCGCATTCCGGACAACAAAGATTTGAAAATACCGCATATTGGATGGAATTCGCTGAAATTTCCGAAGGAAGGAAAATTATTTAAGGGACTGAATGAGGATTCTTACGTTTATTTTGTGCATTCCTATTATTTAAAAGCAGAGGATGAGAATATTGTGACTGCAACGACGGATTACAGTACATTAATCCATGCATCCGTAGAAAAAGATAATGTGTTTGCGTGTCAATTTCACCCGGAGAAAAGTTCAGATGTGGGACTTGCAATTTTGAATAATTTCTTGAACATTGGCAGGGAGGACGACTAGATGCATACAAAACGAATAATTCCGTGTCTGGATGTAAAAAACGGTCGCGTGGTAAAAGGAGTTAACTTTGTTGATTTGATTGATGCGGGTGATCCGGTGGCAATTGCACAGGCATATGATAAAGCAGGAGCCGACGAA
This sequence comes from Lachnospiraceae bacterium, assembly GCA_017465095.1. Classification (GTDB taxonomy): domain Bacteria; phylum Bacillota; class Clostridia; order Lachnospirales; family Lachnospiraceae; genus SVFI01. The sequence continues at coordinate 65,057 of JAFTWX010000039.1, read as the reverse complement.
CTTGTTTTTCTTGATATTACGGCTTCTTCGGATAACCGAAATACGGTTGTTGATATGGTGAGAAAGGTAGCGGAAAAAGTGTTTATTCCGTTTACGGTTGGCGGCGGAATCCGTACGGTGGATGATTTTAAGGCAATTCTGAGAGAAGGTGCGGACAAAATTTCTGTTAATTCAGCCGCGATTATGAATCCGAATTTGATATCCGAAGCGGCGGATAAGTTTGGAAGCCAATGCGTAGTTGTTGCAATTGATGCGAAGAGAACGCCGGACGGTTGGCATATTTTTAAAAATGGCGGTCGCGTCGATATGGGAATTGACGCGATTGAATGGGCCATGAAAGCGGATAAACTCGGAGCCGGTGAGATATTGCTCACTAGTATGGATTGTGACGGCACAAAAGCAGGATATGATATAGAATTGACCAGACTGATTTCTGAAAATGTTTCTATTCCGGTGATTGCGTCGGGAGGAGCAGGAAAGCTTGAACATTTTTATGATGCACTGACAGAAGGAAAGGCAGATGCAGCATTGGCGGCGTCGCTGTTCCATTTTAAAGAGTTAGAAATTTGTGAAGTGAAGCAATATTTGAGAGACAGAAATGTTTCTGTAAGATTATAAGAGGTAGTTATGGCTGCGATTAATAACGATTGGCTGGAGCCGTTGAAACCGGAGTTTTCCAAGCCGTACTATAAGGCTTTATATGCGAAAGTAAAGGAAGAATACAGTAATAATCTTGTGTTTCCGCCATCCAATGAGATATTCAGTGCGTTTGAATTGACGCCTCTTTCAGAGGTTAAGGTGGTAATTATAGGACAAGACCCGTATCACAATGTGGGGCAGGCGCACGGATTGTGTTTTTCCGTCAAACCGGAGGTGGCAATTCCGCCGTCGCTTGTGAATATTTATAAAGAACTGGAGAGCGATTTGGGGTGCTATATTCCGAATAACGGTTATTTGGTAAAATGGGCAAAACAAGGTGTACTACTGTTGAATACGGTTTTGACTGTAAAGGCACACCAGGCAAATTCTCATCGCGGAATCGGATGGGAGGAGTTTACCAATGCGGCGATTTCTGTGTTAAATGAGCAGGATCGTCCGATTGTATTCATTTTATGGGGAGCACCGGCTCAGACGAAGAAAAAGATGTTGAATAATCCGAAACATTTGATTTTGGAGGCTCCTCATCCGAGCCCATTATCTGCGTACCGAGGATTTTTCGGGAGCAAACCGTTCAGTAAGACCAATGCTTTTTTGGAGAAGAACGGACTTGCTGTGATTGACTGGCAGATTGAAAATATATAATAAATCAAAGATAGGGAAAGAGAAGGTAAGATAAATGGATCCACTTAAATTAGTTGATTTGTTACGGGGACACAGAGTATTTATACAGACACACAATTTCCCGGACCCGGATGCCATTGCCAGTGCGTTCGGATTGCAATGCTTTTTGGATAAACACGGTGTGGAAAGTATCATTTGTTACGATGGAAAAATTGATAAACTAAGCACGAAGAAAATGTTTTCTGTTTTTGGTATTGATGTCAAATCAAAATATGATATAGATGATATGAAAGCAGAAGATTATATAGTTGTGGTAGATGCACAGAAATATAACTCTAACATTACGGATTTTATTGGTGATGAAATTGCGTGTATCGATCATCACCCGACATTTAAGGAATGCGAGTATCAGTATAAGGACGTCCGTATTGTGGGAGCCTGTTCTTCCATCATTGCTGATTATTTCAGACAGACGAGAACGGAATTACCGAAGAATGTTGCATCGGCGCTTGCTTACGGTATTAAAATGGATACGGCAGATTTTACAAGAGGAGCGTTTCCGTTTGATGCGGAGGTGTTTTCCTATGTGTTTGAGAGAGCGGATATACATTTGATCAATGATATGTATATGAACGTAATGGAAATATCAGATCTAAAAGCTTACGGTGCAGCCATTGACAATATCCGTTTGAAAGGGGAAATCGGATTTGCAAAAATTCCGTTTGATTGTCCGGATGCGCTGATTGCTATTATTTCCGATTTTGTTTTGTCGTTGGATGTTGTTACGGTTTCCATTGTGTATGCAGAACGGGTAGACGGAATTAAGTTTTCGATTCGCAGTGAAATACCGGAGATTGATGCAGGAGCAGTAGCGAAGGAAGCATTGCAGGGAATCGGAGATGGCGGCGGACACCGAGACATGGCCGGCGGTTTTATTCCGGGAGATAAAGTTTTAGGCATCGGAGAGGAAAGAGATAATAAAATTGTACGTAGATTTTTAGATGTAATACGGAAAAAAGGACTTTTTTAAGAAAGTCCTTTTTTGTTGACAAAATAAGCAATACAGTATTATAGTATTCCTGTAAAGGAATACTAATGAAAGGAGGGACTGATCACGAAAAAAATGATAGAAGAATTAATGCTGTTTGGATTGACCAGACAGGAAGCGGTAATATATGAGTGCTTGTATCGCAACGGGGCGTTGAATGGTTATGAAACTTCTAAAATAACGGGAATATCCAGGTCAAATGTCTATAATACATTGGCGGGGCTTGTTGAAAAGGGAGCAGCTTATCGGATGGAAGCTTCCTCCAACAAATATATCGCAGTTCCTGTGGAAGAGATGTGTGATAATCATTTGAGACGAGTGGAAGAGGCAAAACAATATTTGAGTAAAAATCTTGTGAAAAATCAGGAGGAAAATGATGGATATATAACCATTGAAGGATATCGACATATTCAGGATAAGATAAGTAATATGTTGGATAAGGTGGAACTGCGACTGTATCTTTCTGTTCCCTCTTGCTATATTCCTCATTATCTGTCAAAATTAGAGGAGTTAGGAGAGGCAAACAAAAAGGTTGTTCTTTTGACAGATGAGCAGGTGGAATGCTCTGATTTGATACAGGTATATGTTTCGGGACCGAAGGAAAAGCAGATTCATTTAATTGTGGATTCGCAGTATGTACTGACCGGAGATTATTCGGAGAGTGAAAATGATACCTGTCTATACTCCGGACAGAAAAATTTTGTCAATGTGCTCAAAGAAGCATTGCGTAATGAAATTAAATTAACCCGGATGGGGATGAATGAGAAAGGAAGAGAATAATTATGGCAATCAGAATTGGTATTTTAGGTTATGGAAATTTAGGAAGAGGAATTGAATGTGCAGTGAAACAGAATCCGGATATGGAGCTTGTGGCAGTGTTTACAAGACGCGCACCGGAAAGCGTTAAAATCCTGACACCGAATGTTTCCGTATATCACGTGGACGAGGCAGTATCCAAAAAGGACGAAATTGATGTCCTTATTTTATGCGGAGGAAGTGCAACAGACCTTCCGGTGCAGACTCCGGAATATGCAAAATATTTTAATGTGGTAGATAGTTTTGATACACATGCGAGAATTCCGGAACATTTTGCGAATGTGGATGCAGCAGCAAAAGAAAGCGGAAAAGTTGCAATGATTTCTGTTGGCTGGGATCCGGGTATGTTCTCGCTTAACCGACTTTATGCAAACGCAATCCTTCCGGACGGCAAGGACTATACTTTCTGGGGAAAAGGTGTCAGCCAGGGTCACTCAGATGCTATCCGCCGTGTAGAAGGTGTAAAGGATGGTAAGCAGTACACCATTCCGGTTGACAGTGCACTTGAGGCCGTACGAAGCGGAAGTAATCCGGAGCTTACTACGCGTCAGAAACATATCAGAGAATGTTTTGTTGTGGCGGAAGAAGGAGCTGATCTTGCAAAGATTGAGCAAGAGATTAAATCGATGCCGAATTATTTTGCAGATTACGATACAATTGTAAACTTTATTTCGGAAGAAGAATTGAAACGGGATCACAGCGGAATTCCGCATGGCGGATTTGTTATCCGCAGCGGAAAAACGGGATGGAATGGTGAACATCAGCACATCGTAGAATACAACTTAAAGCTTGATTCCAATCCGGAGTTTACAGCTTCTGTTATTACTGCATATGCAAGAGCTGCATATCGTATGCAGAAAGACGGACAGACCGGTTGTAAAACAGTATTTGATGTGGCGCCTGTTTACCTCAGTAACAGTAGCGCAGAAGATTTAAGAGCGCATCTGCTGTAAAAAGTTGTCTCGGGACAACAAATCGGAAATACTACAAGGAGATTTTTAGCAATGAATAAAGTACCATTTGTAAACAAAGAGCAGATTGAAGAAATCGTTAAAACATATCCGACTCCGTTTCATATTTATGATGAAAAGGGGATTCGTGAAAATGCGCAGGCGGTAAAAGAAGCTTTTGCATGGAACAAAGGATTTAAGGAGTATTTTGCGGTGAAAGCAAATCCGAATCCGTTTTTGATTCAGATTTTGAGAGAATACGGCTGTGGCTGTGATTGTTCGTCAAAGACAGAACTCATGCTTTCAAAGGCAATCGGAGCAACCGGATCAGACATTATGTTTTCATCCAACGATACACCGGCGGAAGAGTTTGTTTATGCGAACGAACTCGGTGCAACTATTAATTTAGATGATTTTACACATATTGAATTTTTGGAAAAAACAATCGGTAAGTTGCCGGAAACATTGTCCTGCAGATACAATCCGGGCGGCGTATTCAAGATGAGTAACGGGATTATGGATAATCCGGGAGATTCCAAATACGGATTTACGACGGAGCAGCTGTTTGAAGGCTTTAAAATCATGAAGGAAAAGGGTGTAAAAAATTTCGGAATTCATTCTTTCCTTGCAAGTAATACGGTGACAAATGAGTATTATCCGATGCTTGCAAAGCAGCTTTTTGAGCTTGCAGTAAAACTTCGCGATGAGACGGGAGCCCATATTACATTTATCAACCTTTCCGGAGGTGTCGGAATTCCGTATACGCCGGATAAAGAGCCGAACGACATCCGTGCTATCGGTGAAGGTGTCCGCAAAGTGTATGAAGAGATTTTGGTTCCGGCAGGAATGGGAGATATTGCGATTTACACGGAAATGGGACGATTTATGATGGGACCGTACGGTGCGCTTGTTACGAAAGCGATACACGAGAAACATACACACAAAGAGTATATCGGTGTGGATGCTTGTGCGGTAAACCTTATGCGACCGGCCATGTATGGGGCTTATCATCACATTACCGTACTTGGAAAAGAGGATGCGGTTTGTGACCACAAATATGATGTGACCGGTTCCCTTTGTGAAAACAATGATAAGTTTGCAATCGACCGGAACTTGCCGCAGATTGATAAAGGCGATTATCTTGTGATTCACGATACGGGAGCGCATGGATTTGCCATGGGTTACAACTACAACGGCAAACTGAAATCCGCAGAGCTCTTATTGCAGGAAGACGGAGGAGTGAAGCTGATCCGCCGTGCAGAGGAACCGAAGGATTATTTCGCAACATTGGATTGTTTTGAGATTTTTAAGGAACTGGGTAGCAAATAAGAAAGGTTATGACTATGGGGTATGTGAAAAAAGGGCAGAAAATGTTTTGGAAAAGGGCAATCGCCGGTTTGCTGACGATTGTGATGGCAGCAAATATGTGGATATGTCCGGCTTTGGCACAGGAAAATAGTGTGTCTGATGAGGGAGAGATTAAGACTGTCCTTGCCGAACAATCAGAAGAGTTTATTGAGCTGGGAGAAGCGCAGACTTCTACCCAGCCTATTGGCTTTTTCAGTCTTGCGGACGGAATTGTGGAATTGAATTCCGGAAATCATAAAGACTGGATCAATCGTTTGGATTTGTCGGAAGCTCAGGTTATAAAAGATTTTTATGATACGCTTGTGGAAGCAAGTGATAATGATGGGGAAAACGATTGCTTGATTGATGATGAGTATTTTGCTGGAAATGCGCAATACATAGAAGTCGGAACGGAAGAACTGGAAATGACACCGGAAGAGTATTCCGAGTCTAATGTTAATGCGTTTGTATCAGGCGTAGTTGATAGTTATTCAAGATACATATATGCAGCTTATTCGGCTTTTGACAGAGATCATCCGGAAGTGTTTTGGTTAAATGGAACTTGTATGATGTTGAATACAATGGAAAAGTATACGTATAAGACAACTCCGGAAGAAACTATTGTCGGTTATAAGATTGTAGTAAAAGTATATTTTTGCACGAAGTATATTGATGCAGAAGGTGCCTACGATGTCCGCAGTACAAATTATCCGAACCAGGCGGCGATAGAAGCGGCTATTGATCAGAGGGACAGTATGGTAAATGAATACCTTACTGCAGTAACAGCGAAAAATGATTATGAAAAATTAGTCTATTTTAATCAGGAATTGACAAAGAAAAATGAGTATAATACAAGTGATGATCTTGATAATATTGATCATGACTGCAGGGAGTGTGTAAGTGCTTTGGAAGGGAGAACCGGGACGGTTGGACCTGTATGTGAGGCTTATGCCAGAGCATTGAAGGTGCTTTGTGACCGGTCGAATATTGATTGCGTTCTTGTGGATGGTACAGCGATTTCAAACAGTGGAAGTGGCGCCCATATGTGGAACTATGTAAAATTGAATGATAAATGGTACGGTGTGGATGTGACATGGAACGATCCCAAAGGTGGTGTTTCAGGTGCTGTTTCTGGAGTAGAAAACACAAACTGGCTTTTGGTCGGCTCTGAGACGATTGTCAATGGCAGCGCTTTTTTGACATCTCATCCGGTGTCCAATACGGTTTTTTCAGAAAGTATTGCATTTACCAACGGACCGGTATTGAGTACGGATGCATATGATACATCGGAAAAACTATATGTCACACCGACTTTTTCAAGTTTGCCTACGCTTACAGGTGTTTATGGACAGACAGTTGAACAGATGACTATTAACGGTGCAACGACCAGTGATAACGGTGCTGTGGGAACCTGGGCATTGGCATCTTCGGGAACAAATGTGCCTGAAGTTGGTGCGACGGAGGCCTATACGCTCACTTTTACCCCGGAGGATACAGAAACATATAAGTCGGTCAGCGTGGAAGTTATTCCGCAGGTTTCACGGAAACCGATTACGGTTACGATTTCGGACGAATTAAAAACATACGGACAAGTTAATCCGGAATTTAGTCTGGCGATAACAGGCGGTACATTAGTCGGAACGGACAGTCTGGATGATTTTGAGATTACGTATGAATGCGCGGCAACAGAAAAATCTGCGCCGGGGAACTATGAGATTACAGCGACAGTGAGCAACGCGAATTATGATGTGACAGTTAACCCGGGACAACTTACGGTTACCAAAGCAGATACACCGAAAAATGCACCGGATTCGCCTTATGAAGTTGCAAATACTGTGAAAAAAGTATCAGAAGTAAGTTTGCCGGAGAATTGGAAGTGGAATGCTGAAGATGCATCCAAAACGCTACCGGCAGGAAGTTCGCTTGAGGTAACGGCTGAGTATACAGGAGCTGACGCGGAGTATTATACGAACACAACAAAGGCTGTAACGATTACCCGTGCAGCATGTGAAGCGGGTGATGTGCTTTATACCGGAAACGGAGAAAAAGCACCGACCTGTACGGAGGACGGAATCGGTCATAAAGAATGTAAATTCTGCGGCGAAATGATGGAAGAGAACGTCGTTGTTCCGGCGACAAATCATGTGGGAACACAGGAAATTCGCGGTGCAAAGGATGCAACATGCGAAGAGACCGGTTATACCGGAGATGTATATTGTTTTGTTTGCGACGAGTTGTTGGAGACAGGAAGTGTCATACAGAAAACAGAAAAGCACACATGCGGAAAAGAAAATGCACAGACCGAACATAAGCCTGAAGTGGTAAAACCACTTCCGCCGGCAGGAACATCGGTACCGGACCCAAAGGGGGAAGCGTCATATAAAGTGAGTGAGACCGGTAAAGAAGTAGAATATACCGGATCGGTGAATAAAAAGGCCAAAAAAGTGGTGATTCCGCCGACGATTACGGTGAATGGTGTGACATATAAAGTTACAAGCATTGCGCCGAATGCGTTTAAAGGCAATAAAAAACTGACGACCGTGACGATCGGAAGTAATATCGAATCCATCGGAAATAAAGCGTTTTACAAATGTACTTCGCTGAAGAAAATTACCATACCTTCCGGTGTTTCAAGGATCGGAAAACAAGTATTTTTCGGCTGTAAAAAATTAAAGACAATCACCATTAAATCAACGGCTCTTACAAGTAAAAATGTGGGAAGTAAAGCGTTTAAAGGAATTCACAGCAAAGCGAAGTTTAAGGTTCCGAAGGCGAAACTGAAAGAATACAAGAAATTGCTGAAGAAGAAAGGTGCCACAAAAAAACATAAAATTACGAAATAGAGGTGCAGGATGAAAACGTTAATTGTATACAAAAGTAAAACGGGATTTACCAAAAAATATGCGGAAATTGTGGCTGGTGAAGTGAAAGGTGATCTTTTGGAACTTAAGAAGGCAACGGCATCTCAAATGGCAGGGTATGATGTGATTGTGTTTGGATCCAGATTTTTTGCCGGAACAGTGGATGAGTTGAAGAAAGCCGAAGAGTTGTTTGCGGCGAGCGGGGCAAAGGAGTTTGTGGTATTTGCGACGGGAGCGACACCGAATGCAGCGGAGGATATCGTGAATGATGTGTGGAAAAACAGTTTTTCATCGGAGAAGATCGAGAAAATCCCTCATTTTTATATGCAGAGCGGTATTTGTTATGAAAAAATGCCGTTTGGCGAAAAGATGATGATGAAGATGGCGTCACTCATGATGAAGTCGCAAAAAGAGAAGGATGAGATGGGACAGGGCTTTGAAGAAGCGCTCAAAGGATCTTTTGATATCTCGTCGGAAGAATATGTACAACCTCTGATTGCGTATTTGAAAAACAGATAAAAATAAAAAGAACCATGAAGCAAATCATGGTTCTTTTTTTCTGACGGTGGCGGGACTTGAACCCGCACGGGCGTACACCCAACAGATTTTGAGTCTGCATCGTCTGCCATTCCGACACACCGGCGCATGGTTTTCAACCGAAGATTAGTTTAACATAAGAAGATGGGAATTTCAAGTGCCATATGAAGAAATTTCCGAGGAAAGTAATTTGCCCGGCAAAAGAGCGCTGCTTGACAAGGAAAAGTCTTTTTTTTACAATTGTCAAAGGACAGTAAAGTTTAGGAAGGAAAATGAAAATGGAACAAAAATTATATGTGTTCGGGACCGGAAATGCTGCGGTGACAAAATGCTATAATACATGCTTTGCACTGAGCGACGGAGAAGAATTGTTTCTTGTGGATGCCGGCGGCGGAAACGGGATTTTGACGCAGTTTGAAAAGATGTCAGTCTCCGTAAATCATATTCATCATATGTTTGTAACGCATAAGCATACGGATCACATACTGGGAGCAATTTGGGTTGTCCGGATGGTTGCAACGCAGTTGCACAAAGGTAATTATAAAGGTGATTTTCATATATACGGACACAAGGAAGTCATTGAAATGCTTCGTTCATTTTGTGAGATGATGCTGGCGAAAAAACATGCAGCATTTTTAAATAACCGGATTCTTTTCGAAGAGGTGACGGAAGGACAGACGGTAGAAATACTTTCGTATGCGATAACTTTTTTTGATATTTTTTCCACCAAGGCAAAACAGTTCGGATTTACGACAACATTGAACAGTGGAGAGGTTCTCACTTTTACGGGGGATGAGCCTTACAATGAAGGCTGTGAAAAGTTTGTTGTCGGAAGTACATGGCTTTTGCATGAGGCTTTTTGTGTTGCGGATCAGAAGGATGTATTCGAACCGTATGAAAAACACCACGGGACAGCGGAAGATGCGGCGCGGACAGCAGGTGAACTTATGGCAGAAAAGCTTGTTTTGTGGCATACGGAGGATAAAAATCTGGCGGACAGAAAACGATTGTATACGGATGCGGCAAAGACTGTGTTCGAGGGAGAAGTGTTTGTTCCGGACGATTTGGAAATTATTTCTTTGGACTGATAGAAACACCGGTGAAAGACCGGTGTTTTTTCGTTGTAGAAGCCACCTTTTTTTGCTATAATATATAGTTGTGAATGAAAAAGGAGATACTATGGATTGCAAACAGATACAACGCCTGATTCCTGCTTTTTTGCGCGATGAACTTAAGGGCAGAGAATTGATGCGTTTTTTGAGACATATGGATACGTGTGAAGAATGCAAAGAAGAACTGACGATACAGTATTTGTCGTCGGAGGGTATCTCGCGCCTTGAGGAAGGTAAAACGTTTGATTTGGATCGCGAACTCACGGAGTATATGGTGCGCGCGGCAAACGGGATTAAGAGACGAAGAAATTATATTTTGGGATTTTTGACATTTGAAGCAGCGGCTATTTTGATTTTATTTATTGTATTTATTTACGCATTGGCGTAGGCAGGAGAGCATACATGGAACAGAAACTTGTTTTGATTGACGGACACAGCATATTGAACCGTGCATTTTACGGAGTTCCGGATTTGACCAATTCAGAAGGACTTCATACCAATGCAGTCTATGGCTTTTTAAATATCATGTTTAAGATATTGGAGGAGGAAATACCGCAGTATCTTGCCGTTGCGTTCGATTTGAAGGCACCGACATTCCGCCATAAGAGGTATGCTGCTTACAAAGGTACCCGTAAGCCGATGCCGGAAGAACTGCGTCAGCAGGTTCCGGTGATGAAACAGGTCCTTTCTGCTATGGGGATTCTTACCATGGAACAGGAAGGGTATGAAGCGGATGATATTCTCGGGACAATGGCAAAAAGGGCAGAGAAAGAAGGTCGTTCTGTGGCTCTTGTTTCCGGTGACCGGGATCTTTTACAGATTGCTACCGATCATATCAAAATCCGCATTCCGAAAACCAAAGGAAACCGCACGGAAGTGGAAGACTATTATGCGGCGGATGTGAAAGAACGCTATCAGGTGACACCGCTTCAGTTCATTGAACTTAAAGCTTTGATGGGAGATACGGCAGATAATATTCCGGGTGTTCCGAAAGTGGGGGAAAAGACAGCAACGGAGCTGATGGTGACATACGGTTCCATTGAAAATATATATGCTAATATTGATTTGATAACGAAGAAGAGCATTCAGACAACCCTCCGTGAAAACAAAGAACTGGCGGATCTTTCCAAGGAACTGGCAACGATTGAAACAGATGCACCGATTTCCTATAAACTGGAGGATGCTGTGCTTGGCGAATTGTATACGCAGGAAGCTTACGAATGGTTTAAAAAACTTGCGTTTAAAAATATGCTCAGTCGATTTGAACAGACCGGGGAGGCAGAGAAAAAACTTCCGGGTTGTACACTCGTTTCAGACATGACGGAGGCAGAGAATTTGTTTACGGCCTGCGAAAAAGAGGAAGCGGTGGCTTACTATGTGGCGGACGGCGTGGGAGTTGCGCTGGCTTACAATGATACGGCAACTTATTTTGTAGCTGCACAGGGATTTCTGACAATGGATTATTTGGCGGAGAAACTGGATGATTTGTGCGGAAAATGCAAGCTGGTATCCTTTGACTGCAAAAAGACTTATGGTTGTTTTGATGGGGATATTGAAATCGTTAAGAATTTCTTTGATGTTAAGCTTGCTGCCTATCTCATGAATCCGCTGAAAAACGAGTATACACCGGAGGATGTCGCGGGTGAATACTGTGATATTGTTTTGCAGGATTACAAAACGCAGTTTGGGAAAAAAAGTCTTGCTGAGGCATTTGAGACAGAGGAAGATAAGTTTGTTTCCTATATGGGAGGAATTGTTTATACTATCTTAAAGAGTTATCCGATGCTTACAGAGCGGCTTCGCAATGCGCAGATGCAGGAATTGTTTGAAACGATGGAAATGCCTCTCACGTATGTGCTTTATGCCATGGAAAAAGAAGGCGTGACCGTTAAGAAGGACGAATTGGCAGAGTACGGAAGACTGCTTGAGGAAAAAATTGTTGTTTTAAAACAACATATTTATGATGCGGTAGGTGAGGAGTTTAATATCAACTCACCGAAGCAGCTTGGAGAAATCCTGTTTGAAAAGATGCAGCTCAAAGGCGGAAAGAAGACAAAAACAGGATATTCTACCGCAGCAGATGTGTTGGAAAAGTTAGCGCCGGACTACCCGGTGGTGGCAGATATATTGGAATACCGCGGACTTACCAAATTGAAGTCCACGTATGCAGACGGTTTGGCGGAGTTTATTTGTGAAGACGGACGTATTCATACGAACTTTAATCAGATGATTACAGCCACAGGACGTATTTCTTCCACGGAGCCGAATCTTCAGAATATACCGATGCGAATGGAACTCGGGAGACGGATTCGCAAAGTGTTTGTGCCGAAACCGGGTTGTGTGTTTATGGATGCGGATTATTCCCAGATTGAACTTCGTATTTTGGCACATATGTCGGAAGACAAAGAGTTGATTGAGGCTTACCGGATGTCTGAGGATATTCACCGGATTACCGCTTCCAAGGTGTTCCATACACCGTTTGAGGAAGTGACGGATCTGCAGCGAAGAAATGCCAAGGCGGTGAATTTCGGTATTGTATACGGTATCAGTTCTTTCGGACTGAGTCAGGATTTGAGTATCAGCCGCAAGGAAGCTGCTGCTTATATTGAGCAGTATTTTGAGACCTATCCGGGCATCAAAGGATTTTTGGACCGGTGTGTGGCAGAGGCGAAGGAAACAGGGGAGAGTCGTACGCTGTATCAGCGCAGAAGACCGATTCCGGAACTTTCCAGTTCAAACTTTATGCAGAGACAGTTTGGTGAGAGGGTAGCTATGAATGCCCCGATTCAAGGAACCGCAGCTGATATTATGAAGATTGCCATGATTCGCGTTTATCGCTCCTTGCTTTCGGAAGGACTCAAGAGCCGTATTCTGCTTCAGGTGCACGATGAACTTCTTTTAGAGGTATATGAGGATGAAGTGGAGAAGGTAAGAGAAATTCTCTATCGCGATATGAAAGGTGCTGCGCAGCTGTCTGTGGAACTTGAGATTGACGTGCATACCGGAAGTGACTGGTATGAGGCGAAATAGTATAGAGGATATTGTATGATTTTAATTGGAATTACCGGCGGTGTCGGTTCGGGAAAATCGGAGGTACTCAGTTACATCCAAGGGAAATACAATGCAAAAGTATTGCTCGCCGATGATGTCGCCAATAAATTGAAGGAACCCGGAATGCCTTGTTATAAACCGGTGGTGGATTGCCTCGGGGAAGGGATTCTGGGGACAGACGGTGTGATTGACCGGGCAAAAATGGCTGCTGCAATATTCGGGGACAAAAGTAAGCTGGAAGCAATAAATGCAATTATTCATCCGGCAGTCCGCCGATACATATTGCAGGAGATTCAGGCGGAGAAGGACAAGGGAAAAACAGATTTTTTCTTCCTGGAAGCGGCCCTTTTGGTTGAAGAACATTATGACGAAATTGTCGATGAAATGTGGTATATCTATGCTGCAGAAGAGGTTCGGAGAGAGCGGCTTAAAATCAGCCGCAATTATTCGGAGGAAAAAATTACATCCATAATTTCGAAACAGCTCAGCGAAAAGAAATTCAGAGAAGCTTGTTCCTGGGTGGTTGATAATTCGGGTGCGTTTGAGGAAACTAAAAAACAGATTGATGAAAAGATGGGGGTATACCTGTGCAGAGATCAGAAATAAAACAGCCAAAATATGTATACGGACTGGATATCGGAACGAGAAGTATTGTGGGTACGGTCGGCTATTTGGAGAAAGACCGTTTCATTGTTGTGGCGCAGCGTGTAAAAGAGCACGAGACAAGAGCTATGATAGACGGACAGATTCACGATATCGGAGCTGTCGGAGATATGATCCGTGACGTGACGGAGGAACTGGAAATTGAAGTCAAACAGGAACTGAAGCAGGTTTGTATAGCAGCGGCCGGACGCGTGCTCCGGACAGTGACTACCCATGTGGAAATTGACCTGGAAGGGGAAAAACTCATTGCAAAAGAAGATATTTTTGCTTTGGACTCCTACGGCGTGGAGAAGGCATATGAGCAGTTTCAGAAAGAAAATGATCTGGATATGAAATTTTACTGTGTCGGATACACGGTTATGAGATATTTTATGAACGGATATCCGATGAGTAATCTCGAAAACCATAAGGCGAAAGTGATTGCTGCAGATCTCATTGCAACCTTTCTTCCGGATGATGTTGTGGACGGCCTGTACCGGGCGGTGGAATTAGCAGGACTGGAAGTTGCCAATTTGACTTTGGAGCCGATTGCTGCGATGGAAGTTGCGATTCCGCAGATGTACCGTATGCTTAATATTGCCCTTATTGACGTTGGAGCAGGTACAAGCGATATTTCCGTTACAAAAGACGGAAGTATTGTTGCTTACGGAATGCTTCCGGTGGCGGGAGATTGCTTGACAGAAGATATTGCAAGACATTGTCTTGTGGATTTTAAGACGGCAGAAAGTATCAAATGCGGTATCGAAAAACTGGATGTTGTTGAGTATAAGGATATTATGGGGATTCCGCAGAAAATTGCCAAGGAGGAGGTTCTTCATGTGGTGGAGGACAATCTCAGTTCCATGGCTCGACAGGCAGCAGAGAAGATTCGTGAGCTGAATGGCGACAAGCCGGTCAGTGCGGTGTTTGTTGTCGGCGGCGGCGGAAAAATAGAAGGATACACCAAGTATGTGGCGGAATGTCTCGGGATTCCGGAGGAGCGATGTGCTATCCGCGGTGAGGAAGTGATGCAGAAGATTGAATTTCTTCCTCGGGACATTGTAAAGGATTCCCTGCTTGTGACGCCTGTAGGAATCTGTCTCAATTTCTATGAACAGAGTAATAATTTCATGTTTGTAACGTTTAACGGTCAGCGGGTGAAATTATATGACAATAATAAACTGGCAATTGTCGATGCGGCGATTCAGGCAGAATTTCCAAATGAGGATCTGTTCCCGAAACGCGGGGAACCTCTGACATTTACTTTGAATGGAAAAGAGCGCACAGTGCGCGGAGGACGCGGAGAGTCCGCTGTGATACTCTTGAACGGGGAACCGGCGGATATACATACACCGATTCGTGCCAATGATGTGATCAGTGTCACCTGTTCAACAGCCGGTGAAAAAGCAAGCCAGCAGCTTGGTCGTTTTCCGGAATACAAAGAAACCATCAGTATTATGGTCAACGGGCAGCAGATCAGTCTTCCGAAGTTTGCCAGTGTAAACGGTGAGTTGCAGACGGCTTACTATGAAATTCAGGATGGCGATGTAATTGAGATGCTCAATTATTACACGGTTGAGCAGATTACGGAAGTGATGGATGTTCTGCTTGAGCAGGGTGCAGTCATTCGGGTAAACAATGCAGTGGCAGGAAAAGAGACAAAAGTATATGATAACTTTACTCTGGAATGGTCCTATGAACAGCCGGAGAAAGAGGAAGAAAAGACGCAGGAAGAGGCAGAAGAAATTGATGTGACGGCAGAAGAAAATATATCTGCTGAAACATTGCCTGCAAGTGAGGATGGATTAAGTCCGTTAGAGCGTGCAAGAAGACGCGCAGAAGAAATTGCAAAAGCGCCTGTTACGGAGGAAGTGGAAGAAGAGCTGAAGAAAGCAAAAGCATATGCGGCAGCAGAACGGATTTCTGCATTTGCGACAGCGTTTAATCAGACAGGGCAGATGCCGCCGGTTGTTTCCAGACCGGTAATGCCGAATATTGCAATAAAACCTGCTATGGCAAAGCCAATGCAGCAATCTGCGCCGGTTTCAGCGCCGCAAGCGGAGCCGGTTTCGGCGCCACAGCCGGAACCACAGCCACAGCCGGAACCACACCCACAGCCGGAATTACAGCCACAGCCGGAACCACACCCACAGCCGGAATTACAGCCACAGCCGGAGCCAGTTGTGAGTACACCGGCCGACGGAGTTACGGTTATTGTGAACGGAGATCCGGTCACACTGACAGGAAAATCGGAATACATTTATGTGGACGTATTTGACCGCATTAATTTTGATCTTTCGAAGCCACAGGGAAAAATGGTGGAGACATTGATCAACGGAAGAAAAGCACAGTACATTGAACCGCTGCATAACGGTGATGAACTGCAGATTTTTTGGAAGGACTAAACAATGAGACTACTTAGTATTGCCAGCGGAAGCAGCGGGAACTGTATTTATGTCGGGGATGATACGACCCATATTTTAATTGATGCAGGAATCAGCGGAAAAAGAATCGAAGCGGGGTTAAATTCCATCGGTGTCAGCGGAAAAGATTTGGATGCGGTTTTTGTGACCCATGAACATGCAGATCATATCAGCGGTCTGGGTGTTCTTTCCAGAAAGTATGACGTGCCGATTTATTCTACCCGGGGAACTATCGCAGGAATATCTACGGCAAAATCGGTGGGAGATATTGACGGACAGCTTTTTCAGGCTATTCGAAAGAATGAAAATATCTCCGTTGGATCATTGATGATTCAGGCGATTCCCATATCTCATGATGCGGCGGAACCGGTCTGCTTTAAGGTGACAAACGGAACGAGTAAGGTAGCGGTGGCTACCGATATGGGATATTATACAGATGAAATCATAGAAAATTTAAAGGGGCTGGATGCTTTGTTGCTTGAAGCTAACCATGATGTGAATATGGTTCAGGTGGGACCGTATCCTTATTATCTGAAGCAACGTATTTTGGGGAAAAAGGGGCATCTTTCCAATGAAAATGCAGGCAGACTTTTGAGTGCGATTGTGCACGATGGATTAAAACATGTTTTTTTGGGACATTTGAGCAAGGAAAACAACCATCCGGAGCTTGCGCATGAGGCGGTGAGACTCGAGATTACCATGGGAGACAATCCGTATCAGGCCTCGGATTTTGACATCCGGGTAGCGGACAGAAATGAACCGTCCGGACTGATTATTGTTTAAGGAAGGCTTGCATTTGGACTTAGATAAGTATATGATAACAATGGTTTGATAAAAGCTAAAGGAGAAACAGACATGAAGAAGACAATCATTACAGTAGTTGGAAAAGATACCGTCGGTATCATTGCAAAGGTATGTACCTATCTTGCAGAGAACCAGATTAATATTTTGGATATTTCACAGACGATTGTAGCGGATTATTTCAATATGATGATGATCGTAGATCGCAGCAATGCCCTGAAATCATTCGGAGATATGGCAGACGATTTGAAAGAAATCGGAGAAGAAATCGGTGTTATGATCAAATGTCAGAGAGAAGAGATTTTTGACATGATGCACAGAGTTTAATTCCGGTTGCGCATTATTACATAAGGAGACATCATTATGATCAGTCAATACGAAGTTTTAGAAACCAATGAAATGATAGAAAAAGAGAATCTGGATGTCCGTACGATTACCATCGGTATCAGTTTGCTGGATTGTATAGACTCCGATCTCGAAAATTGTAAAAGAAAAATATATGAAAAAATCAGACGCACGACAGAGCATCTGATTGAGACCGGAAATAAGATTGAAAAAGAGTATGGAATTCCGATCGTAAATAAAAGAATCAGTGTCACACCGATTGCCTTGATCGGCGGTGCGTGCTGTAAAACAGTGGAAGATTTTGCGCAGATTGCGAAGGTGCTTGATACGGTTGCCCATGAAGTGGGTGTAAACTTTATCGGCGGTTATTCTGCACTGGTTTCCAAAGGAATGACAAAGGCAGATGAGCTTTTGATTCGTTCCATTCCGCTTGCCCTTTCCACGACGGAGCGTGTCTGCAGTTCAGTAAATCTCGGTTCAACCAAGACCGGTATCAATATGGATGCAGTAAAGCTCATGGGTGAGATTATCAAGGAGACGGCAGAGTATACAAAAGAAGATGACTCACTCGGCTGTGCAAAGCTTGTGGTATTTTGTAATGCACCGGATGACAATCCGTTTATGGCAGGCGCTTTCCATGGCGTGACAGAGGCGGATGCGATTATCAATGTAGGAGTATCAGGTCCGGGTGTAGTCCGTACGGCCCTTGAGAAAGTGCGCGGCGAGAATTTTGAAGTGCTTTGTGAGACAATTAAAAAGACGGCTTTCAAAGTTACCCGTGTCGGTCAGCTTGTGGCAAAAGAAGCATCCAAAATGCTTGGCATTCCGTTTGGTATTGTGGATCTTTCCCTTGCACCTACGCCGGCCATCGGTGATTCGGTAGCGGATATTTTATGTGAAATTGGTTTGGAATATGCGGGAGCACCGGGAACGACGGCTGCGCTTGCGCTTTTGAACGACCAGGTAAAAAAAGGCGGAGTTATGGCGTCTTCTTACGTGGGAGGCCTCAGCGGTGCATTTATTCCGGTCAGTGAAGATCAGGGAATGATTGATGCAGTAGTGGCTGGAGCACTTACGTTGGAAAAATTGGAAGCGATGACTTGTGTGTGCAGCGTTGGCCTTGATATGATAGCCATTCCGGGAGACACGAAGGCGACAACCATCTCCGGTATTATTGCAGACGAGATGGCGATCGGTATGGTGAACCAGAAGACAACAGCGGTTCGTATTATTCCGGTAATCGGAAAGGGTGTGGGTGAGACAGTAGAATTCGGAGGACTGTTGGGATATGCACCGATTATGCCGGTGAATCCATACAGCTGTGATGCCTTTGTAAATCGCGGCGGACGAATCCCTGCACCGATTCACAGTTTTAAAAATTAAGAAAATAGGAATCAATATAAAAAGCATCATTTTGATTACTCAAAATGATGCTTTTTGCTTATCAAGGATTCATTGTTGTCAGACGGTGATAACCGGTCGCTGGTATTCGTTCTGCATCGGACAATCATACTTGCTTGCAACAATACTCTCGTAAATATGGGAGGCAAGAATGTCCTGTTCAAACTGTTTGCGTCCTGCTTCGGATGTCAGTTTTTTTCCGTCGGTCACCTTGGTAATCACCGGGATGGAAGAACTGCTTTGAATTTTTTTGAACAGTCCGTTGTCGTCGTCGCGGAAGCCGAGGACACGGGCATAGAAGACCGTTCCGTTTTCTTTGTATTCCTGCATATCGTCTTTTCGAAGATTGAGAAGAATGTGGCAAAGAAGCCGGCTGACTCTTGCATATGTAATATTTTTTGTCTTTAAAATATCACACATCTGTTCATAATCGTAAGACTGATAAAGTACTTTTAAAATACGGTCGGATAAATCTTCGTTAATATCCACAAAATCAGTATATCCGTTCTTTTCTTCCACAAGGAGTTTGTATTTCAGCATGGCTGAAAAGTCGCGAGGGAAGAGAGGATATGTTTTTTTGTAATTTTCTTCCATGATGCCATACACATTTTCAGGAACCTGTCCGCGAATCATATCAAGGGAGTCCTGCGTATCAATGGAATGACGCAGCGCCAGGGATGAACTGTATTGCTGACTGAAACGCTGTGAGTGATAATCGGAACCGGTCCGCTGGATGGTAACCGGTTTGATTTTGCTGCCGCGGCGGATAATACTCTTCATGTATTCGATGCCTAAAATATTGTTCGGAGAACCGATAATATTTTCGTTGGCAGCAAAGGAAGGGATGCAATGAATCAGTGCACGGTTACGGGCACGTGGGAATGTCGCTCCGTTTTTGAGCTCGGATTTCAGCATCTCTCTGTAGTCATCCGGTTCGGTGGCAAGAATCTCTGCAATCGGACGAAGAAGTTCGATATCGCCGCATTCGCTTCCGAAGCAGACATAATCTACACAACCCAGTTTGTCGAGAAGAGCGATGGCACCGTCCGCAAAATATTCAGCACTTCCGCATGCATAGCAGGAAGGAAGCTGGATGACCATATCCGCCCCGTTTTCAAGGGCCATGCGCGTACGGGAATATTTATCGATGATAGCAGGCGTTCCTCTCTGCGTAAAGTTACCGCTCATAACAACAATAATGAAATCTGCACCGGTAATTTTTCTGGTTTGTTCAATGTGATATTTATGTCCGTTGTGGAACGGATTGTACTCCGCTATAATTCCCGCAATTTTCATGCTGACCTCCAAATGTTTTCATTAAAATGTCATATACTAATAAAATAACATATTTAATAAAAAGGCACAATGTTCATTTTTTAATACAACGTTTCATCTTGTGCTTGACAAAACCTTGCATTATAATAGATTTATAAACGCCCTAGTGGGTAGTAGGGTGAAGGGAGAAAAACTATGTCATATATTGATAAGATTAAAGAGAAGGCCCGCGCAGACAAAAAGACGATTGTTCTGCCGGAGACAAGTGATAAGAGAACGCTCATTGCTGCATCCCATATCATACAGGAAGGGATTGCAGACATTATTATGGTCGGTGATGAAGAGAAGATTATGGATGGTGCCGGATGGTTGGAAGTTGAGCTTGACGGCGTTGTTGTAGTCAATCCAAAGACCTCGGATTTGACAGAGAAATATGTACAGCTGTTGTACGAAACAAGAAAGGCAAAGGGTATGACCGTAGAGAAAGCCCGCGAGAAGCTTTTAAGCGATTACCTTACCTTCGGTGTTATGATGGTAAAAGCTAACGATGCAGACGGAATGGTGGCAGGAGCGTGTCATGCGACAGCGGATACACTTCGTCCGGCTCTTCAGATTTTGAAGACGGCTCCGGGTGTTAAACTGGTATCCGGTTTCTTTATTATTGATGTTCCGGATTGCCCGTACGGTGCAAACGGTACTTTCCTGTTTGCAGACTGTGGTCTGAATCAGGATCCGACAGCGGAAGAACTCGCTGCAATTGCCGAGACATCTGCCAAGAGTTTCCAGTCTTTGGTTGGAGTGAAACCGATGATTGCGATGCTTTCTCATTCGACGAAGGGAAGTGCGAAGCATCCGCTTGTTGATAAAGTAGTGGAGGCGACACAGATTGCCAGAGAGCAGTATCCGTATCTTTGCATTGACGGAGAATTACAGACAGACGCAGCTCTTGTTCCGGCGGTTGCCAAATCCAAAGCACCGGGAAGTGAAGTGGCAGGTAAAGCCAACGTCCTTGTGTTCCCGAATCTTGACTGCGGTAATATCGGATACAAACTTGTACAGCGTCTAGGCAAAGCGGAGGCTTACGGACCGATGCTTCAGGGTATCGCTAAGCCGGTAAATGACCTTTCGCGCGGATGCTCCTGGGAAGATATCGTTGGTGTTGTAGCACTTACGGCAGTGCAGGCGCAGCTTTATTAATATGAATTGACAGACGATAGAATGAGTGCGACATAATAAAATTCTCATTGCAGAAATTTTGTTGTGCGCACTCTTTTTTTGAAAAAAATAAAAATTTTGTAACGAAATCCTTTTTTGTGCGTTTCAATAAGTGAAAGGAGGTGATTGATGTGAATGATACGGATATGAATGTGTTGTATCGGGAACATGCAAAAGTGGTGTACAATTTTTTGCTTAAGATGTGTCAGGATCCGCATTTGGCGGAAGACTTAATGCAGGATACGTTTTTAAAAGCAATGGGAAAAATTGATACCTTCGATGGCAAGTGTAAGCTGACGACATGGCTTTGCCAGATTGCAAAAAATACATATTATGATCATTTGCGAAAACAAAGAAAATTTACCGATACAGAAGTTGTTCTGGACGAACTTTCCGGTGATGAGCTCACGCCGGAGCAGGAAGTTCTTTCCAAGGAGACAGCGAAAGAAATTCGTATGTACATACATCAGTTGCCGGAACCTTATAAAGAAGTTTTTTTGCTTCGATTTTACGCGGAGTTAGCTTTTCGTGAGATTGGACAGATGTTTGGAAAATCGGAAGTTTGGGGGCGCGTCACCTATCTCCGGAGCAAGGATATGTTAATTGAACGAATGGAAAGCAAAGGAAAGGAAGTGTAACGATATGAAATGTGAAATAGCAAGAGATTTGTTGGCGTTGTATGTGGATGACCTTTGTTCGCAGGAGACGAGAAAAGAACTGGAATTGCACTTGAAGGATTGTCCGGAATGTGCGAAGAAACTTGAAAACTATAGAAAAGAATTGAAAAATGAATTTGTTTCCGGGGGAAAAAATGCGGCCGGAGGCGATACAACAACGGCTGAAAATAAAGCGGAAGCCGAACCGATGAAAAAGGTCGGAAAAAAGATGAAAAAAGGTAAGGCTAAGGTAATTGTTCTGAGTGTGGTACTTATATTTATTTTGGGATGTATCGGAATCCTGAGTTTCGGGGAGGCAACGAATTACGGACCGAGTTTTACCTCAATCAGTGACATGATTAAAATCAAATCAGCCTGTGAAAAACTGGCAAAAGGGGACACGGATGCATTTTTGGATTTGCTTGCGACCCGTATGGAAGACAGATATATTCTTCGGGCTACGGGAGCCTTCGAAAGTGAGGAGGCATATAAGGATGCTTTGAAAAAAAATGTGAATGACGCATATGAATATTATTTTAAAGGGAAAGATATCAAAGTTAAATTTTCGGAGATAGGTTTGATTCCGTACGGTGAAATAGAATCGTCGGATGAATATGCATCTTATATTTCTGTTGAATTCTATGACGGCGACACAGTAGTTCGCCATATGCAATTTGCAAAAGTATCAAAGGATAGTTTTACCGTGTTTGAGGATAATGGCGAAGTGACTCACGAGCACCTGGCACCGAGCTTTACAGATGCGGTGATTCCGTATGATGAAATTGTGCTTAAAATTGTCATGCCATATGCAGCCCAGTCCACTTACAAGAAGTTGAAAAACAGAGAAGACGGGGAAGACGTGAGCATGGGCGGCGGACTGGTTTTGATCATACATAAATCAGAGGATGAAGCCGATGAAGAATTTGCGAAGCAGAAGAAAGAGAGACTGGAGCAGCTCGTAGATAGAGGATGTTATATTAAAAATATAACCTACAATCTGGATGCTTATGATGAGAAGCTGAACAAGTGGATTTATAAAGTGTGGATTACCTTTGAAGACCAGCATAACGGCTCGGTATTTGTGACAGAGCAGAGATTTCTGTCGCACAATGACAGATTATATGTAATGGAAGGGGAAGATGCATTTCTCTCCTCCGTGTCAGCCGGCGAGGACGGAGTGTATACGGAAAATTTAGAGCTTGCACTTGGTCTCTTTAAATAAAAAGACGGAATTAAAATAAGTGTCGCAAACAACGCGACACTTATTTTTATGCCTGATTTGATTTCGACTTGAAGTCAGCAATGGCTAACATTGTCAAAAAATATCCGCTTAAGTAGAAGCAGAAATAATACATGAAAAACATGGCCGGTGCGGTCAGGAAGATGAGTACTACCTGGGCACTTGTCATAAGCACGAGCATGGCGGTCAGTTTGTCTTTTTTGAAACATGCATACAAGAACAATGCAATCATACACACAATGACCGGAATACAGTTATAAAAGACCGGAAGAAGTGCGTTTGTTCTGATTTCGTCCTGCCCATAGGTTCTGCACGCCAAAAGAGAAATTGTTTTCTCGCGAAGATTTTGACCGAGCGGCGGATTCATAAAAACAAACATAGACTTATAATCCATATCATAATAAATCAGTTTATTGATGCTGTCGACCGTTCCGCACGGGTGATTGACGCGGTCGGGATAAAGGCCGTTTGTATAGGCAAACGTTTGCCAGCGGTACTTCATAAATTTATCCGGATTGTAAACAATCAGGCGTAAGGAAGCGGTCATGAAAGAACGCAGCTGATCCTGCGGTAATACGTCGGGGATGTTCCAGTACTGGCTGATGTTTCGCACGGATGCAGATTGGCGCAGAAGCGCTGCATCTACCAGTTTGTTTATTTCCATCACATCGTCATAAACGGAAGGACCCTTCAGTGTTTCGACTTCCGTAAAAAGATTGGCCACCGGATTGAGTACAAGTGAAATCGGATATTTGTTACTTCCGTTTAAAGCAATCTTGTTCGGAACCTGAAGTAAGCTGTAGCTTACAAAACATATAAGGAAAAGAAACAGTGCCCGTTTTAAGTCTGTTTTCTTTAAAAACCACAAGGCAAGCGGGAGCAACAGAAGCATATATATGTACTCACTTCTCCATGCAATCAAAAGTCCAGAAAGCGCGGAAAGAATAATACCGTATCGCATGGTTAAAGTATCTGTTTTAATCAGATAGTAGAGTTTGCTGATTACAAACAGGAAACCCCAGGAAACCATCGTCGCGCGAAGCGTGAATAAATTTCCGTCAATCACAGGGAGAAGCAGAAACGGAAGATACAGAAGGTATTTTCGTTTGCCGGAGATAATTTCTGACATATCATGCATGATGACGGCAAAAATTGTGCAGATGATTAAAAGTTGCACAAAGGTAATTGTCGCCATCGACGGGAAAAACAAGAGGGATACGATATAAAAAATACTTGTCAGTCCCGATTGGCCGCCGGAAAGCGTAAAGTCTTTTGCGCTTTGAATCACGTAAAATTCGTCCCCTTTAAAAATACCCGGCCAGGTTAGCAACCAAAAGACACCCATGAATGCAAAATAGCCGAGGAAATATTTAAAGTAGGACCAAAACTTCCGGTCGCGTGCAATAAGCTTTTGCAGTACGGTAAAAAAGATAAAATAAAACAGGAAGCAGAAAACAACTGCCAGTGCGATAATGCCATAAACATAAAGTCTCGGATTATCCGGCATGGAAAATGTCACCATATCTCTGTTCTTAACAATTAATATATGAAGGATTCCGAAAATAAGAGTCAGCGGAATCCGCAGTTTTATCATTCGTGTTGTCATAGAGTAACCTCCGTTTTTCTTCTTTTGAATATAGCATATACGCCCGTTTTTTACAAATGTTATAAATAGGCAAAGCTTTTGTGGCAGAGTTCATCCTCAATGTCGAGCAGACGATTGCAGATGTCGGTTGCTGTATGGCCGGCGTTCGCATATTTGTTTTTGTATTTGTGCAGCGAGCGGATTCCCATCTGACAACCGGACACAATAAGGTCGGCTGCTGTCTGATCGGAGTCGTTCATTTGCATTTTGAAAGAAGTTTTCATGGTCGCCATGACTTCAGCCATCATAGACGGTTCCTTGTCATCGCTTCCGGCCTGGATGAGCAGATTGTGGATTTCGCTTTTGAGTTTGTCGTGATGGTCTTTGCTTTCCTGCAAGATTTGCACGTATTTGTCATCGCGCACTTTGTCTAAGATTTCATCGATGGAAGAGATGCCCATGGCGCATCCGGCCTCGCATTCCCGCAGAAGTTTAATAGAATCTTTTTGAGTCATAATGTTGCCTCCTTAAAAATGTATTTCTATCTATCATTTCCAAAAGATGAAAAACTATGTTATGATGTGAAAAAGACTGCATGGAAGAGAGAGGGAGAAAAGCAAATGGCAGAAAACAACAAGTTTGTAGTTACAAGAGAACAAGTCAAACAAGTGACAGAAGATGCCTGCAAAGCTTGCAAAATGGAAGATGGATTCTTTGAACAGCTTTGGGATGCATTTTTGAAAAATGATGATGTGTACAAAGAGTATGTGATATATCTTGTAAAACAGGACTTTCCGTGTCAGGTAAAAATCTGCGGATACACGATTGTTGATATCCTGATTTGGCAGATGGACGGATTTAAGACAAAACTCGATATGGATACGAGCAGGACAAAAGGAAATCAGACATCCATGGTGTTGCTTGCCTTTGATACATTTATGAAAATGCGGGAAAATCCGGAACGTTACCTGACGCATTTGACGGAGGATTCCGGAATTGAAAATCCATGTGATTGATTTTGAAAAAGCGGTTGACAAACTCAAGACCCATATGTATAATTGTTTGAGTGTGGATAGGAGTATGCTATGTTATATAACCTGACCGATATTTTTTCAAGTGAAGGAAAAGAGGAGACACTTACAACTGCCTATGAGTCAGAACAAGTGATTATACATTCGGAAACATATCCGATTTGTGAATGTTCACCGTTGACACTTACATTGACAAATAAGGCGAAGGGCGAAGTTCTTTTGCAGGGCGAGATTTCTCTGGTGTGTGAAATTCCGTGCGGCAGGTGCTTAAAGCCGGTGAGAGTTCCGCTTGAACTGAAACTGGAAGAAAGTCTGAAGGAGAGTATGATAGGGACTCCCGAAGCAGCGGACGAGATGTCATTTGTGGCAGGATACGAACTGGACACAGATGCGCTGGTCGGCAATGAAATATTGATAAACTGGCCTATGAAGGTGTTGTGCCACGAGGATTGCAAAGGAATTTGCACCGTGTGCGGCAAAGACCTGAATGAGGGGGATTGCGGATGCGATACATTTGTTCCGGACCCACGTATGGCAGTCATAAAAGATATCTTTAACGCGTGATAAGGAGGTGTAACGATGTCTATCTGTCCAAAAAATAAATCTTCTAAAGGTAGAAGAGACAAAAGAAGAGCTAACTGGAAAATGAGCGCTCCGACTTTAGTAAAATGCAGCAAATGTGGTGCTTTAATGATGCCTCACAGAGTTTGTAAAAAATGCGGAAGCTACAACAAGAAAGAAATCATTTCTGTAGCTGACTAATTAAGATGTAAATTTGGGTGCCTGTATTGTATAGATACAGGCACCTTTTTTCTTGCTTTTTTACAGTGTATGAAGTATATTATAAGGTAGCGGTTTTATTGACTTATATAAGGAGGAACGACCATGTCAGAATTGGTAAAAGTGGTAGTTGACGCCATGGGCGGCGACAATGCACCGGAGCAGGTAGTCAAAGGTGCGGTGGAAGCATTAAAAGAAAGTGATAAAGTATTTGTATATCTGGTTGGACGCGAGGATGCGGTCAATGCAGAGCTTGAAAAATATACATACGACAAAGAAAGAGTGGAAGTTGTAAATGCTACGGAAGTGATTGAGATGGCAGAGGCGCCGGTAAACGCAATCCGTTCCAAAAAAGATTCATCTATCGTAAAAGGTATGACCATGGTACGCAACGGTGAGGCGGATGCGTTTGTTTCAGCGGGAAGCACAGGTGCGGTACTTGTCGGCGGACAGGTTCTGATCGGACGAATCAAAGGCGTGGAAAGACCACCTCTTGCGCCGCTTATTCCGGTGGATAATGAGAGAGGATGTTCGCTCCTTATTGACTGCGGAGCAAACGTGGATGCGAGACCTTCCAATCTGGTACAGTTTGCAAAAATGGGTTCCATTTATATGGAAAGTGTTATGGGCGTAAAAAATCCAACGGTCGGCATCGTAAATAACGGTGCGGAAGAAGAAAAGGGCAATGCTCTTGTAAAGGAGACATTCCCGCTCCTGAAAGCATGTCCGGACATCAATTTTGTCGGAAGTGTAGAAGCAAGAGATATTCCGGCGGGTACTGTGGATGTTATTGTTTGTGAGGCGTTTGTCGGAAATGTGGTGCTCAAAACATTTGAGGGCGTCGGACAGACTCTGATTCGCAAGATTAAGAGAGGTATGATGTCCAATATGCGCAGTAAAATCGGTGCAATGCTTGTGAAACCGGCATTGAAAGAGACGCTCAAGACATTTGATTTGGAACAGTACGGCGGTGCGCCGATGCTGGGACTGAAAGGTCTTGTTGTAAAGACACACGGAAGCAGTATGTCAGGGGAGATTAAAAACTCCATTTTACAGTGTCTGACATTTAAAGAACAGAAAATTAACGAAAAAATCAAAGAAAAAATTCAGGGTAAAGACGAACAGTAGGAGGTCTTTGATATGGAACTGGAAATTCTGACAAAGATTCTTGTGGAAGTACTCGGTGTGGATGCAAGTGAGATTCACAAAGATACTACATTTGTGTCGGATCTGGGCGCGGATTCACTTGATGTCTTTCAGATTGTAGCCCGCCTGGAGGAGGAACTTGACGTAACGCTTGATCCGGCGAAGGTGGAGAAGATAAAAACTGTCGAGCAGGCAGTTTTGTATATCAGTCAAACAACGGCAAAGAAATAAGCAGAGGCCCTATACGGGCCTTTGTTGGAGTATTTGACTATGAATAATTTTAATTTTGGTGAATTAGAGAAAAAAATAGGATATAAGTTCCGGGATGAAAAGCTTTTAAAGCAGGCAATGACCCATACATCCTTTGCGAACGAGCAAAAGATTAACAAGCTGGATAGCTATGAGAGAATCGAGTTTCTCGGAGATGCGGTGCTTGAGATGGTTAGCAGTGAGTATTTTTATTTTAACCATCCGAAGACCACGGAAGGTAATTTGACAAAGATGAGAGCCAGCGCAGTCTGTGAGCCGTCACTGGCGATTACGGCCAGACAGCTTGAACTGGGACAATATCTGCTTCTGGGCAAAGGGGAAGAAGCGACCGGAGGGCGTGACCGTGATTCCATTATTGCGGATGGCGTAGAGGCGCTGATCGGAGCGATTTACCTGGATGCGGGGATTGAGGAAGCGAAAAAATTCATTCTCACATTTGTGTTGAATGATTTGGAAAATAAACAGCTGTTTTATGATGCAAAATCCATTTTGCAGGAGATGATTCAGACAAAGAAAGCAGGAGAGTTTTCCTATCGGCTTGTCGGAGAAGAAGGACCGGATCACGAAAAGCTTTTTAAGACGGAAGCGGTTCTGGACGGCAAAGTAATCGGCTACGGGGAAGGACAGTCCAAAAAGCTTTCAGAGCAGCATGCGGCGTACGAAGCATTGCTCTGTCTGCGTAATGAAAAGAAGTAGGTGCAGTATGTATTTAAAGAGTATTGAAGTACATGGATTTAAATCCTTTGCAAATAAAATAATTTTTGATTTCCACAACGGAATTACGGGTATCGTAGGTCCGAACGGAAGCGGAAAGAGTAATGTTGCGGATGCGGTTCGCTGGGTGCTCGGAGAGCAGAGTGTCAAACAGCTGCGTGGTTCCTCCATGCAGGACGTTATCTTTTCCGGAACACAGAACAGAAAGCCGCTTGGCTATGCTTACGTTGCCATTACGCTGGATAATGCGGATCATTCGCTGGCGATTGATTACCCTGAGGTAACCATCGCAAGACGTCTGTACCGTTCCGGTGAGAGCGAGTACCTGATTAACGGAACCGTGTGCAGACTCAGAGATGTACATGAGCTGTTTTACGATACCGGTATCGGTAAAGAGGGATATTCCATTATCGGACAGGGCCAGATTGATAAGATCCTCAGCGGAAAGCCGGAGGAGCGTCGTGAATTGTTCGATGAGGCAGCGGGAATTGTTAAGTTTAAACGTCGTAAAAACGAGGCGCAGAAGAAACTGGACAATGAAAAACAAAATCTTCTCCGTGTGACAGATATTCTGGCCGAATTGGAAAAACAGGTCGGACCGCTGGAAAAACAGGCGGAGAAGGCCAAAGTATATCTCAAGAAAAAAGAGGAGATGAAGACACTTGATGTCAACATGTTTCTTCTTGAGAACAGCCATATTCAGGAGCAGTTGGAATCGGTGACGGAGAAACACCGGATTGCCGATGATGATTTGAACAAGACAAAAGAAAAATTTGATCACATCAAAGATGAGTATGACCGCATTGCCCAGTCCATTGAGCGTTTGGAGGAGGCAATCACAAAAGAACGCGAAATGCTTTCCAGCACATCGGAGATGCGCGGTAAGCTGGAAGTGCAGATCAATGTCCTGAAGGAGCAAATCAAGGCAGCGGATGATAATGAAGCGCATTTTTTGCAGCGCGAAAAAAATATCCGTGCACAGATTCAGGAGAGAGAAGAAGAAAAGAAAACATTTGCCGACGAGAAAAAGCAGTATGACGACGAGTATTCGCAGATGAATGCAAAATTGGATGAGGCGAAAGCCAAACTGCTTGAGATGCAGAAGCAGATGGAAGAATACAATGAAAATATTGAGTCCGGTAAACGGACGATTATTGAGGCGTTAACAGAGCGTGCGACCATCAAATCCAAGGCCGGACGTTTTGACTCCATGCTGGAACAGCTGAATATCCGAAAGGCGGAGATGAGTTCAAAACTTCTCCGTGCCCGCAGCGATGAGCAGCAGCAGGAAGAGGTTATCTCTCAACTTGAAGAAGAATTCAAGAAGGTAAATGAGCAGATCCGCGAGCTCAATGACAGACAGTCGTCCCTGGAGGAACGCAATCATGAGATTACGGATATTCTGTCGGAGAAAGATCAGAAGCTCCGTGATACCCAGGTGCTTTATCATCAGGAAAAATCCAAACTGGAAGCTATTTCCAATCTGACGGAGCGGTACGAAGGCTACGGTAACAGCATCCGCAAAGTCATGGAACAGAAGACAAGTAACCGGGGAATCGTCGGTGTTGTTGCGGATATTGTAAAGGTAGAAAAGAAATACGAAGTTGCCATTGAGACAGCGCTCGGCGGTAACATCCAAAATATTGTTACGGATGACGAAGAAACTGCGAAGAAGATGATCGAATTTTTGAAAACGAATAAATTCGGTCGTGCAACCTTCCTTCCGCTGACCAGCATCGAAAATCCGCAGGAGTTTAAAACTCCGGAAGTGCTGGATGAAAAAGGCGTAATCGGAATGGCGTGTGATCTTGTTTCCACGGACAAAAGATATAAAAATGTGGCCAAAGCAATGCTTGGACGTATTGTCGTTGTGGATCACGTGGATCATGCAGTGAAGATTGCCAGAAAATTTGACTATGGTATCCGTATGGTTACATTGGAAGGAGAACTTCTTGTTCCGGGCGGTGCTATCAGCGGCGGTGCCTTTAAAAATGCAAGTAATCTTTTAGGTCGCCGCAGAGAGATGGATGAACTGGAAAAGAAAGTGAAGGATTTCCTGCGTCAGGTGGACAAATTGCTGGATGAAATCGAGCAGACCAAGGCAGAGCGCACGCAGATCCGTCAGGAACTTGAGCATGTGAAGGCTACGCTTCAGGCGAAGTTTATCGAGCAGAATACAGCCCGTCTCAATGTAATGCAGGCGCAGGAAAAGAAAAATGAAACCGGAAAAGGTTTTGAAAAGCTGCAGGAAGAGCAGACGGAAATCGAAACACAGATCCGTGAAATTCAGGAAGAGAAACAGCGGACAGCAGAGGAACTGAAAAACTCCGAAGAGATGGAGAAGAATATTCAGGAGCAGATCGGTCAGATGCAGATTGCGCTGGATGAACTCCGCGCAGCGGAGGCGTCCGAGGCTGAGGTTCATGTTCAGATGAATACCGAGGTGGAAAAAGTTCTGCAGAAGCAGGAGTTCATGCAGCAGAATATCGACCGTATCAATATGGAAATCGGCAGAGTGACTGCAGAGCTGGAAGAAATCCTGGAGAATATGAATGCGTCCAAGGAGGAAGTGGCCCGTAAGAAGGAAAACATTACGGAACTGGAAAAAACCATCGAAGCTTCCTATACATCGCAGGATGAGAATCAGGAAAAACTGAAACGCGATACAGAGAAAAAACAGGAGCTCACGGAGAAACAGAAGAATTTCTTTACGGAGAGAGAGTCGCTGTCAGACCGTATACAGCTTCTCGATAAGGAAGTATTCCGTCTGAACGCACAGAGAGAGCGTCTTCAGGAGTCCCTGGAATCCCAGATTAATTACATGTGGGATGAATACGAAATTACACTTTCCGTTGCGGCCAAGCTTCGCGATCCGGAGATGAACGATCTTTCCGGAATGAAAAAACAGTTGGCGGCGCTGAAAGATGATATTAAGAAGTTAGGCGATGTTAACGTTAATGCCATTGAGGATTACAAGGTATTGATGGAAAGATACTCCTTCCTGTCAAACCAGCATGACGACCTGGTGAAGGCGGAAGAGACATTGCAGGGAATTATCACAGAGCTTGACACAGCCATGCGCAATCAGTTTAATGAGAAGTTTGCGCAGATCAGCAGTGAGTTTGATAAAGTATTTAAAGAGTTGTTCGGAGGCGGACACGGTACGCTGGAATTGATGGAGGAAGAGGATGTCCTGGAAGCAGGAATCAAGATCATCGCCCAGCCACCGGGAAAGAAACTTCAAAATATGATGCAGCTCTCCGGTGGAGAGAAGGCGCTGACAGCAATTGCACTTTTATTTGCAATTCAGAATCTGAAGCCGTCACCGTTCTGTCTGCTGGATGAGATTGAGGCGGCTCTTGACGATTCCAACGTCGGCCGTTTTGCAAAATATTTACATAAGCTGACGAAACATACGCAGTTTATTGTAATTACCCACAGACGTGGTACAATGGAGAGAGCAGACCGTCTGTATGGTATTACCATGCAGGAGAAAGGTGTGTCCACATTAGTCAGTGTAAATCTGATTGAAAAGGAATTAACGCAGTAAGCAGGAGATAACTTATGAGCGAAGAAAAGAAAGGCTTTTTTGCCAGACTGAAAGAAGGTCTTACCAAGACCCGAAATAACATTGTCAGCGGAATCGATTCCGTGTTCAGCGGTTTTTCCAATATTGATGATGAGTTCTATGAAGAATTGGAAGAGATTCTTATCATGGGAGATATCGGTGTCAAGGCCACCAATGAGATATTGGAGCGGTTAAAGCAGCAGGTGAAAGAAAAGCATATCAAAGAGCCTTCCGACTGCAAACAGCTTTTGATTGACAGCATCAAGGAACAGATGCAGGTGGGGGAAACGGCTTATGAATTTGAACATAAGCAGTCCATCGTGCTTGTAATCGGCGTCAATGGTGTAGGAAAGACAACCAGTGTCGGAAAGCTGGCCGGTAAACTCAAAGACCAAAACCGTAAAGTAATTGTTGCGGCGGCGGATACATTCCGTGCAGCGGCGGTGGAACAGTTGGAGGAATGGGCGCACAGAGCAGGTGTTGAGATTATTTCGGGCTCGGAAAACGCCGATCCGGCAAGCGTAGTTTTTGATGCGGTAAACGCGGCGAAGGCGAGAAAGGCAGATGTGCTTTTGTGTGACACGGCCGGACGACTTCACAATAAGAAAAATCTTATGGAAGAGCTTAAAAAAATCAATCGTATCATTGACAAAGAGTTTCCGGATGCACACAGAGAAAATTTGGTTGTTCTTGACGGCACGACCGGACAGAACGCACTTTCTCAGGCGAGAGAGTTCGGCGAGGCGGCTCAGCTTACCGGAATTATTTTGACAAAGATGGACGGAACGGCAAAGGGCGGAATTGCAGTTGCAATTCAGTCGGAACTGAAGGTTCCGGTAAAATACATCGGTGTCGGTGAGACGATCGAAGATTTGCAGAAATTTGATTCCGAACAGTTTGTAAATGCGCTGTTTGATGTGGAAATGAAAGAAGGATAAACATGAGCGAGAGAGATGAAAAGATGCTGACACTTGAAAAGTTTGAGGAAGCTTCCGAAAAAGTAAAGGAAGCCACGCAGCCGACAGAACTTGTTTACAGCGAATATTTAAGTGCGCAGACAGGAAATAAGGTTTATTTAAAACCGGAAAATATGCAATTTACGGGAGCATATAAGGTGCGCGGTGCTTACTATAAAATGAGCACTTTGACAGAGGAAGAGAGAGCCAAGGGAATCATTACGGCTTCTGCCGGAAATCATGCCCAGGGAGTTGCTTATGCAGCGAAGTGTTATGGGGCGAAGGCAGTGATTGTAATGCCGACTACGACGCCTCTGATTAAGGTGAACCGCACAAAGAGCTACGGTGCAGAAGTGGTTTTGTACGGAAATGTTTATGATGAAGCGTGTGCCAAGGCATATGAGTTGGCGGAGCAGGAGGGATATACATTTATCCATCCGTTTGACGATCTTGCGGTAGCGACCGGACAGGGTTCCATTGCAATGGAAATTGTAAAAGAACTTCCGCTTGTGGATTACATTCTTGTCCCGATCGGAGGAGGCGGTTTGGCCACCGGTGTTTCGACTCTTGCAAAACTGTTGAATCCGAAGATTCAGGTGATCGGTGTGGAGCCGGCCGGAGCGAACTGTATGGAAGTTTCCTTGAAAGAAGGACAAGTGACGACGCTTACGAGTGTGAACACAATCGCTGACGGTACGGCGGTAAAAACACCGGGAACTAATATTTTCCCATATATCAAAGAAAATCTGGACGGCATTATTACCGTTCCGGATGAAGATCTTGTTGTAGCGTTCCTTGATATGGTAGAAAACCACAAGATGATTGTGGAAAATTCCGGATTGCTTACAGTGGCTGCATTGAAGCAGCTTGATGTAAAAAACAAGAAAATTGTATCTATCTTGAGCGGTGGTAACATGGATGTGATTACAATGTCATCCGTTGTCCAGCAGGGACTTATTTTCCGCGACAGAATCTTTACGGTTTCTGTTTTGCTTCCGGATAAGCCGGGTGAGCTCTCTACGGTAGCCAGCGTCATTGCAAATGAAAGCGGTAACGTAATCAAATTGGAGCACAACCAGTTTGTGTCAACCAACAGAAACGCTGCGGTTGAGCTTAGAATTACGCTGGAAGCTTTCGGAACAGAGCATAAAGAAAAGATTATTGAAGCGTTAAATTCAAAAGGTTACCAGCCAAAGGTAGTTCGAACCAATATTTAAATTTTAGAAGTAATTGATATGAGTCATAGGAAAGCATTGCGTGTTTTTATGGCTCATATTTTTTTCACCATAGGATATGATAAGGAAAAGAAAGGAGCATTATATGCCAAAAAGTAAATCATCAAAAATGATAGCGGGAATAAAAAAATATATTACGATTTTTCTCGGAGCAATCTTTTATGCTGCAGGCATTGCTTTTTTTCTGAATCCGAATGACCTGGCACCGGGCGGGGTGACAGGTATTGCGATTTTGCTGAACCGTTTTGTTCCGATAGAAACCGGTACCCTGATTCTCCTTTTGAATATTCCGATTATTCTGCTGGGAATATGGAAGTTTGGCTGGAAATTTATCGTTTCTACCATTTATACGCTGATTATGGTTTCCGGATTGACCAATGTTATGGAATATATCGGTCCTTTGACGGAGGATCGAATGTTGGCTGCAATCGTCGGAGCAGTTCTGGTCGGAACCGGAATCGGCATCGTGTTTAAGGCGGGTTCTACCACCGGGGGAATCGATATTATCATCAAAATTATAAAGCAGAAATTTCCCCATAAGAAGACGGGGAGTTTGTTTTTGCTGTTTGACTCTGCGGTGATTATCGCAGCCGGAATTGTGTTCGGGAATATAGAGGCGTCGATTTATGCCTCCATTGCAACGGTGGTCTCCATGTATACACTGGATGCGGTTTTGTACGGAAAAGACGGAGCGCGACTGATATACATCATCAGCGACCATGCGGATGCCTTGACGGAAAGTCTGCTTCATGAAGCAGGCCTTGGGGTTACGTGGTTGTATGGCGAGGGAACATTCCAAAATAAAGAAAAGAAGATTATTATGTGTGTGGCGGACAAAAAGAAGGCGCTGCAGGTGGAGGAGATTGTAAAGGAGCACGATCCGGCGTCGTTTATGATAGTTTCTTCTGCCAGTGAAATATACGGTGAGGGATATAAAAATATATTTGCAGAAAAAATATAAACTTTTTCTTTGTATCGTGTTAAACTATAATAAATTGCAATTTAATCAAAAAATTGAAGATTTTGCGAATTGAGCGGGAGTTGACTTGACTTGACGGAGGAAAACAGATGAATAGTGTGGATTGGAAGGATGAAGTACTGATCGATGTGTTGGCGCGAACTTATGAGCAGATCATACTTGTTGACGGTGTGAACGGAAACGGACAGCATATCTGCGGAAGAAAACGGATGGAAATTCCAAATTGTGAACAGTGGTGCAGCGAAAATCTGATAAAAGGGTATTTCGGAGATGATGAGAACATTTTTTTGCAAAAAATCCGCATGGAATCGATTGCAGAATCTTTGCAATACGAAGATGACTATACGATTGAATATTCGGTAAATGAAGACGGAGACATACGAAGAAAGCGCCTGATTATGTTTTGGGGACGGGAAAAGAAGGTGCTTTGTATGTGCGTGGATGATGTGACGCGTGAGATTACCGAGGCGAAACGGGAACAGGAACTGATAAAAAGAAGTCTGGATGCAGCGCACAAATCCAACGAGGCAAGGCGGGAGTTTCTTGACAGTATGAAACAGGAAATGCGGGAACCGCTCTGCGGTGTCGGAGCGATGCTTGAATTGTCGATGACTGCCGAGGGGGAACCGCGCGATGAATATATAGTAAAAGCGAAAAAAAGTCTGAAACAGTATTCAGAAATGCTGGAGCAGATGTTTACGATGTCCGAGATTGAGAACGGGCAGCTATATGTGCGGGATGAAGTTGTCCTGGTGGATCGTTTGCTGGATAAATTGCAGCTTCTGATTTCGGAGGAGATAACGGCAAAGAAAATAACCTTTGAAATGACCAATAGAACCCCGAGAATAAATACGTTTTATCACGACCGTATACATATGACCCAGCTTCTGTGGAATCTTTTGACGGCTATTGTGGAAGGCTCCGAAGAGGGGACGAAGCTTGGCTTGGAGATTGGATTTGATGTGGATCAGGAATTGGAACTGTTTGATTTGACAATTTCTATCCGGGGAACCGGGAAAACAGTGCTTTCGAAAAGCAATCAGCTCGGGGACGGAATGACGTTTGTGTACCGCCTGGTAGATTGCTTCAGCGGTACGATTGATGTCTCGGGAGAAAACAGCGACGGAATTTCGGTAGAAATCCGCATGCCTGTGCAACCGGTGGAGAAAAAAGCACAGTCTGAGGCGAGTATTATAAGTCATCTGGTGGATCATATAAAAGAAAGGGATTTTTCAAAGTATCGTGCCCTTGTTGTGGATGATAACGAGATGAACCGCGCGGTTACTGTTGCTTTTTTGCGAAAGTTCGGTCTGCAGGTGGAGACGGCAGCGGACGGACAGGAAGCTATCGATATGCTTGTTGCCTCGCCGGGAAGATACTATCAGATTATGTTTATGAATCCTGTTCTTCCGGGAAAAACAGGATTTGAGACGACCATGGAGCTTCGAGAGATGAAACGCCGTGATATCAACGATATTACAATTGTGGCGCTTACCAGCAACGGATTGCGGGATGAGAGAATTCGTTCTCTGGAACATGGAATGGATTATCACATTGTGCTTCCGATTGATGAGGTGGAACTGAAAGAAATTCTGATTCGCGAATTGCAGGATTTGGGCCCGCGGGATGAACATGAAGTGTTCGGATTCCGTGTATTAAAATAAAAATCGGGGTGTCAAGAAAAAATACTTGACACCCTTTTGTTATGGTGGTATTCTATACAAGGTTGTTTGGGAATATAGGAGTTTTTATGGAAAAAATCGTAGAACAGGGAATTTTATATGATTTCTATGGAGAGCTTCTGACAGAGCATCAGCGACAGATATACGAGGATGCGGTTTTCAACGATATGTCGCTCTCGGAGTTAGCCGGTGATTACGGTATTTCCAGACAAGGCATCCACGATTTGTTAAAGCGTTGCGACAAGACATTGCTTTCTTATGAAAGTAAGCTTCATCTGGTAGAGCGTTTTGAGAAGATCAAGGATAAAATCCGCAAGATTAACGAGACGGATGACATGGAGCAGGTCAGAAGACTGACAGCTGAAATTCTGGAGGACTTATAGTACATGGCATTTGAAAACTTAACCGAAAAACTGCAGAATGTATTTAAGAACCTTCGCGGCAAAGGCCGGTTGACGGAAGAAGATGTCAAAACAGCCATGAAGGAAGTTAAAATGGCGCTCCTGGAAGCCGATGTTAACTTTAAGGTTGTAAAGCAGTTTGTAAAAACTGTGGAAGAACGTGCGGTCGGTGCGGATGTGATGAACGGTCTCAATCCGGGACAGATGGTCATCAAGATTGTAAATGAAGAACTTGTGAACCTCATGGGAAGTGAAGGAGCCGAAATTGCGCTCCAGCCGGGAAAAGCCATCACGGTTCTCATGATGTGCGGTCTTCAGGGAGCAGGTAAGACGACGACAACGGCAAAATTAGCCGGGAAATATAAAGTAAAAGGCAAGAAATGTCTTCTTGTTGCATGTGATGTGTATCGTCCGGCAGCGATCAAACAGCTGCAGGTCAACGGTGAAAAGCAGGGTGTGGAAGTATTCAGTATGGGAGAGAACCACAAGCCTGTGGATATTGCGAAAGCGGCGATTGAGCATGCAGGAAAAAACGGACACAATTTAGTGATTTTGGATACCGCCGGACGTCTTCATATCGATGAGGACATGATGACGGAACTTCAGGATATTAAGGCAAACGTAGATGTGCATCAGACGATTTTGGTTGTCGATGTGATGACCGGTCAGGATGCAGTCAATGTGGCCAAAGAATTTGATGAAAAAGTCGGTATTGACGGAGTGATTTTGTCCAAGATGGACGGTGATTCCAGAGGCGGTGCAGCACTTTCCGTAAAAGCTGTAACAGGGAAACCGATTTTTTATGCCGGTATGGGTGAGAAGCTTTCCGACTTGGAACAGTTCCATCCGGATCGTATGGCAAACCGAATCCTCGGAATGGGCGATGTGCTTACGCTGATTGAAAAGGCGCAGGAAAGCATTGACATGGATGAGGAAAAAGAAAAGCAGATGGCTGCGAAAATGAAGAAGGGTAAGTTTGATTTTGAAGATTACCTGGAAAGCATGAAGCAGATGCGCAATATGGGAGGTCTTTCCTCTATCATGAGCATGATGCCCGGTATGGGAATAAATGCAGCAGATCTGGAAGGTGCCATTGATGAAAAACAGATGGCGCGCATGGAGGCGATCGTTCTTTCCATGACAGTGG
This sequence comes from Lachnospiraceae bacterium, assembly GCA_017465095.1. Classification (GTDB taxonomy): domain Bacteria; phylum Bacillota; class Clostridia; order Lachnospirales; family Lachnospiraceae; genus SVFI01. Next base: position 26,562 of record JAFTWX010000039.1, on the reverse strand, counting down.
AAGAGCGCCGGAATCCGAAGCTTTTAAATCCGAGCCGCAAGCACCGTATTGCAAAAGGTGCGGGTGTGGATATCGCAGTAGTCAACCGTTTCGTCAAGCAGTTTGAACAGATGCAGAAAATGATGAAACAGTTTAGCGGCGGCAAAAAGGGCCGAAGAGGAATGATGGGAGGTTTCCCGGGCATGGGAGGCTTCGGCGGAGGAAGAAGATTTCCGTTTTAGTGAAGATTAGAGATTTGTCCGATTGCGAGGATGATTTCTATTCAGATATAAACAAATAAACTTATTAAAACATTTGGAGGTACAAAAAAATGGCAGTAAAAATCAGATTAAGAAGAATGGGACAGAAGAAAGCTCCTTTTTACAGAATCGTAGTAGCTGATTCAAGATCCCCAAGAGACGGAAGATGTATCGAAGAGATCGGAACATACGATCCGACTACAGATCCGAGCACATTCAAAGTAGACGAAGAGCTTGCTAAAAAATGGTTAGCAAACGGAGCTCAGCCGACAGAAGTTGTTAGCAAAATTTTCAAACAGGCAGGAATCGAAAAATAATATTGTCATAACACTTTTGGAGGTGGATTATGAAAGAGTTAGTAGAAGTAATCGCAAAAGCTCTTGTTGACAATCCTGATGAAGTTGTTGTAACCGAAAAGACAGAAGGCAAAACTATTACGGTAGAATTGCACGTAGCACCTTCCGATATGGGTAAAGTAATCGGAAAACAGGGAAGAATTGCAAAAGCGATTCGTGCGGTTGTGAAGGCGGCTTCCGTGAATGACAATAAGAAAGTGAATGTTGAGATTATTTAAGAGAGAATCCGGGGCATCGGCCTCGGATTTTTTTATTGTGAAAACAGGACATGCTGTTATATAATAGATAAGATAGTATTCTTTTTTGATGAAGGAGCATTGCCCGGAATGAATAAAACAGCCAATGTTTTTTATAAAATATTATATTGCGTGATTGCACTTGCTTTTTTCAAGCTTTTGCTGGATATTCTCGGAAGAGATTTTGTGCCGAGAACCGTTGGTGAGAGTGCGTTTCGCATTTTGCAATGGATCGTAGGTATCGTGATCCTGTTTTTCGTATACAAGGGGATCAAACGGACGGAAAAAATCTGGGAAAAATACGGAACGGTTGTGTTGGCCGTGTATGTCGTCGTACTGTTTGCCGCGCAGCTTCTTTTCGGAAATGAACTGCGGGTCAATCCGCTGTATGATTATTCTTCGCTCTTTCACGGGGCGACGGACTGGGTCGTGACCGGTACCTTTGAACGGTTTTACGATTATTACTATTATTATCCGAACAATATCGGACCGATGATGCTTCTCATGATTGCGTTTCAGATGGCTGCGAAGGTAGGATTTTACGATTTCTACCTGGTGGGTATGATTATCAACTGTGTGTTGTGTGCGGGAATGGTAATAGCGACCTACGCTGTGTGCAAAAAAATGTTTTCGGCGTCGGAAGCAGTTTTTTCCCTTGTTTTATATGCCGTATATCCGCCGATGTACCTGATGGGGGCAGTGTTTTATACAGATCAGTTGACGATGATATTTCCGGTTCTTCTGTATTTGATTTATTTGTATCTCGACAAGTGTCAGGATAAGGTGCGAATGTGCGTGTGGAGCATACTTATGGCTGTGGTCACGGTGGTGGGATATATTCTCAAACCGACAGTATTTATTATGCTCATTGCAATCTGCGCTGCGCTCTTTTTGTCTGCGCAGTGGAAAAAACTGGCGATGGTTGTCGCTATCTTTGTTGCGGTTTATATCAGCGCCAATCTGTTGCTTGACAGTTGTATTTACGATACCCACCTAAGCAAGCAGGTGGCGGAGCAGATGAATACCCCTCTTGAGACATGGGTGATGATGGGACTGAATGACAATCCGGGATTTTCGCCGGATGATACGGAGTTTTCCAGATCCATAAAAGATCCGCAGGAGCGAAAAGAAAAGGTTCGCGGGGAGATTGTCAGCAGAGTGAAAGATTTCGGGTTTGCCGGAATGCTGGAACATCTGAAAAATAAGGGGATTCTTGCATTTTCCGACGGCTCTTTTGAATTGTCCTATACATTCTTGTTCGGATTCCAGAAAGAGACAGAGCTGGCGGATACTGTGACACTTTTGGGAGACAATTACGACACCTATTGGGACAGCTGTTCTTCCCTGTGGTATGTGTATTTGATCTTTTGTGTGTTTTATATGGTGAAAACGGCGGTAGATGTCTTTCGGAAGAAGACAGCGGAGCACAGGTGGCTTCCTGTTTCGCTGGCCTCATTCGGACTTTTGTGTTTCCTGCTTTTGTGGGAAGTCCATGCGCGATACATGGTTAATTATTTTTCTTGTTTCATTCTGATGACCGTTTGCGGAGTTGTTTTTTTGAATAAATGCTTCGCAAAAAAAGATGCGGATTTGACACAGAAAGGGTAGTAAGATGTTAGAAAAAATACTTTGCAAAAAAATCGGAAAAACAGATTGGGAAGTGATGGATGTCATCGTTGTACTCATTGCGACAGCGATTGCGTGGTACCTCAGGGTAATTTTCATCGACCTGAAATTTCCGGATTATACGATATGCTTAAAACCTTGGGTGGACGCTTTTAGGCAATATGGCGGATTTGCTGGGCTTGGGCACGAGATAGGAAACTACACGCCGGCGTATATGCATATTCTGATGCTTATTTCCTATTTCGATACGGAGCCTTTGTATCTGATCAAAGGCGTCAGTATAGTGCTCGATTTTGTCCTTGCAATTGTCGCTTGTCTTCTGATCGGAAAGGGAAAAAGCAAATATCAAAAGATACTGGTTTATATTTTTGTCCTGATGTTGCCGACTGTAATTACAAACTCCGGCGTCTGGGGGCAGTGTGACAATATTTATACGATTTTCATTTTGTCGGCGCTGCTTTGCGCAACAACGGACATTTCAAAGAAAATCGCGTGGAAAAAGTTGGCCTTCACCATCGGAACGGACGATATTGTTATGTTCCTTCTGGGATGTGCTTTTTCGTTCAAACTGCAGACCGTGTTTGTGTTGCCGGTGGTTGCTATTTTGTTTATAAAGAAAAGTTACCGTCTGCGTACTTTGCTTTGGATTCCGTTTGTGTATTGCATCACGTTGATTCCTTCCTGGATTGCAGGGAGAGGAGCGGTGGATCTTTTGACGATATATTTCCGCCAGTCACAGGATTTCGGGGAACTTCAGCTTGAGTTTCCGAATGTGTATTCCTTCTGGCAATTCGACGGATTGGACAAAGAGATTTCCACCATTTGTCTGTGGTTCTGCGGACTTTCGCTGGTGGCTCTGGTCTATTATCTGTACCAGAAAAAAATCGTCTTCAGCGCCCGCTTTTTGTGTTCGCTCACAACATTCAGTGTGCTTTTGATTACGTATTTATTACCGCATATGCATGACCGCTATGCCTATATTGCGGAAATAACATCCATGCACTATCTTTTTGAGGGCAAAAAGAAAATGTGGATTCCGGTTGTGATGAACCTGATTGCACTGGAATCCTATTCTGAGACACTCCTTTGGTTTTCTTTTGAAGGATTCAATGTAATCGGAGCTCTTCTGCGGTTATTACTGCTGTTTGTAGTTGGTATGGATGTGCTGGAACAGACGCGGGTGAGAGAGGATAAGTGTGCATGATGAGCCGGACGGAAAAAATATATTGGTTTTTGAATAAGGCGATAGCAGCGATATCTGCGGTTTTACTCTTGTTTCTGCTTTATTATTCCCTGTTCTATTCCCATATGTTTCCGAAGGACTATTTGGAATGGGAACATGTGGTGAGCGATCCGCTGTGGATGCATTTTGTGTTCGGGATTTTGGCGGTTGTTCTTGCATTCGCTATAAAACGGGGCATAAAGACAGAGAAGGCACAAAAGATTTCGGGAATTGTGCTTCTTGCCGTGTTTGCTCTCATGGGCATTGTTTATGTGTTTGACGGAACTACGTTTTCGCCGACGGGAGACCAGCTTTTTTTGCTTGAAAATGCTTCGTTATTTTTGAAGGGCAATTACGACGGACTGGTCGGGGGCGGATATTTGGCACAGTACCCGTATCAGCTTGGACTGACGCTTTATATGGAAATCGTGACGGCTCTGGCGGGCGAATATGCCCAAATGGCATTGATGGTGCTGAATTTGCTGGCACTGATTGTGATGAGCATCGTCGGAGCACGTTTGACAGAAAATCTTTTCGGGAAGCAGGTTTCGCTTTACTATGCACTTTTGCTTATTTTCCTGTTTCCGCTGTATTTTTACATTTCTTTTATTTACGGAGAATGTATGTCCATGATGTTTTCCGTGCTGCTTGTGTGGCAGATGTCGGTGTATTTAAAGAACCGGAGAGTGCGGAACTTGATTTTTATGTGTCTTGCCGCATTTGCGTCCGTTGTATTCCGGGCAAACAGCATGATTGTTGTCATTGCAGTCGTGATTGTTTTTCTGCTCCGGTTTATAAAGGAGAGAAAACCGATGCTTCTGCTGGCAGCATTGCTCTGCGTCGTGTTTGTTTTTGCAGGGCGTGGGCTGATACAGGCCGGGTATGAGCTGCGTTCCGGACAGGAGGTGTCGGACGGAATTCCGCCGACGGGCTGGATTGCCATGGGAATGCAGGAAGGCGTCCGGGGAAATGGCTGGTACAGTGAGTACAGTGTGGAAATATATGAAAATAACGGATATGACACAGAGCTTGCCAATGAGGAGGCGATGAGTTACATCCGCAGGCGACTTGCGGAGTTTGCGGATAATCCGGGAATTGCATGGCAGTTTTACCGGGAAAAGATTTTAAGCCAGTGGGATGAACCGAGTTACCAGGCGTTGCTTGTTCTGAATGCCGGTGTGGATCACGGTGATATTTCGCAGATGAAACATGAGATTATGTTCGGGCGGTACTATGACGGTATTTTGCAGTTTATGAATCTGTTTCAGTCTCTTTTGTACGCCGCTGCGCTTGTCAGTGCGCTGTATCTGATTTTGAAGAGAGGCGAGGCATCAGCGTATCTGTTTCATTTGATTTTTATCGGCGGATTTTTGTTCCAAATGCTTTGGGAGGCAAAGTCCAGATATGTGCTGTTTTATATTGTGATGATGCTTCCGCTTTGTGCTATGGGGATATCTGTCATATGCCAATTTTTGGAAACGGGCGGTAAAAAATTAATTTCGAAAAATAGAAAGTAAAAGGAGCGGTTTATGGAAAATATGTTGCAGGTAGGAGTGCTTTCGTCCACACACGGTGTGCGGGGAGAAATGAAAGTATTTCCGATGACGGATGACGTAAAGCGTTTTAAAAAGAATAAAGATTACGTGCTTGAAACACCGGCCGGAATGCGGGAGGTCAAGGTAGAGAGCGTGAAGTTTTTTAAGCAGTTTGTGATCTTGAAGTTTGAAGGATTTGACAGTCTGGATGAGATTCAGCCATACAAAGGCTGCAACCTCTACGTGACGAGAGAAAATGCCGTGAAATGTGCAAAGGATGAGTATTTTATTGCAGATTTGATCGGTATGTCTGTCTGCGATGAGGAAGGGATAGAAATCGGTGAGCTTGTGGACGTGATACAGACCGGTGCCAACGATGTGTATGTAGTGAAGACACCGGAAGGAAAAGAGCATCTGTTTCCGGCGATTAAAGAGTGCGTGCGCGGCGTTGATATGGAGAAGCGCACAGTGACCGTGTTTGTTATGCCGGGCTTACTTGATTAGGAGGAGAAGACATGTTTTTTCATGTGCTGACATTATTTCCGGAGATGATTATGGAAGGACTCGGAACGAGCATCCTCGGCCGTGCCATGCAGAAGGGCTGTATTTCCGCAGAGGCGGTCAATATCCGGGATTATACAACGAACAAACATCAGAAAGTGGATGATTATACTTACGGTCCGGGAGCCGGAATGCTGATGCAGGCGCAGCCTGTCTATGACTGCGTTCAGGCGGTGCTTGGGCAGATTGCAGAGCGCCGTGAGCAGACCTTGCATTCTGAAAATTCCGGGGCTGAATTGCCGGAGGAGGCAAAGAAAGTTCGCGTTGTCTATGTGACGCCGCAGGGTTCCGTGTTTGACCAGAAGATGGCGCAGGAATTTGCAAAAGAAGAGGATTTGGTACTTCTTTGCGGACACTATGAAGGCATTGACGAACGAGTTCTTGAGGAAGTTGTGACCGATTATGTGTCAATCGGAGATTATGTGTTGACGGGAGGAGAGCTTCCGGCCATGGTCATGGTTGATGCGATATCGCGGTTGGTTCCGGGGGTATTAAACAATGATGAGTCGGCGGTAACCGATTCCTTCGGAAACGGTCTCTTGGAGCATCCCCAGTATTCGCGCCCGCAGGTATGGCGTGACAAGGAGGTTCCGCCGGTGCTTTTGTCGGGAAACCATAAGCTGATCGAAAAGTGGCAGTTGGAGGAGTCGCTGAAACGCACAAAGGAGCGCAGGCCGGATTTGTATGAAAAGTGGAGGGCAGAAAATGATCATTGCTGATAATTTGTGTAAGCAGTTTGAGAGAACTGTTCTTTCCGAAGAAAAAAAGGGGCTCGGGAAGAAAGGGAAAAAAACAGGGAAAAAAGAAACATTTTATGCGGTGGACCATGTTTCGTTTCAGGTACCGCAGGGAGAAATTCTCGGTATTTTAGGACCGAACGGAGCGGGAAAAACCACGCTTCTTCGGATGCTCGGTTCGCTGATGGAACCGACGGAAGGGACCGTGTCCATCGAAAACAGAGAAGGCAAGGTTTTGACGGATCCGGTAGATCTGAAAAAGTCCATCGGTTATCTGTCGGGAAATACAAAGCTTTATCACCGCATGAGCCCCCGTGAGATGTTGTATATGCTTGCGGAGATATACGGGATTGAAAAAGCGGAAGCTGAGAAGCGGATTGCTGAGATTTCAAATGTTCTCGATATGGAAAGCTTTTTAGATAACCGTATTGAGAAGCTGTCAACCGGTCAGACACAGCGGGCATCCATTGCAAGATGTCTGATTCACGATCCTGATATTTACATATTTGACGAGCCGACACTGGGACTTGATATTTTAAGTGCCGATGCAATTGTGAATTTTATGAAGTCGCAGAAGGAGCGAGGCAAGACAGTACTGTATTCCACTCATTATCTGGAGGAAGCCCAGTTTCTGTGTGACCGCATTTTGATGATTTATCAGGGAAAAATTGTGAAAGAAGGCAGTCCGAAAGCAATTTTGGAAGAGTGCAATACAGAAAATCTCCGTGATGCGTTCCACTATGTTATGGAGGAGGTGGAAAAAGCATGAATGTAAAACGAATGGGTGCGTTGTTTAAACGCGAAATCAGGGATATATTCAGGGACAAAAAGACCATGATTATGATGGTGCTTTTACCGCTTGTGCTTTATCCGCTTTTGATTGTTGGTATGGCACTTCTTTCTACTGCAATTATGCAGAGCCAGGAAGAGAAGACCTATCTTGTGGCATTTGAGGACTGCGCCGAGCTGGAAACTGCTATGGCGGACATTCTGGAAGATATGCCGGAAGAAATAGGATATACGGTCAAGGTGGTTTCGGAAGATTCCTGCAGGGAGGCATTGGAGGCAGAAACTATCGATGCCTATGTGACTATGGACGGAAAAGAGATTACCATTCATTATCTGTCGGCAAAAGACAATTCTTCTACGGCGTCCTATGCGCTGGACGAAGCATTTGATATTTATAGGTCTTCCTTGACAAAACAGCAGATAGAAGATGCGGGACTGGATGCTGAGATGATCTTACATCCGGTGCAGATTGCGGAAAATGATCTGTCTTCTGCGGAAGAGTCCGTGGGAAGCATGCTTGGTACTATGATGCCGTTTTTTATTATCACGATGATTTTGCTGGGAGCCATTTATCCGGCAATCGATGTGACTGCAGGTGAGAAGGAGAGAGGAACACTCGAGACACTTCTTACATTACCTGTGACTAATTTTGAGATGATTATGAGTAAGTTCCTTGCAGTTTCCGTAATCGCAGGTGTGTCAGCGCTTCTCAATGTGATTTCCATGTGTGGTGCCATGGCATTTTTGGTATCCAGTTCCATGGCGTCGGCTGCGGATATGAACATTGTCATTGATTATACAAAGTTCATACCGGGAATTTTGATTACCATTCTTGTCATGATGGTATTCGCGCTGTTTGTTACGGCGGTATGTATGTGTACCTGCGTGTTTGCAAAGAATTTTAAAGATGCGAACAACTATGCAACACCGGTTATGTTTGTGTTTATGTTTGCCAGCTATGCGCCGATGCTTCCGGATGTGGAGCTGACCGCGCAGACGGCGGCGATACCGGTTGTAAATGTGGCACTTCTTGTGGCTGGTTTGTTTGAATTTAATTATAACTATGCACTGTTCGGCATTGTGCTGGTATCCAATGTTGCCTACAGCTTACTGGCGATTATGGTGCTCGGAAGAATATATAACAGCGAATCGGTTCTGTTTTCCGAAGGATTCTCCGGCGTAAAACTGTTTGATAAACGCAGCGATATGAAAGAGAAGCAGATACCGGGAGTCGGTGACTGTGTGCTGCTCATGTGTATTGTGCTTCTGCTTATGTTGTACGGCGGAACTTATGCGCAGCTGAAACTCGGCTTCGGCGGAGTGGCAGTGCAGCAGGCATTTATTTTAATATGCCCGCTTGTGTACGCATGGTACATGAAGGCTGATTTCAAGAAGGTGTTCTCAATTAAACCGCCTCATATCAAAGGAGTGCTCGGAGGAATCTGCCTTGCACTTGCAGGATTTATGCTGGCGCTTGTGGCCGGTGCACTTCTTACACCGGTATTTCCGCAGAGTGCAGAGAGTTTGAAGGCAATGGATGAAATGATCAAAGGACAACCGGCTTGGGTACTTTTTCTTGTGATGGCGGCAATGCCTGCCATAGGGGAAGAGTTTTTGTTCCGCGGTTTTCTGATGGGGACGCTGCGGGAGAAGTGTAAGCCATGGGTTGCGATTGTTGCGACGACGCTGATCTTTGCGGCTTATCACATGAGTCTTCTGAAGATGTTTACCATCAGCATTATCGGTCTTGGCCTGACGGTGGCGGCTTATATGACCGGAAGTATTTTCGTTTCCATGCTGATGCATTTTATAAACAATTCCGTTTCCGTACTGATTACGCTCTATCCGGAGCAGGTCGGAAAACTGTTCCCGGTACTGATGGAGGAGAGTCCCGGCAGCGCCCAGATTGCGGTAGTTACACTTGTAGGTGTCGTGTTGGCGGTTGTCGGCTGGGTTCTTGTGAAGGGGAAGAAGGCTGTATGATGGGAATTATGTTGAGGGAAATTTCGCTTTACGGTCGAGATATGTAGTTTTAGTGATTCGCCCGTACATATTTTTGGGATTTACGGTTTGTTTTCTGAATTAAACAAATACAACCGTAATGTTCGCATCAAATTTACGGTTAAAAACCATAAAATCCGAAAAACAAAGGTAATTACTCTGGATTATTACGGTTGAATCAAGCATAATACCAAAGCTAACCGTAATCCTTTGGATATCGTACGGTCGACGCCCATAAAAACGGAATATCAACCGTACAAGTGCGACAAATTTAAAGCTGATATTATCTTGTTCTATATAATTCAATCAAATAAATCACAAGGGCAATAGGGGACAGTATAAAAAACCGGTGTTTTCTTGAAAAACCCCTTGCACTTCCCGGCGATTTATGGTAAACTACTCACGTTGTGAAAAGAGATGGTCCTCTGTTACAGATAGTATTAAGAACATCCGATGATGGAAGGAGATACACAATGAACGCAATTATTAAAGAAATCGAAGCAGCTCAGTTAAAAGAAAACGTACCACAGTTCAACGTTGGTGATACTGTAAAAGTTTACGGTAAAATCAAAGAGGGAAACCGTGAAAGAATTCAGGTTTTCGAAGGTACAGTTCTTAAAATGCAGGGCGGAAGCAACCGTGCGACATTTACAGTTCGTAAAACTTCAAACGGTGTAGGCGTTGAAAAGACATGGCCATTACACTCCCCGAATGTAGAGAAGGTTGAAGTTGTAAGACGTGGTAAAGTAAGACGTGCAAAACTTAACTATTTAAGAGACCGTGTAGGTAAAAGAGCAAAAGTTAAAGAGCTTGTTAAATAGTAAGAAAAAAAGAAATGGATGGGACAAAATACAGTATGTATCTTGTCCCTTTTCTTTTCAGGATGTATAGTATAAGTGGTGGAAAAAAGATAACGATTATTCCGGAAAAACAGAGAAACAGGAGAACAGGATGAGAAGAAAAGGGCTTAGCTTTCGTCAAAAGAAAAAAGTCATAAATGCGTCAGTGATGCGTGAGATATGGAATTACATATTTATCACGATTGCTGCGGTGGTTCTTGCCTATGTAATTATTTTCTGTGTGGGCATGCGGACAAGCGTTATCGGTGTTTCCATGGAACCGGTTCTCTATAACGGGCAGGAAATCCTTGTGAACCGATTTGTTTATCGGGTGATGGCTCCGAAAGTCGGGGATGTGGTTGTGTTTTTGCCGAACGGAAATGCAAATGCACATTACTATGTGAAACGCGTGGTTGCCAAGCCGGGGGATACGGTACAGATTAAAAACGGTGCGTTGTATGTTAACGATCTTTTGTATAAAGATGTGGAATATGATAAAATAGAAGATGCGGGAATTGCAGAAAATCCCATCACATTGGAAACCAATGAATACTTTACATTGGGAGACAATATCAACAACAGCGAGGACAGTCGCTCCGGTAACATCGGTGCGGTGTCCAGAGACAATATTATCGGAAAGGTATGGTTCCATATGGCGGCGGGAGACAGTCCGGTCGGTCTCATGGAATAAGGTGAAAATATGACATATCAATGGTATCCGGGACATATGACAAAGGCGAAGCGTATGATGCAGGAAAATATCAAGCTCATCGATCTTGTGATTGAGCTTGTGGATGCACGTATTCCGCTTTCCAGCCGCAATCCGGACATAGATGAACTCGGTCAAAACAAGGCGAGACTGATTCTGCTGAACAAGGCGGATTTGGCAGATGACAGACAGACACAAAATTGGAAGGATTTTTTTGAGAAAAAAGGTTATTTTGTAGTGGCGTTAAATTCCCGCAACAGAAACGGGATGAAGGCAATCAACAGCGTGGTTGCAGAGGCATGTAAAGAAAAGATTGAGCGTGACCGCAAGAGAGGAATTATCAATCGTCCGGTTCGGGCCATGGTAGTGGGAATCCCGAATGTGGGTAAATCGACATTTATCAATTCCTTCGCAGGCAAAGCCTGTGCAAAGACCGGAAATAAGCCGGGAGTAACCAAAGGAAAGCAGTGGATTCGTCTCAGTAAGACGCTGGAGCTTTTGGATACGCCGGGAATCTTGTGGCCGAAGTTTGAGGATCAGCAGGTAGGGCTTCGTCTTGCGCTGATCGGATCCATGAATGATGAGATTCTCAATATCGAGGAGATGGCGCTGGAGCTGATTTCATTCCTTGTAAAGGAATATCACGGACTGCTTGCAAGACGGTATGATATTGCCATCGAGCTGGAAGATGATGCCGAAGACCAGGATGGATTTTTGGCAATTATGACACAGATTGCAGAGGTCAGAAAATGTTTTAAAAAGGGAGATGAGCTGGATTTACGCAAAGCGGCAAATCTGATTTTGGATGATTTCAGAAGCGGTAAAATCGGCAAAATTACCCTTGAGAAACCATTGACGGAAGAATAGACAGTGAGGAACATAAGGTGAAAGCATTTTTAAAAGATATTTTAAGTATGAGTTTATATTTGTTGGGAATCTTGATTCTTACTTATCTGGTGATACAGTTTGTGGGACAGAGAACGGTGGTGCAGGGAGAGTCCATGGAAAACACGCTTATGAGCGGTGACAATCTTATCGTTGACAAGCTTACCTACCGGTTCCATGAGCCGAACCGCTATGATGTGGTTGTGTTCCCGTATCAGCAGGGAAAAAACACATTTTATATCAAGAGAGTCATCGGTGTTCCGGGAGAGTCGGTCTATATCGATGAGGTCGGCGATATTTATATTAACGGGGAGCGTCTTTTGGAGACTTACGGAAAAGAGATAATCCTGGATCCGGGAATTGCAGCGGACACCATTCATTTGGGTGCGGATGAGTATTTCGTGCTGGGAGATAATCGAAACGCCAGTGCGGACAGCAGAGACCCTTCGGTGGGTGTTGTAAAGCGGGAGAATATCGTGGGCCGTGCGTGGCTTCGCATCTATCCGTTTGATTCCATTGGATTTATAAAACATGATTAGGATGGTACATATATGAGTAATCAGTTATCCATGAATGAGATTAAGGCAATTTATCAGGCAGCAAACGAAGAAATGCTGCCTGATTTTATCAGCAGATTTATTGCAGACGAGAGAAAAAGTGTGCAGGCACTTGTGGAAAAGGCAGATAAAAGACTGCTCGCACTGGAGAAAGAAAAGGAACGCATTTATGAGATGAGCAGTTATGAGAGAGAGTACAGTGACTGTGAATACATATGCGGAATCGATGAGGCGGGACGCGGACCGCTCGCAGGTCCGGTGGTGGCTGCAGCGGTTGTTTTGCCGAAAGACTGTGATATTTTATATCTCAATGACAGCAAAAAGCTGACCGCAAAAAAAAGAGAGGAACTCTTTGATATCATCAAGGAAAAGGCGGTGGCTTACGGAGTCGGATTTGCTACGCCGGAGCGGATTGATGAGATTAATATTTTGCAGGCGACCTACGAGGCCATGCGCGAAGCCGTTAATAAACTTGGGGTAAAACCCGATATATTATTAAATGATGCGGTCACGATTCCGGGACTTACCATGCGTCAGGTTCCGATCATCAAGGGAGATGCCAAAAGTGTTTCCATTGCAGCGGCCAGCATTCTTGCTAAGGTAACCAGGGACAGGCTTATGATGGAGTATGACAGCCTTATGCCACAGTACGGATTTGCGTCCAACAAGGGCTACGGTTCTGCCATGCACATTCAGGCGTTGGAGGAGTACGGCGCTACGCCGATTCATCGCAAGAGCTTTATCACACATTTTAAGGTGAAAGAATGAATTTTGATCTGACAGGTTTATTTCAAAGACAAACACAGATTCCGGTCACGGATTCGTCAGCGCAGGCTGTGCAGTCAGGGGCCGGACATGGAGCGAATACAGGCAGTGCCATGAATCTGTCCGTGGGAACTATTGTCAGCGGACAGGTGATTTCGGCGGAAGGTGATATGGTGCAGGTGGAAATTTCACCGGGCAATATATTGCAGGCGAAGGTGGAGGACGGACTTGCTCTTTTAAAAGGAATGTCCGTCAGCTTTGAGGTCAGCGGTGTTTCGGACAAACAGGTTGCGCTTCGGGCGCTGTTTCAAAATACAGCCGGAATGGCAACAATCAATAAGGCTTTGGAGGCGGCTGAGTTGCCGGTGACCGCCGAAACAACATCGATGGTCAATGCCATGATGAAGGAAGGTATGCCCATCGATAAGGCATCACTTCTTTCCATGTACCGTCAGGTTTCGGCCCACAGCGGAGTGAATCCGCAGGATATTGTGACGATGAACCGGCTGGAGATTCCGGTGACGGAAGCCAATATAAAACAGTTTTCCGATTATATGAATATGGAACATCAGATCAGGGGAAGCGTTGAGACAATCGCGGACTCTATGTCGAATACGCTCGGGCAGCTTGTCGCGGACGGTAAAGTGGCGGAAGCAGCGCAGCTGATGAGACAGATGACGGATATTTTTATGCAGACAGCAGGCGATGGTACGGCGGACAGTGTGATGCCGGGTACGACACCCGGTATTGTTCCGGAACAGACAGGACAGCCGGCAGATGGGGCGCAGCTCCTGATAAGTGAAAGCGGGAAGGTCGTTATTCAGGATCCTTCCGTGGCTAACCCTGCAGCAGGAGCCTCGTTGGAAGAATTGATGCGTGCTGTGACAGATGACAGCGGAGCGCAAAATGCCGAACCGGTGCAGTCAAAAATGCAGCAACTGATGACGGAGATGGAACATCTGGGACTTCCGGCAGAAAAAGCGCAGCAGTTTTTGCAGGGACAGCTGTCCGGAAAAGAGTTGCTGGAATTTACCAATCAGCTGTTGGATAAAATGGCGCAGAGCGGAAACAGTTTGGGTCATTCCGGACTTGGCACATTGGCGGAACTGATGCAGAGACCGGATATGCAAAACGCACTGAAGGCGCAGATTTTTGAACAGTGGCTTATGACGCCGGAGGATGTGGCGGACAAACAGAAGGTCAGCGATTTTTATGCAAAACTGCATGACCAGTCGGGCCGCCTTGCAGATGCGCTCAAACAGATTCCGGGGGCGGATCAGAATCTGGCAAATCAGGTCAATAACGTACATCAGAACATCGACTTTATGAATCAGCTGAACCAGACGATGAGCTATGTGCAGCTTCCGTTGAAACTGGCGGGCGAAAATGCCCACGGAGACCTTTATGTGTATACGAATAAGAGAAATCTGGCTGACAATGACGGAAATGTAAGTGCATTTCTGCATCTGGATATGGATCATCTCGGTCCGGTGGATGTGTATGTGGCCATGCAGCAGCAAAAGGTCAGCACCCAGTTTTACCTGCAGGATGATGAGATGCTTGAATTTATTCATGAGAACATCGGATTGCTTAATCAAAGACTGGAGAGCAAAGGCTATCAGATGAATGCACAGTTTTCGGTGAAAGAGAAACCGGGCAATGTGATGGAGGAAATCGTGGAAGATCATCGTGAAAACATGAAGATCGGAACATTTTCTTTTGATATGAGGGCATAGATATGGGACAGGATAACAGAAGGTATCCGGAGAAAAAAACAGAAAAGCCGAAACAGGCCATAGCACTTACCTACGACCCGGAAGAGGACGCGCCGAAAGTCGTTGCATCCGGCCGTGGTGCGCTGGCGGAGCGGATTATTGAGGAAGCGAAGCAGGCAAAAGTTCCGGTACATAAGGATTCCAAACTGGCGGATACGCTTTCCAAGCTGGAAATCGGCGATATGATTCCGCCGGAGCTCTATGAAGTCGTGGCGGAGATTCTCGTATTCGTGGACCAGATGGATAAAATCAGAGCCAAGATTGAGGATCACAAAAAGAAAAAATAAATTGTCGTGTGTCTGGAGAACATGAGGACAGTTTATGAATAAACGAAAAACAGGAGCGGATTACGAGGATGTCGCAGTCAGCTACTTGGAAAAAAAGGGTTACCGGATTTTGGAGCGGAACTATCGTTGCAGATACGGTGAGATTGACGTCATAGCATGCAAAGACGGTGTGCTGGTAGTTGCGGAGGTCAAATACCGCAGCAATGACCGGTGCGGTGAACCAGCGGAGGCGGTAGATGTGCGAAAACAGCGACGGATATGTCGTGTGACCATGGATTATCTCATGCGTCATAAGTATTTTTGCGAAAGGCCCTGTCGATTTGACGTGATTTCCATATATGGCGGCGGGAAGATAAACCACATAGAAAATGCGTTTTATTTCCAAGGCTGACAGGATTGAAATTACAGTGAAAAAAACATACAATAAAGAAGAAGGGCATCCGGAATGTCGGATGCCTGTTTTTGTGGAGGAATATATATGCAACGTATGATTCGAACCGGAAAAAATCCGGTGATAAAACAAAATCTGTTTTGCGGGCAAAGTCTATACGGCGGGAGACCGGAAAGCTATGAACTGGAATACCTTACATTTCCTATGCTTGAAAAACTTCCGTGCGTGCGTCATCTGTTTTCCACCCGCACGGGAGGCGTCAGTAAGGGCATCTACGCTTCGATGAATTTAAGCTTTACCCGCGGGGACGAGGAGCAGGCGGTATATGAAAATTTCAAACGCATTGCGTCTGTGCTGGGCGCGGAGCCTTCACAGATTGTCTGCACGGACCAGACCCATACGACCAATGTCAGGGTTGTGACCGGGGAAGATAGAGGAAAAGGTGTCTGCAAACAGAAGGATTACACGGATGTGGACGGGCTGATTACCAAGGAAAAAGGGATTGTGCTTGCGACTTTTTATGCGGACTGTGTACCGCTTTATTTTGTGGATCCGGTGAAGGAAGTAATCGGACTTTCCCACTCCGGATGGAGAGGAACGGCGGATGGCATGGGAAGAGTGACCGTTATGCGTATGCAGCAGGAGTTCGGCTGCAATCCTTCGGATATTTATGCGGCCATAGGACCGTCTATCTGCAGAGATTGCTATGAGGTGAGCCGTGATGTGGCGGAGGCCTTTGAAGCCGCTTTTGAAGCAGATGAATTTCTCAGGGATGCACATGCGTTTTCGCAGATTATTTCCTACCGAGACGACCGTCAGAAAGAGGCGGGGAAATGCCAGCTTGACCTTCACAAAGCCAATTGGTGGATTTTGCGAAGTGCCGGTGTTTCGGCAGAACATATTTCTGTTACGGATGTCTGCAGCGCACACAATCCGGATTACCTGTTTTCCCACAGAAAGACAGACGGAAAACGCGGAAATCTCGGCGCATTTTTGTGTTTGGTTTCATGTTAAGAAAACCTTAATATTTTTCCTACTTTTGACTTAAGGTTTTCATGTTTTAATTGACTCATGAACATATGGAGGTGAGGAGATGGCGAACATACTTGTTTGCGATGACGATAAGGAGATTGTGGAGGCGATATCCATTTATCTGTCGCAGGAAGGCTATCAGATTTTTAAGGCGTATGACGGGCTGCAGGCGATTGAGGTGTTAAAAAGCGAAGATATCCAGCTTTTACTGATTGACATCATGATGCCGAAGCTGGACGGAATTCACGCCATGATCAAGATCCGCGAGTTTTCTGCCATACCGATTCTTGTGCTTTCGGCAAAATCGGAGGATGTGGATAAGATTCTGGGTCTCAACGTGGGAGCGGACGACTATATTACGAAACCGTTCAATCCGCTGGAATTGATTGCAAGAGTGAAATCCAGCCTCAGAAGATACACGATGCTGGGAAGTGCGACGCCGGCGGCTGAGACAAGCTACACCATCGGAGCACTTTGCGTCGATGATGAGGCAAAGGAAGTTAAGGTGGATGGTGAGACGGTAAAACTGACACCGATAGAGTATCAGATTTTGCTTCTTCTGATGAAAAATCCGGGACGTGTGTTTTCTACCCAGCAAATTTACGAGAGCATTTGGAATGAAGATGCATACGGCGCAGAAAATACAGTGGCGGTACATATCAGACATATTCGGGAAAAAATTGAAATCAACCCAAAGGAGCCGCGCTATCTGAAAGTAGTTTGGGGCGTCGGATACAAGATAGAAAAGTAGGAGAATTAAGATGGAAGATAAGAAGAAAATAAAAGTAGGCAAGCGGGGAATTAAGAACATTTCCGCTGTCCTTTCACAGATTTTTGCCATGGCTATGGCGGCGATTTTGCTTGTGCTGGCTATGCGCTATATCGTGTTACATGAATATTATGGTACTTATATGATTTCGCCGGGAGAGAGGGCGGAAGATTTTCAGGATACACAGACGTTCCGGATGGTTTTTGAGAGAGAAATCATGGAGCTATCCCACTACTTGGCGCTGTGCTCGCAGCTGGAGTCGGAGGGAGAATACAATCCGGACCGTGAAGTAGATATTTTCAGTTATAAACACCGAAAGGAAAAGACCAATATTAATCATGGGGAATATCCGAAACTGGTATATCGTGTCGGTGATCTTGTGGAATGGTACCGGTACGGGATTTATTGGGGCGAATACGAGTATTCATATGATGAGGCAAAAGAGTATCTGACAGAGGAACAGATGCGTGACCAATATGATCCTTCCTGGGAGGAAGAGGAACAGGGCGAATTCTTTTATGATGTGACGTTTGTTGAGGAAGAGTTCAGACCGCAGAATGTAGAAAGCATTTATGATTTGGTGTTGCCGGAAGATATGACCATCTCCGAGGTGGTTATGGCAATCCAGCAGGCGGCAAACGATCTGAATACGAACTATGAAGAATACATTTCAAAAAAAGAAAGGTTTACGACAGAAAGCAATTTTAAGTACATGTACGTGGCACCGACCGGTGAAATTGCATATACGAATTTGGAAAATAAGGAACAGCTTTCGGTGGAGGAGTTAAAGAAAGCATTTACCGGATGTAAAACGTACTTGATTTATGATTACGGTCAAAATGAACTTCTAAGCAACAATTTGTTGGCGGATCATGTAACGTACTATAAGTCCCATTTCCGCAATTACAGCTACTGTTTCCCGAACGGCGGAACGGTGTATGCAGCGGTTCAGACAAAGTCTTCCAGTGCGTTTGGTCCGTATAACAGTGAAGATTTCTATGCAGTTACCAATGCAAACCTGAAAACGATGAAAGCTCCGTGGGAGCAGATCGTCGGTGCCTCGGTACTGTTGGGTGTGTTGTCGCTGCTTGCATTGATTGTATTTATTATATTCCAGCCGAGAAAAAAGAGGGAAGAACTTATCTTTTTTGACCGATGGTTTACAGAGATTGCACTTGCCTTTGCTGCAATGATGGCATGTGCAGGGATTGGTTTTGGAGCGCTGGCGGTTTCTGCTTTTGTTGACCGTTCCATCTTTCCGGGAATGGCATCCCAGCAGCGTGTGCAGGGTTATGTAATCAGCCTTTTTGTCGCTTTTACATTCTTGTACGCAATGTTTTTACTGTTTATGGGTTCGCTTGTGCGACGCGTCAAGGCAAAAGCATTGTGGAAAGGCAGCTTGTGCTACTATCTGCTTCACAACGCGAAAAAGATTTTCGGGAAAATACTGTTGCTGATCCGGAAAGTGATAGAGGAACTTGTCAATCACAAGCTGTTTTTCGTCAGAACGTTCGGACCGTATCTCATGTTCCTTTTTATGAACGTGACCCTGATTTTAGTTTTTAAATATCCGGGTATTTTCCTGGCAGGTGTGTTTGATGTTTTGGTAGCAGTATACATTTATTTCGAAAACAAAGCCCGCGAGGAGATTGTGGGCGGAATCAGCCGGATTTGTGACGGCGATGTGGAGTATCAGATTGATACAAAGCTGTTTTTCGGTGAAAATAAGGTGATGGCCGAAGCGGTGAACAAGATCGGTGAGGCGGTGAAAACTGCAGTCCAGATCAGTATGAAGGATGAGCGATTGAAGGCGGATTTGATTACCAATGTATCTCATGATATCAAAACACCGCTGACATCTATCATCAATTACGTAGATCTTTTGAAACGTGAAAATATTCAGGGGGAACAGGCGCAGGAGTATATCCGCATTCTGGATGAAAAGTCCCAGCGTCTCAAACAGTTGACTCTTGATTTGGTGGAAGCCAGCAAAATATCTTCCGGTAATATTACCCTTGAAATGAATGATATTGACGTCAAAGAGCTTCTCAAACAGGCGGTCGGAGAATATAGGGATAAGATGGAGGAAAAGAAACTTGCTTTGGTGGAATCTTATCCGGAACAGGATGATTTGATGATCCATGCGGATTCAAGGCGTATGTGGCGTGTTGTGGAAAATTTGCTTGTTAACATATGTAAGTATTCGCTGGAAGGCACAAGAGTGTATATGGATGTGACAGTGACGGAGGATGTGAAAGGCGGAACCGATTCGTCTGCCCATTTGGAAATGATTGAGATTACATTCAAAAATATTTCCTCGCAGCCACTCAACATTCCGGCGGAGGAACTGACGGAGCGCTTTATCCGCGGTGACGTGTCCCGAAGCACAGAAGGAAGCGGTCTCGGACTTTCCATTGCACAGAACCTGACTGTTGCCCAGGGCGGAGAGTTCAAGATACATTTGGACGGCGACTTGTTTAAGGTAATACTTCGGTTTCCGAAGAAATAGACGGCGTGGGTATATAGAGAAAAATATGTAAAAATACCCGAGGTCTTGCCAGATCTCGGGTATTTTGCTAACAAAACTTGTAATATGTCCAAAGTTGTGTTTCGAAGTAGTAAAGCGGGGAGAAAAACATAGTTTTATGGGTATTTTATTTAGATTTTTTCTAATATACCCAAAAAAGAAAACTATTAAAAATAAGTGTTTATAATTAATTGACAGATGACAAAGAAAGTGTTTTTATATATAGAAACTGCGGATAACAAAAAACGATGTACAGAAGGAGGTTGCTATTATTTATAAGAAAATGTTACAAAGAGCAGAAATGCTGGAGACTCAGATTCATCATCTTGAGTCGAAAATTAAAAAAATGCCACCCGGCAAGTTGTCGATTGCCCGCAACGGTAAAAATTATAAATGGTACCATTTGTTAGCCGGAAAGGCAATTTATCTGCCGAAAAAGAAAAGAGAACTTGCACAGCAGTTGGCGCACAAGAAATATCTAAGTCATACACTGGAATATAAAATTCAAGAAAAACAAGCAATTCAATTCTATCTTAATCACTGTAAAAACCCCGACAAAATTGAAAAAATTTTAAACTGTCCGAAATTTCTGGAGTTACTTGGCGCAAATTTTAAATTGCAGAAGAAAAATTTGTCTGAATGGATGCAGGAAGAGTATGAACAGAATCAACAACATCCTGAAAATTTAATTCATAAAAGTTGTTCGGGGAATACACTCAGATCAAAATCGGAAGCAATCATAGATATGATGTTGTATATGAACAAAATACCTTTTCGATATGAATGTGCACTTTCCTTAGGTGAAATACTTATTTATCCGGATTTTACTATAAAACATCCGAAAACCGGTGAATTGTATTATTGGGAACATTTCGGAATGATGGACAATTCTGATTATTCAAAAAATACTTTTTCTAAATTACAACTCTATATAGATCATAAAATTATTCCAACAAAAAATCTGATTATTACATTTGAAACCAAAGATTGTCCACTAACAACGGAAGAGGTTGAAAAGACTATACGATATTATTTTGGGTGATATTGCATAGGCGGTGTGGTTTACATTTCTTTAAAGTGTTGCGTGGGTATATATACAAAAAAGCGGTGAAATACCCAAGGTTTTATATAAAAAAGGGTATTTTCGATTAAAAAACCTGTATTAATCTAAAAGATTTGATTTTGAAATAAAAATGGTATAAATAGCGAAGTTTTTGGGTATTTCTAATGTGTTTTGGACATATACCCACGGGAACAGAAGAAGAGATGACAGCGGAAGAAGGGAAGGCGGCGAAAAAAATCACCGGAATAAGTCCGGTGATTGTAGATTTTCATATATATATTCACGTTGAATAAATTGCTAAATAAAAATATCTTCTCTTGCATTGTACTTGCGGACAACTTCGTGAATCTTTTCTGTCGGAGTAAGAACATTTTCCATGGAAATGTCATGGTTCATGAAGTCGATGATGCTGGCAAGGAATTTGCTCATGTCAGCTTCTGCAAAATAAACACGGTCTTTTACTTCCTGTGGGAGGTAGTTTAAGTTGGTACATACCACGCGGTCGAAGTAACCTTTTTCGTAAGCTTCGTCAAAAGCTTTCATGCCTTCTGTAAAGAGGCCGAAGGTACAGCAGATGAAAACACGTTTTGCGTTCATTTCTTTCAGCTGCTTTGCGGTGTCAATCATACTTCCGCCGGAAGCAATCATGTCATCGATGATGATAACATCTTTGCCGTCGATGTTGTCACCGAGGAACTCGTGGGCAACAATCGGATTTTTTCCGTTTACGATTTTCGAGTAATCACGTCTCTTATAGAACATACCGGTATCGACACCGAGAACCGTAGAGAAGTATACAGCACGGTCCAGTGCGCCTTCGTCCGGGCTGATGACAATCATATGGTCCTTATCAATGATCAAATCTTTTTCATAATGAAGAAGAGAACGGATAAACTGATAAGGCGGTGTGAAGTTGTCAAAGCCTTTCAACGGAGTAGCGTTCTGTACACGCGGATCGTGGGCATCAAATGTGATGAAATTGGATACGCCCATGTCGCTGAGCTCTTTTAATGCGTAAGCACAGTCTAACGATTCACGGCCGCTTCTTTTGTGCTGGCGTCCTTCGTATAAGAACGGCATCACGACATTGACACGGTGTGCTTTGCCGGCGATGGCTGCAATCATTCGCTTTAAGTCCTGGTAGTGGTCATCCGGCGATTTGTGATTTTCAAAGCCGTTGATCGTATATGTAAGACTGTGATTGGTGACATCTACCAAAAGGAACACATCGTCACCACGTACAGATTCTTTCAGGATACCTTTACTTTCTCCGCTGCCGAAACGCGGGCAGGAAGCGTTAATTAAATAATTGTCAACGGAATACTCGCGGAACGCAGGATCTTCCTTGATACTGTTGTTTACATTTTTGCGAAAATCCACAAGATACTCATTGACGCGGTTACCGAGTTCTTTGCAGCTGTCAAGTGCTAAGATTTTCAGCGGGGCAACCGGCATTGCATTTTCAAGTTCTGCTAAATTTGGCATAACAACCTCCGATAAATAGTAATTCTTTTAAAATTCATCGTCTATATTTATAACATAGAAACGGAGGAAACTCAAGAAGCTATCAAAAACTTTACAATCTTCCGGGAATATTGTAAAATCAAGTGGTATGTGTGCTTCCGTGGGATGTGAGCCCCGGATGGCAGATAAGGAGAGTAACATGGGAAATACGAACAGAAAGCCGATTGTGGCTGTAGTCGGAAGACCGAACGTGGGAAAATCGACATTATTCAACGCTCTGGCAGGTTCCAGAATTTCGATTGTAAAAGACACGCCGGGTATTACGAGAGACCGCATTTATGCAGATGTCAATTGGCTTAATTATAATTTTACATTGATTGATACCGGTGGTATTGAGCCGGACAGCAACGATATCATTCTGTCACAGATGAGAGAACAGGCGCAGATTGCCATTGATACGGCGGATGTCATTCTGTTCATGGTGGACGTGAAGCAGGGACTTGTGGATGCGGATGCCAAGGTGGCGGACATGCTTCGTCGTTCCCGTAAGCCGGTTGTACTTGTGGTAAACAAGGTGGACAGCTACCAGAAGATGATGATGGATGTGTTTGAATTCTACAATCTGGGAATCGGTGAGCCGATGGCAATTTCTGCCGTAAACCAGCAGGGAATCGGAGACCTTCTCGATGTGGTTGTGTCACATTTTCCGGAAGACCTTTTGCAGGCAGAGGAAGATGAGAGAACGAGAATCGCCATTGTCGGAAAGCCGAATGTGGGAAAATCTTCCATTATTAATAAGCTTTTGGGAGAAAACCGCTTGATTGTTTCCGATATTGCGGGCACGACCCGTGACGCCGTGGATGCGGATGTGAAATACAACGGAAAAGAATATGTATTTATCGATACGGCCGGTCTTCGCCGCAAGAATAAAATCAAAGAAGAACTGGAGCACTACATGATTGTGCGTACGGTTTCTGCGGTGGAGAGAGCAGATATTGTCATACTTGTAATCGATGCGGAGGAAGGTGTGACAGAGCAGGATGCAAAGATAGCCGGAATTGCCCATGACCGCGGAAAAGGTATCATTATTGCGGTGAACAAGTGGGATGCAGTGGAAAAAGATGATAAGACCATCTACCGCTTTACGGAGAAGGTGCGCAAGACGTTATCCTTTATGCCTTATGCCGAGATTACGTTCATTTCTGCAAAGACAGGACAGCGTCTCGGAAAGCTGTTTGAACTGATTGATATGGTAGAGCAGAATCAGTCTCTGCGTGTGGCGACCGGTGTTCTTAATGAGATTATGACAGAAGCAGTTGCCCTGCAGCAACCGCCGAGTGATAAAGGTAAGAGGCTTCGTCTGTATTACATTACGCAGGTGGCAGTGAAACCGCCGACCTTCGTTATTTTTGTTAACGATAAGCAACTGATGCATTTCTCCTACGCGAGATATATTGAGAATAAGATCCGTGAAACCTTTGGATTTAAAGGAACACCGATTCATTTGATTATCCGCGAGAGAAAAGATAAGGATGCGTAAGATTTTATGAAATAGAGAGTTAGGGAGAGAGTTATGATTCGTATAGTATGTCTGCTGATCGGATATTGCTTCGGAATATTCCAGACAGCGTTTATCTACGGTAAGATGCACGGCATCGATATCAGAGAAAAAGGAAGCGGAAATTCGGGAACAACCAATGCCCTCCGCGTACTCGGAAAAAAAGCAGGAATTATCGTATTTTTCGGGGATGCCCTGAAGGCGGTGTTTGCGATGCTTTTGGTTCATATGTTGTTTAGAGAAAGTTACCCTGAGATGACAGCGCTTCTGCGTATTTACGCCGGCGCCGGTGTGGTACTCGGACATAATTTCCCGTTTTATATGGGATTTAAGGGCGGAAAAGGAATTGCAGCTACAGGCGGTATCAGCCTCGGAATGGCTTGGCAGTGTCTGCTCGCAGTAGCAATCACATTTTTCTCTATCTTTTTCGCTACCCATTATGTTTCGCTGGGATCGCTTTGTATGTATGTGGTGTTCGTGATTGCCCTTGTTGTTATGGGACAGATGGGGGGCTTCGCGATGACGCAGCCGCTTTTGATCGAAATGTATGTGATTGCAATTTTGCTTATGATTATGGCGTTTGTCAGACACAGAGGTAATATCGAGCGTCTGATGCACGGCAATGAGAGAAAAACTTATTTGACAAAGAAAAATAAGGAGGATTAGCCATGGCTGACTATAGTGTAATCGGTGCCGGAAGCTGGGGAATCGCCCTTGCCAAAGTGCTTGCACAGAACGGAAACGATGTGACGGTCTGGTCCATCATAGAAGATGAAATCAATATGCTCAAGGAAAACAAAGAGCATCTGACAAAGCTTCCGGGAGTTAAATTACCGGACAACATGTCATATACAACAAATTTGGAGGAGGCAATCAAAGGAAAAGAAATGCTGATTCTTGCTGTGCCTTCCCCGTTTACGAGAAGTACGGCGAAATCCATGGCGCCGTTTGTCGGAGAAGGACAGCTGATTGTCAATGTGGCAAAAGGAATCGAAGATGAGACCTATATGACGCTGACAGACATTATCGAGCAGGAAATTCCGCAGGCGACCGTGGCAGTGTTATCCGGACCGTCCCATGCAGAGGAAGTCGGAAAAAATATGACGACGACACTGGTAGCCGGTGCAAAGAAGAAAGCGACGGCGGAGTACATACAGAATGCTTTCATGTGTGACTTCTTACGTGTTTATACAAGCCCGGATGTGCTCGGTATCGAGCTTGGCGGAGCACTCAAAAATGTAGTAGCTCTCGCAGCCGGAATCGCAGACGGTCTCGGATGCGGTGACAATGCCAAGGCAGCTCTTATTACGAGAGGTATTGTGGAAATCGCACGTCTCGGCGTGGCAATGGGAGGAAAAATCGAATCCTTTACGGGACTTACCGGTATCGGTGACCTGATTGTGACATGTTCTTCCATGCACTCCCGTAACCGCAGAGCCGGAATGCTCATCGGACAGGGTTATACCATGCAGGAAGCAATGGATGAGGTCAAGATGGTGGTAGAGGGCGTTTATTCTGCCAAAGCCGCAGCCGGTCTTGCCGAAAAATATAATATTTCCATGCCGATTGTGAAAGAAGTCAATGACATCTTATTCGGCAACCAGACAGCAGAGCAGGCTATCACAGATTTGATGTTCCGTGATAAAAGATCGGAAGCAAGCTCACTGACTTGGGAGGAGTAGGAATTATATTTAATAAAATATAGATAGAAGTACAGCCCGATTGCTGATATGCAGTCGGGCTGTGTTTTATTGAAACAAATCTTTAATGTCAACTTGAAATACCATGGCAAAAACCATAAGCTCATAGTCTGTGACAAACCTTTCCTGTTTTTCAATCCGACTGATGGCTTTCTGCGATAATTCAATATTATTTAACTGCATTTTAATGGCAAGCTCTTCTTGCGAAAGATGAGCTTTCTTTCTCAATGCATAAATTCTTTTTCCGACAATATTTGCTTTTCCGTTATAGTCATAAATTTTCATATGTTTAGTCTCTCCCTTTTTACCAAAAAGATGGATATTTTTATTGACGTTAGCATATGAAAATGCGTATAATTACCCTAAAGATGACTAAAAAGAAAATTTAAAAGGAGAAGAATTATGAAAAGTAAAAAAATGAAAGCTTTTTTAATTGCAACCGTATTTGCATTTGAGAGTATAGTCATGGGCTTTGTCCCTGTAAGTGCGCAGCCTGTGTCCGTGTCGGAGAATGACATGGTAAACCAAGATGTAGAAGAAAAAAACGCAGCAGAATATGTTGTAAATAACGATGAAACTAAAAAAGCAGCAGAAAAATCGGAGGATATCAATGCAGAAGCAGCTACTGTCGTATATAGCGGAATAGATGGCGATTTGAGCTGGAGTATTGATGCAGAGGGGCATTTGACGATTAGTGGAACCGGGGATTATGAGAATCGTGATTATTATCGTGATTATTATACGGAAGAATTAGGTTGGCTTGCATATAAAAGTGAAATCTTAAGTGCAACAGTTAATGTCAGTGAGATTACTGACACAAGTTATATGTTTTATTATTGTAATAATTTAATATCTATCGATTTAATAGGCCTTGACACAAGTAGTGTAACGGATATGTACCGTATGTTTTCAGGCTGTAGTAGCTTGACCAGTCTGGAT
>JAFTWX010000038.1 GCA_017465095.1 Lachnospiraceae bacterium | reverse complement strand
TGTGCTGGAAATGGAATACGGTGAAAATGAATGGCTGGAAGGAATCCAAACCCAGGTCAAGAGACTGGCAAGTCTTACCAATGACCTTGTGTATCTGTCCCGGATGGAGGAAACGGAAGAGAAGCTGCAAATGATCGAATTCCCCTTTTCCGATGTGGTCAGTGAGACCGCCCAGGCCTTTCAGGGAATCGCCCAGGCTACCGGAAAACAGTTTCAGTGCAGCGTAGCGCCCATGCTTTCTCTGAACGGCAACGAAAAATCTATCCGTCAGCTGGTAAATATTCTGCTGGACAATGCAATGAAATACTCGCCGGAGGACGGAAAAGTAGCCCTGTCCGCAGAAAGACAGGGCCGATATATTCAACTGTCTGTATGGAACAATACCATCGTTGCTGTTGAAAAGCAGAATCTGTCCCATATCTTTGAGCGATTTTATCGTCTGGATTCTTCCAGAAGCACCCAGACCGGCGGCTACGGCATCGGACTTTCGGTAGCGAAGGCAATTGTCACTGCCCACAACGGAAAGATCTCTGCCGCAACACAGGATGGTCACTCTCTGCAGATTCTCGTGCAACTTCCATCATAGCCGATTGTGCCTTATTGTCACTGTTTTGGTACCAGTCTTTTCCGAACCAATTGTTTCGAGGCTCAAATACAAAACAGGTACTGCACTTCGCTACCAGGTTTTTTATGCATAGGATATAATCAATGGGAGAACCAGAATTGGTTCTCCCATTGATTATGTTTGTGTGTCTATCCCACATATGACCTCAGTATACCAAAATGGTCCGTCTGATTTTGCAGAAGAATCAGCTATTGTCATGATTATTTTCTTTTCACATCATTGCTCTTCCAGAACAGTTAGTCATTGCATCTTCGATCTTTTCAAAATTTTTAGTTCTAATTATATCTCGCATAATCACTTAATCCCCACGCTTAACACGTTAACAATTCTTGCGATGTACCTACAGAAGAAAGATAGAGGCAATTAGATGTGATTTCCTTATTCATTTCAAATGTCTACTTATGATTTCATAAAAACTTTTGTTTTGATCAACTCACGCATGGGTGCTTCCTCACCGCGCTTGACCCGCCCGAAATTCTTCCGGTGAGTCCAAATCATCAGCACACCTGTGATTGCTGCAACTGAAAACAGCACCAGTCCTTTTCTTTAAATTCGGTCTGAAGGATACAATCGACGATGTAGGAGTGACCTCCTCACTGGAAAAAGAAATGTTACGGAGCGTTGTGAGCGCAGTGTCTCATATTGTGTATTTAAATCGATGCTTCAAAATTCTCTTAGAGCGTCAGAATAATGAATGCTGAAGATTTTGCCGTAATCATACTTTCGACGCTTGTGAAATTAACACCTACTATCGTAATAGCCCCAAAAGCCGGAATCTGCAGTTGCAGATTCCGGCTCAGCTTGTCAAAAAAACTTCCCATAAGCCTCCGTTTCCTGTATAATAAAGGAAACGGGGGTGTTTTCATGGATCAGTGGAGAAAAGACGCAAGGAAAGAGCCAATCATCATCGACATAGATTCCTTAGTTCCTGCAG
>JAFTWX010000037.1 GCA_017465095.1 Lachnospiraceae bacterium | reverse complement strand
TTGATATGGATCCGGTGCAGGCGTATTAAACATAAGTGGAGGATAAAAAAATGGCACTTAGAAAAATAAGAGAAATGGGAGATCCTATTCTGGAAAAGACATGCAAAGAAGTGAAGGAAATGACACCGCGAACCATGGATTTGATCGACGATATGTTTGAGACCATGTACGAGGCGTGCGGCGTAGGGCTTGCAGCTCCGCAGGTGGGGATTCTGAAGCGTATTGCAGTCATCGATTGCGGCGGCGAAGACGGCGAGGGAGATCCGATTGTTCTGATCAATCCGGTTGTTTTGGAGACAAGCGGAGAGCAGCGCGGGCAGGAAGGTTGTCTTTCCGTACCGGGCAAATGCGGTATTGTGACCCGCCCGAATTATGCAAAAGTGAAAGCGCTCAACGAAGAGATGGAAGAGATTATTGTTGAGGGAGAAGAACTTCTTGCAAGAGCCCTTCTGCATGAAATTGAACATCTGGACGGACATCTTTACGTGGAGAAAGCAGAAGGACCGCTTCTGGATGTACAGCCGGGAGAAGAGGAAGAAATAGAAGATTTTGATGAGGAGTAAGCTATGAAGATTGTTTATATGGGAACCCCGGATTTTGCCGTGGGACCGTTGAAGGCGCTGATTGAGGCCGGCCATGAGGTGACGGCGGTGGTGACACAGCCGGACAAACCGAAGGGCCGGAGCAAAGAACTTGTCCCTCCGCCGGTAAAAGCGTATGCGACGGAGCAGGGACTTACCGTGTTCCAGCCGGAAAAAATCAAGACACCGGAAGCGGTGGCAGAACTCAAAAAATACGAAGCGGATTTGTTTGTGGTAGCGGCCTTCGGACAGATTCTTTCAAAGAAAATTCTGGAAATGCCTAAGTACGGATGTGTCAATATTCATGCATCCCTTCTTCCGAAATATCGCGGAGCGGCGCCGATTCAGTGGTCCATCATAGACGGTGAGAAAGAAACGGGCGTCACCATCATGCAGATGGACGAAGGTCTTGATACCGGTGATATCCTGACCCGGAAGATAGTGTCGATTGATGATGAAGATACGGGAGAGAGCCTTTTTGACAAACTTTGCGAGGCGGGAAGTGAGCTGCTGCTTACTACTATTCCGCAGATAGAGGCGGGAACTCTTTGTCCGGTGAAACAGGATGAGACAAAGAGCACCTATGCAAAAATGCTGAAAAAAGAGCTCGGCAATATTGATTTTACAAAATCAGCAAAAGAAATATGGTGTTTGGTCAGAGGATTAAATTCATGGCCGAGTGCTTATACTTATTACAACAATAAAATGCTTAAAATCTGGAAAGCAAAACCGGTGGCAGAAAACGGTGATGCGGCGCCGGGAACGCTGGTGAAAAAAGATAAAGAAAGCATTTACGTGCAGACCGGTGACGGACTTTTGCAAATTCTTGAAATTCAGCCGGAAGGTAAAAAAAGGATGAATGTCAAAGACTTTATGCTTGGACATTCCTTTGAAATCGGAACTGTGTTTGTATCAGAAAAGAGGTAGAAATTATGTATTACGGTGGATATGGATATTATTCTTTTGACCCGACTTATATTTTGGTAATCATATGTGCGATTGTTTCCATTTTTGCTTCTGCGAGAGTGGAGGCGGTGTTTTCCAAGTACAACAGAGTGACATCGGCGAGAGGCCTTACGGGAGCTGAGGCCGCACACCGCATTTTGCAGAGTGCGGGTATTTACGATGTCAGCGTGGAACATGTGAGCGGAAAATTGTCCGATCACTATGATCCGAGATCCAAGGTGCTCCGTCTGTCAGATTCTACGTACAGTTCCCGTTCGGTGGCGGCCATCGGTGTGGCGGCGCATGAGTGCGGACATGCCATTCAGCATGATGTGGGATACGCTCCCCTCAGTTTGCGTTCGACACTTGTTCCGCTTGCCAATATCGGATCCAAAGCGGCGATACCGATTATTTTAATCGGCTGTTTTCTCAGCTATAATCAGACATTGATCCAGATCGGTATCATTGCATTTTCACTGGCGGTTATTTTTCAGCTGGTCACATTGCCGGTTGAGTTTAATGCGTCGTCCAGAGCACTTGCACTGCTCAGAGAACAGAACATACTGGAAGACTATGAATCCGGTATGGCAAAAAAAGTGCTTTCGGCTGCAGCGATGACCTATGTGGCAGCAGCGGCTTCATCGATTATACAGCTTTTGAGACTTGTCCTATTGTTTGGAGGAAGAAGACGTGACTAACACGAGAGAAGTCATTTTGGACACCCTGATGGAAATTTTGGAAAAGCAACAGTACAGTCATCTTGTTATGCAGGGAGTTCTTAATAAATACAGCTATCTTGAAAAACAGGAGAGAAGCTTTATCAAAAGAGTGTGCGAGGGTACGGTGGAACAGAAAATCCGTATCGATTACGTGATTGATCAGTTTTCTAAAACAAAAACGAAAAAAATGAAACCTTTGATCCGCACGTTGCTCCGTATGGGAACATATCAGATTCTTTTTATGGATGGGGTTCCGGATGCGGCGGTGTGTAATGAGAGTGTGAAACTGGCCGGGAAACGCGGTTTCGGAACACTGAAAGGGTTTGTGAACGGTGTACTCCGCAATATTTCAAGAAATAAGGACAATATTTCGTATCCGGACAGGGAATCGGATGAGACGTCTTATTTTAAGGTGATGTATTCTATGCCGGAAGAAATTATTGCGCTCATGAAAGAGCAGTATTCGGCAGCGGAGACGGAGATGATGCTGGAAAGTCTTCTGGGGAAAAGACCGCTTACGATACGTATCAGCGGAGCTCTTTCCGAGGAGGAAAAGAAGGAACTTTTGGAACATTTTGCGGAGGACGGAATTGTCGTTGCCGAAACAGAACTTCCGTATGTATTCTCATTGGAGAAAGTGGACAAAATAAGTGAACTTTACGGATATGAGGAAGGAAAGTTTTTTGTGCAGGATATCGGATCTGCCATGGTGGTGGAGATGGCCGGAATCAAAAAAGATGATTACGTCATCGATGTCTGTGCGGCGCCCGGCGGAAAAGCGACCCATGCGGCGGAAAAACTCTGTGGCAGCGGACGGGTGCAGGCAAGAGATTTGACAGAATATAAAGTTTCCATGATAGAAGAAAATGTAGAGCGTCTCAGACTTGCAAACATGGATGCGATGGTGTGGGATGCCACAGTTACGGATGAATCCGCAATCGGGAAAGCGGATGTGGTTATTGCAGACCTTCCTTGTTCCGGACTCGGTGTAATCGGGAGAAAGAGTGATATCAAATACCGCATTACACAGCAGTCTTTGGAAGAGGTGGAGGCGTTGCAGCGAGACATATTGTCCGTTGTACATAACTATGTAAAACCCGGCGGAGTGCTTATGTACAGTACATGTACCATCAACCGGAAAGAAAATGAAGGAAACAAAGAGTGGTTTTTGCAAAATTTTCCTTTTGAGGAGGAGCAGGAACGCCTGATGCTTCCGGGAAGAGACGGATCGGACGGTTTTTATATGGTGCGTCTTAGGCGCAAGGTGTAACTGCCGGGATTTCCGCAGAAAAAGAAAGATAAAGATATGATGGAAAAAACAGATATTAAATCGCTGGATTTTTTGGCACTGCAGGCAGAGATCGAACGAATCGGCGAGAAGAAATTCCGCGCAAAGCAGATGTATGAGTGGATGCATAAGCATCTTGTGCGCAGCTTTGATGAGATGACAAATCTTTCTGCGGCATTTCGTGAAAAATGTAAAAATGAATATGAGTTTACCGCACTTACCCTTCTGCGCGAGCAGGAGTCCAAAATTGACGGAACAAAAAAATTCCTGTTTCAATTAGCAGACGGTAACGTGGTTGAGAGCGTGTGGATGAAGTATAAGCACGGAAACAGTGTATGTATTTCCTCGCAGGTGGGATGTCGCATGGGGTGTAAGTTTTGTGCGTCCACTATCGGAGGCCTTGTGCGGAATTTAAAACCGTCGGAGATGCTGGATCAGATTTATGCGATTACGCGACTCACCGGAGAGCGGGTATCCAATGTCGTTGTGATGGGGACGGGAGAACCGCTGGACAATTACGACAATTTGCTCGTGTTTATCCGTATGCTTACCGATGAGAACGGACTCCATATCAGCCAGAGAAATATCACCGTTTCAACGTGCGGATTGGTTCCGAAAATGTATGCACTGGCAGAGGAACGGCTTCAGATTACCCTTGCGCTCAGTCTGCATGCGACAACGGATGAAAAGAGACAAAAACTGATGCCGATTGCGAATAAATACAGCATTGACGAACTGATGCCTGCGTGCAAAAACTATGCAGATTTGACCGGACGCAGAATTACGTTTGAGTACAGCATGGTAAAAGGGGTCAATGATTCGCAGGAGGATTTGCGGGAACTTACAGAACTTGCCAGACCTCTCGGATGCCATGTCAACCTGATTCCGGTCAACCCGATCAAAGAGCGTGATTTTGTGGCACCGGACATGCAGTATGTGTATTCGTTCAAGGAAAAACTTGAGAAAAACAAGGTGAAGGTAACGGTGCGAAGAGAAATGGGCCGCGATATTGACGGCGCCTGCGGACAGCTTCGCAGAAGACATATGGAGGAGTAAGTATGCAGTACAACTGCCTCATCGTAGAAGATGAAGTTGATTTGGCAAAAGCGACAAAAGAATATTTTGAACTTTTTGATGTCTCTTGTGCCCACGTGGAAACACCGGCGCAGTGTATGGACTTTCTAAAAGAAAATACCGCAGATTTGCTTCTTTTGGATATCAATCTGGCGGACGAGAGCGGATTTGCATTGTGTAAGAAAATCAGAGAAACGATGACAATGCCCATTCTCTTTGTCAGTGCCCGCCAAAGCGATGAGGACATTTTGGTGGCACTCAATATCGGCGGTGATGATTATATCAAGAAACCGTATACGTTAAGTGTACTTTTGGCAAAGGTCAAGGCGGTGCTGAAGCGCCTGGAGGTGCAGGAGAAGATGTTACAGAACGCAGCAATGCCGGAATCCGGACTGTCCGGAACGGATGCGGAGGAAGAAGTGATTTCTCTTCATGAGGATACATTGAGCGCGAAGATACGTGGTCAGAAGGTGGAATTGAAGGCAAAAGAATTTAAGCTTTTGCAATGTCTATATAACAATCGAGGAAGTATCGTGACGAAACAGAGGTTGTTTGATGAAGTATGGGGTGATGCATTTTTCAGTGACGGGACCTTAAATGTACATATTCGAAGATTACGTGAAAAAATAGAAGAAAATCCGGAGGAACCAAAACTGATCAAAACGATTTGGGGAACCGGTTATATGATGGAGATTTAAATATGAAATTACGATATCCGGCAGCAGTATTTACGATGCTTATATTGGTAGCCATGGCTTACTTTTGGAAGGCGACGGGCGCAGACGAGCAGGTGGCGGTCGACATGGTCTATTACAACAAAGAGTTACAGGAAATCAGTAAAGCAGTCGGGGACGGAAGAGAAAAGAATGAGATAGAGACTGCATTTGGCTGCAGTCTTTATTTTATTGGGGAAGAGAATTACAAGGCGAGTGTCAACGATGCCATTGTCAGAGGTTATGTTGTGCTTGACTATGAAGAAGGAGACGTTGTAAAAGGTAAGGTAGTATGGGAGCGTGAAATTCGTCAGACACAGGAGTGGAAAGCAGAGTTTCGCAAAAGTGTTATGATAACGTGTGTGTTGATTTTACTATCCGGTTATCTGCTGCTTATTTTTATTTGGTTGCGTTTTGTCAGACCATTCCGTAAATTGGGGCGCTTCGCAGGTGAGGTAGCCAAAGGGAACCTTGATCTTCCGCTTCCGATGGAAAAACACAATTTCTTCGGTGCTTTTACAGAGAGTTTTGACCTTATGAGGGAAGAGTTGAAAATGGCACGGGAGAAAGAGTATCAGGCAAACGTCAGCAAAAAGGAGCTTGTAGCAGAACTTTCGCACGATATTAAAACGCCGGTGGCAGCCATCAAAGCAACGTGCGAAGTGATGGAGATAAAGGAAAAGAATCCGGATACGCTTGAAAAAGTGAAAGTGATCGAGGCAAAGGCAGATACAATCGATCATCTGATCGGAAATATGTTTCATGCGACGATGGAAGAGCTTCAGATGCTTAAAGTAGAACCGACAGAGGAGAGCAGTAAGGTCATTCCGGAGATGTTGGAACAACTTCGGTTTTACGGAGATATCCGTATGCAGAATGAAATTCCGGAATGTCTTTTGTACATGGATAAGCTCAGGCTAACCCAGGTGATTGATAATGTTGTAAACAACTCTTTCAAATATGCAAAAACAAGAGTGGATGTTTCCTTTGCAGAAAAAGAAAACGGCGTGATAATAGAAATTCGTGATACGGGAGCAGGAGTTTCGCAGGAGGAACTGGTGCTGATTACAGAAAAGTATTATCGCGGAAGTAATGCAAAAGGTGCTACGGGTTCGGGCCTGGGACTTTATCTGGCAAAAAGCTTTATGGAGCAGATGCGCGGAAGTATGGAATGCCACAATGACGGTGGCTTTGTTGTGACACTTTTTTTACAGAAAGTGTGATATGTAAGAAATAGTTAAGAAATACGCAAGGGATGCGAAAAGACTTTGTAAGAAAGAAATCCTATAATGTGAAATATAGAAATCATATTTCAGTTTAGGAGGATACGATGAAAACGATTTTAAAAGCAAAAGATTTGTGCAAAACATTTTCAAACGAGAGTGTGCAACAGCATGTACTTAAAAATTTGAACTTAGAAATAGAAGAAGGTGACTTTGTAGTCATCATGGGTAACTCCGGTTCCGGGAAGTCAACGCTTCTTTATGCGTTAAGCGGAATGGACCGTCCGACGCTCGGAAGTATCAAGTATTTCGACGAGGAGATTTCGGATTACAGCAATGACAAACTGGCGGTATTCCGCCGCAATCATTGCGGTTTTGTGTTTCAGCAGAATTTTCTGAACGACACAATGAATGTTCTTGATAATATTATGGTGAGCGGTCTGTTAAAGAGCAAGGACAGAAAAGCCATTGCAGCAAAGGCAAAGCAGCTTCTTGCACAGGTCGGACTTTCCGAGGAAGTGTATCACAAATTCCCGACGCAGCTTTCCGGCGGTGAGCAGCAGAGAGTTGCCATCGTCAGAGCGATTATTAATACACCGGATATTTTGTTTGCCGATGAGCCGACGGGAGCGCTCAACTCACAGAATACAGAAAACGTGCTGAATGTCCTTACGGAGCTTAACAAAGCCGGCCAGACGATTGTCATGGTAACGCATGATATCCGTTTAGCCAGAAGGGGGAACAAAATTAAGTACTTACAGGACGGCGTGATTACCGGTGACCTCCAACTCGGCGACTATGTAAGTAAAGATAAAGCAAGACACGATGCGCTCCGCGCCTTTTTGCAGGAAATGGGGTGGTAAGTATGTATCGTTTGTATTTTATCGCCAAAAACAATTTAAAGAAAAAGAAAAGTGATGCACTTGTGCTTACCGGTTTGATTACGCTTGCGGTGATGATGATGTATATCAGTCTCAGCGTACTGTTGGGCGGCGGAAGAATGTTTGAGGAAATCCACGAAAAGATAAACGGTATGGACTGGCATCTTGTTGCGCAAAAGGATGGAACCGAGCAGGTGGATGAAATTTTATCTGCGCATGAAGATGTAGAGCAGATGGAAAAGTCGGACCTTCTCTATGTGCCGCTGGTGAAATACCGTGTGGATGGAGGGGAAGAAAAGGATTATTCTTTTATCTTTCGTAATTCCGATGCGGAAGATGAAGTAAATAAATTAAATACAGATTTCAAAGGGACATTATCGGATGAGCAGATTCTTTTGCCGTATTATATGCATGTGTCGGACGGGTGCGAGATAGGGGATGAGATCGTACTGGATATCAGCGGAGAAACATATGTATTTGAATTGGCCGGATTTTCCGAAGATCCGTTTTATTCAAGTCCGATGATGGTCAGTATGTATCAGGTGTTTATTTCAGAGGAAACGTATGAGAAAATCAGCACTCCGGAGGCGATGTCAGCCTATATGTGGAAGGTGTGTCTGCAAGAAGGGTGCGATACCGTCTCTTTTAACAAAGAGGTGCTGGATGAAATTAACAGGGACGTTCCGGCGGTTGCACAGTCTTATTTTTCGTGGTCGTATGATTGGGCGACTACAAAGTCTGCAACTATGATGATGGCAGATGTAAGTATGGGGATTATGCTTGTTTTTGCAATGATTTTGCTTGCGGTAACACTCGTAATTATCCGTTTCAGTATTGCTAATTTCTGTGAACTGAATATGAAAAATATCGGAATGCTTCGGGCGAGCGGTTATACTTCAAGGCAGCTGATCGGAAGTTTTATGATGGAAATGCTTTTGATTACGCTTGTGGGCGGTGTAATCGGAATCGGTCTCGGAACAGTTTCCGGCGATTTTGTCGGCGAAATTATAAGTTCGCTTGTCGGAGTCTCATATCAGGTCGGAGTTGACTTTTTCAGCGCCGGATGTGTTCTTTTGTTCAGTATTGCAGTTGTACTTTTTATTACTTGGAACTGCAGTCGTCCATACGGGAAAATATCGGTACTCGATGCGCTGCGTGAGGGCATTGTAACCCACAACTTCCGTAAAAATCATATTTCGCTGGAAACGACATGTCAGCCGCTTTCTTTGGCACTGGGAATGAAATCTGTGCTCTGTGCAAAGAGGAAGAATTTCGGTATTTTGGGTATTGTGACGATGCTCAGTCTAAGCTGCTGCATTGGTTTCGGTATGTACCAGAATTTTGCAAAAGATATTTCTTATTTGATGAGGCTGGTAGGATCTGAAATCGGTGATGCGGCGTATGTCGGTGATGATTTGGATGAATTAGGGGCGGAAATTGAACAACTTCCGGTTGTGGAAAAAGTTCTTTATTTAAAGAAGAGTAATGTTATGATATCTGCCGGTGAGAAAGAAGAAAATGTGTCTTGCTTCGGCTGGAAGAATCCGGAAAAAGTGCAAAACAATTTTATGTTGGAAGGATGTCTTCCGGAGTACGACAACGAAATCGTACTGTCAAAACTGTTGTGTGACAAGCTGGGTGTAACGCTCGGTGATATCGTGTATTTGGAAGAAATACAAGGGAAAAAAGATTTTGTTGTCGTCGGTATCAATCAACATATACGCGACATGGGAATTGGGGGAATGATTAATTACGAAGGCATGAGTCGTCTTACAGGAGAGAGTAAGTCGCAGCAGATGCATATTTACGGAACGGGGGAACTTACTTATACAGAGATGCTGGATTATCTCAATGAAAAGTTCCCGGAGAGAGAAGCGATTGATATTGTGGAAATGAGCAAATCAATTACGGGGATTGTGGCACTTGCCATGGAGCTTATGTGCGGTGTTTTCCTGGTAGTGACTGTGATTGTTGTATTTCTTGTAGTATATCTGCTTATAAAAGCAAAGGTCATTCGTGAACGTAAAAATTATGGTTTGTATAAAGCCATCGGTTTTACAACAAGGCAACTCTGCATGCAGACGATTATGTCAAACCTTCCTGTGATGGTGACAGGCGCAGTTATCGGTGCGGTCTCATCTCACTGGCTGGCAAGTAAGGTGGCACTTCTCGGACTTTCGACCTGCGGAATTGAAAAATGTGAGATGCCGGTGGCACCGCACTATATGCTAATTACAATCGTGATGATCACGGTTGTGGCATTTGTGATTGCTTTAGGCTGTTCGCTCCGCATCCGGAAGATTGAGCCGGTGAAGATGCTGACAGAGGAGTAGAAAAAAACTTTATATCTGTCTTGGGTACGCTCGGACAGATATAAAGTTTTTTGTGTATTGTGCACAAAAATTCGCATCAAAAACACCCGAATTACGGGGGTTGCTTTTTGCAAAATCACTATATAGAATGAAGATAATGGAAGGAAGTGGGGAATATTATGGGTGGAAAAGTATTGATGCATCAGGCAAAATATTGGATGAATAAAGGAATCAGTCAGGGAATCAGTCAGGGAATCAGTCAGGGAATCAGCCAGGGCGTAGATCAAGGCGTTTTGCAAAAAGGACGGGAAGTGTTTCAGCGTATGATTGCAAGAGGATATACATGCGAGGAAGCGCAGGAGATTTCCGGACTGGATGACGAGACAGTGGAAGAGCTAAGAAAGATAAGTGATTAATGCGGAGACGATAAAGGGCAAGAGACATACTCTTGCTCTTTTTTTATATGTATGATAAGATTACAAAGTATGGGTAAGTGCGCCCGCATGTATCGGGGCACTGCTATTTTAAAGAACGAGGAGGCATCTTGGTGTTGAAATCATATTCCGTTACAGACATCGGAAGAAAAAGACAATTGAATCAGGATTATGTGTTTTCATCAGGCAATCCAATCGGCAACATGCCGAATCTGTTTATTGTGGCAGATGGTATGGGAGGACATAAAGCGGGTGACTATGCATCACGCTATACCGTTGAAACCATCGAAAGAGAAATCAAAGCATCTTTTGAGAAGAATCCGTCCATCATTATTAAGAAGGCGATTCAGGTTGCGAATGCAGAGATAAGAGAAAAAGCTGCAGCGGACAGCAATTTGACCGGTATGGGTACAACGGTGGTGGTTGCTACCGTAATCGGCCGTTATCTTCAGGTGGCAAATGTGGGTGATTCCAGACTGTACCTTGTAAACGGATCTGAAATCCGCCAAATCACGAGAGACCACTCCTTGGTGGAAGAGATGGTGCGTCTCGGAGGAATCAAGAGAGAAGATGCCAGACTTCATCCGGATAAAAACATTATTACGCGGGCAATCGGAGCAAAAGCGGATGTGGACATTGATTTCTTCACGATTGAGCTCAGACCTTCCGACCGGATACTCATGTGTTCCGATGGTTTGACCAATATGGTGGAGGATAAAGATATTCTGCGCATTATGAATGAACACAGAGATGACAGAACGCTGGTTGAAACAGCGCAGGCACTCATTGATGAGGCAAATGCCAACGGAGGAAAAGACAATATCGGAATTGTGTTAGTGAAACCGTTTTCAGACGAGGTGAAAGAATGATTAAAATAGGAATGCTTATAGGCGATAGATATGAAATATTAGAAAAAATCGGAACGGGCGGAATGAGTGACGTTTATAAAGCAAAATGTCATAAACTCAATCGTTTTGTTGCTGTAAAAGTTTTGAAACAGGAATTTTCCGAAAATACAAATTTTGTGTCAAAGTTCCATGTGGAGGCACAGGCGGCAGCAGGACTTATGCATCCGAACATCGTGAATGTGTATGATGTCGGAGAAGAAGAAGGAATCAACTACATCGTAATGGAGTTAGTTGAGGGTATTACCCTTAAAAACTATATCGAAAAGAAAGCAAGACTTTCCGTGAAAGAAGCCATCAGTATTGCCATTCAGGTATCCATGGGTATTGAGGCTGCGCACAACAATCATATTATTCACAGGGATATCAAACCGCAGAATATTATGATATCCAAAGAAGGAAAAGTGAAGATTGCAGATTTCGGTATTGCGAAAGCTGCAACATCCAATACGATTACATCCAATGTCATGGGATCGGTTCATTACACTTCCCCGGAACAGGCAAGGGGAGGATTTTCCGATGAGCGAAGC
Organism: Lachnospiraceae bacterium; assembly: GCA_017465095.1. Classification (GTDB taxonomy): domain Bacteria; phylum Bacillota; class Clostridia; order Lachnospirales; family Lachnospiraceae; genus SVFI01. The sequence goes on along the minus strand of JAFTWX010000037.1, from coordinate 17,238 downwards.
GATATTTATTCCCTTGGATGTACCATGTTTGAAATGCTGACAGGACGCGTTCCGTTCGACGGCGAGACGACAGTTGCTATTGCGATTAAACATATCCAGGAAGAGATGGCGTCGCCGAGAGAGTATGTTTCGGAAATTCCGGTGTGTGTAGAACAGATTATCTTCAAGTGTACACAAAAGAGCCCGGATCGCAGATATCAGTCTATGGGTGAGCTTATTGTAGATTTGAAAAAGTCGCTCATGTATCCGGAAGAGAATTTCGTGAAGATTATAACCGCTGAAACAGGCGGCGAGACAAAGATGATTTCGGAGGATGATATTGCGGAGATCAAGCAGCGCACAGATCATATCGATCTGGATGAGCCGATGCGCTTAAATGAACGCAAAATTCAAAAAATGACATCCGCTGAGTTGGATTTGGATGAGGATGATGAGGTGTATGCACCTGTGTCAGGTGAACAGCCGTCCAAAACAAAGTATCAGCAGATGGACGAAGACGAAGATGACGACGAGGACGAAGAGTACGATGATGACGATATGGATCCGAAGATGGAGCGTATCACCACGATTTTGGCGATTGTGGCAGCGGTTATTATCGGTATACTTGCGTTAGTATTAGTGGCGAATGCACTGGGAATTTTTAAGGGTGATAAGCCGGGAACGACGCAGGAGAGTACAGAGCAGACACAGAGCGAAACGGTCATTATGATTGATGTGGTCGGCCGCGATGTGGAAGAGGCCAAGAAAATGTTAAATGATTTGGGACTCGGAACAAAAGTGACAAAGCAGGAGTCCGATCAATATGAAGTGGATCAGGTAGTTGAGCAGAGTGTTATGGCAGGAGAAGAAGTGGCACTTTACACGACGATTGATTTGATTGTAAGCAGCGGTACGGTCGGTATTGAAGTCACAGATGTGACAGGACAGGACGAGATGACTGCAAAGAGTGCTCTTGAGGCACTTGGTTTTAAAGTGACAGTTACAACGGCGTCTTCGGATACCGTGGAAGCAGGAAAGGTAGTTTCCCAGGATCCGGTTGCAGGTTCAAAAGCGGAAGAAGGCGCAACGATTACGTTGACTGTCAGCAGCGGTCCGGAGATTGTGAAAGTGAAGGTTCCGGATCTTCGCGGAATGTCAGAGACAGCGGCAAAAGAAAAATTGACAGAAGTCGGTCTTACATGTGGCAGCGTGTCTGAAACATACAGTGACACGGTGACCCAGGGCTGTGTCGTATCACAGAGCTACAGCCCGGATACGGAAGTGGATGAAGGAACAAGTGTAAACATCCAGCTCAGTATCGGACCGGAAAAGCATACGTACAAATATGTGGCAACATTAGACGCGCCGAGCGGTTATTCCGGCGGAAATGTTACAATCACGATTACGGCAGCAGATGGCGATGTCAGATCATTTGCAACCTCGTCTTTCCCATGTGCAGTAAATGAAACAGGGTTTGCAGTCAGCAGCGGAACCTTAACTTACTCTTATACCTCTGTTACTACGCAGATGGTGTACGATGAGGAAATGGACGAAGAGGTAGAAGAGGAAGTGTCACAGGAAATTACGACCTCACCGGTTACTGTTGAATTTGTACAGGAGTAAGCATGCTGGAAGAGGGAAGAATTATAAAAGGTATCGCCGGATTCTACTACGTGCAGACCTTATCAGGAAAGTTGTACGAATGCAAAGCAAAAGGAAGCTTTCGCAATGATAAGAGAAAACCGCTGGTTGGGGACTATGTGTGTCTGGCTGTAGTGGATGAAGAAAAACGAAAAGGCAATATCGAGCAAATCAAAGAAAGAAAAAATGAACTGATCCGTCCGGCCGTGGCGAACATTGACCAGGCACTTGTGATTTTTGCGCAGACGGACCCGCAACCGAATTACCATCTGTTGGATACGTTCCTTGCACGGATGGAGTTGTTGGGGATTGAGACCGTGATTTGCTTTAACAAATCTGATTTGGACAGGGATCAGGCAATATACAGGGAAATTGAAGAGATTTATCGGCCGACCGGGTACCGTATGATTTATACCAGTGCCAAGGAAGAACAGGGATTGAAAGAATTGAAAGAAATTCTTCGACACAAATGTACGACGGTGGCCGGACCGAGCGGAGTGGGGAAATCTTCATTGATAAATTTACTTCAGTCCGATGTCCATATGGAGACCGGCGGAATCAGTGAAAAAACAGCGCGGGGGCGTCACACGACGAGGCACAGTGAATTGATTGCGCTGGATGGCGATTCTTTTATTATGGATACGCCGGGATTTACGTCTCTTCGGATGGACGAATATGAGAAGGAAGATATATCCGCAGGATTTCGTGAGATACGCGAGTATGAAAATGAATGCCGGTTTTTCGGTTGTTCTCACATACATGAGCCCGATTGCGGGGTGAAGGAGGCTCTTTGTCAGGGGAAGATTAGCAGACAGCGTTATGACAGCTATGTAATGATGTATGAGGAATGTAAAGAGAAGAGGAGATACTGACAAATGATGATTTTAGCTCCATCGATTTTAGCAGCAGATTTTGCAAAACTGGGTGCCCAGATTGTTCAGCTGGACAAGGCGGGCGCGCAATACGTTCACATTGATGTTATGGACGGAATTTTTGTTCCGTCGATTTCGTTTGGTTTTCCGATTATAAGATCCATTCGAAAACTGACAAATCGCTTTTTTGATGTACATTTAATGATTACGGAACCGGAGCGCTATATTGAAGAGTTTGCCGAGGCAGGTGCAGACGGCATAACAGTTCATGTAGAAGCATGTAAATGCATGATTGAGACGATTGAACATATTAAAAGTCTCGGTCTCAAGGCTGGTATTTCGCTTCATCCGCAGACTCCTGTTTCAGCGATTCTGCCATATCTTGATAAAGTAGACAAGGTATTGATTATGACCGTGAATACCGGATTCGGCGGACAGAAATATATCGAGGGATGTACACAGAAAATTGTGGCAATCCGCAAAGCGATTCAGGACAGAGGACTGAATGTCGATGTGGAGGTAGACGGCGGCGTCAATAAAGAGAATGCGGAAAAAATTATCGAGGCAGGAGCCAACATTTTAGTTTCCGGATCTTCCATTTTTAACGGGGAACCGATGGAAAATGTAGAGTATTTCCTGGATGTTTTGAAAAAGCACGAAGGAAGATATGAACAATAGATAGGAAAAGACGGAATATAGTTTCGTCTTTTTTATTTGTTTGAATGTAAGATTGTGTAATGATACAATAAAAAAGTAACCTTTACAACAAAGTGATGAGGATAATTTATGAAAAAGAAACATATATGGAAAAAACCGGCTTTTGCCGTAACTTTTTTGGTATTGGCAGTGTTTTGTTTTATAATAAGTATGCTTTTGCCGGAGTATTCATACATGCAGAAAAACGGACGGATTCAATTTGAAAATCCGGAAAGTTTCATGACTTCTGAAGACGGAAAGAGCGTGGTTGTAGACGATCGGGAAAATCTGTATTGTATGGACGAAAACGGAAAGCTGATTTTTGCGCTGGGGGTATATCAATTTCCATACGAAGAGGCTGAAATACTAGATGCCGTTTTCGGTGCGGACGGTCAGGTTTATTGTCATGTTGCTGTTTATGATAAGAATTCCCGTTTGACAATCGGAGAGGCAGTTTGGGAAATCACACCTGACGGAAAAATCGTGCGTGAGGTTATTCTGCGAAATTATTACGAAGAGGAATATCCGCCGGTTCATCAGGTGAGAATTTTCGGTCTTCATGCTGTCGGGGGAAATCTCTGTTATCTTTATAAAGAGGAGTGCGGGGAAAAAGTTGTGATGGTAAACCCGGAGACCTTGCAGAAGGTTAAGAATGTATCGCTTGTGCATGAAGGATTCGGGGAAGTAGTGAAATGTCATGCGGCGCAGGAGACAGGCTTTCTGGTGATGAAAAACAACGGAGAAATCGGAACGGTTTCTTATGAGGGAGAATATAAAGCTGTTTATAAGTCGGCATACAATCTTCAGAATGAAGAAGGAATGCTGTTATATGACGTCTGCATGGCAGGCGGAAACATATATTTGCTTTCCGGACAGGAGGATTCTGCGCTTTATCAGTGGAAAAATGAGAACTGGGAAAGAATTCTTTCGGTGAAGGAAAGTACAAAGATGGCAGAAAATCAGATTTTGTATGCTGTCGGTCTGGGAGAATATAAGGGAAAAGCAGCGGTTCATATGAACGAGTCGCTATACATGCTCGAAAAAGACACACTCACGTTATATGAGAGTGAAAGCAAACTTCCGGGAACTGTTGTATGTGAGATGCTTATGAAGGATGTTTTTCCGGCCATCGGAATTATATTCCTGCTTGTGGGAATGGTTTTCGGGATCGGATGTTTGATGAAATGGCGTTTGTCGATACTGTCAAAGCAACTTCTTTGTATTATTCCTGTTGTTGTTCTGATGTTGACAGCAGTAGTTATCGGAATGTTTATCAGTATGATTAATCTGAATTCCGAAGATATTTTAAGAGAGACCATTGCCATTAATGAAATTGCCGCTGCACAGTTTGATGCGGAGGAACTTGAGTGTATTACCGGGTATGAGAGTGTGGATGATGGCTCGAAGCAAGCGCTGAGCGAGCAACTTCGAAGCTTTATGAACGGAAACAGAAGTGATTGGAGCGGTAATTACAGTATGGCTCTTTATGTGAGAGCGGTAGGAGAAAAATTTGTCTGTGTTGCAGATAGTGAAGGATCCGGACAGTTTTTGACGAGCAGTATCGAAACAGAGGAACCGATTGATACTTATTTTTATGAGAATTCTCATACTTTTGTCAATGATGTCAGTTTCGGGGAAGAGTGGGAAAAACTGCATGTGATATTGATGACTCCGATATACAAAGCAGATGGCAGTTATGATGCGTATGTATTGCTTTCTGCACAGCAAACCCGTCTGACAGAGGCGATTGTAAGTACCGGAAAGAGTGTGCTGATTTCAGCATTGATATGGATTACATTGTTGATTTTTGTGGTTACGCTGATGTCCGCGCATAATGTGAAAACTCTCCGAAGAGCAAAAGACGTTGTGGCAAGAATTGCCGGAGGTGATTTTTCCGTGCGTGTGGATACGTATGCAAAGGATGAAACCGGTGAAATTTGTGCAGGTGTCAATGACATGGCGGACCGCCTGGAAGAATATATTCGGGAAAAAGACCGCAATGAGAAGTTTTACTATAAATTTGTTCCGGAAAATTTCAGGGAGTTATTGCATAAAGAGAAATTTACAGATCTTGCGCTCGGTGATGCACAGAGTGTAGATTTGTCGATTTTGTTCTGTGATATCCGTGCTTTTTCCCTGAACTCAGAGATGATGACGGCGAAGGAGAGTTTCGAGTTTGTTAACCGGATTTACGGGAAAGCGGGTCCTATCATAAGAAAACATAATGGCTTTGTGGACAAGTATATCGGAGATGCGGTTATGGCACTTTTTGAGTCGGCAGATGATGCGGTAGCTGCGGGAATTGAGCTTTATCATGCGATTGTTCTCAGTCCGGATGCAGAAAAAGAATTCGGCATTTCTTCTGTTAAAGTTGGAATCGGAATCCATTCGGGGATGGCACGTATCGGTATTGTCGGCGAAGAGGAGCGTATGTCCGGAACGGTTATTTCAAATACCGTTAATTTGAGTTCACGTATGGAATCACTTACAAAGCAATATGGCGCAGGAATGATTATTTCGAAAGAGACACTTGATCGGATGGAAGATCCGGATAACCTTTCTACCCGGTATCTCGGTATGGTGCAAGTTGCAGGTGTCAATGAGGTGGCAGGATTGTATGAGGTGCTTGCGTGTCAGGATGCTGAAAGTCGCAGCAAACGTGAGAAGACGAAAGATCAGTTCCGCGGGGCAGTCCGCGCATTCCACAGCGGAGAGGTGCAACGGTCGCTGGAAATGTTCCGAAAGTTGGCCGCCAAAGATCCGGACGATAAGGCAGCACTGCTTTATGCGGAGCATATTGAAGATAAAATCCGGCGTGGAGATACGGAACATAATGTGTTCCGGTTTAAGCGAAAAGGCTAGAAGGAGTTTTTATGGATATAAAATTATTCATCTTTGATTTTTGATGAGATAAAGGAAGATATGAATAGAAAATTTGCATATGGTAAATAAAAAAGACGGGATACACGCTATTGTGTGTCCCGTCTTTTGTTTTTATTTAATTTTTACTTTCTTTGCTTTGCTCCAGTCGCCGTAATACTTTTTGCCGTCGATCTTTGTGATGGCACGAACCTTCACATAGTAGGTACCTTTTTTCAGTTTGACGGTTGCTTTGGTAGCGTTGGAAGATACCTTTACGGTTTTCTTCTTAGATCCTTTGAAGGTTTTCTTTTTCGCATACTGCACCTGGATTCCGGTGATTCCTTTTTGCTTGGACCAGCGGAGCTGTACCTTCTTGTTTCCTTTTGCTTTTGCTTTCAAACCGGATACCTGTTTCGGACCGACACAGATATTGTATGTGCCTGTAACCTTTGTTCCGTCGGCAGAGGTGGCGGTAATCGTAGCTTTTCCGATCTTTTTACCGGTTACGATTCCTGCGCTGTTTACGGTTGCAACCGAAGGATTAGAAGAAGTCCATGTGACTGCTTTGTTGTCCGCATCTGCAGGTAAAACGGTTGCTTTTAACGTAATCTGCTTGCCTGCGTTTACGGATTTGTCGCCGGAAACTTTGATGCTTTCCACTTTGACCGGTGCTTTTGTCCAGCGGATTTGATATTTACCGGTGTACTGACGAAAATCCAGGTTGTCTACTTTGAGATAGTAGATACCTTTTTTCAGTTCGATTTCTTTTGTTACAGAGCTTCCTGCAGAGGAAGCAACGAAGTGATGTACTCCTTGCTGTTCGTAGGCTGAATTATATACGGTAACACCTTTGGCAAGGCCGTTTTCTGCATTATTAAATACAAACACAGAAAGTAAGATTTTCTGGTCGCTCGGGATAGAAATCTTATAAAAATCGCAGACATTATCAAGACTGATGAAACCGGTCTTTAAAGTGTTCGGTTTTAATTCCATTGCCTGCGCAAAACTGTCATTAGGCTCTGTTTCGTTGGCACCGGAAGCATCCTGACTTATTTTGAGACGATAGTTTCCGTAAGAATTTTCCGTCGTCGCATTTTCCACACGGACAAAATAGCTGCCTGCTTCTAAGTCAAGTTTGAATGTCTCTGTTTTAGGAGATTCCGGCGTGCCCAGGATTCCGGCATTTCCGTCATAGGCCTCCCTTTCCGTATTGTCGTTGCTGAATATGTAGGCTCTTGCATAAAATTCCGATTGTATCGAGATGGTAACCGTTCCGGATGAAGTCAGGGTGAAAAAATGCCCATTTGGGTTCTGTTCTTCATATTGAGCCTGAGTAAATTCATAAGACTTCCAGTCTCCGTCGACCGCATGGCTTTTGACTACAAATGCATTGGCGGTTGTTCCGAAACATGCTACTGAGAGCAGACATGCAATGGCCAGGGCACCGAGTCCCTTTGTAATGTTTTTTAAACTCATAAGAATCCTCCTTTTTCATATGGTTAAGCTGCGTAAATAGTAACATTTTTCGGGGGGGGGGGTCAAGGGTAGACGGAAAATAAGAAGCGCAATTCATCCGGGGAAAATGCAACTTACCCATTCCAAAATGCAGCTTACCGATTTTGGGTTGAAATGAAAAAAACGGCTGTGTATGATAGCCTCAAACAGATGGAGGTGCAACATATGAATGCGATACAGGTAAGCAATTTGACAAAATGTTACGGTGATGTGACGGCGGTAAATCATATATCCTTTGCGGTGGAAAAAGGAACCATGCTCGGCTTTTTGGGAGTGAACGGAGCAGGAAAGACGACAGCAATCAATATGCTCTCGACACTGATTGCGCCGGATGAGGGGGAAGCAGAGATTTGCGGACATGTGCTTGGAAAGGAGAACGAAAGCATCCGCAGGAAAATCGGAATTGTATATCAGCAAAATTACTTGGATGACATTATGACGGTGCGCGAAAATCTCATGTGCAGAGGAATTATTCACGGGACGGACAAAAAAGTGGCGAAGAAGCAATGCGACAAATTGACGGAACTTCTGAAACTGGAGGATATCCTGGACCGGAGATACAAATTGCTTTCCGGCGGACAGAAGAGAAGGAGTGAAATTGCAGCAGCATTGATGCACACACCGGAAATTTTGTTCTTGGATGAGCCGACGACGGGACTGGATCCGGCGACCCGGCAGGATGTCTGGGAGATCGTGAAAAATCTGCAGGAAAAGGAAGCAATGACCGTGTTTTTGACGACCCATTACATGGAGGAAGCGGCGGAAGCTGACAACATTATTATCATGGACCGGGGGAATATTATCACGTCCGGAACACCGTTTTCTTTGAAGGAAGCTTATGCCAAGGATAAAGTGAAACTGTTTTATAAAGACGGGCAAATAAAAGAGATGACGCTGGAAAGTACGCTGGACGCACTGAAAATAGTTGAAAAAGAGAAAGAGTCCTTGCAGGGCTTTGAAGTGATACAGGGAAATATGGATGATGTATTTTTAAATGCAGTCGGAAAGTCATTATAGAAGGAGCGAAATGGTATGTTGAAATTTACAGAACTGACAAAACGTAATTTGAGAATTTATTTCAGAGACTTCGGGGCAATCTTTTTTTCGCTCCTCACAATGTTGATTGTCATCCTTTTGATGACCTTCTTTTTGGGAGATATGAATGTGGAATCCATTACGGATATCCTTGCATATTATCCGGGGAGAGATGCGGATGCAGACAAAAAGAATGCGCAGCTTCTTGTATTTGCATGGACCTGCGCAGGCGTTCTTTCCATCAATGCGGTGACGGTGACGCTGGCGGCTTATTCCGGAATGATCAAAGACAGGGTGAGCGGTAAGTTAAATGCAATTTATACGTCTTCAGCCGGTCAGCTCACAATCGCCTCATCCTATGTGGCATCTGCATGGGTGGCATCGGTTCTTGTATGTGTTTTGACACTGATGATACTGGAAGTGATTGGTGTTTCGAGAGGGATGGATTGGTTTTCTCCGACGCAGCATGCAAAGCTGTTTGGTATGATTATGGTAAATTCCTTTACTTATGCAGCATTTATGTATCTTCTGTCACATTTGGCAAAAAGTGAAGGTGCTTGGAGCGGTTTGGGAACGGTGATCGGTACGCTGGTAGGTTTCTTCGGAGGAATTTACATTCCGATCGGCGGACTTTCGGATGCGGTCGGTGCGGTCATGAAATGTACTCCGGTGATTTACGGTGCGTCCATGTTCCGTAAGGTTATGACCGAAAGCGTTTTGGCGGATACATTCGACGGAATTTCGTCTGAGGTAATCGATGAATACAGACTTGCCATGGGAATTGATTTGGAGATTGGAAGCAAAGCAGTTTCGCTTACGCAGGCATGGTGGATTTTACTTACCTGTGGTATAATGTTTTTAATACTTGGGGCTGTAATTTTATGGAAGAGTAAGAAAACAGACAGGTAACGGGAGAGATATATGAAAATAACGATTGAAACGCCGAAACCGGGAGAAGAGGATGAAATTATTCTCCGCTGTGCTTCGGTGGATGACAGACTATTAAAACTGATACAGTCATTTCGGAATGAAAAAGACATGCTTACCGGATATGTGGACGACAGAATCCAAAAACTGGCGCTCGGTGATATTTTTTACTTTGAGGCCGTGGATAACAAAGTATATGCATATACGGCAAAGCAGGTGTATGAAGTACATAAAAAGTTGTACGAGATAGAGGAAGAATATGCGAATACGGATTTCCTCCGCATATCAAAAGCGATTGTTGTAAATGTTTCGAAAATCACGTATATCCGTCCGATGTTAAACGGTAGATTTGAGGCAAAACTTAAGAACGATGAAAAAGTGATTATTTCAAGGCAGTATGTTCCGGCGCTGAAAGAAAAGCTGGATTTATAGGAGTTTAAAAGATGAAAAAGATCGGTGAATACGTAAAATGGTATGTTTATATTACGACAAGCATTCTGATGGTCGTGGCACTTATTTTCGGGTTGTACGGGGCGGAAGAATTGCCGGGAGAGACTTTGTGGCAGATTTTGGTGTCGGGCTTTGCGACAACACTTCTGACGGTTGTGATGGTCTATGTGGATACTGCGACGGTGATGGGAAGTGTGTTTAAATTTGTAGGCCATTATCTGGCTCTTTGTGCAACTATGATCGTGCTGGGAGGCCGGTTTGGCTGGCTGAATCTGAATGTGCGTGGTATTGCAATGATGATGTGCGCGGTGGCAGCAGTATATGTGCTTGCGTTCGGGGCGTACTATATTATTGATTTGAGATCTGCTAAGCAGATTAACCGAAGATTGAAAGAAAAATATGGGGATGAATAATCGGTGATACGAAACGTGTCGAACATGTGAAGACGCGTTTCTTTCTATTTTTTATGTCTTTTGTTATTTTGGGATTAACCGGAAGGTTAAAAAGAGAGAGAGGACATAAAAAATGAAAAAGAATGGAAAAAGACAATTATTTATCGGAATTACATCAGTTGCAGCATTTATTGTCTGGACGGTATTGATACAGGCAGTGGATGTGCAGCCAATGGGACAAAACGGAACGGATATCGGATTTGCAACATGGAATATCGGGTTTCATGACTTAACCGGCGTTCATATGGGGATTTATATCCTGACCGACTGGCTCGGACTTATACCATTGCTTATATGCATGTTATTTGCCGGGATGGGATTTGTCCAATTGATTAAGAGGAGAAGCCTGTTTCAAGTGGACTATGATATTATATTATTGGGAATATATTACGTTATAGTGATACTCTGTTACTTATTATTTGAAAGGTTTCCGGTAAATTACAGACCGATATTGATTGACGGAGGTATGGAAGCGTCCTATCCGTCTTCTACAACGCTGCTTGTGTTATGTGTTATGCCGATACTCACATTTCAGGTGAAACGAAGATTAAAAAACGCCGTAGTTGCAAAAAGGATTGGTGTTTTGACACGTATCTTTTCCTGGAGTATGGTAATCGGGAGATTAATTTCCGGCGTTCACTGGTTTACGGATATCGTCGGTTCTGTTATGCTTAGTGTAGGTCTGTTCTGTGTTTACAAAGCAACTGTCTCACTGTGTAGCAAAAGGGGTTAAATCGGAGGCCGGTTATGGAATTTCAGGAAAAACTTCAGGAACTTAGAAAAAGTAAAGGTCTCACGCAGGAAGAATTGGCAAAAGAACTTTATGTGTCCAGAACGGCCGTTTCAAAATGGGAATCGGGGAGAGGATATCCGAGCATAGATTCTTTAAAGCAGATTGCGGATTATTTTTCGGTGACGATTGATGAATTGTTGTCGGGCGAGAAATTGCTGTCGATTGCAGAAAAAGAAAACAAAGCAAAGCTTTTCGCAGTGGCAGATATGTGCAGTATCATGCTTGTTTTTCTGCCGCTTTACCCGAATACGGTCGATGGTTTTGTGTATTCGGTAAATTTGCTTTCTTACGCGGAGGCGACAGTGATTCAGAGGTTTATTCACTGGTTTGTGTTTGCTGCACTTGCCGCAGTAGGTGGTTTGAAAATATTGTTTATGAAACTCGGGCTTGAGAAAGGAAATAAAGCACTGACCGGACTTTCGCTGATTTTGAGTATCGGTGCTGTATTGTTCCTGGCAATGGCAAGAGAACCATATGCGACTGTTGTAGCATTTATGCTTCTGGTGATAAAAGGGATGCTTCTTTTGAAGTGATGCAATAGAAAGGGGAACTTTGTGAAGGAAAAATCATCGAAAAAACGGACCGGAATTATAGTTGGAATCCTGCTGGCAGTGCTGATTATTCCGGGTATTTTGTTGATAGGGTTATTGAGTGCTTTGTTTATTCCGGAAAAAGAGAAAATCACGCAGACAGAGCAATACGAAACGTATCTTGGTGAGAGCGGAAAGTACAAAGAAAATTACGTCGGATACAATGACATATTTCCGGACTCACTGGAGAAGGTCAGTCGGGTGGAGGATTTTGTATATTACTATTACAATCCTTTCGATGCAAACTATTTTGGATATTTGGTTTGCGAGTATTCGGCGGACGAGTTTGATAAGGAAGTTGCCCGTTTGAATTCGTTGGAAAGTGAGTCGTACAACGGTGTGTACGGAATAGAAGAGTTCCCGTATGAAGTGTGTGCGGTTTATGCAGATGAAGTGTACGGAGTTATGTATGCGCTGGCCGACAGAGAAGAAAAAGAGATTATTTATGTGTCGTTGGAATTTTGCAATTATTTCACGGATATCGATTACAAGGAAATGATGGATGAGAAATATTTGCCGGTGGGATTTGATGCAATGCCGGGGAATGAAACGAGAAAAGCATTTGACAGAAAATAGCGAAGTTGCGCAGCTTATGGTGTGAGGAGGCTTCTTATGGATGTTTTAAAATATATTAAAATTTCGTTTATTACATCAATTACATTTTTAATAATATTCTTTGTTTGCGGACAGCTTTTTCTGCCAAAAGAAAAAGAAATGCTTGATTTCCGATGCGATGAATTTGTGGCGGAATGGGAACGGGTGCTGGATAACGGAGAAAGAGTTCCTGTAATTGTACCGGGAAAAGTAGAGGCAGAATCGGGGGAAATGGTTCGGTATGCAACAATTCTTCCGGAAGATATAGATGCGAATAAAGTTTTGGCCTTTCGAACCGTGTGGCAGGATGCAAAGATATATGTAGGGGATGAACTCAGAGCGGATTACTCAACAAAGGACACCAGACCGTTCGGTAAAAACAGTACTTTCCGCTATGTTTTTGTGGAATTGGAACAGGGAGATGCCGGAAAGGAATTAACATATTGCCTATCCACGCAATCAAAATATTCCGGTACCATAAGAAACGTATACATAGGCGAAAAAATCGGGGTCATGTTGCATCTGTTTAAGCAATCGGGTGCGAAAAATATATTGGCAATATTTTTGTTTATGCTCAGCCTGTTTTGCATTTTCGTATGTCTCTTTTTGAAAGTGGTATATAAGAAACATTTAACGATAAGTTATCTGATTATTGCCATGATGATGTGTTCCGTGTGGATGATTTCAGAAATGGAGTTTCGACAGATATTGTTTCATAATATATCAGTGGTGTCTGTTTTCACCTATGTAAGTGTTATGCTTATTCCGGTACCTTTTGTTTTATACATCAACGAAATACAAAATGAAAGATACAAGAAATTGTTTTCTGTTCCGCTGGCATATACCATGGTTGTATTTATAAGTACAGTTGTATTGCAGGTGCTCAATGTTGTGGAATTTTTACAGATGCTGCCTGTTTCGCACGTAGGAATTTTCGGCGCAAGTATTTGTATTATCATAACGATAGCGCGTGATATAAAGAGCGGAAGAATTCGGGAATATTCCGCTGTAAGCATCGGAATCCTGGGATTAGTCGTAACTACAGTGGTTGAAGTGGTGCTGTATTATATGAATTTTACGGCAACAATAGGTACTGTGTTAATCATCGGACTCATGTTTTTGCTTATAATGGCGATTGTAAAAACCGGACAGGATTTGATGGAGTCCGAGAAAAAGAAACAGGAAGCTATTTTGGCAAGGGAGGCACAATCAAAATTCCTTGCAAATATGTCCCATGAAATAAGAACGCCGATGAATGCGGTTATCGGGATGAATGAGATGATTTTGCGGGAAAGCAAGGATAAGGATATACTCGAATACGCCGGAAACATAAAAAGCGCAGGTAATATGTTGCTTGGTTTGATCAGCGATATTTTGGATTTTTCAAAGATCGAGTCGGGTGCGATAGAAATTGTAAATTGCGAATATGATTTGCTTCGACTGATGGAAGATGAAGTGTTGTTATTAAATGCGAGAGCTGCAGAGAAACAACTTCGTATTCAGACGGATATCGATAAGGAACTTCCTTCGAAGTTGTACGGAGACGAACTGCATATAAAACAGGTCGTTACAAATCTTATATCCAATGCGGTAAAATATACGTCGGAAGGCAGTGTTACATTTCGCGTGTATCATAAAAAGGTAGATGAAAACAACATCGATTTGTATTTTTCTGTCAAAGATACAGGAATCGGTATTAAGCCGGAGCAGAGAGAAGAACTGTTTGACAGTTTTAAACGATTGGAAATAGAGAAAAACAGAAATATACAAGGGACAGGTCTGGGATTAAGTATAGCAAAACAACTGACGGAACTGATGGATGGCGATCTGTCGGTTGAAAGTGAGTACGAAAAAGGATCTGAGTTTACCATGCGGGTGAGACAAAAGGTGGCCGATGCAACACCGATAGGTGACAGGGATGCGTCCGGTGATAAAAAGCAGTTATCCGCAAATGAAAATAACATGCATTTTACGGCAGAAGAAGCAAGCGTGCTGGTTGTTGATGACAATATAGTAAATGTAACCGTTATTAAGTCATTGCTGAAGCGGGCGCGGATTAAGACAGATACGGCGCTCAGCGGTGAGGAGTGTATCGAAAAGACAAAAGAAAATAAATATGACATCATTTTGCTGGATCATATGATGCCGGAATTGGATGGCGTGGATACACTTAAAATTATAAGAAATGATGATGAAAATAAAAATAAGGATGGAATTATTATTGTTTTGACCGCAAATGCCATAGCCGGATGCAGGGAGATGTATTTGGAGTATGGATTTGACGATTATTTTTCAAAACCTATACTGGCGGATGACTTTGATGAATTGCTGGTAAAATATTTGCCGCAGGAAAAGGTGAAATGGAGTGATAGTTAAAATGAAAGATGAAAAAAATATTGAAAATGAGAAGGAGCAATAAATATAACATCAGATGACATTGAGGTAAAATACATGCAGCAACATAATCGAGAGAGTATGTTTAGATTGATAAAAGAATGTGGGGAAATCATTAAGAATCCCAACAGAAATGATATCAATATACAAGAAAAGGCAGGGCCGGCAAATTTTGTGACAAGTTATGATTTGCTTGTGCAAAATAAACTGAGGGATGGATTACAACTGTTGTTCCCGAAGGCAAAGTTTATCGGAGAAGAAGGGGACCAGGAAACCTATACCGAAAAGGGAGAATATTTTATTGTAGATCCAATTGATGGTACGACAAATTTTATTAAAGATTATCAGATGAGTTGTATATCTGTTGCATATGTTGTGGATGGAGATGTGGATTTTGCCGTAATATATAACCCTTATCTTGATGAGCTGTTTTGGGCGAATCGTGGAGAAGGTGCTTATTGTAATGACAAAAAAATTCATGTTTCAAAGCATGATTTGAGTAACGGAATAGTTTTATTCGGAACGTCGCCTTATGATATGGATTTAGCAAAAAAATCCTTTGAAATGGCATATGAATATTTTTGTCAGGCATTGGATATACGAAGAAGCGGTTCAGCGGCTCTGGACTTATGTGCAATTGCAGCAGGGAGAGCTGAATTATATTTTGAACTGATATTATCTCCATGGGATTATGCAGCAGGAATGTTAATTGTTGAAGAGGCCGGTGGAATAGTAACTACATTGGATGGGGAGAAACCGGTATTCAATAAAAGATGTTCGATATTAGCAAGAAATAAAAAGATATGATTTTCTGATAAATCCGGAAGAACAGGGGAAGGGCACAGGCTCAAAGTTTATGGGCATGATAGAAAATGATATCAGGGAACAGGGGCTTGCAGGTATCTTTCTCCAGACAGATGAGGATAAACCTTCGTACCGTTTCTATGTGAGGAATAGCTTTAAGCCTCTTTCTGAGCATGTAAGTCTTTATAAGAGTGTAAAAAGTTGATTACAGAGCCAATCATCCGGATTTGGATGACAGACTGATTCTATGATGAAATAGTGTTGGGAGGATATCCGGGATGTTAGAAGAAAATAAAAAGAAACGAAGTAGTAAAACGAAATGGATGATTGGATTGTGTTTATTGCTGGCCGGTATTTTGTGGGGATTGTATACCACTCGCCTCCGGGTGGGAAGTGACAGAGCAGAATTTGAGGGACAATACCGGAATCGTTTGGTTTACGCCATTCCAAATGAAATAAATGAGTTTTGCTATGCTACCCAAAATGGTTTGTTGGTGAAATACTATATGTATTCATTTGTGTTAAAGGAAGAATCCTATAATGCCTATAAAGAAGCTGTATTAAAAGAGTATTCCGGTTATGAACATTGGTATGGTATGAAAGTTTCTGGCGTAAACAAAGAGACTCCGGATTATAGCTTGGATGATTTTCCTTTCGGCTTACCATTTGAAAGGATAATAAAAGATGATATTAATGATTATTCGATTATAATCTATAGTCCGGCGGGGACAGGAACAAGGCAGTTTGGTGTCCTTTGTAATGAGGCGGAACATAGGGTTGTATGCTATTATGCTGCCGCAAGATTTTAAGGATTTAATGGATTGTTCAAGGAGGATTGATGATATGAGGATACTTACAAATGTATCGAAAGCAGAATTAGATTATCTTACAAATCAGCCTACAGCAAAGGCATTGATTGAAAAAGTTGAGACAGAGGGTGTATATATTCCTGAAGGTGATGCACAAGGTGCGGCTGAATTTGTCGCAATGAGAAAGAGTCAAAAACAAGAAGCGTATTTGCAAATTTCTGAAGAAGGAATGGCAGCATTAAAGAAAGAGAAAGATGCAGATGAAAATACATCTCGGGAAGAATATATAAAAGAAAAAATTGCTGAATTGAAAAAGGAATTAGCAGAGGTAAAAGCACAGAGTGCCGGTTCGGAAAAAGCTAAGGAAAAACAAGAGAAGAAGGTTAATGCTATACAGCAGCAGATTTCGATGTTAAGTATGCAGTTAATACAATTGCAGAAGGCAAATAGTGAATCGGGTTCTGTTTAGCAGTCGCTTGATATAAATGCATCACAGATGGAATTTATTTTAAGGAGACAGAATGGAAAAAAAGTTAGTTAATAACGGCGAATTTGTAAAGATAAATCAACACGATATTCATATATACATAAAAGGAAATGCTGACAAGCCAAAGATTGTTTTTATGTCGGGTTCGGGTACAGTGGCACCGGTATATGATTTTAAAATCTTATATGAAAAATTGGTGGATGAATTCCGAGTTATTGTAATAGAAAAATTTGGATATGGATATTCGGATATATTTGAGACACCTTGTGATATAGATACTCTTGTTTCAATACAAAAAGAAGCATTGGAGGCTATTGGAGAAACCGGACCGTACATAT
>JAFTWX010000036.1 GCA_017465095.1 Lachnospiraceae bacterium | reverse complement strand
TGCGGAGACATTATGCGTATGTATCTGGATATCAATCAGGACGGTATCATTCGGGATGTGAAGTTCAAAACCTTCGGATGTGGGGCTGCGGTTGCGACGAGCAGTATGGCAACAGAGCTTGTAAAAGGAAAGACAGTGCAGGAAGCACTGCTTGTAACCAATAAGGCAGTTTGTGAAGCTTTGGACGGACTTCCGCCGGTGAAGGTACACTGCTCACTTCTTGCAGAGGAAGCGATCCACGCTGCATTATGGGATTATGCGGAAAAGAACGGTATCGTGATTGAGGGGCTTGAGAAACCTGTCAATGATATTTCGGAGAAGGAAGAGGATGTCAGTGAGTCATACTAAAGGGACCGTCGTCGTTGGAATGTCCGGTGGTGTGGATTCCTCGGTGGCTGCTTATCTTTTAAAGCAAGAAGGCTACCATGTCATCGGAGTTACCATGCAGATCTGGCAGGACGAAGCAAATGACATACAGTCGGAGCATGGCGGATGCTGCGGTCTCAGTGCCGTGGACGATGCCAGAAGGGTGGCAGAGCAGATAGGGATTCCGTATTATGTCATGAATTTTAAGGCCCCGTTTAAAGAAAAAGTCATCGATTACTTTATTTCGGAATATGAGGCCGGCAGAACGCCTAATCCCTGCATTGCGTGTAACCGCTATGTGAAATGGGAATCTCTGCTACGTAGATCCATGGAAATCGGTGCGGATTACATCGCGACAGGTCATTATGCAAGCATTCGGCAAATGGATAACGGAAGATATGCATTGAGAAAATCCGTGACAGAAGAGAAGGACCAGACCTATGCGTTATACAGTCTGACACAGGAGCAGCTTGCCAGGACCCTGATGCCGATCGGCGCATATACCAAAGATGAGGTGCGTACGATTGCGAAAAAAGCAGGGCTTGTCATTGCGTCAAAGCCGGATAGCCAGGATATCTGTTTTGTGCCGGACGGAAAATACGGAGAGTTTATCGAGGCTAATTCTGAAAAGGATAGTTTACCGGGAAACTTTGTTGACAACAAAGGAAAGGTACTCGGGCAACATAAAGGAATTGTGCATTACACCGTCGGACAGCGAAAAGGACTCGGCATTGCGGCGGGCGAGCGATTGTATGTTTTGGAGATTCGCAGTGAAACGAACGAAGTCGTCCTGGGAAAAGATAAGGAACTTTGGGCAAAGCGTATCGTGGCTAAAGATTTCAATTACGTATCCTTGGAGGATATCCCCGGAGAAATCCGTGTCACAGCCAAAATAAGATATAATCACAGAGGAGCAAAAGCAACTCTGAGAAAAATAAATGATCAATATGTGGAATGTATCTTTGATGAGCCACAGCGGGCGCCGACGCCCGGACAGTCTTTGGTTTGTTATCAGGGGGATTATGTGGTCGGAGGAGGCATGATCGTGTGAGCGTCGTTTCATAAGAGGTTTCGATACGAAAATCTCTTATGGGGCGATGCTTTTTTGTTATAGGGAAAAACTATAGCGAATCGAAGTTTATATATATTATACAAAAGTGAAAGACCGTGCTATTCTTATTTCATACTAAACAGATAGGAAAGAGGTGAGACGCGCATGTACAGGCTTGAAAATTTGAGTAAGGAATTTGTCGAAAAAAGCAACACCGTTGTGGCGGTCAGAAATGTAAACCTGAGCATAGGCAAAGGCGAGATTTTTGGAATCATCGGATTTTCAGGTGCCGGTAAATCAACATTGGTCCGATGCTTGAATTTGTTGGAAGTACCTACTTCGGGCAAAGTGATTTTTAAGGGAAAGAATCTTCTGGAGATAAATGAGAAAGAACTT
>JAFTWX010000035.1 GCA_017465095.1 Lachnospiraceae bacterium | reverse complement strand
TTGATTGGTGTTTTACTTTTTCTGGCGGCAATCGCACATACCAGGGATGAATCAAGTCCACCTGAAAGCAAAAAGCCTACCTTCGCATCGGCAACAAGACGTTTTTCCACGCCGGACACAAGTTTTTCACGGATATGTATGCACGCTGTCCCGAGATCATCATAGCAAACGGCATCTGCCGCGGCAATATCGCAGTAGCAGATAAACTTGCCGTCTTTGTAGTAATGACCAGGAGGAAATGGCATAATCTTATCGGTAAGTCCCACAAGGTTTTTTGCCTCACTGGCAAACAGAATCACGCCCTTGCTGTCATAACCGTAATACAGCGGACGAATACCAATGGGATCGCGGGCTGCAATATACTCACCTGTTTTTCCGTCATAGATGATGCAGGCGAACTCTGCGTCCAGCATAGCGAACATATCCGTGCCGTATTCTCGGTATAAGGGCAACAAAATTTCGCAATCGCTGTCACTTTTGAATGTGTAACCCTTATCCATCAATTCTTTCTTTTGTTTTTCAAAGCCATAGATCTCGCCGTTGCAGACAGCATAACTGCCGTCAAGCTCAAAGGGCTGCATTCCCGAAGGAGTCAGGCCCATAATCGAGAGACGGGGAAAACCAAGCAGACCCTTGCCGGTATCAATAACTCGGCTGTCGTCGGGACCGCGTGATACCGTGCGGTCAAAGCCTTTCTTAAAACTATCAAAAGTGGCACCGCTGCCACAGTAACCCATAATAGAACACATGGAAAATACCTCCGTAAAAAGTAAATTCAGCATCCTACAGGGCGATTGCTGTACTCGCGGTGCCACCTGTATTTGTTCTCATTTCCAAGCCTCA
Organism: Lachnospiraceae bacterium; assembly: GCA_017465095.1. GTDB lineage: Bacteria > Bacillota > Clostridia > Lachnospirales > Lachnospiraceae > SVFI01. Next base: position 839 of record JAFTWX010000035.1, on the reverse strand, counting down.
ATCAAGGCTCTGTCAACTGACGTGTGACGCTACGGCGCACCTACTAAGAGTTCTCTTTTCGGATTGCAGCTCGAAAAGTGTTATTCGTGCAGGCCCGCCATACGGCTTCCACCGTCCCGTACTCGTTATGGGCGAGTGATCTGCATTACTTCTCTTTTCTCAAACGCTTTTAAGATATTCAGTTTTGGGACTTAATCCCGGGGATTCAATCCCATGTTGTCGTATTCAGGGCATATTCGGATGTGTTTTTATCGTCACGAGAAAGAAATGCCTTTTCATACAGCGGATCCGGCTTCGGAAAACGGATTTCCACCTTCGGCGTTTGTTCCTTGAAATCCACCTGAATCTCAGGAGCGGGTTTCTGCAATTTCTTTTCTTTTTCCTTCGCTTTCATGAAATGAACTCCTTTCACTCTTTCACATAATCGCGGATCAGATGATAAATATCATGACTGCATTCACAGTAGATTGTATTCCAGTCAATATTTTTGGGCGGATGGGTATGTCTGCGCTGTATATGTGTACCCAAAAGTACGGTACAAAACACAGATTTCGCGGACAGCTCCCATGGATTTCCGTTTTCATCCCGCCCCAGCAGACGTACATCCGCGTCAATCTGCTGCACAATCTCCGTGAATTTCTGAACATCCTGGAGTGAATCCAGAACCAATGCATACTTCATATTGCCTCCTATTCCACATCCTGAAGAGCATCATAGCCTTCTTCACCGGTACGAACCTTTACAACATTCTCAACATCGTAAACGAAGATCTTGCCGTCGCCGATATGTCCGGTATAAAGAACCTTTTTCGCCGTATCAATGACACTGCGGACAGGTAC
>JAFTWX010000005.1 GCA_017465095.1 Lachnospiraceae bacterium | reverse complement strand
GAAACCATCTTCCGCAGATGGGGCATTTCCTCGGCGCATGACCGACACACAATCCCTCAAATAAATCGGAACGGAACATTCCTACGAAAGAAACGTAGTGCAACCGCTTCACAAGCTGCGGTATTCCTTTCTCCGGCATAACAGCGGACGCATACTGCATGGTGGTGTTGGTCAACTGCATCCACATGGAATTGTCGGGAGATAATGTTTCATCCTTTGGAAAATGTTCGGCAAAAGCGGCGGCATATCCATCCGGTGTGCGCTTGCTGTCATGGAGCTTGTGGGCGAAGTCGATCATGCCGCCCTTGAAGATATTCAGCGTGTTTCCAAGCTGCGACATTCCCTGTATCAGCTTCAAGACACCGACAGCATGACTGTATTTATCATCAAATGAAGCTGCTGCGCCGATTTCCTGTAATGCTTTGATGTACTCCACGATATTTTCTATGTGTTCTTCATCAAAGAGCCGGTGCAGTTCCTTTTCGTCCGTTGCCAAGTCCAGAAAAGAGAACGGCTCCGTTTTCTGTAAGAAGCGGATAATTGTTAGCAGAGATTTCTCTGCCACGGGGAACACAGACACATCTACATTGCCCGTACCGAGCATGAGAATGATATTGCTGAGTGGCTGGCAGAGCGTGATCAGTTCTGCAATCTGTTCATCGGTGATATTGAGTGCGGCACAGCCAATCGTGCCGGTGGGAACGGTCTGCTTGCCGTATGTTACCTTGTCCTGCCAAAAATCCAGCGTCAGCAGATTTTGATTAAGGATGCTCATGTGCCTACCTCCAATCTATCATGTTTTTTCTTGTAGTCGGACTAATCATATAAATTGTGTTCTACATAGATCATCATTTTATTATTTTGATACCCATACTCAATCAATCCTACAAGCGGCGCCAATCCAATAAACTCTATTCGTTCAAAGAGAATTGGCAGAAGTATGGACAACAAAAAGATGATGCCTAAAAGAACAAACAGTGATATATGTTCTTTGCGCCACTTTTTCTTGAAATATGCCTTTTTCTCTTCAAACGAAAAGGCGCTGCTCTTAGAAACTGCAATAATGTTTTCGTCAGCTTTTTTTCGGAACTCAGCATCAGAAATTCTTTCCCCGGCTAATATCTCGTTGATATTGACATGAAATTCTTTTGCAAGCAGTTGCAGCATTTCTATGTCCGGCATATAGTTTCCATTCTCCCAACGAGAAATAGTCTTATTGGTTACACCAAGTTTTTCGCCCAGTTGCTCTTGGGTTAAATCCGCTTGTTTGCGGAGTGAAGCAATGAACTTTCCGATTTTAATTTGATCCATAACGATCACCTCCGGAAATATTGTATATCAATTACGGTGAGAATGCTTCCCCACAGACGGCGATTCGCCATAAATGTTCACTTCGAGTGTCATGTTTTTTCATTTCTTCTATTATACCATACATTTGTGACAAAATATAGAACAACAGCTGATTTTTTCGCCGTATTCATCCAAGATTTTACGCTGTTTTGCGCTGAAACGCCTTGTCATGTTTTTTGAAATGAGCTTGTCATGCCATCAGCACCCTTTTTACGATTTTCCTCATAATATACACGAGGGGATGAAAAATCATCCTCTACACTAAGAATTAT
>JAFTWX010000034.1 GCA_017465095.1 Lachnospiraceae bacterium | reverse complement strand
GTTCTGGGCATTCTGTAATATATACAGATTCATATGGGCCACTAGCTCAGGTGGTAGAGCACTTGACTTTTAATCAAGTTGTCCGGGGTTCGAGTCCCCGGTGGCTCATTATTGACGGAAGGGAATTCCGTCTTTTTTTATTTTTAAACGCTATCTCTTGATTTCAGCGAGACATACAGATATTATTATGGTATAAGAGCAGTTTTTAAAGAAGGGGGTAATCTTATGAAAAAATACAGATTAATCAGTATTTTATTGTTATTGTGTGTTTTTCTTTTACAGGGATGTTCTAAGGAAGGAACAACATCTATAAAAGTAGTTACAAGTGAAAATGGGCAACGAATAGAAGTAGAATTAAAAGCAAATGAAGCCAAAAATCATGCCTGGGCATATTTTACGGAAAACGGTAATTTAACTGAGTCTGCATCCGAATTCAAAAATGATCTTTTCAGCGAAACATATATACAAAAATATGGATTTGTTATTGATGAAAGAGCACAGGATACAATAGCCTTTGTTTTATATGAGACAAACGACGTTGAAAAAGGTAAAGTTTACAAATATGATGTTTCTTATGATCAAGACGGAAAAATCATATTAGATGGGGGAAAAGAATCTCTGTTAGAAAATCATCCTGATTTAATAGAGAAAATAAAGGCATTACAGTAAGTAAAACATACAGCACTTTTCTTTGTGGTAAAGCTTTGGTTTAGGAGAAGTTATTGCAGAGGAAAGTGCTTTTTGTTTATGTTTTCCTATGTTATACTTGAAAAGGTGAAAAAGATGGAAGAAACACTGTATGAAAAGTTGGATAAATTGAAGAATAGTAAAGAGTATGCATTTCATATGCCGGGCCATAAAAGGGAAGAGAAAACCGGTCCTTTTGCAGATATTATGAGGATGGATATTACAGAAATAGAAGGTTTTGATAATCTCCACCATGCAGAAGGGATTTTGCGTAAAGAGCAGGATTTTGCCGCTGATTTGTATGGGGCAAAAGACAGTTTCTTTCTTGTAAACGGAAGTACGGCAGGAATTCTCGCATCGATTTGTGCTGTGGCTAAGGAAGGTACAGATATTGTATTTTCAAGAAACGCGCATAAATCGGCGTATCATGCTCTTTATATAAAAGGTTTGTGTGCACAATATGTGTATCCGGAATATGTGGCGGAAAAAGCATTTATACATGGGAAAATAGATCCTCAAGATGTAAAAAAACAGATGGAAAAAACAAAGGCAAAAGTTGTTTTTATTACATCGCCTACGTATGAAGGAATTGTTTCTGATATTTCATCGATTGCACAGATTGTGCATGAGAAAGACGGAATATTGATTGTGGATGAAGCCCATGGTGCACATTTTGGATTTCATCCGTATTTTCCGCAAAGTGCAGTAAAGATGGGAGCAGATATTGTAATCCAAAGTTTGCATAAGACATTGCCGAGTTTGACGCAGACAGCGCTTTTGCATATTTGCAGCGACAAGGTGGACAGCTGCGAAGTTGCACGCTGGCTCAGCATTTTTCAGACAAGCAGTCCGTCCTATGTATTAATGGGCTCTATGAGCAGGTGTCTTCATCTGTTGGCGGACCATGCGGAGATATATTTTTCACAGTATAAAAAAAATCTGGGAAAATTTTATAGCAAGATGAAAAATCTGACTTGTTTGGAAGTACCGGATCCGGCAATGCTTCAAAGATGGTTTCAAACAGATACAGATCCTTCTAAAATTATTATTTGTGTTGAGAACCTAAAAGACAAAGAAGGAAAAAAATTCACTGCAAAACAATTGGCAGAAAAACTGCTTGCGGACTACGAAATCCAAATAGAGATGGTTTCCGAGAATTATGTTTTGGCTATGACGAGTATTTATGATTCGGAAGAAGGATTCCGGCGATTGGAAGAAGCACTTTTGGATATTGATTCAAGGCTTATGCGAAGAAGCACGGTGAATATGGAGGAGCATTTGCCGACAAATTGTGATGTCAAAGCACAACCGGTAATGACAATTAAAAAAGCGATAGACGGAAAAAAAGAAAAGAGAGCGTGGAAAGACTGCGTTGGTAAAGTAAGTGCGGAATATATTTATCTTTACCCGCCGGGATCACCGATTATTGCGCCCGGAGAAATGATGACGGAGCAGGTTTTAAAAGAAATCTCGATATATAAAAAGCAGGGTTTAAATGTATTGGGGCCTGCAGACGATACGTTGAAAGAGATTATGACAGTAAAATAAGGTAATAATATACAGTAACAAATATACATTGCATTCACACTCTGAAAGTGAGATAATAAAAATGATAGGCATCTAGGAAAGGCGGAAAAAATGAGAAAAACAAAAATTATTTGTACAATCGGACCGGCAAGCGAAAGTGAAGAAATATTAAGAGAATTGATGCTTGCAGGAATGAATGTGGCGAGATTTAATTTCTCCCACGGTACACACGAAGAGCAGAAATTAAAATTAGCAAAAGTAATAAAAGTCAGCAACGAATTAAATCTTCCGGTTGCGACTTTGTTAGATACAAAAGGTCCGGAAATTCGTTTGTGTGATTTTGAAGGCGGCAGCGCAGAGTTGGAAAGCGGCCAGCTTTTTATATTGACCACGGAAGACATCCTTGGAACAAAGGAGAAGGCTTCTATCACTTATAAAAACTTAAAAAGTGATATTGAGGTAGGAAGTACGGTACTTATTGACGACGGTAAAATTGAAATGACAGTGGAAAAAATCGAAGAAAATGAGATTCATTGTCGTGTTGTCAACGGTGGAAAAGTGTCAAATCATAAGGGAATCAATGCACCGGGTGCAATTCTTTCCATGCCGTATATTTCCGATGTGGATCGTGCGGACATCGAATTCTGTGCGCAGATGGGTTACGACTTTTTGGCAGCTTCTTTTGTTCGAAGCAAAGAAGATGTTCTTGCCGTACGTAAAATTTTAGATGACAATAACAGCAAAGCACAGATTATTGCGAAGATTGAAAATATGCAGGGTATCGAAAACCTGGATGAAATTTTAGAAGTATCCGACGGTATCATGGTAGCCAGAGGAGATATGGGTGTGGAAGTTCCTCTTGAGGAAGTTCCTGTGCTGCAGAAAATGATGATCAAAAAAGCAGTCGCACTTGGTAAACACGTAATCACAGCGACACAGATGCTGGAATCCATGATTACAAATCCGCGCCCGACAAGAGCGGAGACAGCAGACGTAGCCAATGCGATTTATGACGGAACGACTGCGATTATGCTTTCCGGCGAAAGTGCAGCAGGTGCGTATCCGATTGAAGCCGTAAAGACTATGGCCAAAATTGCCGAAAGAACAGAAGAGGATATTGATTATAAGAGTCGTCTCCAAAAGATAGATATGAAAGGGAAACATGATATAACAACCGCCATTTCCCATGCAACATGTACGACAGCTATGGATCTTAATGCTGCGGCGATTATAACCGTTACGATGTCCGGCTTTACGGCCAATATGATTTCCAGATATAAACCGGGATGTCCGATCATCGGATGCAGCGTCAATCCGAGAGTGTGCAGACAGCTTTCCCTTGCCTGGGGTGTACAGCCACTTCTTATGAAAAAGGAAGAGACAGCGGAAGATTTGTTTGAAGATGCAGAGCGTCTTGCGGTAAAATCAGGGTATCTCAAAAAAGGTGATGTTGCGGTATTGACAGCGGGAGTTCCGCTGGGAGTATCCGGAAATACAAATATGATCCGTGTTATCGAAGTGTAGAAAAATTCAAAAACAGAGAATGTGAAAAGTGCCAATGGGAAAGATTTTTTATCTGATGGGCAAAAGTTCATCCGGAAAAGATACGATATACAAAAACTTAATAGAGGATGAGACACTTTCTTTGGAGAAAATTGTTTTATATACGACAAGGCCGATCCGGGCAGGAGAGCAGGAAGGGGTAGAATACCATTTTGTGACAGAAGCTGACATGGAGCAGATGCAAAAAAGCGGTAAGGTTATCGAGCTGCGAACCTACGATACCTGCTTCGGGAGATGGCATTATTTCACAGCGGATGACAGTAGTGTGGATTTATCGGCCAAAAGCTATATTGTAATAGGAACGATAGAATCTTTTTTAAAGATGAAAGAATATTACGGAAAAGATGTCGTCGTTCCGATTATGATCGGCCTGGATGACGGAATCCGCCTCCAGAGAGCGCTGGACAGAGAAAAAGGACAGTCAGAGCCGAAATATTCCGAAATGTGTCGTCGTTTTTTGGCGGATGAAACTGATTTTTCAGCAGAAAAAAAAGCAGAAGCGGGGATAGAAAAAGAGTTCATAAACGAAAGCTTGCAGGATTGTCTGAGAGAAATTCAAACATTTATAAAAAAACAATTATAGAATCTACAAATCATAAAATGAAAAGGAGGCGGGCAAATGGATATTAAAGTCAATCAGCTGACACCGGTGGCGCAGACAGAAGCGGCGACGCAGACAGCACCGACTGACGGCAATTTCAAATTCACGCTCGCCAGCCATATACAGGAGCAGGACTTGCAGGTAAGGCTTACCTCCATGATGGAGGAGATTACCAGGCAGGGAGACCGGATTTCCAAAAAAATGGATATCCGCGACATGCGAAAGTACAGAACACTGATAAAATCTTTCATGAATGAGGTCGTCAGCAGAAGTCACAAGTTTTCCAGAGAAAACTTTTTGGACCGGAGGGGAAGACATCGGGTGTACGGTATCATCAAACAGGTGGATGACACACTGGATGAACTGGCCAGAGAACTGGTAAAGGATGAAAAGAATCACATTGCGATTCTCAACATGATCGGAGAAATAAGAGGACTTCTCCTTGATATTTTTACATAAAAAGTCACCAATAACGATTTTAAGATAAAGAGGTAACGCTTATGCCGAATTTTAAAGATATTTACGGACAAAAACAGATTGTGGAGCATTTTAAAAATGCACTGGAATCAAAAAAGATTTCCCATGCTTATATTATCAACGGAGAAAGAAGCAGCGGAAAAGAGTTCATTGCTAAAATATTTGCAATGGCGCTTCAGTGTGAAAATTTTGATACAGAGCCGTGTAATGAATGCCATTCCTGCAAACAGGCGTTATCCGGAAATCATCCGGATATCATCCGCGTGCAGCATGAAAAACCGGCTACAGTCGGCGTGGAAGATATTCGTCTCGGCGTCAATAATGACGTTGTAATCAAACCGTACAGCAGTCCGTGGAAAATTTACATTATCAATGAGGCGGAAAAAATGACGGTACAGGCACAGAATGCCCTTCTGAAAACGTTGGAAGAACCGCCGGCGTATGCGGTAATTCTTCTTCTTACCTCTAATTTGGAAGCGTTATTGCCAACGATTCAGAGCCGCTGTGTTGTTTTAAATATGAAGCCGGTTGCCGATGATATTATCAAAAAATATCTCATGGAAGAAATTCATATTCCGGATTATAAGGCGGATGTATGTACAGCCTTTGCAAGAGGTAATCTGGGTAAAGCCAAGGCCCTTGCAGCCAGTGAAGAGTTTGATAATATTAAGACGGAAGCAGTCAGTCTGCTTAAATATATCCGTGAGATGGAAATTACGGATATTATGGCGGCGATTAAAAAAATCAATGATTACAAGATTGACATCAATGATTATTTGGATATTTTATCTGTGTGGTATCGCGATGTTCTGTTGTTTAAAGCAACAAATGACGTGAATCACTTGATTTTTAAAGATGAAATACAGTATATTAAAAAAGTGTCCGATCACAGTGCATACGAAGGCATTGAGATTATTTTGGATGCACTTGAAAAAGCAAAATCCAGACTTAGAGCCAATGTAAATTTTGACCTGACGATGGAACTTTTACTGTTGACAATAAAGGAGAATTAATATGATAAAAGTTGTTGGAGTTCGATTCCGTACAGCGGGAAAGATCTACTACTTCGACCCGATGAAGTTTCCGATTAAAAAGGGCGATCATGTTATCGTGGAAACAGCCAGGGGCGTGGAGTACGGTACCGTAGTGGGCGGAATCAGGGAAGTGACGGATGACGAAGTGACACAGCCATTGAAGCCGGTGCTTCGTATCGCCACACCGAAAGACGATGCGCAGGAAGAAGCCAATCGTGAAAAAGAAAAAGAAGCATTGAAGATTTGTCATGAAAAAGTGCAAAAACATAATCTCGAGATGAAGCTTATCGATGCGGAATACACATTTGATAATAACAAGGTATTGTTTTATTTTACCGCGGACGGAAGAGTGGATTTCCGTGAGCTGGTAAAGGATTTGGCATCTGTTTTTAAAACCAGAATCGAGCTTCGCCAAATCGGAGTCCGCGACGAGACAAAGATTGTCGGCGGTATCGGAATCTGCGGAAGACCTCTTTGCTGCCACAGCTTTTTGGACGAGTTTGCACCGGTTTCCATCAAGATGGCAAAAGAACAAAATCTTTCCCTCAACCCGACCAAGATTTCCGGTGTTTGCGGAAGACTTATGTGCTGTCTTAAAAACGAGCAGGAAACGTATGAATATTTGAATCGTAAACTTCCTCACGTCGGCGACTATGTTACAACGGATGACGGACAAAAAGGAGAGGTACACAGTGTCAATGTGCTTCGTCAGCTTGTAAAAGTCGTAATTGAGACCGGGGATGAAAAAGAAATTCAGGAATACAAGGTGGAACAGCTTCGCTTTAAAAAACGCCACGGCAGAAAAGAAAAAGCGGATGCGGCAAATGACAAAGAGTTAAAAGAACTGGAAAACCTTGAGAAAAAAGAAGGGAAATCAAAACTCAATGACGATTAAGCTTTTACCGAATGAAAGGCTTGATGATCTGGGACGGAAAGGATATAAGATTATTCAGAATCCGGAAAAGTTTTGTTTTGGTATCGACGCGGTATTACTGTCGGAATTCGCGAAAGTAAAGGCCGGGAAAAAAGTGTTGGATCTCGGAACCGGTACCGGAATTTTGCCGATACTGTTGGAAGCAAAGACGGATGCAGCCCATTTGACCGGACTGGAGATACAGGAAGAAAGTGCAGACATGGCCAGAAGAAGCGTAATCTGCAACGGACTGGAGAATAAGATTTCCATTGTGACAGGAGATATAAAAGAAGCAGGGAGCTTATTCGGCGCTGCTTCTTTTGACGTTATAACATGCAATCCGCCGTATATGATCGGAGGCCACGGTCTGCAAAATCCGTCGGAAGCTAAGATGATCGCAAGGCATGAAATATTGTGTACCTTTGAGGATGTTGCAAGAGAGACTGCATACATGCTCAAAGAAGGAGGCTACTTCTATTTGGTTCACAGACCGTTCCGATTGGCAGAGATTATTTCCGTTCTCGTAAAATACCGATTGGAGCCGAAACGGATTCGTTTTGTACACCCGTATGTGGATAAGGAGCCGAACATGGTATTGATTGAGGCAAAAAAAGGTGCCAATGCGAGAGTCACCATTGAAAAGCCGCTCATAATTTACAAAGAAAAAGGACAATATTCGGATGAAGTCCTGGAAGTGTATAAAACACCGTATTTTGAATAACATACACACATAGTTAACTTGCAATAAAGGAAGGAAACCGCATGGGAATGCTATATCTTTGCGCGACACCGATAGGGAACCTGCAGGATATGTCGCCTCGCATTATTGAGACTCTCAAACAGGTAGATGTGATTGCGGCGGAAGATACGAGAAACAGTATTAAGCTGCTCAATCATTTTGAGATTCACACGCCGATGACCAGTTATCATGAGTATAATAAGACAGAAAAGGCGTATACATTAATAGAAAAGATGAAAGAGGGGGCGGATGTTGCCCTGATTACAGATGCGGGAACTCCGGCGATTTCCGATCCGGGAGAAGTATTGGTAAAAATGTGTCAGGAAGCAGGAATTACAGTCACATCCCTTCCGGGACCGGTGGCCTGTATTACGGCGCTGACGCTTTCCGGCCTCAGCACAAGACGGTTTTGTTTTGAAGGATTCTTGCCGGCGGACAAAAAAGAGAGAGCACAGATTCTCGCCGACCTCGCAAATGAAAAGAGAACCATCATTCTCTACGAGGCGCCTCATCATCTGAAAAAAACGATGGAGGTTCTTTACGGGGCGCTGGGTGACCGCAAGATTACCATTTGCCGGGAGCTGACGAAGAAATTTGAAACTATTATGCCGACGAGCCTGTCAGAAGCGCTTACCTATTATGAAGAAAACGATCCCCGCGGTGAATACGTTCTTGTCATAGAGGGAAAAAGCGTAGAAGAGCTGGAAGCGGAAAAACAGAAAAGTTTTGAGCAGATTCCGATAGAGGAACATGTGGCAGACTACGAAAAACAAGGGTATGACCACAAAGAGGCAATGAAACTTGCGGCAAAAGATCGCGGAATAACCAAAAGAGAGGTATATCAGTATCTTTTAAATATAAAAAAATGATACTGACTATTTACAACCGCAGATAAGCATATTATAATCTAGTCAATCGTGGTGTTTTCCTATGATATCTAATAATTTTAAGCGAAAAACGTTGACAAATAAATAACTAGGAAATATACTTTGATTATCAAACTATTTAACGAATTAAAAAAGGAGAACAGAAAATGTTAGAAAGAGTTATCGACATTATCAAAGAACAGTTAAATTTAGAAGGAGTTGAAATCACAGAAGAATCTTCTTTCAAAGATGATCTCGGTGCAGATTCTTTAGATTTATTTGAGTTAGTTATGGCTTTCGAAGAGGAATACGGAATTGAAATCCCTTCTGAAGATTTAGAGAAAATTACAACAGTAGGTGCAGTTGTAGAATACATGAAATCAAAAGGCGTAGAGGCTTAATCGGCTACCACGCTACATAAACCGAAGGAAGTCAGAAGTACCTTCCGACTTCCTTTTTTCAAAGACAAATAGTTTGAAAATCAAAGTATTGGTCAAACATAGAAGGAAAAGGATGAAACTATGGGAAAAACAGCATTTATATTTCTGGGACAGGGTTCCCAGTATGTAGGAATGGGAAAAGATTTTTATGAAAACAGTGCACTTTGCAAAGAAATCTATGCAAAGGCATCAAAAGCAGCGGAGCTTTCGGTCGAAGCACTTTGTTTTGAAGAAAATGAGCAGATAAATATTACAGAATATACGCAGATTGCTATGCTGGCAACAGAAGTTGCCATGCTTCGTGAACTGGAATCCAGAGGCGTAAAAGCAGACGTGACGGCGGGACTTTCTCTGGGAGAATACGGAGCACTTGCAGCTACGGGCGTGATGAGTGATGAAGACCTTTTCCGTCTGGTTCGCAAGAGAGGGCTTTTTATGCAGGAAGAAGTTCCGACAGGCGGAGCTATGGCAGCAATTCTTGCCCTTGCAACCGATAAGATAGAGGAGATTTGTGAGCAGACAGAAGGTATTGTGTCAATTGCAAACTACAACTGTCCGGGACAGATCGTAATCACAGGAGAAGAGGCAGCAGTGGAAGCAGCCATGGAGAAATTGAAAGAAGCCGGCGCAAAGAGATGTATGCGATTAAATGTCAGCGGACCATTCCATTCTCCGATGCTGAAAGGAGCCGGTGAAAAACTGGGCGTGGAGCTTGCAAACGTGGAAGTAAAAGAAATGCAGATCCCGTATCTTGCAAATGTGACAGCGGATTATGTGGTTTCAACAGATGATGTGAAAGAGCTGTTGAAAAAACAGGTTTCCGCATCGGTAAAATGGCAGCAGACCATTGAAAAAATGCTGGCCGACGGAGTGGATACTTTCGTTGAGATCGGACCGGGAAAAACACTGTCCGGATTTATGAAAAAGATTACCAAAGAGACCGGTGCTGAGTGCAGAGTCTTTAATATAGAAAAATGGGACGACATCGAAGCAGTCGTGGAAGGAGTAAGCGCATGTTAACAGGAAAAGTTGCTTTAGTAACAGGAGCCAGCAGAGGAATCGGTCGTCAGATTGCTCTGACACTTGCTTCTTACGGTGCAGATGTCATCGTGAATTATAACGGATCAAAAGAGAAAGCGGAGGAAGTGGTTTCACAGATTCAAGCCATGGGAAGAAAAGCAGAGGCTGTGCAGTGTCAGGTTTCCGATTTTGAAGCTTGCGGAAAGATGATTACGGATGCGCTTGCCGCTTACGGAAAGATTGATATTTTAGTAAATAATGCGGGCATTACAAGAGACAATCTTGTGATTAAAATGTCGGAGGATGACTTCGATCAGGTTGTTGATGTAAACCTGAAAGGAACCTTCAATACAATGAAACATATGTACCGCCCGTTCTTGAAACAGAAAGCGGGAAGAATCATCAACCTCTCTTCCGTGACAGGAGTATACGGAAATGCGGGACAGGTAAATTATGCAGCATCCAAAGCCGGAGTCATCGGTATGACAAAGAGCATGGCCAAGGAATTAGCAACACGTAACATTACGGTGAATGCAGTTGCTCCGGGCTACATAGATACAGAAATGACACAGGCCATGAGTGATATGGCAAAAGAAGCGGTTCTTTCACAGATTCCGATGAAAAGAGCGGGAAAACCGGAAGAAATCGCAGAAACTGTCGCCTTCCTTGCAAGTGATAAAGCATCTTATATCACAGGCCAGGTAATCGGCGTAGACGGCGGAATGTAAAAGGGAAAACGGAGGAAAAACATGAGCAGAAGAGTAGTAGTAACCGGTATGGGAGCAATCACACCGATCGGTAATTCAGTAGAAGAGTTTTGGGCAGGTGTAAAGGAGCAGAAGCTCGGATTTGGACCGATCACGTATTTTGATACGACAGAGTATAAAGCAAAGCTTGCTGCAGAGGTAAAAGATTTTGTGGCAAAAGACCGCATGGATTTCAAGGCAGCAAAGAGAATGGAATTATTCAGCCAGTATGCAGTGGCAGCAGCAAAAGAAGCCATGGAAGATTCCGGTCTTGATATGGAAAAGGAAGATCCGTATATGGTAGGTGTTTCCGTAGGTTCCGGTGTCGGTTCTCTTCAAACGGTAGAGAGAGAGCACACAAAATTGACAGAGCGAGGACCTTCCAAATGTAATCCGCTGATGGTTCCGATGTTCATCGGTAACATGGCAGCAGGAAACGTTTCTATTCAGCTTGGTTTAAAAGGAAAAAGTATCGATATCGTAACAGCCTGTGCAACAGGAACAAACAGCATCGGTGAAGCGTACAGAACCATTCAGTACGGCGATGCGGATGTGATGTTTGCAGGTGGTACGGAGGGCGGAATCTGCCCGATCAGTGTGGCAGGTTTTACCGGCCTTACAGCGCTCAGCACATGTGAAGATCCGCAGAAGTGTTCAATCCCGTTTGACAAAGACAGAAGCGGATTTGTTATGGGAGAAGGAGCAGCCGTTGTTGTTCTGGAAGAATATGAGCATGCGAAAGCGCGTGGTGCGAAGATTTACGCGGAAGTTGTCGGCTATGGTTGCAGTTCGGACGCTTACCACATCACCTCTCCGGCGGAAGACGGCTCCGGAGCAGCCAGAGCTATGACAAACGCGGTAAAAGACGCAGGCATCAGCACGGATGACGTGTACTACATCAATGCACACGGAACAAGTACACATCACAATGACCTTTTCGAGACAAGAGCAATTAAGCTTGCATTCGGTGACCACGCAAAAGAAATGAAGATTAACTCTACCAAATCCATGGTAGGACATCTTCTCGGAGCAGCGGGAGCGATTGAGTTCGTTACATGCGTGAAAGAGCTTCAGGAGGGTTACCTGCATGCAACCGTAGGTCTCAAGAACCCGGATGAAGAATGTGATCTCGACTATTGTATGGAACCGGTAAATATGGATATTGAGTATGCATTGTCTAACTCTCTCGGATTCGGCGGACACAATGCAAGTATCCTTGTGAAAAAGTTTTCCGAATAGTACAATAGAAGAAAATTGTGAAAAGAGAGAGGTATAGATTATGTCAGTAATGAAAACCAAAGAAATTATGGAAATTATTCCGCATAGACAGCCGTTTTTGCTCATTGATACCATTGAAGAAATGGAAGAAGGAAAGCGAGCCGTCGGCAAAAAATGTGTCAGCTACAATGAACCGTTTTTTGCAGGACATTTTCCGCAGGAACCGGTTATGCCGGGTGTGCTGATTATAGAAGCACTTGCACAGGTTGGTGCGGTTGCAATTTTAAGTCAGCCGGAATGGAAAGGAAAAACAGCATATTTTGCTGCCATCAAGGAAGCAAAATTCAAAGGAAAAGTTGTACCGGGTGATGTGCTCATGCTTGAGACAGAAATCATCAAGGTAAAAGGTCCGATTGGCGTAGGATCAGCCAAAGCTACCGTTGACGGAAAAGTCGTAGCACAGGCTGAGCTCACATTTGCCATCGGAAGTGCGCAGTAAAGATTTAGAAATAAACGGAGGATTTCACATATGAAAACCAGAATTGCAGGAACCGGTCATTTCCTGCCGAAGAACGTCGTGACCAACGATGATCTTTCCAAGATCATGGACACGTCCGATGAGTGGATTTCATCCAGAACAGGAATCAGAGAGAGAAGACTGGCGACAGAAGAAACAACCGCTTCCATGTCAGCGGAGGCAGCAAAGCTGGCACTTGCGGATGCGGGCATGACGCCGGAGGATATCGATCTGATTATTGTGGCGACGGTAAGTGCAGACCATATGACGCCTTCGACAGCCTGCGAAGTACAGGCAGCGATCGGTGCGGATAATGCAGTTGCATTTGATGTGAATGCAGCATGTTCGGGATTTTTATTTGCCCTTCAGATAGCGGATATGTATATCAAACAGGGCGTGTACAAAAATGCATTGATTATCGGTGCAGAGACACTCTCCAAGATTATGGACTGGAACGACAGAAGTACCTGTGTGTTGTTCGGTGACGGAGCAGGGGCAGCAGTTGTATGCCCGGCGCAGGATGAAAGTCAAGGACTTGCGTCTATTACGCTCGGAAGCGACGGCGCCAAAGGAATGGTCCTTGCGGGGATCAACCGTTCCAACAACAATCCGTATGTGACCACAGATATCGGTCCGCACTATATCCATATGGACGGACAGGAAGTTTACAAATTTGCCGTGACGACAGTTCCGGCCAGCATTGAAAAAGTGCTGGATGAAGCCGGACTGACGACAGAAGACATTAAATATTTTGTATTGCATCAGGCTAACATTCGTATTTTGCAGTCTGTTTCCAAAAGGCTCAAAGTCAGCATGGACAAATTCCCGATCAGCCTTGACCATTGCGGAAACATGTCCGCAGCCAGCGTTCCGGTACTTCTCGATGAAGTGAACCGTAAGGGAATGCTTGAAAAAGGTGACAAGATTGTGCTCGCAGGGTTTGGCGGAGGCTTAACCTGGGGTGCATGTGTGGTGGAGTGGTAGATTTAAAAAAGAAATTATTATCAGTGAAGCATTTTGGCCGACATAAGCCCAAATGCTTCCTTTTTTATGATATTCCTATTCCAATGTGACTGGATTTGCACTCGCAAAAGGTATTGGGTATAATAAATGAAAGGTATTTTAAAAGTGGGGGAACCGGAAATGAAATTAAAGATTATATTTTTGACAAGTCATTCGGAATACATGCAGAAAGCGTTTAAAGTAAAAGCATATAGATATTTATTCAAGCCTATCAAAATGCTATGGTAATTCGGCAATCACAACTTCCGGTGCAAGTGTCAGTGTTTATACCGGAAGCAGCAATGAACCTGCATATGTATTCTATGTACCGACAACGGGAAGCGGACGCCATTGGACAGTATTTACATATAACTCCATAACAAGAAAAATCAAACCGGTTAATGTAGTC
>JAFTWX010000033.1 GCA_017465095.1 Lachnospiraceae bacterium | reverse complement strand
TGCTTATTATGCTTGGTATTATAGTGATTATTCCTTGTCGCAAGATAACGATGCGGTTGAAACCTTTTTTACTATATATGATGATTATTTAGGAACAGGTCCTGTATGGGAAGATGCTTACCGTGAAGGTTTAACTTCATATCTTTATTATGAAACCCAATATAGTGTAAGTTATGGTGATGTTCTTACGTCATGGAGTACTTTGAAAGAAAATTTTGGTTATTATTCCGGCGGAAAAAACAGAATGATATATTTGCTCATATGGGACTGGGATTGGGACGAAAATTTCGCCCATTATGTTAATGGGGTTGGATATAGAGAATATACTACCGGAGAAAAATATGTAAGAATATTTGATGGTTGGTATGATGATATTGATAAATATATAAGTTGGTCAATTTTAACAAGCACGCTCGGAACCGATGGCGGTTATTGCGATATAACACCGTTACCTTAAATATTTCTTATGATGATAAACAGGCAAAACATCAATTTGAAAGAAGAACTGAAAAACATTGCACTGGTTGCCCTTTCCTGCCTTTTGCTTCTGTATATCGGTCTCCATGTCATGTATCGGAATTCTTCGCAATTAACGAATGAGAATTGGAATCATGCAAACGGATCGGGTGACCGAATGGTATTTCTTGATGATCTTTTGACGGATGCCGCAGCCCCCGGTGCATCTGTTGCTGAATTGAAGCAAATCATCGGTGACGGGATCACAGATTCCTTCATTCCTTTGCAACAATTTTCCAGTGTGTTTGCAGAAGTTATTAACGGCGAAAACAGACTCATATACCATCTTTCCACAGAACAAACGGATACAGAGAATTATTTCGGCGGAAAGATTTCTGTGTATCTTGTGGTATTGTATGAAGATGATTTCATTACCGAAACCTATGTAATTACCGTTCCGCGAGAAACGGTATCTCTTACATAAACCCCAAAGGGTGAAAACACATCCCATCCGTGTTTTCACCCTTAATCTTTATTCAAACACTTGCTGTTCCCGTTTCAGCGCTTTCTGTACCTTATCCACTTTCCGATACCCGTACAACAGCAGCCCCATCACCGCAAGGGATATGCACCCGCAGACGATGTTGACCGTGCTTGGGAATCCGATGCCGATGCACAGATTGTAGATACCGGCACCTGCATTGAAGATCATCAGCACGCGCAGAAGCGACAGGATCCGCCCGAGATGCTTTGCGCGGGAGGAGAGGTCGGAAAAGAGGTCAAAGGCGCCGAGCTCCGATTTCCGCCGCACATAGACCCAGCGGTTGACGTATCCGATGTATTCCGCGCCCGTTTCTTCGAGAAATTCCAGATATTTCCGGCTTTCGGGATGTCGCGGGGATTCGGGGAGCATTTCCAGCCGCACCTGATACGCGCCGGGCGCGGTCTCCTCAAAGGTGTATTTACAGAAGTCCACCGCGACAAGCGACAGCCCCTTTGCCGCGCATTCCGCAAGCCAGGCTTCCTCTTTATCCATTTCCCATGCCCAGAACCATTTTCGTATGACTGTTCTCATTTCTCGTTGTCCTCCTGTTCCATATCCATGATCCGCTGTCCGGTTTCGGCAAGCGATGTCAGACGCGAAATTTCCGCTTTCAGTACCGTTTTTCCGGTCTCCGTGATGATGTATTCCTTTTTGCGCGAGTCCTTTTCCTCCGGCAGTGCCGAGATCCATCTCTTTTCCAAAAGGGTGTTCAGCGCGCCGTACAGTGTCCCCGCCGCAAGCCGCACTCTGCCGCCCGACAGCTGCTCCGCGTTCTGCATGATGCCGTACCCGTGAAGCGGGTGCAGAAGCGACAGCAGGATGTAATAGACCGCTTCCGTCAGCGCAGGCTGAAAATTGTTCTGCATGATGTTCCTCCTTGTATTTTCTTATATCGTTGTGCCGTTATAACGGGAGACTGTATATCGGCGACCGATATATCGTAATACTATTATATCACATTCCGATATAGTTGTCAATGGGGTTTTGGAAAATCCGGAAAATATTTTCAAAAATATGCCCATTCATAACATATTCTTCAAATTTCTGTGATATACTATAGGTACGGTACAGAAAGGAATATGGGGACGCCCCTGCACGACACGAGGTTCTCCGCTCTTTCGGTTGACAGCGCACCCCCAAAACACCTCCAAATCCCCCAATCCCCGCAAAAAAAGTACCGCCCCCCGGAACCCCGGGCATCGGACGGTACTTCTTTTGTAATCAACAGCGGTAATTTCAGACCGGCATTTCCGCTTCCACAGCTTCTTCGGCTTTGCGGCAGAGGTGGCTGGTGCCGTTTTCGTAAGCCTCACGCTCCGCATGGTACGCGGCGATGACGGCTTCTTCGAGCATGGTGCGGAATTCCACGTTGATGGGGTGGACGATATCACGGTAGGTGCCGTCCGGATTCTTGCGGCTCGGCATGACGATGAAGTACTTGTCACGGGCGTAGATGATCTTGATGTCATGCACGGCGAGTGCATGGTCAAAGGTTACGGAAACGATCGCCTTCATCGGACCGTCTTCAAAAAGCTTTCTGATTCTGATATCTGTGATTGTCATGAGCTTACATCCTTTCATTGACTGTATGTATTTCGTGTGTTCGCTTTTCGCAGTTATTATTATACACAATAATTGTGAAGTGCATATCTAAAAAAAGAAAGGTTTTTCTGAATTATTTATTACAAGAATATGACCAAAACCGCGAATGTGAGAGGTTTTTGACGGATGTGACCGAATTTT
>JAFTWX010000032.1 GCA_017465095.1 Lachnospiraceae bacterium | reverse complement strand
GTTACAGATTAAAACACCTTTTCCGAGCGCAAGTCCGTCCGCTTTTAACACAATCGGATACTCGCTTGTCTCAAGATAAGCCAAGGCTTCCTTCGGATCATCGAATGTCTCATAAGCTGCGGTCGGAATATCGTATTTCTTCATTAAATCTTTGGAGAACGCTTTACTTCCCTCAAGAATCGCTGCATTTTTGCGCGGTCCGAAGGTGCGGATTCCTGCTGCCTCCAGCTCGTCCACAAGTCCGCCCACAAGCGGGTCATCCATACCGACTACGCAAAGGTCAATCTCTGTCTCCTTGGCAAATGCCACGATTTTATCAAACTCCATAGCGCCGATCGGCACGCACTCTGCAATCTGTCCGATACCTGCATTGCCCGGTGCACAATAAATCTTGCTGACTTTAGCACTCTTTGCAACGCTTGTGGCAATTGCATGTTCACGTCCGCCGCTACCTACGATTAAAACTTTCATTTATCTGTCTCCTCCAATTTTTATCTGTCCGTTTGCAATCGCATCGATTGCCTTCGGTAAAATCACCCATTCTGCCTCTTCCATTACACGCTGCTGCAATGATTTGGCATCGTCGCCTTCTTTTACTTCCACCGCTTTCTGGAAAATAATCGGTCCGGTATCGGTTCCGTCGTCGACAAAATGAACCGTCGCACCGGTCACTTTCACGCCGCGGGCAAGCGCACCTTCATGGACTTTCAGTCCGTAAAAGCCTTTTCCGCAAAAAGACGGAATCAGCGACGGATGGATATTGATAATGCGATTTTCAAAATCCGCCACCATCTGCGGCGGAATATTTACCAGGAATCCGGCCAATACCACAAGGTCCGGTTCAAATTTATGTACGCCGGCAAGAAGCGCCTCGTTAAAGAGGTCTCTTGTCTCAAAATCCTTCGGCGAAATGCACACAGCCGGAATATCCTTTGCCTTTGCACGCTCCAGCGCGTAGGCATTTGCATTGTTGCTGATCACGCCGACAATTTCTGTATTGGTAATCGCCCCGTTATCGACCGCATCGATAATCGCCTGAAGGTTTGTTCCGCCACCGGATACGCAAACGACTATTTTTAGCATAAGGTAACTCCTTTTTCACCATCTTTGATTTCACCGACTACGAAAGGCTTATCGCCTGCTGCCTTGATGGCTTCCATCGTCTTGTCCACATCTGCAGGATCTACAGCCACAATCATACCGAGTCCCATGTTGAATGTATTGTACATCATATCTTCTTCAATGTTTCCTTTTTTCTGAAGAAGACCGAAAATAGCCGGAACATCATAGCTGTCTTTCTTTACGACCGCATGTTTCCCTTCCGGAAGCATACGCGGAATGTTCTCCTGAAATCCGCCGCCTGTAATGTGTGAGCAGGCCTTTACTGTCACGCCGGAATCCTTAATGGATTTGAGCGCTTTCACGTAAATGCGGGTCGGAGCAATCAGCGCCTCGCCGAGGGTTGTTCCGAGTTCATCATAATATGTCCCGAGACCTTCTTTGGTCATCTCATTTTCAAATACTTTTCTTACAAGTGAAAATCCGTTGCTGTGTACACCGGAAGAAGCCATACCGATCAGCACATCGCCGGCTTTCAAGCTTTCTCCTGTAATAATGTCTTTTCTGTCAACGACACCTACCGCAAAACCAGCAAGGTCGTAATCATCCTCCGGCATAAGTCCCGGATGCTCTGCTGTCTCACCGCCGATAAGAGCACAACCGGACTGTTTACATCCTTCTGCCACTCCGCTTACAATCGTTGCAATCTTTTCCGGGAAGTTCTTGCCGCACGCAATATAATCAAGGAAAAACAGCGGTTCTCCGCCGGCACAAGCCACGTCGTTGACACACATTGCAACTGCATCAATACCGATGGTGTCGTGCTTGTCCATGATAAATGCAAGTTTTACTTTGGTTCCGCATCCGTCTGTTCCGGATAAAAGAACCGGATCTTCCATATCTTTAATCGCCGCCAGAGAGAAGGCACCTGAAAATCCGCCGAGTCCGCCGAGCACTTCCGGACGCATTGTCTCTTTCACGTGTTTTTTCATCAGCTCTACCGATTTGTATCCTGCCTCAATATCCACACCGGCCTGTTTGTAATCCATCTGCATGTTTGTATCCTCACTTTTCTTATTTGGTGTAATTTTTGTATCCGACTTCCTGAAGACGTGCATCTTTTGCCTGCACTTCCTGCTTCATATTTTCGGAATAATCTTTTAACTTTGCCAAAAGCTCTGCATCTGATGTTGCAAGAATTTTGGCTGCCAGAAGAGCTGCATTGGCTCCGCCGTTGATGGCAACCGTTGCTACCGGAATACCGGACGGCATCTGAACGATAGAGTAAAGAGAATCTCTTCCTCCGAGGGATGTGGTATGCATCGGAATACCGATAACCGGCATCGGGAAGATTGCTGCACACATGCCCGGAAGGTGTGCTGCCATACCTGCTCCTGCAATAATTACCTTAAATCCTTTTTCCTCCGCACCTTTTGCATACTCAAAGAACACGTCCGGTCCTCTGTGTGCGGAAATAATCGTCATCTCATAAGAAATGCCGAGTTTCTCCAAAATATCTGCTGCTTTGCTCATAACAGGCATATCGGAATCCGAGCCCATTACAATACCAACTTTTGCCATGGTTTATCCTCCTTATATCAAGATGAATATCTCATTCACCCGTTTTCACATAGTCACTAATAGTTTACAAAGTTATCCCTGTTGCGTCAACCGGATTTTACACTATTCTTCGTCCAGCGCAAGGTTTAACTCTTCCGTTCCCGGAAGCACAAAACGTCCGTTTTCAATCACCTTTATTTCATCCCCGGCCGCTGTCACGCCGTAAAGCGCTCCCAGCTCATCGTACGGAATCGTGATATCGGTGTGGCACTGGAAATACGCTTTTTCCGGATCCTCTTTGCGCAGGATGGAAATCTCATTATCTCTGGTGATAATTTCCTTGCCGTCCGCATTGTAAACCGCCACATCCTCCGCATGGGAATAACATGTGTCACCAACCGCAAAGTGCGGACCTGTCTTTTCGGCAATCAAAATCGGAAGCCTGTCCTCAATTCCGTAGGTTCTGCCCATCCGGTAAGCCGTCGTATTGGTACCGATGGCAAACTCTCCCATCGGAAGTGTCGCATGGTGGTACAGCACATTTTCGGCAATCAGTTTCCTGCCCTCTTCCGCCGTCTCAAAATTGGAACAGCCATAATCTGTAATCCTGCCATCCTCAAACTTTAATTCCAGGTTTCGATATTCAAACTCCCGCAAATACACTTTGGAAACGTGAAGGGTTCCGTCTGTCCCCGCAAGCTTCGGCGAGGTAAACACTTCCCCCACCGGAATATTCACATCCGCCACGCAGTTCTCAAATTTGGTCTGTTTCGCCGGATTGTCCACTTTGGTCAATGCAACTTTCAAATCCGTCCGGTTGTCTCCGGCGCCTTTCACCCTCACATATTCGCACTGATCCAGCGCATCGATGATGGTCTGCTGGATATTCTCATAGGTTTCATAATCAAGAGTGTTGAGCTTAATGGTCTCATCCATAATCTTCTCATATCCGGCACCGATTTCCGGAATCGGGAATGCAATGATTGTAAAGCTGCGCTCCTCCCCCGGAATATATTCATTGATCAATTGACCGAGCTGTCCGTAATACCATGTGGAAATATCCTGCTGTTTTTTGGAAAGCTTACAAGCCTCCGGCCGTATCTGCGGTGTGAACGGTTTCTCTCCGAACACTTCCACCCAGGCCGGCCCCGCATGGTAGCTGCAAAGCGTCTTGTAGGTCTCATGGGCTTCCCGCTGCACTTCCAACCGGCGGTTAGCCATCTTTTTGTCTAAAAACAGCGCCTCGTCTTCCCTATGGTCATATTCGTACTGCTTGTTCGGGCTCTCCGAATAATATCCTCCCAGCGCCGTTCCCCGCTTTGTGAAAATACTGTGCGGTGTGCGCATGATGGACGGTTGCAGACCCATCTTCTCAAAATTAGCGATAGCTATCTTTATCATCCGCTCAAAACCGATCGGATACACAATCTGTACGACTTTCTTTTTGGAAAGATCTTTGTTACCTTTGACAAACCCGATACGATAGCCTTCCGTGTAGGTATCTGCCATAAGACGAACCTGCTGCTCACTTGCCTTTGCCAGATACTCCGCTGTCTTCTTCTGATTTTCCGTGATGTATTCCCCATACTTATACAAGTATTTGATATCGCTTAAATTTTCCTGCGTAATAATGCGGTAAGCAAAATCCTCTGCCGGATCTACTTTTTCTTTCACCCTTTGAAGCGTCATATCCTCCGCGTAATCACTCACAAAGAAATAAATGATCTCCTCGATAGCGGTCTTATCCGGCTCCGCTTTCCCCTCTTGGGCAGCGTAAACGAAAGACGCATAGATTTCCAAAAACAGTTCGAAATGAATGACCAGCTCAAACGTCTTTTGCTCAAAAGCAGCCGAAATCAGGCTTCGCATCTGTGTGTAAACAAACGCCAATGTCTGTCCCCAGTGTTCTCCCAGCAAATCAGCCGCCGTTACCGGATTGGCATAGCTCTTGTCGTATTCCTCCGGCAAAACATCCTCGTAAAGCTTTTCGTTCGCCTCTGCTAACTGCTCTGCACTCCGGGTAAAATAAATTCCGTCCCTGATTTCCTCATAGGTTTTGCATATGAGCCCCAAGAATTCCGCCACACTGCGGAAATAATCCCTGTACGGCATCGCCGCAAGCTCCTCAGCCTCTATTTCCAAAATTCTTTCTTTTGCAAGCAAATATCTCTCATTGATCATAATCCGAACACTCCTATATACAAGATAAATGCGATCGCTATAACCGCAACACTATTCAATATAATGCCCAGGTTCGGGAATAAATAGAAGCGATCTTTCTCAATGCGGGACAAAATACCAAGCACAAGCCCGACAATGCTGAAAATGAGTGCCAGCATAACGGCGCATGCAAGTCTCGCACTTTCGTTGCCTCCGGTCTTAAACGAAGAAAATACTGCCAGCCCGATTGCACCGTCTGACAGTATTCCAAGAATAGTTGACATAATTCCTCGTTCCGGATGGCTTTTATTTGTGAACATATAATTCTTTTTCAGCTTATTCCACATCTTTTAAAAGCCCTTTCCTAGAACATGATCTTTGATTTTCCGGCCAAAAGCTTTGCCCCGGAAACAATGAGCAATACCCCGCTTGCAATTCCTACTACGATAGCAATCACACCGAGCGTAATGTTCAACGCTCCGCTTCCTGACATTGTTTTATAGATTTTTTCTTCCATAGAACCAACCCTTTCTGCTGATACCCGCTATTATTTCTCTGCACCGTACTGTTCATAATATGCGTCAATGGCCGCCTTTAATGTATCGTCAATATAAACCTTACCGTTGTATGGTTTATTATACAGACATTCTGTCACATCTGCCATGGAAACGATGGCTGCTGTCTCAAATCCGTACAGATCTTTGATTTCTTCCAGCGCACTCTTGGTTCCTTTTCCTTTTTCCATACGGTTTAAGGAAACCATAAGACCTACGATGGTAACATCCGCAGCGCCTCTTACCTTCGGTACTGTCTCCTCCATGGATTTTCCGGATGTGGTAACGTCCTCAATCATAACCACTCTGTCGCCGTCTTTTAATGTGCTTCCGAGGAAACTTCCCTTGTCTGCACCGTGATCTTTTTCCTCTTTACGGTCGCTGCAGTAACGAACTTCCTTTCCGTAAAGTTTGCTGTAAGCAACTGCTGTCACAACAGCAATCGGAATACCCTTGTAAGCCGGTCCGAACAATACGTCAAAATCATCGCCGTATGTCTCGTGAATCGCCTTTGCATAATATTCGCCGAGCTTCATCAGCTGTGAACCTGTCACATAACCGCCGGCGTTCATAAAAAACGGAGACTTTCGTCCGCTCTTTAATGTAAAATCACCAAATTTAAGTACATCTGAATCCACCATGAATTCAATAAATTCCTGCTTGTATGCTTGCATGTTGTTAAAACCTCCTGTATTTACATCATTGTAATTGGCATTTTATACCTAACCATTCTACCATAAAACTCCGTTATAATCAATGCACGCAAAAACCGCTGCACAAAAATTTGCAACGGTTTTTGTATTTAAATATTCTTTTTCAATATTAATTTCGCACAACTGATTTGCGAAAACAAGAGAAGACAGATTGAAACTTGTTGAAACTTATTGAATGATACACACTTATAAGTTACAATTTTTTAGATTTTACCAGTTCCTATATTCTTCATCTGTATATTTCCACTTTTTCTTATTTGTCGAATAATAAGAATCCCAAACATTCACCTTTGCCCAATACGTTTTCGCTTCATGCTCAAATCTAAAAAACAGTGTGTGGTCTTCCAGGCTAGGCCAAGTGTAATTCCCTAAAATTTTAAATTTAATTGTTTTTTTCTTCCCAGGCTTAATATCTATATATTGTTTATTATTAGCCAAACAAAGACTTCTATCATAACATACATAATCCTTATCTTGCGAATATGCCCCATTTGAAATAATTCTAATTTTAGATTTTGATCTATTTTTCACCTGCACGATAAATACATTACTTCTTGTATTATATCCTATCAATTCCGCATGAAAATCAACCGGAATAGCTTTTACAGTAACTACACACTTTAACTTTTTACCACCGACTTTAGCCGTAATAGTTGCTTTTCCAGTCTTTTTTGCTTTAACTTTTCCTTTTTTGTTTACAGTAACAATATTTTTATTTGAACTACTCCATTTTACTTTTTGAGAGGTTCCTGTTATCCATAACTCTGCAGTATCCAATCGAGTTAGTGTCATTTTCTTTTTATTAATGACAGGCTTCCCATTTTTTACAGTCACAACACAAGATTTCTTCACACCATTAGGCAAAGTGGCGGTAACAGTTGCTTTACCAGCTTTATTACCAACCAAACACATTGTTTCAAATCCACATCCAGCATAATTAAAAATATCCACAATTTTCTCATTTGATGTTTCCCAATCCACCTCAAAAACATCATAATTAGACGGCGAAATCGAAGTTGCCGTTATATCCTTTTCTTTATCACAATATATTGTCATCTGTGACGGAATAGTAAAATTCTGTGCATATATCGTAACATCTTCCAATTTTAAATTAAGAAAATAAGTAGTATCATAATCATACTCATATGTATCCGTTTCAACAAAAACAACAATCAAATAGTAGCCATAATCCAACATACAATCTGATATAGCCGTAGAAGAAGCCCCTTCTACTTTTTTAACTAACTTATCTACAAAAGCATACTCTTCTTCATCACCACTCCAATCCAATTTATATAAATGTAAATCTGTTTTAATTACTCCCTCTACTTTATCATTCGATGTAATAGTTGATGATATTTTCACTTTCCGGTCAGTATCAACCTTAAAAAGGCAAGTCTTATATGTATCATAATATATATCATTTCCTGTCAACGAAAAATTAATCGTTCCACCTAGATTGCACTTTTGTGTCAAATCTTCTTCATAAACATTCTGTTCATTTTCATAAGGCCAATAAGTTCCTGCTTTTATGTCAAAATTCAAACTAATACAAAACAAAAATAATAGTAAATAAAACAAAATCTTTTTCTTCATACTAACCCTCTCCTTTTCCCATAATCTTACTAAATCAATTTCCTTGCCATATCTACACATCTTAAAATCCGACTTATAATTTCTTCATAAAGTTCAGAAAATGTAACATTCTATAAATGTTGTAATGCCAAGAATAATATATTTCAAAAAGTTTCCTTTTGCTGTTCATGTACAGTCTTAAATATATCTGCAGTCTCAGGAATAATATTCCATTAAGCATCTCTAACTGGCACCCGAAATGGCGTTTCTACAGATGATGGTTTTTTCCACAAATCTGCATCATAATTTAAAGTAATAGAGTATTCATCATACAACACCTTACTACTTCTAACATCCTGTACTCTTTATGCTTTGCACAAAATAATTCTTATTAGCCATCACTCGACAGATACCACCCATGACTACTACGAATCGGATAACCCACTTCTTTTCCTTCCCCTTTAAGCTTACCTATTGCGTTATCAAATCTTGAAAGTAAATTCCGACATTGATTTCTATAGTCAGTATCAAAATCCGGATTTACATAATCCAATCTAACAATCTCTCTCGCCTTTTCAAGTTCATCCAAACCAGCATTCTCAAACCATTTCTCGCTATATAGAATTCCCTTTTTCATGTCCCGCTTTAATGAATTCCACAATGCAATAATAGCATCTTTATTTTTTATTCCTAATACTGTCATAATAAGCGTACCAGCACTAACCCCCAGCAATAAGAGTTGCATCCTATTTTCTTTTATCCACGCAATTAATCTTCTTTTCTCTGGAACATCATCATTAATTTGTTCTGTTGTTTTTTCTTCAATCATCACTTTCCCCTCCTCTTTCATTACAAAACATTCTACTTTCTTCTAAATTCTTTTTTCTGCAAAGTCAAAGTTGTTACTATCTTTATTTTAAACATGCACAGTATTTTCGTCAATCTAAGTCTTTTGTTCCGTTTTATTTTTAGTCATTTTTTATTACTGATTTTTTCTTAAATCTGCCACGAGCAAGCATAGCACCTATGTACACACAGGTGCGAAATAGACCGTCATTCTTCCGATCCATGCTTGTTGGGGAAATCCCCAAACTCCTTTTCATTTTCTCCATCATTGAAGCTCCAAACAGAAATATCCCCGCTCCGATTTTGAGTAAAGGCACAAGGCCTTGACTAAAATTCGGAACGGGGATTTTTAATCATCAAGAGCTTCAATGAAGTAATTTGTTATCATTTCAATAACATCTTCATCACTCCGCTTATATTCCTCACTTCTAAAAGTATAATTCATCTAACTTCTATTTGTGTCAGCATTGCTGACACAAATTATCTTTCTCTATTCAACATCCTCTCTATCTCAGCATTGAAAGAACATTCCTTCAAACAAATATCTTTATCACATTTCACTAATGTACTATATTTCTCTTCTGTATATTGTTTTGAAAATATCGCATATACTTTTTGTACCGGTCTCGAAGTTACATCTCTAATATCTTTCTTTAACAATGTATTAGGTACATTAAGCGAAGTATTTTTATCTTTCACAAAACCAATACATCCACATACATTTCCTGCAATCTTTTCTGCATATAACTTCGGTCCTCTATCCGTAAAATCCCCAATCATAGTAATACTTTGTTTTAACAACATCATGCTTTCCAAAATATCCAATTTCTGTCCGGATGAACCATCTTTTGCAAAAGAAAAATCATTCTCAGACAATCTCTTATCCAGACATTTTTCATAAAAATGTATCGCAGACTTAATCTCTTTTGTATTGATTTTCACACCGGTCAAATGCAAAAAATTATAGCGATGAAACACCACCTCATATGCCTTTATTCCACAAAGATTTTTTTCTTCTTGTTGCAACTGTTTCTTAATTTCAGACGGTACCCCGTATAAAAACAAGACTTTTTGATCCTCCAAATTATCTTTATATAATTCAGCCGCTTTTGTCATTATCTGTATTGCACGTTTTTTATCCATCGCCCACACATCCCCTTTAGTGTTTAAAAAGGGAATGTATTTGCCGCAGCAAAAACATTCCCTTTTATTGGTTGATTTTTCCGTTGTCTGCCAACCTCCGGCTCCTATGTCCGGAAAATAACAGGTTTTTCCGTTGCCTGCCAACCTCCGACACCTACGTTCGGAAAACGTATCAGATTTTAGGTGTCAACCCACCGCTGATACACAGCTTTTTCTAATTACATTTTATATCACATTTCAATAAAATGCAATTATATTCTTAGTATATTCTAATTCATGTAAAAACATTACAGGATATACATCGTGATATATCAATGTCTTCTTAATTCTTCATAAAGTTTTGCATAAATATAAAATGGTTCTCTCCAATCCTCATAGTATCTGAGTATTACATCTCTTGAAGGTAATCCTAATTTTCCCCTTTCTACATTAAGCTTTCATTTTTCATACTAATAAAATCTTCATCACAAATAATAATTTGATCCCAAAATTCCAATCCTAGTAAATTTGCTCCAAGTGCCACTTTGCTTCCTAAATTTATATCAGCAGCACTAGCTTCCATTGCATTGTTTGGATGATTGTAACCAGCGTTGTGATTTTATCCGTTAATCATTTGAAATAGCATTAAGACGAAACGTATATTTGCAGATGCTTATCACTCTTCCATATGATTCTCGATATAAGCAAGCAACTGTGCACATCTTTCCATTGTCATCTCTGCCAGTGTATCCATATAAATAACCGGACCGAGGGTTCCCTGTCCCCATTCTTCCTTTACCGCAGCAGCTGTTTCTTCTTTTTTCCGAATCCACTCCCGCTGCTGCGTAAGAATTTCGTCATATTCCGCTTCCTCCACATTATAGCGGATAATCTGCCACAAATAATTCAGACATTCATCGCTGACCTCATACATCTGCGAAGCACTTTCACGCATCTCCAAAGTTGTCATTCCCTCTGATGCTTTTTTTGAATAATAGTCATAAGATTCTTTGTAGGAATCATAATTCATCCTTGCATCTTCTACCGGAGACATTCGTTCATAGGAACATATTCCGTGACCGTTTTTTTCATCAACAATCGCTATCATAGTAAGCTCCGTCTCACTTTCGTTACCGCTGCGAAGCCACATCCAAACATCCTCTGAAAAACCACTGACCGGTGTCCCCGGCATATACACGTAAAACATATCATTTTCGCCCAGGGCGAAGGATTCTGTATACACATAACGGGTCCCGTCCACGATTTCTTCCGTACCAACCTCATTTTTATATTCCATATCGGCAAGTTTCATCCGATACGTATATTCATCCACCTTTTCCACTTCCGTAAAACGACCGGAATAATCGGCGAAATAAATTGTTCCGTTCTCGTATCCTTCCCCGTTATCCCCCATATCACTGTCATGGCATTTCCCTCGGAGACAGCCATCCTTTTCGATCACAAACTCTTCGCCCCATCCGCCGGCTCCGCTGCTATACCAAAACTGGCATTTTGACAGTTCTTCAAAGATGCTCAGGTCATCAACCTGTTCCGGCTCTGCGGAATCTTTCTCATCCTGCTTCGGCAAATCTTCCTCCGGCGTCACTTGTTCTTCCGCCTCTTGCGAAGAAATCGTCTCCTCCCGGATCTCTTCAACGGCTTCCTCCGACACAACAGATTCTTCCTGTTGCACCTCCGGCTCCTTTGCACCGCATCCTGCACATACAATGCCAAGCCACATGGCAGCAACCAGTAATTTTCGTTTCATCTTTCCGTTTAACATTCTCCATCCCCCTTACTAATAATCGGCAAAATTACCCCGGACAAACTCGTCCGGGGCAACATTATTTACTCTGTTTTCTATTTTGTTCCCAGAGCTCCCGCGATATCGTCAATCATATCGAGAACTGCTGCTCTGGATGCATCCGCATAGTTTTCCGGTGCAAACTTTTCTTTGTATGCATCGCTCTGGTATGCAGCGATGATACCTCTGGAGGAATTCACGATTGCTCCGAGACCATCCTTGTTGAAGAAATGCACCAAATCTTTTCCTTTTCCGCCCTGGGCACCGTAACCCGGCACAAGGATATAAGATTTCGGCATAATGTCACGAAGAACCTTACCCATCTCAGGATATGTGGCACCGACAACTGCTCCTACATAGCTGTAAGCATCTCCCATGTGATCTGCGCCCCAGGCGTCTACCTGCTGTCCTACCCACTCGTAAAGCGGTTTTCCGTCAATCAGACGATCCTGGAACTCGCCGCTGCTCGGATTGGATGTCTTTACAAGAACAAAGATACCTTTCTTTTCTTCTTTACAAACATCGATGAACGGTTTCACGCCGTCACTTCCGAGATATGGATTTACTGTAACAAAATCCTCATCGAAACCATAGAAGGAATTCGAACCAACCTGCACTTTTCCGAGATGCCCCGTCGCATAGGCTGCGGAGGTAGATCCGATATCACCTCTCTTGATGTCACCGATTACAACAAGCCCTTTTTCCTTACAATATTTCACTGTCTTGTCGAATGCAACAAGTCCCGGAATACCGAACTGCTCATACATGGCAATCTGTGGTTTTACCGCCGGAATCAGGTCACAAACTGCGTCCACAATCCCTTTGTTATACTGCCAAATCGCTTCCGCTGCACCTTCCAGCGTCTCACCGTACTCGGCAAACGCTTTTTTCATGATATGCTCCGGAATAAATTTCATCATCGGGTCCAGTCCGACAACGATCGGCGCATTTGTTTTTTGAATCTTTGCTACAAGTGTATTAATCATTTGCGTTATCTCCCATCGCTTTTTTTATGTCTTTCAGTACGTTTAAATTGTCGATATAAATCGGCAATTCCTCTTCCGTAATCCATTCAAATCCGCTGTATTCCTCACTGAGCATCAGTGAACCTTCATCAATGGAAAGTTTGCACAAATATGCCACACCGACACACTGCAGTTCACCGATCATCTGTGACCATGTATAGAGTGGCTTGACAATCTCACCGTCCACACCGGTCGCCTCATGAATTCCGCGAAGAACAGCTTGATCCGGACTTTCACCTTTCTCAAGTTCGCAATCAATAAACTCCCATACATACGGTTCTACAATACGGTCATCCATCCAACGCTTCAACACCAGATATCTGTCGTCCTGTTTTATAATACCCTTTACTCGAATAAATAAATCGTGCATCGCCGTCTCCTATACCATCTCGTGAACAAAACTGTCTGCATACTTCTTGATATTGGATGCATTGACATATTTTTTATGGGAATCCCCGTCCACAACTACCAGGGTCGGAGCCTGCATCACGCCGTAACGGACTGCAAGTTCCATGTTTTCCTCTGCATCAATCGGAACATAAGCAATATTTTTTAAATATTCTTTTGCCAATTTACAATTCGGACAAGTCTTTGTGGTAAATAAATACTTCACATTTTCAGGTGCTGTAACCGATACAGTCACATCCTGATCATAATCGGAAAGTGTCACAACACTTGTTACCGGCTTCTTCAATGTAGACGAAGAAATATTATATTCGGTACGATTCTGGTATTCCTGAAGCTTACCGTCATTCCAGTTCTGAACCGGTCTGTAGTAACCGGTAATACGGCTGTAAACTTCGGTCGGTTTTCCGCAGTGCGGACATACTTTTACCTCACCTGCAAGATATCCGTGCTCTTTACAAATTGAATAAGTCGGAGACAATGTATAATACGGAAGCTTGTAGTTATCCGCAATCGTCTTTACAAGGTTAGCCGCTGCTTTCCAGTCCGGAAGCTTCTCGCCGATAAATCCGTGGAATACAGTTCCGGATGTATAAAGGGTCTGCAGCTCATCCTGAATATCCAGTGCATCGAAAATGTCTGTTGTATAATCCACCGGAAGATGGGATGAGTTGGTGTAATATGGTGTATCTCCAAGGTGTCCTGCTGTCTTGATGCCCGGCCATCTCTTGCGGTCATGCTTTGCAAGACGATAAGATGTACTCTCCGCCGGAGTCGCCTCCAGGTTGTAAAGGTCGCCGTACTGCTCCTGATAATCAGACAGTCTGCTTCTCATATGATTGAGGACTTCCTTGGTGAATTCCTGTGTTTTCTTCTCTGTCATATCTGCGCGAAGCCAGTTTGCATTGAGTCCCACCTCGTTCATTCCGAGAAGACCGATGGTGGAGAAATGATTATCAAACTGTCCCAGATAGCGCTTTGTATATGGATACAAACCTTCATCCAAAAGCTTGGAAATAACGCCGCGCTTGATTTTTAAAGATCTGGCTGCGATATCCATCATCTTGTTCAGGCGACGGTAGAAGTCATCCTTGCTTGAAGAAAGGTATGCAATTCTAGGCATATTGATTGTAACAACACCGATACTTCCCGTGCTTTCACCGGAGCCGAAGAAACCGCCGGTTTTTTTGCGAAGTTCGCGAAGATCCAGACGGAGACGGCAACACATAGAGCGCACGTCGGACGGTTCCATATCGGAATTGATATAATTTGAGAAATACGGTGTTCCGTATTTTGCAGTCATTTCAAACAACAGTCTGTTGTTCTCTGTGTCAGACCAGTCAAAGTCACTTGTGATGGAATACGTCGGAATCGGATACTGGAATCCGCGTCCGTTGGCATCACCTTCGATCATCGTCTCGATGAATGCCTTATTGATCATATCCATTTCTTTTTTACAGTCTTTGTATTTAAAATCCATCTCTTTGCCGCCGACAATTGCAGGAAGCTCTGCAAGGTCACTCGGAACCGTCCAGTCCAGTGTCACATTGGAGAACGGAGCCTGGGTACCCCAACGGCTCGGTGTATTTACGCCGTAAATAAACGCCTCAATACATTTCTTCACTTCCGGATAGGTGAGGTTGTCCACCTTAACAAACGGAGCAAGATATGTGTCAAAAGAAGAAAATGCCTGTGCGCCTGCCCACTCATTCTGCATGATACCGAGGAAATTGACCATCTGGTTGCAGAGTACGGAAAGATGCGCTGCCGGAGCAGATGTAATCTTACCTGTAATTCCGCCGAGTCCTTCCTTAATCAACTGCTTTAAGCTCCATCCTGCACAGTAACCTGTCAGCATGGAAAGGTCATGAATATGGATATCCGCGTTGCGGTGTGCGGTCGCAATCTCTTCGTCGTAAATCTCAGACAACCAGTAGTTTGCCGTCACTGCTCCCGAGTTACTTAAAATAAGACCGCCGACAGAATATGTAACGGTAGAATTTTCTTTCACACGCCAGTCTTCTACCTTAACGTATCCGTTAACAACATCTTTATAATCAAGAATCGTAGACTTCATGGTGCGCAGTTTTTCTCTCTGTTTTCTGTAGAGAATGTAAGCCTTAGCTACCTCTGCATAACCTGCCTGTTCCAGAACGCGCTCCACGCTGTCCTGTACATCCTCAATATGGATGCTCTCCTCTTTTACCTTGCTCTGGAAGTCAGCGGTCACACGAAGAGCCAACAAATCTACAATATCATTGGTATACTGCATATCTGTCGCAACAAATGCTTTCATAATCGCATCGTTGATTCTCTTTAAATCAAATTCTGTGCTGCTGCCATCCCTCTTTACTACGTTTAACATGAAATCTCCCTTTCCTTGTGCTACATTACATACCTTTTTCATGTTGACATAAATCTTTTATTGTCAACCAAACAGCTATAAACGCCGATTACAAATATTGTAGCATCCGCCCTATATAAAGTCAACAGAAAAGACAACAAAAAACACTATATCTTATGTTAACATTTTTATGTAAACACAAGATATAGTGTCTCGTGACACTTGCGTCATATGTCAGTTTTTACGCATATTTGCCGATTTTTCAGCCTTTTTTCCCGTTTTAACGCGTTTTCAGGAATTCATATTCTCTTACTGCCGCGGCGTCATCCGGATAGCTTTCCAGGTATCCGTTCATGAGCGCTGAAGCCTTCTCAAAATCACCGAGATACTCGTAGGCAACAATCTGATTAAAGCGAAGCTGCTGTATATATTCGTTATTTTCTTCCATGGCAAGTCCGCTGTTAAACGCATTCAATGCCTCTTCATATTCTCCGGCTTCCAATTTACATAATCCAAGCTGATTATAAATCGCCGGTTTTGCTCCCTGCTCTTCAATGTATTGTTTGTAAATACTTGCCGCATAATTACTGTCGCCCAATTGCTCGTACGTTTTTCCAAGCATAAGTATCGTCTCTGTGTCTGTATTTTTGCCATCACTTTTGGCTTTTTCCAAAAAGCTCTTGGCATTCTCATAATCTTCCATGTAGTAATACACAGTACCTTTCTCATAATCATCCATGGAACCCAAATGATTCTTGAGCGCAGAAGACAGATAACTTTTTCCTTCCTCTGTGTGTCCGTTATCCGCGTATACCTGATATATGCGGATCGCCATAGCCGTGTCACCTTTCGACTTTCCGAGTGCGCTGTCCAAATCAGCAACCGCATTTTCATAATCGCCGCTCTCCATCCGCACCATACCGCGCAGAAGATAAACTTCCTCCTGTTTTTCTCGCATGCCCGCAATGGCATTCAGCGTCTCCAGCGCAGACGACTTATCTCCGCTTTTATAGTAAGCCATAGCCAAATAATAATTGATGTCAATCTCTGTCTCGGTAACAAACATCCCCGCATTGGACAGTGCTTTTTGAAACGACTCTATCGCCTGCCCGTAATCCGTAAGTCCCAGGTAACAAAGCCCCTGCCCCCGGTATGCAAGCTCCATATCTTCTTTTTCTACAATCGCCTGCTCAAACAGCGGAAGTGCAGCGTTATAATCCAGTTTTTCCACTGCTGCCATACCTTCATCAATTTTTGTATTTTCCTTTGCACACCCGCCAAGCACAAGACCAGCACTGAGACATAAGCTTGCAAACAGCAGAGTGATTACTTTCTTTCGTGTCATAATTTCCTCCGGGTAACTTTTACAATGGTTTAAAATCGGA
This sequence comes from Lachnospiraceae bacterium, assembly GCA_017465095.1. Taxonomy (GTDB): domain Bacteria; phylum Bacillota; class Clostridia; order Lachnospirales; family Lachnospiraceae; genus SVFI01. The sequence continues at coordinate 37,007 of JAFTWX010000032.1, read as the reverse complement.
AGCCGGATGTTTGCAGATCGGACAAATAAAATCTTCCGGTAACACATCCCCCTCATAAATGTAGCCGCACACCGTACAAATAAATCCTTTTTTCTTTTCCACCTTTTCCGGTGCCGGTTTGATATTTTTGTGATAGTAGCTGTAGGTAGCCGAAGGTTCCTCCGACAGAACCAGAGCCTGTGTCACCTGCGCAAAAAATACGGTATGCGTCGGAAGCTCCGTCTCAGAAATCACTTTGCCTGAAATGTATGCATTTGTCTCATTCAGCAAATAGGTGATTCCGTTTGCCGCCCGCGAAAACTCGATACCTACCAGTTTTTCTGTATCTCTGCCACTTTGAAAGCCGAAATGTTTGAATGTTTCAAAGGTAGCCTTTTCAGATAAAACCGAAAGATTGAAGGCTCCCGTCTTCTTGATCATATCGTGTGTATAATTATTTTTATTGACTGAAATCATAATGTAATTCGGATTGCTCGTAACCTGCATCGCCGTATTGATAATACAACCGTTATCCTTCGCACCGTCTCTTGCCGTCAGAACGAACAGGCCGTAAGAAAAATTGTTCATTGGATTCTTTGTCATAATTTTCCTCCTATTATATGTGTTATATACCACAATTCATTTTCCACTTTATATATTACACCATCCTCGCACCGAAAAACAGTATCAAATTGTCATTTGCATACATTTTTCCCAAACTGCAGACAATGACTTCATGAAAAAGTATATTCCTCTCTTTATAATTTTAACCGGCTGTCTTCTTTATTCCTGTTTTCAACTGGGCGTGTTTCCGTTTCCTTTGCAACCGACTTCCAAACCGGTCATCATCGCCCACAGAGGGGTTCATACCCACGCTGCCGAAAACAGCTTGCAAGCCTTTGAACTCGCCCTGCAAAGCGACTCAGGCAATATTGAGCTGGACGTGCGCAGCACAAAAGACGAAATCCCCGTTGTATTTCACGACAAATCTTTAAAACGTCTGTTTTCCGTTGACCGGCATGTGGAAAAAATGACGGTCGCGGAACTGAAAAAACTGACCGCAAATCTTACCGGCGCCGAAAACAGCTCTGACTCACCGGTCTGCACGCTGGAGGAAGTTCTCCGCCTTTGCTGCATAAATCCTCAGGCGCAGATTCACCTGGACCTGAAAACTTCCGGCACAGAAAAAAAAGTCGTATCTCTCCTAAAGAAATACGACTATTCCGGTCAATATGAAGTTACATCCAAAAATCCGTCTGTTTTGAAAAAAGTGAAAACACTGGACCCTTCCGTCCGAACATTTTTACTGATTTCCACTCCGCAGGATTTGTCCGCATACAAATATGATGCCTTTCTCTCTTTCATACAAAACGGAGAAACGCGGCAAACCCGGCCGTACATCGACGGAATCAGTGTCCGTTCCTCCCTGCTGTCTGCCTCGGTTGTCCGGCGCGCACGCAGGCGCAATCAATATATTTATGTCTGGACCGTCAACACCGGACAAGAAATACGACGCATGTGTCATTTGGGTGTGGACGGTATTATCACTGACAATCCTTCCTACGTTCACGACATCATCTACTCGGATCACTGATTTTTTGCCTGCCGTTATACCTCGTAAAATGCCCGCATAAAACGCACCATATAGTCCATATCTCCGGCTCCCGCCGTCTCAAACGCCGAGTGCATGGCCAGCTGCGCCAATCCCACATCCGCCGCCGGAACTGACACGCTTGTCAGTGCAATATTTCCAAGGGTGGAACCACCGGCAATATCCGAGCGGTTGTGATAAGTCTGGTACGGAATCTTCTCCCTGTCACAAAGTGCCTTCACGTAAGCTCCGGAATAAGCACTTGTCGTATATTTCTGCGCCCCGTGGTACTTGATGACAATTCCTTTGTTCAGCACCGGGCGGTTGGTCGGATCTGCTTTGTCCGTGTAATTCGGATGCAATCCGTGGGCATTGTCCGCACTGACAAGAAAACTTCCCGCCAGAAGCGGTAGCAGGTCTGCTCCGAGGGAACCTGCGATTCTTTGAAGCACTGTCAGCAAAAAATCAGAGGCCGCTCCCTGCATAGTCTGGCTGCCGACCTCCTCGTTGTCGAAAACAGCCAGCACAGCGATCTTATCCTTCGGTGCACTTTCCAAAAGTGCGGTCAGACCGCAGTAGACACATTCCAAATCATCCAGTCGCGGTGAACCGATGAGGTCATCTTCCATTCCCATAAGTACCGGTTTCTCTGTCGGATATACATAAAGATCACTTCCGAGAATATCTTCCGGCTGTACTCCTGCTGTTTCTGCGATAAGCCTTGACAGCGCGCTCTTATCCGTCAAAGTTCCCGCCAGCGGCAAAAGATGAAGCTGGGTGTTGATTTCCCCGTCTTTTTCCTTTCCGCGCTTCATATGAACCGCAAGGGAAGGAATGATAAAAAGCGGTTTTTTCAAATCAATCAGCTTTGTCTCAAGCTCCAATCCTTTTTTGCGGACAACGACTCTTCCTGCAAGGGACAGCGGGCGGTCAAACCAGCTTTCCTTGATCATTCCGCCGTAATTTTCCACATTTAGCTTCAGGTAACTGTCTTCCACCGTTATGAACGGATTTTCCTTAAATTTAAAGCACGGGGAATCACTGTGGGCACATACCATGTGAAACCCGTTCATTCCCTCTGCAGTTTCCGGAACCGAAAATGCAATCAGCGAAGAATCGTTGCGGATGACATATTTTTTATCCCCCGGCACAATATTCCACGTATCCTGTTCCTGCAATCTTTCGTATCCTGCCTCGTCGAGACGCTTCGTCATCTGTGCAACTGCCTGAAATGCAGTTGTACTGTTTTCCATAAACTCAAAAAAGTCCTTATGCATTGCTTATTTTCCTTCACTTTCTTCCCTGATTTTTTCTATTTCTTCTGCAGTCGGAAGTCCCCGGGCAAAGGCACAGGCACTACCGCAATAAACGGCAAACCGGAACGCTTCCTCAAATCTCTGTCCCCGGTCAAGTCCGGCGAGAAATCCGGCCACCATGGAATCCCCCGCGCCCACGGAATTTATTACATCGCCCTTCGGCGCCTCCATAAGAACCGTTTCCTCCTGCTCTCCGACAAACACCGCTCCGTCCTGCGCCATGGAAACGATCACGTTGCAAGCTCCCATTTCCTTAAGCTTTCCCGCATAAAAAGCAGCATCTTCCTTTGTCTGCAAATCCACGCCGAATATTTCGCCCAACTCATGATGGTTCGGTTTCACAAGAAACGGCCGGTATTTCAGAACCTTTTCCAGCAACCGCTTCTCCGCATCCACAACGATTCTGACATCACTTCCGGAAAGGCTCATGCAGATTTCCTCATAAATCGTGTCGCGCACCGTAGCCGGAATGCTGCCTGCCAAAACGACCGTATCTCCTTTTTTCAGCTTACCCAATTTTTTTATCAACTTTTCAAGTGCTTCCTCCGGAATATCCGGACCGTTTCCGTTCACCTCTGTCTCACAGGCGTTGGAAAGACTGTGCAGTTTTACATTGACTCTGGAATTCCCCTCCGATAACCGGATGTAGTCTGTATGAATCCCTCTTTGCTGCAACATAGATTCTATTTCACTTCCGGTAAAACCTGCGGCAAAACCAAGAGCCGTACTCTCCACTCCCAGATTTTCCAATACCATGGACACGTTGTTTCCTTTTCCTCCCGGCAGAAAAATCTCATTCTGTGTGCGGTTTAATTTTCCGCTTCGAAAATCCGCAATCTGCACCACATAATCGATGGACGGATTTAATGTCACTGTGTATATCATATTCTTTTCCTCATATTTCCTGTACTGATGCTTGAAGGCATCCCACAAAAAGTATATAATTCTTTTAATTGCGATGCAAGACCAAACAAAAGGAGTGTACTATGTCTCTCTCATTACCAAAAGACTTTACGGACCGCATGCAGGACATGCTCGGCGATGAATTTCCCGCTTTCCTGCAGAGCTACGAAAATACAAATCACCAGGCGCTGCGGGTAAACCGTCTGAAAGGGACCGTCGAAGATTTCTTATCCGGCTGTACCTTTTCCGGCGAGCTCTCTCCCGTGACCTGGACCTGTGACGGCTTCTATTATCCGGCATCTCTTCGACCGGGCAAGCACCCGTATCACGAGGCCGGGGTTTACTACATTCAGGAGCCGAGCGCCATGATGCCGGCTGCCCTTCTCGATGCGCAGCCGGGCGAGCGGGTTCTGGACTTATGCGCTGCTCCGGGCGGAAAAAGCACACAGATTGCCTCCGCCATGCAACAGCAGGGCATTCTCATAAGCAACGAGATTCATCCTGCCCGTGCAAAAATACTGTCGGAAAACATGGAGCGCATGGGCGTACAAAATGCCATTGTCACAAGTGAGTCTCCGCAAACTCTCATGACTCGCTTTCCTCTTTATTTTGACCGAATCATGGTAGATGCACCGTGTCCCGGAGAGGGTATGTTCCGAAAAAACGAAGACGCCATGTCGCAGTGGAGCCTTGAAAATGTGCAGATGTGCGCAGACCGTCAGGACGAGATTTTAGACTGCGCCCACCACATGCTGCGCCCCGGCGGAACGCTCGTTTATTCGACCTGCACCTTCGCTGTGGCAGAAAACGAAGGAAGCATTCTGCGTTTTACCGAAAAATATCCGGAGTACGAAGTCATCGAGCAAAAAAGACTTTGGCCGCACAAAATAAACGGCGAAGGACATTTTGTTGCCGTGCTGAAAAAATCCGGATCTCCTACCTCGGAACTGCATGCAAACAACATCCCGGGCAGCGGCCACACTTACTGCCTGCAGGATAATGGTCTGAAAACGCTGTCATCCGGCGAAAAAAAGAAAAAGAAAAAACAAAATTCCTCCGGTCCCGATATGAGCGGACTGGAAGAATTTTTACAAAATACGCTGACCCGGAATTTCTCCGGAAACCTTGCACTATTCGGCGACCAGATTTATCTTCTTCCTAAGCACGCCCCTTCTCTTTCCGGGCTCCGCGTCCTTCGTCCGGGTCTTCATCTCGGAACTCTTGTAAAAAACCGTTTCGAGCCGTCACACGCTTTCGCACTGACGCTGCGTCCGGAGGATGTTTGTCGCAAAGTTATGTTAACCAGTGGCGTGGAATCAGATTATTGCACTGCCTGCAATTTCATTGCCGGTCAGACCTTTCCTTTGGACGGCGAAAAAGGCTGGTATCTCATTTGCCTCGACGGTTACAGCCTCGGCTGGGGAAAGTTAGCCGGAGGCATTATGAAAAATCATTATCCGAAAGGACTGCGCAAATTATTGTAAATAACAAAATATAAACCGACAAAAAAGGTTACGACAATACATCGTAACCTTTTGTTTTTTTCTATATCTCTGCCTTGACTGCCCAACGCATCTTGGTCGACTTCGCCCTCGGATTCATGGCGCACTCCTGTGCGCTCGGACGAATCACATCATCCGCCACCTTTGCATAGATGCCCTGTTTTTTCAACTGCTTAAATGATTTCTTCACCAGCCGGTCTTCTCCGGAGTGGAACGTCAAAATCGCTGCCCTTCCTCCCGGTGCAAGTGCCCCCGGAAGTGCATCCAAAAATGCATACAGCACTTCAAATTCACTGTTCACGTCAATACGGAGCGCCTGAAATGTCCGCTGGCACGATTTCTTGACCGCCTCTTTCCTCTCTTTTTCCGGAAGTTTTATCAAAGCCTTCTCTATCAGCTCCCGAAGCCGCGTCGTCGTATCCACCTTTTTGCCGCAGCGGATTTCACGCATCACTGTAGCCGCAATCTCATTCGCATACGGCTCATCGGAATTTTCGATCATCATCCAGGCAAATTCCTCCTCCGTAATCTCGAGAAGCCGATCCGCCGCGCTCGTACCCTCGTGCGGGTTCAGTCTGAGATCCAGCGGTCCGTCAATTTTGTAAGAAAAACCGCGCTCCGGATTGTCTATCTGCATGGAAGACACGCCGAGGTCCGCCAAAATGAAATCAAACGGTCCATGCTGTTTTGCCACCTCACCGAGATTTGCAAAGTTTGTCTTTATGACAGTCAGCACATCCTCACCGAATCCCTGCTCACGCAGGCGTTTCGTTGTCTTTTCAATCTCAATCGGATCCACATCCAGACCGTAGATATGTCCATTCCCTTCCAGGCATTTGAGCATTTCCTTCGTATGTCCGCCGTAGCCGAGCGTGGCATCCAACCCTTTTTGTCCCGGCTTAATCTGCAGGAATTCAAGAATTTCATTGACGCAGATAGAAATGTGCATTCCCGCCGGGGTACTTCCCTTGCGGATGACCTTTTCTATGGTATCTGCGTATTTCTCCGGATTATGTTCTTTGTATTTTTCGTGAAAACTGCGCGGGTGCGTTCCTTTGTAGCGCACCCGGCGTTTGTGTGGCTGATTTTGATTTTGGTTTCCCATAGCTAACTCTTTCTATTTAGTATTCTTTCTTCTCCACTATTCTGACAGAAGAAGCATAAGAAATCAAGAGGCCTGCAACTGCAACTGCAAATAATGCAATACCAACCTGCATCGGCGTAAGCTGCACCAGTTTCCCGGCCACGGCATTTACCACCTTATTGGCCTGCTCCTCGTTTGCCGCTGCAATTTTGGTAGTGATTACGCCTATCGCCGCACTCACACCGGCCACGATAAAGAGTACCACTCTTGCTTTTTCTGCGCCGAACTTCAGCTGCAACGGCAAAATCACTTCCCACATCAGAAGCATCGCCGGGAAAATCATCAATACAGAAAGCAAAACTCTGCCGATGGTTTCCGCACTTTCATTTGCCAACAGCGACATGTATGCAACATTGATGAAAACCGCCAAAATCCAGCTTGCAACCGCCACCACAAGTCCGAGTACATATTTCTCACGCACATAAGTTTTTCGGTCAATCGGCAGCGTAAACAAAAACGCCATTCCGTTGTCAAAATCATCATACGAAATCGTACTCACCGTCAAAAACAGCAAAATAATCATCGTGTAGCTGACAATAAATCCCGGATCCATCTCAAGCATCGGGAAAAACAAAATAATCGCCAGCACAATCAATAACGTGGATTTGTTTCTTGTCAATAATTTAAAATCTTTTATCAGTAAACCTTTCATCTCTCTATTCCCCCTGAATCATCATTGTAAATACATCGTCAATATTTCCTTTTTCTATCGCAACATCCGGATAATTCTCCGCATAAAATGCTTTCTCTTTTGTCAGACATACATATCCGTTGTTGTCCTTCTTTGTTTTGAGAATGTATTCTTTTTCTATTTTCTCATATTGAGCATCGGTCAGTTTTAACAGTCCGTAATTTGCAAGTAAAACATCGGTTTCTTCATGCATCATAATCTTTCCGTTATCAATCATGTAAAGATCGTCGCAAAGCGTTTCCAAATCGCTTGAAATGTGGGAACTGATCAGAATACTTCTGCCATCCTCCACCATATATTCCCGCAACAAATCCAAAATTTCATTTCTTGCCATCACATCCAAACCGCTCGTCGGCTCATCCATGATTAAAAACTCTGCCTTATGCGAGATTGCCACGAGCACTTTCAGTTTTGCCGCCATACCGGTCGAAAACTCTTTGATCGGCTTTTTCATCGGAAGCTCCATTTTCTCACACTGTTCTTTGAAATATTCTTCTTCAAACTCCGCGTACATGCTTCGCAGTACCGGAATAATGTCCGCAATCGTAAGCCATCCGCTGAAGCTTGCATTTGAAAGGACAACTCCGATTTTTTCTTTTTCTTTGTTCGTAAAAATTTCTACCGGCTTACCATCCAGAAGGATTTCTCCGCCTTCCGTTTTTACCAGTCCCAGTATCGACTTAAATGTCGTACTTTTTCCGGCGCCGTTCTTTCCCACCAATCCGGTGATCTGTCCCGGCTGTACCTCAATGCTTACATCCAGTCCGAATTTCCCATATGTCTTTCTTATCCCTTTTACCTGTAATTCCATATCATATCCTCCAGTTTAACTCTTTCATTAATCTTCTAAAATAATTTGGAACAACTCGTTAAGCTCCTCATCGCTCATGCCACAGCTTCTGCCTTTCCGGATGGCCCCTTCCAGATCTGCTTCCACTTCTTTTTTCATTTCCTCCAGCATGAGTTCCTGGTTGGCACTTGTAACAAAGGTTCCTTTTCCGTGAACCGTCGTTACAAATCCTTCCCGCTCCAGCTCGTCATAGGCTTTCTTGACCGTCAGTGCACTGACCCGAAGGTCCTTGGCTAAAGCTCTTACCGAAGGAAGGCTGTCTCCTTCTTTTCTCTCACCGTTCATGATCTGCGCCTTTATCTGCGCAACCATCTGTTCATAAATCGGTGTCATCGATGAATTATTGATTATGATTCCCATGGGTTTGCCTCCTTTGTTATAAACACTATATAACAGTTCATAACTGTTGTCAACTGTTTTATGCTGTTTATCTAAAAATTTCTTTGTGCGCCTCTGCACGCGAGATGACGCCCGGCGATGATTGACGGTGCCGGAGCGCAAAAAACTCCCCGTAGGCACTTATTGTGCCCACAGGGAGTCGTCTTTTTTAGCTATTATCAAATGCATTCAAAAATCCCCTGAATAGCATCAGATACATTAAGCATTTCTGAAATTGGCAATCTATCCACTTTCTTATATCCACGGACTGACAAATCCAACAGTGCGAGTTTTTCGCACTGTATATACCCCTCATTTTCTTCCGTAGCCATCCATATATGGAGTGGTCCCGGAATAGAATTACAAATAATTGGACATCCGATTATTTCACCGCTGGTATTAAAGAAATCCTTACTAACTACCAATACAGGATGTTTTATTTTTTCAATTTTAAGGATATCTCCCTGATGAAGTATTTCCATTACCACACCTCTCTCCCAACAGGTTCACCCCAATCATATTCACCATCCAGCATTAACTTTCCATCAAACTCAGCCGCTCTTTCTTCTAATGTTTTATGATGAAATGTTTTTACTAAAGTAATTACACCATTCGATACTGTAACATCTAAAATCTCATTCAATGCAATTCCTGCACTTTTCAATACTTCTTTTGGTAATCTGATTCCTTGACTATTGCCCCATTCTTTTACTTGTGCTTGCATATAAAACCCTCCTTGCGTTTGGTATATACATAGTATATACCAGATATCAAAAAACATCAATTTATTTCTCTTGATAATAATTCTCAAACAAGCACTTCAGCGGACCTTCCAAATATTCTTCACACTTTTCCCGGTTTTCCATTTCCTGGGTCAGGCCATATTTTCCGCAGCCGTCCCATTCCACCAAATATGCCATCACAAAACTATCAAAAGCGTATGGTTCCAAATCCGAAAAATCATAATCCTACTCCTCATCGGCAAACATTGGCGTCGACAAGTATCTGTCCCCCGAATCCGGAAGCAAGACAACGATGTTCTTTCCTTTATTTTCCGGGCAAACGGCAAGTTTACCTGCGGCGCAAAGTGCTGCGCCGGATGAAATGCCGACAAGCACTCCTTCGGTGCGTGCAAGCATTCTTCCATGGGCAAACGCCTCCTCGGAAGACACCGTAATAATCTCATCATACACGGAAGTATTCAAAAGGGAAGGAACAAATCCTGCTCCGATCCCCTGAAGGCCGTGCGGACCTGCTGCCCCGCCGGAAAGCACCGGAGAATCTGCCGGTTCTACTGCCACAACCTTAACAGCCGGATTCTTACTCTTTAAATATTCGCCGACACCGGTAATCGTTCCGCCGGTTCCGACACCAGCCACAAAAATATCAACTTTTCCTTCCGTCTGTTCCCAGATTTCCGGACCGGTCGTCTCCCTGTGCGCCTGCGCGTTCGCCGGGTTGTCAAACTGACCGAGAATCATAGCTCCCGGAATCTCAGCCGCCAGTTCCTCCGCCTTTGCGATAGCTCCGCTCATTCCTTTTGCCCCCTCTGTCAGCACAAGCTCCGCTCCGTAAGCACGCAGAAGCGTTCTACGTTCCACACTCATCGTCTCCGGAAGTGTCAGAATCGCACGGTATCCTTTTGTTGCTGCCACAACCGCCAGCCCGATTCCCGTATTTCCGCTGGTCGGCTCGATAATCGTTGCTCCCGGTTTCAGCTTTCCGCTTTTTTCCGCCTCTTCAATCATATAGAGCGCAGCACGGTCTTTGACAGATCCCGCCGGATTCAAGTACTCCAGCTTTGCCAAAATAACCGCATCCCTGATATTCTCTTTTTCCTGATAATGATGTAACTGCATCAACGGAGTGTTTCCGATAATCTCCGATGCACTGTGCACGATTCCTTTCATGGTTACCTCCTGCTTACAAAAACTTTATCTCTGATACAACAAACAGCCCACACATTCAGTATGGGCTGTCACTTGTAGTTTTATTTATATCTTTCCGCCTGTTCTTTGATCAGCGCCATATCATCAAAATAATTGATTTTCATTGCCTCACGAACTTCTGCAAGTGTCTGCGCTGCCACGGACTCTGCTCTCTCGCTTCCCTTTTTGAGAATCTCATACACGGCAGGAATGTCTTTTTCCCACTGAGCACGGCGCTCACGGATCGGTGCAAGTTCAGACTGCATGACGTTGTTTAAGAACTTCTTCACCTTCACATCGCCCAGACCGCCTCTGGTATAGTGGTCTTTCACTTCCTGAAGATTCTGATACTCCGGCCAAAACTCAGCGAAGTGCTCGTCGCGACAGAAAGCATCCAGATAAATAAACACCGGATTTCCTTCCACGTGACCCGGATCTTCCACACGAAGATGTGTCGGATCGGTAAACATGGACATGATTTTCTTTCTCACATCCTCTTCACTGTCGGACAGATAAATACAGTTGCCGAGAGATTTACTCATCTTGGCACTTCCGTCTGTACCGGGAAGTCTCAAACAAGCTTTGTTGTCCGGAAGCATAATCTTCGGATCTACAAGTGTCTCACCGTATACATAGTTGAATTTATGTACGATTTCTTTTGTCTGTTCAATCATCGGCATCTGGTCCTCACCAACCGGAACGACCGTTGCCTTAAATGCTGTAATGTCCGCTGCCTGGCTGATCGGATACGTAAAGAATCCAACCGGAATACTTGTCTCGAAATTACGCATCTGAATCTCAGCCTTTACCGTTGGGTTACGCTGAAGTCTTGACACCGTCACAAGATTCATGTAATAAAAAGACAACTCCGTAAGCTGTGGTACCATCGACTGGATAAAGATGGTGGACACATTCGGATCGAGTCCGCAGGACAGGTAATCCAGGGCAACTTCCACAATGTTCTGACGCACCTTTTCCGGATTGTCCGCATTGTCGGTAAGCGCCTGCGCATCCGCAATCATAATAAAAATATCATCATAATCGCCGGTATTCTGAAGCTCCACACGTCTCTTCAAAGAACCTACATAATGGCCGATGTGAAGTTTACCGGTCGGTCTGTCACCTGTTAAAATAATATTGCTCATAATATTCGCTCCATATCTATAATTTACATACAAAATATATGATAAAAACAAATCCCGGTTTTGTCAACTTATTCGTAGAACAACCGGTCCTTCGCAACGACGGTTCCGACGCCACCCAAAACCTCTACCATTGTCACCGCACAATTTTTCGGAACACCGCCCCGCCAAATATCATTTTTGTCTTCATAGAACTGTGTCAAAAGACAACGGCTCGCCGCTCCGTGAGTGGAAATCAGAATGTTTTTTTCTGCATAATCCGGATTATTGAGGAGGCTTTGATAAAATGCTCCGGTACGCTTACATACGTCCGAAAAAGTCTCACCGCCCGGCGGACAAATACAGTGCAGCGGATCCTCGTAAAAAAGCCTGCGAAAATCCGGCGGAAGCACCTCGCTGTCAAGAATACACTCGCCTTCCCATGCACCGAATGAAATTTCTATGATTCGCTCATCAGTCAAAATCGGAATATCACGCCCCTCTGTCAAAAGTTGCGCGGTCTGAAACGCTCTTGTCAAAGGGCTTGAAATCACGAGATCAATCGGTATATCTTTCATCCCGACTCCGGTTTCACGGGCCAGCCGGATTCCTTCTTCTGCCAGCGGAATGTCAGTCTGCCCCTGCAATCGTTTCACTTTATTCCATTCCGTCTCACCGTGACGGATAATATATAGTCTCATCTCCACCAAGCTCCTTTGCACAAACAAGACCGGAACAGAAACCGTTCCGGTCTTGTTATTATCTTATATTATACATACTGCATAAGTTCCTTCGGATTGGAAGAATACTGAATTGCAACTTCTCTCGTAATCTTACCGTGCATAACAAGCATCTTGAGATCGTTGTTCAGTGTGTGCATTCCGGCTGCAACGTTAGACTGCATCGTGCTCTCCAGCTGATGCATCTTATTCTCACGAATCAGGTTACCAACCGCCTCGTTATTCAGAAGAATCTCTGTCGCAACCACACGACCCTCATCCCCTGCAATCGGAAGAAGCTGCTGTGTGATAACGCCCTTAAGCACACTCGCAAGCTGCATACGCATCTGGTTCTGTCCGTGTGGCGGGCAGGCATCAACAATACGCTCGATGGTCTGCGGAGCACTTGTCGTATGTAATGTTGAAAGAACGAGATGTCCGGTTTCTGCCGCTGTAACTGCTGCCGAAATCGTTTCATAGTCACGCATCTCACCTACAAGAATGATATCCGGATCTTCACGGAGTGCAGAACGGAGTGCTGTCGCAAATGTATCCACATCACGTCCGACCTCTCTCTGATGAATCATCGCTTTTCCGTGCGGATAAATGTATTCAATCGGATCTTCGATCGTCAAAACGTGTTTCTTCTGTGTCTTGTTAATATGATCAATCATCGCTGCAAGCGTCGTCGTCTTACCACTACCGGTCGGTCCTGTTACAAGAATAAGACCTCTCGGCTCTTCTGACAGTTTGCGCACCGTATCCGGAAGACCGAGCGTTGCAAACGTCGGTGTCGTGTTTTCAAGAAGACGGATACTTGCTGCAAGGTTGTTTCGCTGATGATATACGTTTACACGCATACGAGCACCGTCCGGTGTAATGCCGGAGAAGTCCAAATCCTTTCCTGACAACACTCTTGCCTTTTGATCCTCGTTCAAAATGGAAAGAATCATATCCTCCACTTCTTTCGGATCCGGAATCGGCTCAAGCAGCTCCAGTTCACCGAAACGACGAACCGCCGTATGAGTTCCGACCGTAAGATGAATGTCAGAACAGGTATTGCGTCTTGCATAGTCCATTAATTCCAAAAAAGTCATTGTTTGGTTACCCCCTTATAATAATAGAATTTTAATACCCACATTACTCTTCTATGTTACCGCAACAAAGCTTTTCGGTCAATCTTTCTTTTTAAAAACCCACTCTCTCTGAATCTGAAAGCTAATCAAAAAAAGTACGGTGTCCACAAGGATTTTTATCAGTGTTTCACTTCCGCCAAGCATTCCGAACACTGCCCATACGCCAAAGGCCGACAGCGACATCTGTACAACCGCCAACGTATAATATTTGACCATGGTCTTCGCCAGTCCGGACTCACTCTTGAACACACCCTGACGGTTTACAAAAAAATTGTAAAGCGATGAAATCACCCGCGCAAACACTGTGCTTATCACAATATAATACGCAGGCATGACGGACTTCAGCAAAAAAGCCCCCAAGGCAAACAGTCCCAAATCAATGGCCGCAGATGACAGAGACGCCACTATGAAGCGCAAAAACAATCCGTAAACCAGAAGGGAATCCTGCAACGGTCTGAAATGCGTGCTTTTATTTCCTTCGTAATAAATAGTCTGAATCGATACCTCTTCTATAGCGATACCTTTATCCTTACAGCATAAAAGCATATTGGTCTCATATTCAAAACGCTCTCCGGAAACCGACAGAAACGTCCTCATATGTTCCATTGACATGGCACGCAGACCGGTCTGCGTATCCGAAATTTTAATCCCGACCATCAAATGCATGACTTTCGAGGTCAAAATATTGCCGAAGCTGCTCTTAAACGGAACATTCTCCTGTTTGAAATTCCGACATCCCATGACAAGAGCATCCGGATGTTCCAGCAATGCTTCACAGCAGTGAATGATATCCTGCACTGCATGTTGTCCGTCCGAGTCAATTGTCACTGCACCCACACAATGATCCAAATGCTCCAATATGTAGTGAAATGCTGTCTTCAGTGCCCTTCCTTTGCCTTGATTTACCATATGACGCAAAACAACGGCTCCCGCCTGCTGCACCCGGGCAAATATGGCGTCATATTCTTCACTGCTCCCGTCATTGACTACAACAATATATTCAAATCCATGTGTTCTCAGTTCTTTCACAAGTGTTGTCAGCCTTTCATCCGGCGACAAACTCGGAATGATAACACTGAGTTTTTTCCTGTAAGCCATAAATTACTCCTCTTGAAATGCACTATCAATAATGTCTTCCACCATGTTCTTTTGCTGGAGATCACTGATAATGTTGTTTTCTACCCTGCTGATTACATATGACCTGGTCGGTGTTTCACTGACTTCAATGTAAAAAACAATCCATCCAAGCGGTTCCAGCAGATCCTCAAGCTGCTCCAAAAAATAGGACGTAATATTTTCCAAAGTGGGATTCATCGCATCAAAAGGCTCAAAATCGTTGATGTATCGATTTTGATACTTCCCGAGAAACTGCTCGATTTTATTCTCCACTTCATTGAACATGACAAATTCTTTCTGGCTCTTGATGGTCCGAATAATAATCTCCCATGTATGCGGATGGGACGCCCCCAGTTTTCCGTCAATATAGATGGCATGACTGGCATTTAAATAAAAATTAAATTTGTACTGACTGTATCTCATAGGTTCACCAACTTACTGTAACGATTCCCACTCATCTATGGAAATCTGAATATCCCGTGCATCACTTTGATACATTTTCTGGTACTGCAATAAAAATTGCTTGATAAAGTTATTTGCACCGTTCTTATCAATATTGAGCAAAAGCACTACAAATTCATCCGCCTCCCAGAGACAGCACACACATTTGTTTGCTTTCATCCGTTCCAAAAGAACACTGTACCTTGCAATTGTCTGCGGATCCGGTTCTTTCATCCGAATCACAATCTTACTGGATTTCGCTTTTTGCTCCTCAGTCAGTTCTGCCATAATTTCAGCAATAACTTCCCTGCTGCAAAATCCGTTTTCCCGCTGGAAATCCATACCGGACTGCGCTTCCAAACGCTCACCGAGACGTTCAATCAATCTGCGGTTTTCTACCAGCTGGTCCGTCAATTTCTCCTCCATCCGTTGATTTTCCTTTTCCCGGTTGGAAAGAAAAACAACACTGACGATAAAAGCAATTGCAAACAGTACCATGTAAAGAACACTGTGCTGCAGCAAAATATCAAAATCACCTTCCGAAATAACAAAATCATTGCGGACACAAATACCGATAGTCAACAGTTGCTCCGGCAATTCTATATCGTAACAAATCAGTTGCCACATGGCACCGTCCTGCACGATCTCATATCCGTTCCGACAGCCCTCAATTTTCCCGGTTCGCCCGGTGATGTCAAAATGCTGCTTAAATGCCGTCTCTTCCAGTGATTTGGTATAATTTGCATCGCGCACAAAAACAAGATTTCCGTCCACCGCCACAAAACAGTAATCACTTGCGGAGGTCGCATAAGTTTGTTCGATGTAAGAGATAATACTCTCCGCATCGTAATTGCCGCTGTACGCCATAGCTTCCAGATATTGCTCTTTTTCCCTGCATCTGTTAATCACATTGGTCTCTCTGCATGACATCACATCAAACACCATCAGACCGATGCACAAAACCGAAAGCATTACAGACATAATAATCAAATATTTACTTGGTCGTTGTTTTTTCTTCGTCTGATTCATATATGTTCTTCTTCACCTTATCAATCGCCGTTTTCAAAAAATTAAAATCAGCGGATATAATTTCACGACATACTTTTATCTCCTCATCAAATCCCCTTGTCCGCCATGTGCTTGTCCCCTTAATGCTGTTGATAATACCGGCAAAGCGGAACCAATAGACCATAAAGTTAAACAGCGGAAGCACCAAAATATAACCGATTTTCCATGCATAGAATCGTTTGAGCGGTCTGTCCCAGCTCAAATAAATACAAACGTGTATGTAATACAAAAAAGCGGACAGTACGTACATCACGTATATCAAAATCAACGAGATACCGATGTAGCGGAACGGATATCCGATAAATGCCAGACAAATCAATGCAAAATACCAAATCATACGCGGAAATGCAAATGTATGGTCATAAATCAACACACGCGACATAAAGTTCGTGAGAACCGAAGCCACTCCGCCCTTGCGGTCGGGAAACATATGGATCACCTCAATTTCGCCGCGCTGCCAGCGTTGCCGTTGCACATAAAGACGGTTAATACTGTCAATCGGATCCACAAAAAACAATGCATTTTCACAAATATCAATCCGCTTTTTCAAAAGATACCGAATCTGAAAAGTTACCTGCGTATCCTCGCACACTGTCTCGGTGTTGTAGAGTTGCGTCTTCAATATCGTAGATTTACGGAATGCAGAAAATGCTCCCGAAAGTGTAAAAATACTGTTCAGCTCCGCCTCGTAATTCCGGCCCGCCAAAAAAGCCTGGGCATACTCATAAAACTCGGTTTTCTGAATAAAACGCATAAAGAGATTTTTTTCATCCTTAATCATATCCGGATTGGTCAAAACTGCTCCGGTCATACAATGTATATTGTCATTGGACTCAAAACGCCTCACCATATTCATCAATGCATCCGGATGCAAAATGCCGTCGCTGTCAATATGAATGATATATTTCCCCTCGCTGTTAAACAGCGCCATATTGAGTGCCTTAGACTTTCCCTGCTTGGAGTTGAGCCACTTGGCATTCATGTCGAGATGCGTTTTCTGATATTCCACGAAAATTTCAAAGCTGTTATCCCTGCTTCCGTTATCCACCAGAATCAAAGATATATTTTTATTCGGATAGGTAGATTTGTCTACCGATTCCAGACATGCCCAAAGAGAATCGGAAGAATTGTAAACCGGAATGATCAGTGTAATATCCGGACAATAGGTAAGCACAGCATCTTCCTTGTATACCAGACGCTTTTTAATCAAAATAAAAATCCCCAAAAATCCGGGAATAATTTCCATGATCAGCGGAATGATTACCCAGGCCATCCAGAAAAATATATCATTGGTCAGAAGGCTTATGATCGACTGCATAGCTGAATCCTCCTACTTTTTGACGAATGATCTGCGCATGGGTAAACACGTAATAGTAAAGAAGTACCGCCAGTATGTAAAAAACAATTCTTCCCACTATGGTATGCGCAATATAGTAAGCATCATTTCCCCAAATCATGATAATCACGCAGATGGTAGTGATTCGGATTACATTGGAAAAAAAGATCGCAATACAGCCCAGTATTCCGACCACAAATCTCTGCCAGATATCATATACCTGAAAAAATGCCAAAAGCGAAACAAACGCCATCATCTCTATCACACCGGAACACTCATAGTCAATGTATAAAGACAACGACTCACGGGTCGATTCACAGGTTACAAACAAAATGCTGTAATCGTGATAAGATTCAAACCACCCGGTAACATCCCCGACAATCCCTGTCGCAGACGTCACCAGACTCACCAAAGGGCTGACCAGAAAAGGTTCCAAAAAAATCATCATAAAGACAAACAATCCGACACTACCCGTGATAAATCTGAAAAAATCCAATTTGCCGCGCCGAAATACACTCAGTGCGTACAACCATATAAAAACGCAGATTACTGCAAATACATTCATGAATAAGCCTGCTTTCTTTTTTGTCCTGCCACAGCAGACAAAACAACCG
The DNA here is from genome assembly GCA_017465095.1 of Lachnospiraceae bacterium. GTDB lineage: Bacteria > Bacillota > Clostridia > Lachnospirales > Lachnospiraceae > SVFI01. The sequence continues at coordinate 19,174 of JAFTWX010000032.1, read as the reverse complement.
CAATACAAAGTGCGATTCCTATGTAAGTTCCCGTCGAGCTGCCGGCTACCGTCACCATTTCCGGTCCGATATTCGGACTGTAAAACTGAAGCGTGGCACCGTTTTCAATAGTTCCCGTTTCCAAACCGTAAAGCGGTTCCAACTCGGATATTTTCATCCGAAACTCAAAACAGTCATTCGGCGCTGCCTCTGAAATCGTGATAGCTCCTTCCCCAAGCGCCACACCGGCATTGTCTCTGTAAAAAATACCAATGTCCGTATGTGTTCCCGGTGCAAGGGCATATATGTCATTGCTCCAGTTAATCGTATTATCTGCATTGCGCTTTCTCAAAATAAAGCTTCTGGCCTGTCCGTTGATTGTAAGCACCAGTTCATCCACCGGTATCTGCTGCTGATAAAGATCGCTCATGCGCACTTTCACGTAAAGGTAGCCGTCGTTAACCAGCATTGATCCGCCGTGATACTCGTAAACCGTTCCGTCCGCATTATGACTTCCGTAAGAAATCATCGTCTCCGGAACTCCCGACCAGTCATCATAATATCCGTCCACCGTCGCTGCCTTTGTTCCGATGCTGCTTCCAAGCACCAAGCCCAGACACAGCATTGCACCTATGAATAATGGAAATCTTCGCTTTTTCATAAGACCTCACTCCTTTTGCGTTTGTCAACCCAAACCATCATCATCGTCAACATAAAAAGCCCGATAAGCGTAACAACAAAACCTTGCCGTGCATACGGATAATGTATCTGTATTACTGTTTTTCCTGCAGAGACGGCAATCATATGATTCTGCGTCTCGTACGCCCTGTCTGCCCGAAAAATATCCGCAATATCAGCCAGCGATGTATTGACGCCGTCTTTTTCACTCTCAATCGTAATACGGCGACCTGAAAATGCCACCTGAAGAGGCACTATTTCACGCTCAGGCACTGCCCCCTCGGACACACCGAGAACATCGCTTACCAGTCTGCGGGCTGTCTCGTCATTGGTTAACTGTGTGTAATATATAAAATTATAACCTAAAAATACGATATTGTCATTGCCATTTGTGCCCGAAAATGCCAGTTCTCTATTATTTATATCGCCTTTTCCGGTCACTTTTTGAAGTCCGATCAGATAATTTGCTTTCCATTCTTTGTACGCCTCCGGAAAACCGGACGTCTTATAAGTGTTCCCCTCATACTCAATCACCGGAAAACTGTTGTGATATGTAATCGTCTGCACGGAGACACCGAGCAATTCCTGAAGGTTTGTGCTGCGGTCTACCGGCGCTTTGTTCATATCAATAAATATTTTTACGCCCCCATCGGCCAGCGCCTCCAGCATGTCCTCCGCCTGTTCTTTATCATCGTACGTAAATGCATTCAAATAAATCGCTTCATAACCGGAAAGTTCTTCCAGCGTATAATCACTGAGGTTGTCCGAATCCCCCTCCTCAAATTCCGGGAACAAAAGCGCAATCTCTTTTGCCGCATTTCCAATGGCGAGATACGGATATCTTGTAATCGTTCCGTAACACTCCGGCGTTTCCTTGTGCATGAGTATCGACGTCTCATTTTCGGCAACTACCCCGTAACCGGCCTTCGCACCGGCCTCTTTTAAATCTTCCAGATCATTATGTTTGTTTTGCAGATTATTGATGACAAACACCAACGTATCGGTTCCCATTTCCATACAGCGGTCAAACACATACGGATACCGTCCCGTTTCCACTGCCGTGTTGAGCATCACGATATTTTCTGCCGTGCGCGCTCCTTCCCAGCCGGCGCCGAACATATAAAGAACCCTGCGTCCCGTACCGGCTGCATAATAAGGCGCAAACGCACCGTATCCGCTCATATCAAACACTGTCATTCGCTGGGCCGTAATCTCCTTCGCCTGATACAACAGTGTCTGTTCTCCGTACGCCCGGTTCTTTTCATCCACAGATAATACATTCGCCGTTCCACTGTACAGATAACGCACAACCGGGACACAGTCCACTACAAGAAGCAGACACAAAAATACGACAAAACTTCTTTTCAACCCTTTCCACAACAAAAAAGCAGCCATCACAAAAGAAAGAGCAAGCGAAACAAAGCGCATCATCCAAAGTACCGAACTGAACGGAAGTCTGCTCAAGATATCGTAAGCCGAGCTTGTAGTCAGCAAAAAGATGGTAAGTCCCACCGCAAATCCAGGCAAGGTTTCTCTTGTTCCGAAAAGCAATCCCAGAACGCACAAAACAAAGAGTGACAAGCCAAAATAAAATAATGTCTGCCCGTTCCACGCAGGAAACGGATTCAACGACAGAAGCGCATCCTGAAAAAAGCCTTCCATAACCTGATTGTTGGAACCGCCTGCTCCGCTTCCGTGCAAAGACGGAATCATCCATATTCCGCCGATCAGCATTCCGCTGACCGTGCACATAACTACCTGCCCGGCTGTGGCAAAATCTTTATTCACCTTTCCGTAAATGAGCAGATAAATCAGAAGCACTGCCAGAAGCATAATCATCGTACCGATATGGCACAATGAAATCACCCCAAACAGCAGCGTAAGTTTTAAAATGTTTTTCGCATTTTTGTTCCGCATCAAATCCCAGACAAAGCAAAGCATATACGGAAGCAGAGCATTAATCAGCGCCCGCGGAAGATTTCCGTCGTAAAATATAACCTTCATAATCTCCGGCAGAAAAAACCAGATACATCCCACGAACAAACCGAGTCCTACACGTTTTTGTCTGTACCCGAACAGAACCCAGCCGACTGCACCGAGGACAAACAAAAAAACCACGTATCCTATGTACCCGGCAAACATATCTTGGCCGATCCACTCCAAAAATGCCAACACATAAAGGGGAACCGGTCCCCAATAGCGCATGATTTCCACTCCGTTGTACCAGTACGGATCATAAAGTGGAAACAAATTGCCCTCTTTTATATTTTGTAAAATGACATCTCCCCTATAAAGATGGCAGTAGGTATCCGACCCCGCCGGATATACACCCCAGCCTTGCAATACATACATAATCAGCCACGCCATAATTCCGATGACACTGATGACGCCGATGACCGTCGCAGTTTTACCGCACGCGCGCCTGTTTTCATGCACCGAATCCGGGGCTGCAACGGACTGTGCACATACTGTCTTTTCTGTATCTTTATGTACTCTTTCTTCTTTCCCCTCGCACACCGTTGCTGCATCCGACGCAGGGCATACAACCATCTTCTCCTTTTCCTGCTCAGGCTGCTTAAATTCGAGAGCATCATAAAAGGCACAAGGCAGCGCTCCAAGTTCATTCACATCCGCATCCAAGATCCGGTCTGACACCGAATACATGCGGATTGGATTTTCAAACACGTCCAGTCTTACCAAATCAAACTGCAACTCCCAAAGCATCGGACGCAATGCATCATAAAAAATATCCCCTATACTTTCAAGCGTTGTCGATTTCCCCCGAAACAAATCCGTTTCGTGCAGGTAACTGTCCCGATAAGGAGTGAGCCACTCCTGGATATTCTTTTCTATATCGAAAAAATAATCCATCTGTTCATTGAGATCATGAAGATACAACACAATGGTGAATGTATGAAAATGCACATTGGCACTTGTATGTTCCACATTGGAATGTGCAGCATTAAATTCAAATTTTAATTTGTATCCTTTAAACACGGAGCGCCCTCCTTTCTTCCAAGTATATAATACCATTTTATGCGGTTTTTCCCGTATTTTCAACATCTATATTATGGGAAAACTGTCCGCAACACAAAGCGCACCCCAGCCCACCATATCATTGGGCCACGTCTCATATCCGCGCAATTGTCTCGCTCCGGAAATCAGATATGCTTTCACCTTTTCTCCGTACAAAAACGGGTCATACCCTTTCACAATTCCCCATTCCATCAACAGCGCACACGCCGCCGTAACAAAAGGAGTGGCATAGGATGTTCCGCTGACCGTCTCCTCCCCCTGCAGCCCCTGTACCCGGATACCGACTCCGGGGGCAACAAGATCCGGTTTACTCAGACCCTCACTGATATCCGATGCATTCATCACGTATCCCCGTCCCGAAAAATCCGCATACGCATCAAAAAACGGCTGGTACGCTCCTACCGTAATCACTCGAAGCGCAGTAGAAGGGATTGTTAATGTCGCTTCCGGATTCGGTTGCAAAAAGCGGGTAGCGCTACTCCGCACCACCTCCGACGGCAAATACATCTGCACATTTCCGCTCACAACCCGGATAGGCGTAATTCTTATGTTCCATATTCCTTCCTCCAAATAAGTTTCCGTGGGCAAAAAATCCATATAAATCTCTTCCTTTGTCCGGTAAGGTTGTGGTCCCCCGTTGTAAATCAGCAATCTCGTCTGTCCCAACACGATGTTTTGAACCTCTTCCTGCTGCCGTATCACGTACCCCTCCCCCGCAGGGGAAATCACTTCTATTTCGTACCGGTCAGCAAACATTTTCCATATTTGCAAAGATAGTGTGGCCTCATAGTTACCCACCGCCAACTCAATAGTTTCCTCCTGCAAAATTTTTTTTGAAAAATGTCCGGCCGATGCCCCCTCATTTCCGCTTCCCACACATATGACACTCCTCCCGATCTCAGAAACATTGTCCAAAAACCGCTCTACCAAAGATGTTCCGTCATGGGACCCGTATGTATTTCCGAAGCTTAAATTGATTGCTACCGGCCGTCCCTGCACCGCCGCTTTTTGCACCACGTAGGTAAATGCCCGCAAGAGCGCAGTTGTGGACGGGTAACTTATCTGATTTGCCACATCCAGTTTCACCACAATAAGCCTGCTCCCCGGCGCTCCCTGCGCAGCAATGGAGGCAACAGCAGTCCCATGTCCCGTCACATCGACGGACAGGCGGCTTACTCCCCCTCCTTCCTTCATGCTTGCGTCAATCTGCTCCGCCGTATATTCCACTCCGACAGCAAATCCTTCCGGCGGCCGTTCTTGCATTTCCATATCCGGCTGTTTGCTTTGATCCCACAAAAAATCTATTTTTGTCGTCCCGTCCGCATTGCGAAAAATCGGCAATGTATAATCAATTCCGGAATCAATAACCGCCACATATACCCCTTCCCCCGAGAGTGCTCCCCCTTCTATTCCCGTCCCCGAGAAAGCCGGTTCAAAACACGATACTGCAAGCGCCTCCTGCACCTGCGGATAAATCCTTTTCGGTTTTTCAATGTATTCGACTTCTTCCAGTTCGGAAAATGCCGGAATCAAACGCTCGGGAAGTGTCACAATCGCATATCCTGCAATCAGTTCCTCCACTGTGACTCCATCCCCCGAGAGCCTCGTCAAGTCCCCGGAATGCTTGACAATCAGCTCCCACCTGCGTTCCCGCCCCTCATAACCCACATTCAAATTTTGCGCCCCGGATCGAATCTGTTCCGAAACACCGAGCGCAGTGTTTAACTGACTGTCCAACTTTTGATTTCCCATAAAATCATCCTCAAAAAACTATTACAACTATTTTATTCAAAAAAAGAGGTTTTTATGGTACGATACCTCTATAGTCATAAAAGAAACGAAAGGAAATGCAAGGCCGCACTATGCTTATAGAAAATCAAAATTTGTCCATTCAGGTACGTGAAGATTTATATGAACTCAAACAACACGGCAATCTCGATTATCCCATTGCTCTCTATCATGTAGACTCCAGACAGACCCAGCTGGAACTTGTCCACTGGCACTGGCACGAAGAAATTGAATACATCCTCGTCACAAAAGGAAAAGCACGATTTTTTTCCGGAGACACATGTCATGTACTCACTGAGGGGCAGGGAATGATTTTGAATGCAAATGTGCTGCATCGCACAAAAGCTTTTGAAAATACAGAATGCATGTATTACTCTGTTGTTTTCCATCCATCTTACATTTTTGACCGCCAAAATCCTTCACTGGCTTCCAGTTATCTCTTTCCGGTCACACAAAATCATCGGGCACCTTATCTTTTGTTTAGCAAAGACGACCCGACAACCGGTATGCTTTTCGACCTTTTGAACAAAATAATCACAGCCAATCAGCTTCAGCTTTACGGCTACGAGCTCATGACAAAAAGTCTCCTGATAGAAGCATGGCTCCATATATTAAACATATTGAAAACAAAAGATGCGTTGCCTTTCAAACCTGCTGAAAGCTCTATTACCAACGATGAAGAACGGATTAAAAATGCCCTCACATACATATCCCTGCATTACGCCGATCCGATTAGTCTGCAGGATATTTCCGATGCCGTGCACATCAGCAAAAGCGAGTGTTGCCGCTGCTTTAAACGCTGTTTGAAGATTACTCCGTTCGAATATCTGATCAAATACAGAATCTATTCGTCCGTACGGCTTATCATGCACACCAATCATTCGGTGTCAGATATTGCACAGGAGACCGGATTCAACTCCAGCAGCTACTTCAATAAAATGTTTAAAAAATATATCGGTTGCACACCTTCATCGTTCCGAAAAAAAGCCAATGCAGATCCTCAAAATACTGCCCAGCTACTGGAAGGTCATATCCATCCGAACGATGCAAAAATGCTTCAAAACTTTCTTTAAAACCTTGCAAAAATACATACAAAAAACCGTCCAATGGACGGTTTTTTACTTTAACCCCGACTAATTTTCTTTTCAATATGTCAGTCGGGGCAATTTATGTTTGCACTACCGACTATCATATGCTTTTCCAGTTTTAGTCGGGCAAACACTAATTATTTTCCCCCACTAACATTGACTTCTTCTGCTTTAGTCGGTTTACCTACTTCATTCATCCCCGACTAATTTCAATATTTTTCATCCTAGTCGGATTCCTCCGTTTAACCCCATATTTTTTCGTAGCAAAACCAGGCATGCTCATACAGGAACACTTCTCCCCGGTTTTCAAACTCCAGCTTTCGGTAACTGGCAAGCGCCGCCCGGTTATCCGGACTGACAAGGAAATGAATTCCCGCATATCCTCTCTCTTTCAGCGTATCCATCAGCCACAGGAGCATCTTTCTTGCAATCCCCCGGCTCTGCATATCTGTTCTGACCCCGAGTCTTGCTGCCTCCTTGGCGTTAGTTTCTGTCCAATGTGGCAGCACATCCACCTGCTCATCCGAATCAATGGAAATCGTTGCAACAATCCCCTTTTCGTCTCTGACAAGAAATAAATTTTCTTTCTCTATATCCATGCTGATATGCTCCGGCCCCGGATACTCCATGCTCCATGTACACCCTTCCTGTCCTATGAACGAACGGTAAAAATCCAATATCTCCTGTGTTTCCTCCGGTCTCGCCAAAACAAACATCTCTTTTGTTACTTCTGCATTCATCTTTTCACCTACTGCTCGATTACAGCCGCATAGAAACAAAGATCGCTGTCGCTGTCATTGATCAACGTATGGGAATGATCTTTCGGACAAAACAGCGCCATCCCTGCATTCACTGCATGTTCCTGTCCGTCATCAATCACTTTCCCTTTCCCTTCGGTGAGGAAAATCACTTCGCAATCGTTTTCGTGCGTATGAAGACCGATAGACGCTCCCGGAATCAATCTTCCCTGCATAATTTTGTGGTTACCTTCCACAAACATTTTTACATCATACTGTTTTTCACCGCCTTTAAAATTAGGCAATGCCTTTTCTTCCATTTTGGCAAATTCGATAATCATTTCTGCTTCTCCTTTATCTTTCTGTCTCAATTATATATAGCTAACTTTCTACCCGATTTCTTCCGAGGTCCTTTGCCTGTTTCAGTTTACTCTCAACCAGCTCAATATTTTCATCCGATGAGTTTTTAAATGCAAGTTCACTGACCCCGAAAGACATTGTCACATGCAATTCGTATTCTCCATAGGCGAAACGGGCTGCTTCCACCGAACTTCTCAATTCTTCCGCAAAAACAACAGCTGCTGCAGTGTCTTTCCCCGGCAAAAGTATGAGAAAACGGTCATTTTCCCAACGGATTGCTTCATCATCCAACCGAAGCTTGTAGACAATCAGATCTGCAATTTCTTTCATCACTGCATCGCCGCCGCTCTTGCCGTGTATGCGGTTCACGACACTGAAGAAATCAATATCTCCCATGACTACGGCTACTTTTTCCGCATAGAGATACGGAAGGATACGCTTGTTGTAATAATCATAGAACCCCTTGCGGTTTCGCAGTTTTGTCACCGGATCCATCTGGCTCTCATTGTAGAGAAGATGGGATTCCAGCATCTTTCCGCAATAGATAGCTGCAAGCGCCAGTCTCTTCTTGTCCGTTTCCGAGAACGCACCGTACATACCGTTCCCGTCCAATTTGTTAATCGCCTGATAAGCCCCGATCACAGCTCCGCTCGAGTCAGTCACCGGCATACAGAGGATGGATTTGGTCACATAACCGGTATCCTTGTCCACATCGCCGTGGAACCGGTAATCTCTCGACGTATCATTGATTAGTATTGTCTCATTTTTCATAATGGAGGCCCCTACGATTCCTTTTCCTTCCGGAACCGTAATCATACCGTTATCCAATGCCACAATCGTAAAATGTTGCTTGTTTCTGCGATCCCACACCCAAAAAGAGGCTCTGTCGGCATTGACAATGGTACGTCCCATCTCCGTCAGGACATGTATCGTGGACGCAAAATCTTTCTCATCAGCCAGCATATTCATATACCCAAAAATCTTCTCCAGCATCTCTTCCGCCGAAAGCAGTTTATGTTCCGCCATAAAGACACCTCCCTGAATGTTACATTCGTTTAACTATATTATACATCTTTTGCATTCCAATGAAAAGAAAAACAGCTCTGCTTTTTATGGCAGAGCTGCTGATTCATTCCGCTTGTTTATTTGTTCATATTCATAACGACAGACGCCATTTTTTCGGCCATAACCTCATGTGCTTCGGGTGAAAGATGCACACAGTCTTCTTCGGACGGCTCGATATGTTTTGCCGCATCAAAGAAAAAGCAATTCTTCCTCTTCGCCACCTCGCAGTAATACTGCGCTAACTTTCGGGATTCCATGACTGCACGCATTCCGAACGAATGACAAAATGCAGAATCGCAGACACCCTCACCTATTAACGGTGGTGATACAAGGATTACCTCGGGTACATATCCCTGCTTTTCCGCCGTAAAGGTCTGAATGGTTTCAACCAGTGTCTCCGCTCCCTGCGCAACCATCTGCGCACTTGCGCCAAACAATTCTTTCAAATCATTGGTTCCCAGCATCAAAATCACAACATCCACCGGTTTGTGCGTGTTGAGACATGGTCTCAGATAGTCCAAGCCTCTTTTCCACCCCTCCACCGGATCTTCAAAAACTGTCGTTCTTCCGTTACAACCTTCTTCCACCACAAGATATGCATCCCCGAGAAGTGACTGCAATCTTCCTGTCCAGCGGACCGTTTTCGGATAGCGCAACCCGGTTACCGGATCAAAGCCATATGTATTGGAATCTCCATAACACAAAATCGTTTTCATGTGTTTCCCTTCTTCCTGTCACCTCCAGCAAACCTACAGGAGTTTATCGACCGCATTTCCTTTCAAATCTTCTGCAAGGAGCTTAAGTTCCTCCAGCACTTTATCAATCTCCGCCTGTATTTGCTCCTGCATAAGCGAAATATCCTCCGATATAGCAGTCTCCGCCGAACTTTGCGCATCTCTTGTCTCCTGACGTACCTGCTCCGCCTGCTTTTTCTGCTCCTCGACGTTCTCCTGCACCTTCTCAATCCGTTCCTCGACTTCGGCCTTCTGCTCCGCCTGTTTTTCCGCCTCCTTGACTTTTTCAGAAAATTCCTCCTGCACATGGTCAAGGGCGTCACCGACCAATTCTCCTTTGAGAGCCTCACTCTCAGCCTCCAGCACCTTTTCAGCCGCCTTCTCGGCATCTCCGATCGGGTTCGTTTTCAGACGTTCCCCGTTGATGAATCGAATGGCAGAACCATTGGCCTGAATCGCCATCAGATTTTCTTCCGCCTCCCGATGCAAACGGTTATTTTCCTCATAGCGTTCCATCATGCGGGACTGATATTCCGTCGGTCCCTGCGCCATAATTTCCCGGTAACGAGTTTCTTCCTCATCGGTCAACCGAACGGACGGATCATATAAAGAATCATTTTTCTTCATCAGAATCTCCAGATCCTTCTGCTGCTCGCTGTCCTCCGCAACACCGTACGTCTGCTTCAGCTCGGCCATCTCCGTATTGTTTTGACTTATCTGATCCAGTTTTTCTTTGTTCTCCTGCGTCAATCGGGTCGAAAGATCACGCAGTTCCTGAAGCTCGGCATCTATCTTCTGTTCGCCCGCAAAGGCATCCGATACAATTTTCCGCGCTTTCTCAAAAGCCTGCTCTTTCCGCTCTGCAATCGGGTCCTTCGCCTTGTGTGCAAGCGAAAACGACTTTGTTTTCCCGTTACCGGCGCCAATAGTAACACCGCCACCCGGCTGCTGCACATTCGTATTTGTATTTATGTTTGTATTTACATTTAAGTTTATTGTCATAAGAATGCCCCTTTTCGTCAACCCTTGAAATCAATATGCTGACCGACCGCCATCTCCTGCTCCGTCATCACCATATCACTTCTCATCAGGAACATATAATCATCGACCTTCTGCATTAATTCCTCTATGGAATCCGCCGTGATAACTTCATATCGCTCATCTGTTTTTTGAGGTGCGTGATCTCCGTGAAGCTTTTCGGCAAGCTTCTCATCCAGCTTTTCTTTTGCTTCCGCCTTCGCAGCCTTCTTTTCTGCCGCCTTGGCGTCTGCCTTTTTCTGCGCCCGCCGCTCGGCGATTCGCTCATTCATATCCTTAAATGATTTGTCTACCACTGCAAAAAATTGTGTACGGTTGTCCTTGGTAAACTGCATTCCCACCTGAGAAATCGCGCTGTTTTTCTGCATCATCTGCGTAAGCTGCGGCATCTGATTTTTTGCCGCCGTAATCTTACCTTCAATCTCCTGGCGGAATTTCGGATCGGCAGCCATCTTCTCAAGTTTGTCCTCATCAATCAGAACAACCATTTTATTCGGATTTCCCATTCCCGATGCCATCTGCTTGGCCACACCGATCATGTCCCTGGAAACAAGTGTGAAATCCATATCGGAATACTTTTGTTTCAGTTCGTCGTAAAGCTTTGCCGCCTGCTCCGACAACTCCGGTTTCCCGATGGTTTTTCCGTAGTTTCTCTGTTGTTCCGTCCCTGTCACCTTTTCCTGTGACACCTTCTGCGTCTGCTTCGCATAATCAGCTCCGTACGCACCATACACTGTTTCTGATACCTTTCTCATATGCATTCCTCCTTGAATTAAATGTCGCGAAATCCGTTTCGCTGTTTAGACATAATGTATCAGTATCTATATCGGCTTGATTTGCAATGTTTATAACCCCTCATTCTCAATTCAGCCACCAAATCCCCAAATTGAGATAACCGGCAGCGGTAAGCCATATGATATACGGTATGTTCAGCCATCCGGCCGTCTCATTTATCCGCCGAAACCGGTTTATCATGCGCCACACAAGAATCCATAGCAGCACAAGCCAAAAAAACGCAAATAAATACCAGCCGAAATTAAAGAAAAAGATGGGCCACAAAAAATTTGCAACCAACTGGTAAAAATAAATTGCAAGCGCATCTTCTTTTTCCTTTCCCGGTGCTTTTGCCTCCGAAATCAGGTAAGATGAAATTCCCATCAGCGTATACAAAATCGTCCACACAACAGGAAACAGCCACGCCGGCGGTGCAAAAGGCGGCTTCTCCAATGTCTGAAAATCCGACATGGCACCCCGCGTCAAAAGTGCAGACAAACCGCCGACAGCCAGCGGAATGGCGATACAAATTACAAGTTTTTTTACATTTATTTTCATAAAAACACCTCCGATACAGAATATGCTTCTGTCGCGGAGGTTATGTTTTACAATATTTCTTTTCAATCACCAGCACGTAAACCGCCATAAGCGCCACAATTTCTGCTAAAGATCCGAGCAATGTGATTACGATAAGCGGCGAATTATCTCCTGCAAGCAGCGGAAGCCCGAGCAACATAAAAACCACTGCAAATGCAATCCACAAAATTCCGACTGCCCTATTATAAGCTTTCAGATTTTCGTCGTTCACGACCGGTTTCTTCCCGTTTGACCAAAATCCGACCACCTCGTTTGCACGCAAATCGTAAATACCGATTCCGACAAAAACAAAGCTAACCAATATCCAGATTACAAATGCAATGATTCCTTCTGTCATAGTAATACCTCCCGGCTTTTAGGGGAGCAACTTTATCCCACCAGCCATTTATACTTCGCTACGCTGTAAAGCGGAATAAGCGGAAGCAAAATCGGCGTTTTTTTCACATACGCCTGATATTCCGGGTCCTCGCCATAGTTACGGTTCTGGCGAAGTTCCAGTCTTCTCGCGCCGCCGAACATGATATACACGATACAAATATATCCGGTTGCAGCTGCAATCCACTGCCAGGCACTTGCGTAAATATTTACACCGGATACAAACACTCCCGTCCAGAACAGTACCTCACCGAGGTAATTCGGACAACGAACGATTTTATATAATCCTTTATCACAGAAACGGTTCGGATTTACAGATTTCTGTTTTGATTTCTGCCAGTCGGCAGCGGATTCAAGTATAATGCCGAGGGCCATGATGACAGCCCCGATCAAAGCAACCGGATCCGGGGCTCCGATTACCACATCAAACGCTGCATTTGCAAGCATATTTTCTGTATCCATCAAACGGAACAACAGCGGTGAAACCTGCAGAGCATACAAGAGTGCACAACTGGTCCAAATACTTATCTTTGCCACCATTTTTATATCTTTTCCGTCTTTGATTTCTTTTTTCATGGTGCTGCGATACGACGCGCTCTTAATTTCACGTATCAGCAAATATCCACCGAGTCTGCATCCGTAAATAAGAAACAGCACGCACATGGCAATCGTCGCAATGTTCTGAACATCCATATACATGACAAACAGCGCCACGCCCATCGCCGCAACGGAAAAACCGTAGCCGAGCGAGATAAAATACACATACTTATAAAATCCCACACTGCTGACTACAAGTGCAATCACAATCAGAATAAAAAATCCCATTCCGAAACTCTCTGTAAAACCCATGTCCATTTCCTCCAAGCCAAAAAATATATATGAACCTACCTATCCTTGCATAAAACAATCACTGCAACGATAAGTGCAGGAATCACACCGATAATACCGATCGGCGCCGGTCCGAGAATCATCTGATCTATATACTCCGGCTTTGTCAGATAAATTGCAAGTGACGCCGTCCCGTTAATCGCTCCGTGTGCCAAAGAAGGCACCCAGATACAATTCGTCTTTTCATATAATACATCCAAAAGGGTTCCGCTAACAATACAAAACAGGCAAAATGTTATCATTCCCGAAATCGGTGCACCCGGATATGCTTTACCATATTCATAACCGGCAAGCAACATCACCGGCCAGTGCCATGCGCCCCAGATGGCTCCGCCGAGGATACGCCCTTTGGTCTTTCCGAAAAAGCTTTTCAGCTGCGGGTACAGCATTCCGCGCCAACCAACCTCTTCACCGAGGGCTGCAAACATATTGATAAACGGCGCATATAACGGTGCTGACACGATTTGCATAACCAATAGTTGTTGCAGGGTAAGTCCCTCAGCTTCCACCTGTGCAAGGCCTTCCTCGCCGAGTGCCATCGCAAAATAAGCTCCGGTCAAATCAAACCGTTCCGGAAAGATAACAAAATATACAACCGCTCCGAGCACGGAAAAGAGTAACGGTCCGACCCAGGCCAAAAACATCCAACCGATATTTCCTTTCAACTTCGGAATCCACCCCATACCTTTGAGCGGGTATTTTGCCAATAAAACAGCAAAGAACGGTGCATACATGGAAACCGCAAGCACTCCCGTGAAAATCAGGTTTCCCAGCGAATTTGTCATACCCGTTGTATTTGCCGCAATATTTGCTGCCGCACTGGCAATCACCTGCAAAATCCATGCAATTACAAATGCCCAGATCAAGTATACGATCGTTTTCTTTTTATCTTTCAACATAAATCAGCCCTCCTTCACTTCTTCCGGCGCCACACCGTAAGTTTCAACACAGAAACTTTTCTTTCCGCAGCATGTACAAGTAAGTTTTCTTGTCTTCGGCGTATGGTTTGCCCAGAAAAATTCTGATTTTTTCGGTTTAAATACCGTGTGACATTCCGGACAAATATAAACCGTATATTTATGATAATAATTGATAATAGGGAAAAGTACAATCAGCATAAGCAAAAGCACTCCCGCAAACAACCACCAGTTCCCCGTCTTCAGCGCATAAATAACTGCACCGATCTCCAATCCGTCCAGCACAAGGCCGACACCGAGTATCACCGAATAGACCTTTTTTAATTTCTTTTTGTTCTCCATAACATATGCTATATCACCTAAGTTTTCAACAGAGAAATCTGCAATGCTTTTCATTTCTTTCTGAATTTCGGAAATTCTGTCGAGTTGCTCCTTTCGCTCCGCCACTTCCGTCTCCAGCGTTTTCTTCTGTTCTTCCAAAAGAAGTTCAATGACACTTGTCGCATTGTATGCCTCAAGAATATCGCCCACATGATTGAGACTGAGACCGAGGTCACGCAAAAAACAAATGACACGCAGTTTCTTAAGATCATCGTCCGTATAAAGACGTCTTCCGCCTTCACTGAAATCACTCGGAATCAGAATCCCCCGCGAATCATAGTATTGGACGGTTCTCACTGTTACTCCCGCCAGCTTTGCAAGTTCTCCTGTCGTATAATTTGACATAGCGTTTCACCACCTTTCATGGCTATTATGGTATATAACGCTGCGTCACAAGCAATACCTGACGCTGCGTCGTCTTTGAAATTTATTCAATTATAGCATAAAACAAACCCTCTTGCGACCGATGTCGTTCTCCCGTATACTAATCGTAGTAAAACAATCCCTGACAGCAGATAGGAGTTTGCCATGAGTAATCTAATCGAAATTACCGATTTTTCCCATCCGGATCTTGATATCTACGCGCGCCTTTCCGAAAACCAGCTGCGCACTTACAACGAACCGGCTCCGGGAATTTTTATTGCAGAGAGCCCGAATGTCATTGAGCGCGCACTGAACGGCGGCTATGAACCAATTTCTCTGCTCATAAACAGAAACGAAATAAGCGGCCCCTCCAAAAACATCATTGACCGTTGTGGTCAGATTCCTATTTTTGTTGCCGACACAACAATTATATCACAACTCACCGGTTTTGCCATGACCAGAGGCCTTCTCTGCGCCATGAAACGTCAGGCCTTACCGTCTGTCAGCGATATTTGCCAAAATGCCCGGCGCATTGCCGTACTTGAAAATGTCATGAATCCAACCAATGTAGGTGCCATTTTCCGGAGTGCTGCTGCCCTCGGTATTGACGCTGTTCTTCTCACGGAAGGTTGCAGTGATCCGCTTTATCGCAGATCCGCAAGAGTCAGCATGGGAACCGTATTTCAAGTCCCATGGACATTTATCCCGTCTGACACATCTGTCATATACGTGAATTGGCTAAAGAACCTGGGATTCTGCACTGCTGCCATGGCACTGGATGACAAAGCTGTCAGCATTGACCATCCGCCTCTCATGGCAGAGGACAGACTGGCTATTCTGCTCGGCAGTGAAGGATACGGACTATGCACTGAGACAATCGCAGCCTGCGATTACAGCGTCTGCATCCCGATGTCCCACGGTGTGGATTCTCTCAATGTAGCCGCAGCCAGCGCAGTTGCTTTCTGGCAACTTTGCCGACCTACCCTTTAGCAGTTTCCTCTGTATTCTTTTTGTAATCATAAAACGCATGGACCAGATTGCGGTATCCCCATGCCTTCATCTGCTCATAGGTGATGCGGTAGTTTCCTTTGTAGTGACGCCCTGTCACTGCATAGCGGATATATTCCTGCATGTGGCTGTCAATTTCACGGAGTCCGCAATCTACGGTCAAATTCGGAAAGAACCATCGGCTCCATGTAAAATCATCGGTTCCCTTACCACCGTAAAATTTTCGATTCATTGCATGAATAAATCCGATGGCTGCCTTGTCCGGCGTAAGCCCTTTCTTTCTCTGCCAGCGTCGAAGTGCCTCCGCTTTCCGCTTAATCTTTGCTTTCATTTTGCGCTTAGTATTGTCTGACAGATCAAATTCTCCCTGTTTGTAGGAAAACCCCAGAAACTCCCAGACTTCTCCCGGCCGGGAGACGCTTTCTTTCGATGCGTTGATTGTCAGCTTGCGTTCCTGCAGTTTTCGACCCAATTCTTCCTTCCGCTCAGTGAGCTGTGACTCACTTTCAGCAAAAATCAGAATATCATCGGAATACCGGTAATACTCCACCCCTTGCTGTTCAAAATAGTGGTCCACCCTATTCAAGTACATATTGGCCAAAAACGGTGCAATCGGAAGCCCTGCCATGGCACCGTGTTCATCCGGTATCAACTTTCCGCGATACCAAACCCTGTCTTGCATAAGAATCTTTTCCATCAGCTCATACAACCGCACATCCCGCTCCTTCAGCGGTTGCAATGCCTCCAAAAGAAGCGGTATATCAATGGAATTGAAATAATTGCTGATGTCTGCCTTGTAACAGTACATATCTTTTACTTTCGGATTCCGTCTCAGCCGCTGCAATGCCTGGGACACGCCTCTTGTCTTGCGGAACGCATAACAGGAATCCGCCAGCACATCCTCCATAAAATCCATATGAAATGCAATGAATTTCAGAGTAATACTCACATCATCCCCAAAAGAATAGACAACTCTTTTCTTGGTCGTCCCTTCTTTGTTAATCACTTTTTTAACCGGATACTCTCCCGGAAACGCTCCTTCCCGAATAAGCTCCGCCATTTTTTCATACGTGCGGTTTTCAATATAACTACGGATTTTGTTTTCCTCTTCCTTGCGAAGATGCTGTTTTTCCAGCTTATCGTCCAAGAACTGCTGCCAGACTGTCTCATCCGTAAGTCTATCCAGAACCGAGCCTTGTATTTCCATATCTCACCTCAATATTTACACAAAATACTGACACAAAAAAAGAAAGAGAAAACGCTTTCAAAGTGATAAAGCCGTGCTTATCACACTGGGCTGAACATATCCCCGTTACCCACAAAACCCATACAGGATATGCTTTACCCGCCATGGGTGCAACAATTGTCACATTTCTCTTTCTTTTTCAGCAATATAATTAACGGATCTTTTCCTTCAATCTCTCTGAAATATAATCCTCCCGATTCGGCAGATACGTCATAAAATTCATATATGCAACACGCATTTCACCGCACGCTCTCTGCGCCTGAAGTACTTCTCTTTTCTTATAAAGATTGCGGTCGTCCAAAATCATAATCATAGCCTTCGGTATTCCGTCCTGATAAATACCATAGCTGTATGTACGTGCACCGCTCTCCGCATTCATCTCAGAAGCCGGTACGTTTTTGCGAAGTTCATATCCGCTCCACTCATCTGCGATAATCTGCTCCAGCCTTGTTCTGAGCACCTTCTCTCCGGACTCCCGGGCATCATCTTTGTTTGCACTGTGTGAAACACTCCGTGACGACACTCGCTGTCCTTTCTTAGAAGGAATCACCTGGTCCAGTGCACCTTCCACGACATCTCCCACTGCATCGCCTACTGCATTGGCTACCGCATTCATTGCCCTTCTCTTAATCATATCCATCAAACCCATGTCAAACCTCCTCCTTATACACGCCATAAAATCTTCACATATCTTCCTGAGATATTACAATTATATCAAATTTCTTTCACTTTACAATACGCTTCTCACCCTAAAATTGCTTTACTTTTTCTTTAATTCTGCGTATACTTTCTTTGGCTGTATTGCTCAGCCCAAACTAAGAAAACAAAGGAAACAAACATGACACCAACCATAGGAACATTTTTATTTGTATGCCCGCTCTTGTTTTTAGCAGGGCTTGTGGACGCCATCGGCGGAGGCGGCGGTTTGATTTCGCTTCCGGCGTACTTAATTGCCGGACTCCCAATGCATCAGGCAGTTGCTACAAACAAACTTTCTTCCACCTGCGGGACTACCCTCGCCACCGTACGTTTTATCAAAAACGGACTGGTCAACTTAAAGTTAGCCATCCCTTCCGTCATCAGTGCTGTCATCGGTTCTTCCGTCGGGGCAAAGCTGTCACTGGCCATGGACGAAAAAATTATGGAATATATCTTATTTGCAGTCCTCCCCCTTGCAGCCTTCATTGTACTGAACAAAAAGTTGTTTAAAGACAACCCGGAGGCAGAGCTTGTTTTGAATACAAAAACCTATATTACCGCTGTTATTGCAGCTCTCATCATCGGTATGTACGACGGATTTTACGGCCCGGGAACAGGCACTTTTCTCATTATTGCGTTTACCACCTTTGCCCATGTCAGCGTCGGATGCGCCAATGCACAGGCAAAAGTCATCAACCTTACCACAAACATCACCTCTCTCGTTATCTTTATCTTAAACGGACAGGTATTGTTTTCCCTCGGTTTGGCCGCTGCCGCCTGCAATATGCTCGGTGGTTACATCGGCGCAGGACTTGTCATAAACAAAGGAAGCAGAATCGTAAAACCTACGATCCTGCTCGTCCTCTTACTTTTATTTTTAAAAATACTGGGCATCTATTAAGATGCATTAAAGATATCTTTCTTAATGGCTTTTTCCTGATGTGCAACGATAGTCGTACATACAGCATCACCTGTAATATTAACTGCGGTTCTGAGCATATCAAGAATTCGGTCAATACCCATGATAAGGGCAATTCCTTCCGTCGGAAGACCGACAGAATTCAGTACCATAGCCAGCGTTACAAGTCCGACACTCGGAACTCCCGCTGTACCGATGGAAGCGAGTGTTGCCGTCAAAACAACTGTCGCCAAATTTCCAAGTGTCAAATCAATTCCGTATACCTGCGCGATAAACACAACCGCTACTCCCTGCATAATGGATGTTCCGTCCATGTTGATCGTTGCTCCCAGCGGAACAGTAAAGGATGAAATCTGTTTGGAAACTCCCATCTTTTTATGGAGTGTATCAATGGACATCGGAATCGTTGCATTGGATGTCGCTGTTGAAAATGCAAATCCCATGACCGGCAAAAATTTCTTAATAAATTTGATTGGATTAAGTCTTGTAAAGATAAAAAGTAAT
>JAFTWX010000031.1 GCA_017465095.1 Lachnospiraceae bacterium | reverse complement strand
CCTTATTTACATAATTAGCATTCGCAAAAGACCTGTAATTTCCTTCGTTATCCGTAAGGCTGAACCATGTGGGGGCTATTACATTCATCCCCTTGCCTTCTGCCACCATACTATCCAGCGTATCATTACCGCCAACACCGCCGATATAGTGCCATCCGAGGCTCACCTTGCTTGGCATGGAAATTGAATTGTACTCCTCGGGAACATAATCCGTCACCGGGATTTCCGTCACCGTCACAGCCTCTCCCATTTTATGGTTCTCCACATATCCAATCAGGGAATCGGAGGTTTTTACCTTTGTCCAGGTGTCCATCTCCTCCAATATCTCTACGGTTTCTCCCTCTGCAATCTCACGAAGGATGGGACTCTTGATACCGCCCTTAATCCGGATTTGGGTATCCTCGAGAATTTTCTTTGTCTGCTTCTCACCCCAAAGGGTATAAACCTGCAGATGTCTGTCAAACTTTTCATATGAAAAATTGCTGAATTTCTTTACATATTCTGCTGCCAGATAGAGCGTCCCGCCCTCAATGTAACAGGGCGCATATCCAAGCTCATGGGCGCCGGTTTTATCCATATACTCCTTCGCACCGAACAGCACGGTAATCGTATCCGTTGCCGTGGTGTAAAGCAGCTTCTGCTCAGTGAAATCCGCATAAAAACCTTCGTTAAAATATTCCTGTACCGTATCTAAATCAAAATAAACCTGCTCGTCCTTCAAAAATGCCTTTGCCGAAATCTTCTCATCCTGCAATATAACCGCCAACTCTCCCGTTCCGGCACCCACTCCGAAATACTCATCCAAATCGGCCATTTCCGTTCCATAAGAATATTTATCCACCACCGTCTTTCCGAAACCTGTGGCTGCAATGACCGCTATCAGAATCAAAGCAATCAATACCGGCAATCCTTTTTTCAGCTTGCCGCCCTTTTTTTCTTTTTCTTCCAAATCCGCTTCCTCTTCCGGATACTCATCATCCTCCGGATATCCTTCCTCGTCCGGGTATTCTTCGTCCTCCCAATATTCTCCTTCTTCCTGACTATCCGAATATTCCCCGTCGTCCTGCTCCGCTTCGCCTGCGAAGCTTTCTTCCTGAACATTAGTTTCTTCTATATTTTCAATATTATTTTCAATATCTTCTCTTCTCTTTTTCATCTTCTGCCGTCTCCGTATCAAAATCTCACATCAAATCCAAACTCATGAGGCCGTTTTTCTCCGGCCAAGCTGTGCAACTGCCCGCACACAAGGTTTGGGCAGTTACATCATAACATATTTGACAGCTTGCGTCATTACCAATTTTTTTATTTTGTACCGCCGTCGCACGAGAGGCAATCCCGATTTTTTCCTAATTGCGGTACTTTTCAGTTTGATTTCGATAGAAGGCTCCTACCTGCGCGTCACGCGGTCAAACCGCACCTGTTCTACAGCACCTTCCTCGTTCAGTACATAATCTGCCATATAGGGACTATCCTCCCGAACCGTTCTCGCAACCGCTTCAGCCGGCAGCACAGCATGACCATCCATAAAAAGCTCTACTCCGCTTTGTTTCATCCGTTCCAGATACGCAAGCATCGCTTCTTTGGTCTGCTCCATCCTCTTTACAGCTTCATCTTCGTCATTCACGCAAATTCCCCCTGTCCGGGCTCTCCAACCAAAAGGGCTCGTGATGAATCATTTTTACGGAAAGCCCACTTTTTTCCAAGAACAAATGCCTT
>JAFTWX010000030.1 GCA_017465095.1 Lachnospiraceae bacterium | reverse complement strand
TGATGTCCTTTGCGCCCTTTTCGAGAGCAGCAGCGGTAGCAGCTTCCTGTTCTTCTGCGGGAAGAGCTTCGATCTTCTTCTTTTCCTTCTTGTCGAGCTTGAGCTTTTCGTCAAGAACATTGTGGGGTCTGCCCATGTGAGAGCAGAGGATAACCTTCGCGCCCTGAGCTACGAGGTATTCGATGGTCTTCATTGCGCCGACGATACGCTTGTCGTCGGTGATTACGCCGTCCTTAACCGGAACGTTAAAGTCGCATCTTACGAGGACTTTTTTGCCGGCAACGTCGATATCTTCAACGGATTTCTTGTTGTAAGTCATGTGATGATCCCTTTCTTCTTTGAAGGATTGAAAATATAAATTTTTTCCATCCATTAATATACCACAAATTGCGTCTATAATCAATGGTTTTTGAAAAATTTACAGTTTATTTTCGTTTTTGGAAAGGGAGAAATCAATCATTTTCGGAGAAAAAATCATCCACATCGCTTTCCGTGATACGGTTTTCATAGGCGATCCAGTTTTCGGGGAGATTTTCGCGGATGGTTTCAAAGGTTTCGGGGTCATAATGAAGAATGGGGATTTGTTTCTGCTGTGCGATGGCGAGGAGTTCGGCGGTTTCGGAATCAATCCGGCCGGAAGGATAGACGACGAACAGGAGATCGGTTTCCTCGCGGCAATACTGACAGAGCATCCGGTGCGCTGTGCCTTGGGAAGAGGAAATATGTTGGTGGCGGGTACATCTGCCGTTGATGTAGTTCATTCGCTGGATGTCGGCGGCATTCGGACAGAAATTATTGGAATAGACGGTTCGGAGACGGATGAAAAACCTGTCTTCAATTCCGGGATCCGACAATATAGTTGAGAGAAGTTCTCCCGTGTAAATTTCGTTGCGGTTTCGCAGAGGACTACTGAATCCACAGCGGTTCAGAACCATTTCTTGCAGCGGACAGTAAATATGCAGGCCAAGCCGTATTTCTTCACGGGAATCCGGTATGGGACAGGGGAAAGTTTCTTCGGATGTACTGATTACGAGACAATTTTTCATGATTCAATATCCTCCGTGGAAATTTGATTCAGCAATACATATTCTTCATGAAGAAGTTTGGCGAGTTGGAGCATAGCTGCTGATTTTTCAGGATTCAGCTGCCGGATATGGAACAGGAGTTCTTTTTCGTAATCCGAGGGGAAAATTGCTTCGCCGCCCTCATAAAAAAACTCTGAAAGGGAAATCTGCAATGCGTTCAGCAGTTTTTCAAGGGTATATATGGTTGGTTGTTTTTCGGAACGTTCGATACTGTGAATATGATTTTCGGAAACATCGGTTAAACGGGAAAGGCGATAAACACTGATCCCGCGCATTTCACGCAGTTCTTTCAGCCGGGTTCCCAGATTCATCGTTTATCGCCTCCTGTCTATATCACAATAATTATAGTACATATTGGCGGTTTTGGTAAGCGATCGCCGGAGAGGGGAGGTACATATTTATAGTATAGCAATGTGGGGGATACAGAAGGTTTACAATCTGCTGACAAACAATAGATTTTCTATATGGGGGCGATATTGTCATAAGAAATACAGTGTGGGCGGAAGGGTGACACCTCATCCGTCATCTTCGATGACACCTTCCCCTCGAGGCAATGTCGTTAATTTAAGGGATAAACTATAAAAGAGCAAATGAAAAATCTGCCGAACGATAAGCCAAACGTTAACCTCGCACCCAACGCTGTCATTCCGAAGG
>JAFTWX010000029.1 GCA_017465095.1 Lachnospiraceae bacterium | reverse complement strand
CTCGCGAATTCTCCATACTGGTTATTGCCAATCTTTATATAGCTTTCATCATAACCAACTTCCGGCTGGGTCACATCAATATAAATAGGTTGTGCGCCAATTCCCCTTACTCCTACCACATCTGAAGAATCTGTATCACACATAAACTTTGCATAAATGTAGTATTCACCTGACGCATCCGGCAAAGGTAACTCTATATCCACAGGTCCATTTATACCACTTTGAAAATCAGACACAGGATCAGACCAATTGCATAGTTCATTTTCATTTTTACCTAACGCAAAATATAAAGACCTATTAGGTGCATTCCCCGGATTATCTAATATATATTGACTTATTACAAACTCGGATTCAGACAAATACCCAGCTATCTCAACATTTGCATCCGGTTCTATAAGTTTTATTTCAACTGTCGGAAGTTTCGTTGTATCCTTAGATATTTCATAGCTAATAGCAAATGAAGTTGGATCCCTTACCACCGAATCTTCTGGTACAGCAACCACCTTATATCCATTATTTGGCTCTATCACTACAGTACATGTTTCTCCCTCATACATCGGCTTGTAAACGTAGTTGCTACTAGCTGCATAATCAGATGGATTAATCGTCATTCTAGCATTGGAAGTAACTTCTCCATTATCAACTAAAAGTTGCTCTGTATCCTTCAAACTACCATCAATATCAATTACTCCACCAGCAGTCTTCAAATCACCTACGGTTGTTGTGTAGGTATATTTTCTGGATTGATTTCCCACCGCATTTACTTCCAGCTTCATATATTCATATCCGGCGCCTTCTGCATAATAAGCCGGACTCGTTGTAAACGTTACCACAACCGGTGTAGATGCAAGAGTATCTGCAGGAATTGTGTACTTAGTACCAGCTGTACCATCAGGAATCGATGACAGAGAAGCACCACCCACTGTCACACTTGAAATTTCCTTTACCTTGTCAGCCTCGATATTGGTAAAAACCAAATCGGCACTCAGCTTGGTCTGAATTGCAAAATCCACTTCAGATGCGTCATTGTCTAGCATTTTCTGACTAACTGTTAGAATGTCACAATTTATATTCGTATTATCAACCAAAGTAAACCCATCTCTTAATGCAATTTGACACTGATACTCTGTGTTTGTAAATCCACCCTTATAAAAGGTACCATCATCCTCATCCTGATCAAATATTACTGGAATTCCTGTAGCAAAATTAGTAATAGTTACACCTGCAACGCCCGCATCTCTAGAATACCGAAATGTATTCGCACCATCTGCATATACATTTACTATTGTTCCGGGAATTGTTCCTGCAAATGATGACCATGCTAATACGAATGCCAATGTCATAGCTGTTATACGCCTTACCCCTTGTATTATTCTCTTCTTCATCCATTTTCCTCCCAAATAAAAATAACTGATTATTTTCTAATAGTTTAACAATTTTATTGTACTATTTTTATCGGATGCATACAATTACTAAATTTAATTGACAAAAGAGCAATCTCAAACGAAACTGCTCTCTCTGATCCACTTCAAAAACTCTTTAATGTATCTTTCATGCGGTGTAATCACACGTATATCTATCTGTGGACATTGCTTTGCAAACTCTTCCAGCATCGGAAGTAAATTCTCTTTGGATTTCATATAATCCCCGACAATATACTCCTCATTCATTCCCGCCTGCGCAAGCAGAATTGCAGACACAACACCGGTTCTGTCCTTCCCGCATTACCAAAATACAGAACATTCGTCTATGGTTATGCACGAAAGCATAACTGCCACTGCCATGAAAAATGATAAGGTTTTCTTTAAACTCGTTTTCATAAATTCCTCCTTTTACTCTCAAATTCCCACTTTTGTTTCTTATAAGCCGCTACAATTATAGCACAGTTTTCTTTCTGCTGTGTAGTATTTATTTTTTCTATATACCCACGGCCGAAAAAGCAAGCGCAAAAAAAAAGCGTGTATCCGTAAGAATACACGCTTATCAGCTGGGCTACAAGGATTCGAACCTTGAAATGACGGAGTCAGAGTCCGTTGCCTTACCGTTTGGCGATAGCCCATCACAAGGACAAAGTATACATGATTTTTTTACTTTGTGCAAGTGTTTTTTTTAATTTTTTCAAATTTTTTCAAAATAGTTTCTGCAGGGTCTTTCCTACGCCTTTTCTCTATTCTTCCGGCTCTCTTCCGACCGCCTCTGCCAGCTGCGCTTCCAAATACTCATACAGCGCTTCTTCGCTCCAACGGTCTTCTTCCGTCAGCGACCACTCAAACCACATCATATCCGATTTCTCATAAACTCGCCCGTCATAGGCCACCGCTTCATACATAAACCGGAGATTCATACCCGTGTAACTGACATAATTCTGATAATCTCCGCCTTCCAAATCAACCGAAAGTGCATAGTCCTCATCATAACAAAAGGAGAGCAACTCATCAATCTGTGCCCCTGCTGCAGCCATATGCTCAATAACCTCTTTGTTTTCCTCAACGCTCCCTATCGGAAGTTCGAAATAAAAGACATCCGGGCAGGCTCCCTCGCCGAGGGCAATGTCTTCATCCAGCACATATGACGGATCTCTCAAATATTGTTTCAGCTCATATTGCTCCAGTATATCCATAATTTCCTGCTCATGCGCTTCCAGCTTTGCCGCCACATAGTTATCCGAGATATAGCAACGGTACAGTCCTGCCGAAAACCAGCCCTGACTCATTTCACTGATCACGGCAAACTCTACGCCATCCTCATCCTCAAACAGGTGTACCACTTTCTTTTCCTTCGGATACTTTTCCGTAGAAACATAAGTCACATCCTGTCCGATGACATCTTCCATCAGCGCTTCGGACTCTTGTTTCGTATAATGATTTAAATCACCCGCACAAGCGGTAAGGCTGCACATCATCAGCGCAGCCATACAAATAACAATCAGTTTTTTCATTTTATACCTCAAACATCAACTCACCGTAAGTCGGAATCGGCCAAACTTCCTTATCTACAATCATCTCCAGTTCATCCGCCGGAGCACGGAGCGCTTCCATAGCCGGAATCACTTCATTCATATAGAAGAAAGCCTGCTCTTTTGCATTTTTGATATTGCGCGCCTTGCGATCCACATCCTTTAGGTTTGCGCATGCTGTCTGCATGGCTGCCAGACGTTTTGAAACACTTTCAAGCATTCCTTTTTGCACGGCGATGTCCACACCTGCGTCACGCAGAGAATTCACCATATCCGCGAGAGTCTTTGTATATTTTACAACTGCCGGAATAATCTGCTTTCCTGCCATATCAATCATGGTGAGCGCCTCGATATTGATGGTCTTGGAATATGTTTCGTAAATAATTTCCTCGCGGGATTCAAGCTCCGCTTTTGTGTAAATACCGAACTGTTCAAACAACTCTACCGATTTATCGCTCGTCAGCGTAGCAGCTGCTTCCACCGTCGTGCGGATATTCGGAAGACCGCGTTTTTCTGCCTCGCGCACCCACTCATCGGAATAGCCGTTGCCGTTGAAAATAATGCGCTGATGCTCGCTCATGTACTCTTTGATCAGGTCATGTACCGCCAAATCAAAGTTCGGAGCCGCCTCCAGTCTGTCTGCTGCCTCACAGAACGCCTGTGCCACAATAGCATTCAGCGTCGTGTTCGGTCCTGCAATGGAATCGGAAGAACCGACCATACGGAACTCAAATTTATTACCGGTAAATGCAAATGGTGATGTACGGTTACGGTCCGTTGCATCTTTTTCAAAATCAGGAAGCGTCGAAACACCCGTTTCAAGGGTTCCGCCCTCTTTGAGGGATTCCGCTGCACCTGTCTCCACAAGCTGTTTCACCACATCTTCCAGCTGTTCGCCGAGGAAGATGGAAATAATTGCAGGCGGAGCCTCATCCGCCCCGAGACGATGGTCATTTCCAACGTCCGCTGCCGACTGACGCAGAAGGTCTGCATGTTTATCCACCGCACGCATAATACATGCAAGCACCAAAAGGAACTGAATGTTTTCATTCGGTGTATCGCCCGGATCCAGCATATTGATACCGGTGTCTGTCGTAATCGACCAGTTGTTGTGCTTACCGGAACCATTGACACCGGCATACGGTTTTTCATGCAGAAGGCAACGCATGCTGTGCTGTGTCGCCACGCGTTTCATTGTCTCCATCACAATCTGGTTGTGGTCCGTTGCAATATTACAAGTCTCATAAATCGGGGCAAGCTCGTGCTGCGCAGGCGCCGCCTCATTGTGCTGCGTCTTTGCCGTCACACCGAGTTTCCAAAGCTCCTCATTCAAATCTGTCATAAATGCAGCGACACGTTCACGGATGACACCGAAGTAGTGATCCTCCATCTCCTGCCCTTTCGGCGCCGGAGCTCCGAACAGGGTTCTGCCCGCAAACATCAGGTCCGCTCTCTGTGTATAAAGATACTCATCCACAAGGAAATATTCCTGCTCCGCACCGACCGACGGAATCACCTTCATGGCGTCCTCATGGCCAAACAGACGCATAATACGGAGTGCCTGCTTTGAAATCGCCTCCATGGAACGAAGAAGCGGTGTCTTTTTATCCAGTGCCTCCCCTGTATAGGAATAGAATGCTGTCGGAATACAAAGAACAACTCCGTTTGCAGAACCTTTCAAAAACGCCGGGGATGTCATATCCCACGCCGTATATCCTCTCGCCTCAAATGTGGCACGAAGTCCGCCCGAAGGGAACGAAGATGCGTCCGGCTCGCCCTTGATCAGCTCTTTGCCAGAAAATTCCATAATCATCTTGCCATCCGCGTTCGGATGGGTAATAAACGCATCGTGTTTTTCTGCCGTAATACCCGTCAGTGGCTGAAACCAGTGAGTAAAATGTGTCGCACCGTTCTCCACAGCCCAATCCTTCATCGCCTTCGCCACTACATTGGCCGCTGTCATGGAAAGAACACCGCCCTGTTCCATCACAGTGCGAACTTCTGTATAGACATCCTCAGGAAGTCTCTCCTGCATTTTCGGAAGATCAAACACATTCTGTCCGAAAATCTCTTCCACGTTTAGCATCTTGTTCATGATCTTTTCCCTTTCTTTCGCAAAATGTCATATTTCTCCGCCACATCCGAAAGTGTCACGGTGAGTTTTTGCTGCGGATGCGGAGCACTCTCCTGCTCTTGTCCGTCCTCATTGCAAATCGACAAAACAGTAACCGCTACGTTTCTTCCGTCCGGTTTCATAATCTCAATCTCTTCTCCGACACTGAACTTGTTGCGCTGCTCGATTTCTACCACGCATCCGTCCTGTACCGGATTCACCTTCTCCGCAATACCGAGATAAATATATTCCTGTTCATAGGTATTGCTGTCATAAATCTGTGTATTTTCATCCGGTTTCCCGAAATAAAAACCGGTCGTAAACTGTCGGTACGTGCACTTGGAAATCTCTTCCCTGCACCAAGGCAGCATCGCTTCGTATGCCTCCTGCGACTCCAGCGCCGCGTCAATTGCTTTCCGGTACGTACGGGCCACCGTCGCCACGTAAAGCGCCGTCTTCATGCGCCCTTCTATCTTAAAACTGTCAATTCCCGCATCCATCATCTCCGGTACGTGTTCAATCATACAAAGATCCTTGGAATTGAAAATATAAGTTCCTCTTTCATTTTCATACACCGGAAGATATTCGCCCGGCCGGGATTCTTCCACCACCGCATATTTCCAGCGACACGGATGTGTGCAGGCTCCGCGGTTGGCATCACGCCCCGTAAAATAGTTGCTGAGCAAACAACGCCCCGAATAGGATATGCACATGGCACCGTGAATGAAACTCTCAATTTCCATATCCTCCGGAATCGCCTCACGAATCTGTTTGATTTCGCGCAGAGAAAGTTCCCTTGCACTGACTACACGCTTAATCCCCTGTTCATACCAGAAACGGTATGTCATGTAATTGGTGTTGTTTGCCTGTGTACTGAGATGTATCTCAATCTCCGGACAGTTAGCCTTTGCTAACATTATCATTCCGGGGTCCGACACAATAATTCCGTCCGGTTTCATCTGTCCCAGTTCTTTAAAATATTCCGCCGCAGCATCCAAATCGTAATTGTGCGCCAAAATGTTAGCCGTGACATACACCTTCACACCGTACTCATGTGCAAACGCAATGCCCGCTTCCATATCTTCTTTTGAAAAGTTTTTTGCCTTGGCGCGCAGGCTGAACGCCTCCCCGCCGATATATACAGCATCTGCTCCGAAGATGACCGCTGTCTTTAACACTTCCAGGCTGCTGGCCGGAATGAGTAATTCAGGTTTTCTCATCTATCATTTCTCCTCATCTGCAATCCTTATTTTTTCACGGAAAGGGTAATCCCGTCCCCCACCGGCAAAATGGATGTCTGCAGCATTTCATGGTTTTTCAATTCGTACAAATAATCACGCATGCGACCGTGTATGGTCCGGTTCCGTCTTGTAACCGCATAGCGCGATTCAATGACATCCCCGTCCTGGAGCACATTGTCCGACAAAAGCACTCCGCCCTTTTTCAGAAGTCTTAAAATATCCGGCAAAAAGTGGATGTACTGTCCCTTTGCCGCATCCATGAAAATCAAATCAAATTCCCCCTCCAAAGATGCAAGCACCTCCGTCGCATCTCCCTCAATCAAAGTAATCTTGTCCGCCTTTCCGTTTTTCTCAAAATTGGCGCGGGCAAGGGGAATCCGCTTCTCATATTTTTCTATGGTTGTGATATGCCCGTCCTTTGGCATATATTCACTCATCAGTAACGCAGAAAAACCGATGGCCGTTCCCACTTCCAGAATCTGCCTCGGTTTATTCATCGTAATCAATGTTTTCAAAAAGCTCTGCATCTCTTTGCGGATGATCGGAACTTCCGTCTCCAGCGCGTATGTTTCCAGCTCCGCCAGATACGGAAAATCCTCCCGTTCCAAAGAGTTCATAAAATCCACATATCTCTGTTCTACGATCAACGTTTTGTCTCCTTATTACGAATCGCTGTCCGAACCGGTATCCGCATTCTCCTCCGATTCCTCAGATGCAACTCCGGCCATCAACTCTATCATTTCATCCGCCTTCATGGATGTATTAAGCGTGTATTCTCCCGGAATGATTTTGTCCTTGTACTCAAGCAGAATCGCCTGAACGACAAAAATCTTCGCATCGGAAATAAGGCCTCTGCGCTCCAGTGTTTCGCCGATATCCATAATGTCATCATCGGTTTCAACCATAATGCTGACATCTCTTCCCGGTGCCGCCTCTTTTGCCGCATCCGCAAATACCATGTATCCGAAATGATAGGAATACATAGCCGCGCGATACACCAGCACCACCACGATACAGGCTATCGACAGTCGGAAAATCATATTCAGAACTGCTCCTAATACTTGCTTTACGCTCACTTTTTTTCCTCTTTTCTACTCAAAGTCCTCAGAGACCGCTTCCACAATCGACGTTGTTACTTTTTGAATCATGCGACAGAGAGCAAGCTCCGCCTGCAGGAAATCCCGCACCTGCGGAATTGCCTGGAACGCTTCATTATCCCGCTGAAACCGCTCCATCTCGTCATAAATGTTTTCCGGATAATTTCTTGTCTGAAGCTCATAATTGCGACGACGGAAATCATCTACTCTCTGTTTGAGTTCCGGAAGTTCTTTTATTTTATTCTTTTGTATCTCATACTCCCGATAAACTTTTGTATCTTTCAGTTTAACAATAAATTCATCGAGTTCTCCCTGTAATTCCAGCATGAAACCATCCTCATCCGCGCCCTACACTTCCATGATAATCGGAAGAATCATCGGACGTCTCTTTGTCTTTTTCCATAAATATTCACTGAGGTCATCCCTCACTATATTTTTCATTCTGCCCCAGTCGGATATATTTCTATGAATGCAATCTTCCAAAATTTCTGTCACAAGAACCTGCGCCTCATCCAAAAGCTCGTCCGCCTCGCGCACGTACACAAATCCGCGGGACACAATATCCGGCCCGGAAACGATATAATTATTGTCGCAATCCAGCGCCACAACCACGATGACGATACCGTCTTCCGCCAGACGCTGTCTGTCGCGGAGAACAATATTTCCCACATCGCCGACACCGAGTCCATCCACAAAAATGGAGCCCACCGGAACTTTTCCCGTCACGTCCGCACTCTCATCATCCAGCTCCAACACTTCTCCCGAACGCAAGATGAAAATATCATCCTTATCTATGCCAAGCTGCTTCAAAAGATTGGCCTGCGCCTGCAAGTGACGGTATTCTCCGTGCACCGGAATCGCATACTTTGGCTGAACCAGCGAATAAATCAATTTAATCTCTTCCTGACATGCATGTCCGGAAACATGCGCATCCTGGAAAATAACGTCCGCACCCTTTGCGTACAGTTCATTGATCACCTTGGAAACCGCCTTCTCATTTCCCGGGATTGGATTGGATGAGAAAATAACCGTATCAAGCGGTCCGATATGAATCTTACGATGCATACCACTTGCCATACGGCTCAGCGCCGCCATACTTTCTCCCTGACTTCCCGTAGTGATAATTACGGTTTTTTCATCCGGATAATTTTTGATTTGCTCAATGTCGATGAGCGTATTGTCCGGAATACTGATATACCCGAGATTCATGGCCGTATCGATGATATTGACCATACTTCTTCCTTCCACCACAACCTTACGTCCGTACTTATAGGCAGAATCGATAATCTGCTGCACACGGTCCACGTTGGATGCGAAAGTCGCAATAATCAAACGGGTTTTCTGATGTTCTGAAAAAATATTGTCAAAGGTCACTCCGACCGTTCTCTCCGAAGGAGTAAAGCCCGGTCTCTCTGCATTGGTACTGTCGCACATAAGTGCCAGCACACCTTTTTTGCCAAGCTCCGCAAATCTCTGCAAATCGATGGCATCTCCGAATACCGGTGTATAATCCACTTTAAAGTCACCGGTGTGCACCACAATTCCGGCCGGTGAATAAATCGCCAAAGCTGCTGCATCCGCAATACTGTGATTCGTTTTGATAAATTCTACTCTGAGCTGTCCCAGATTAATATGCTGGCCAAACTTCACCACTTTTCTCTTTGTGTTCTTGTCAAGTCCGTGCTCTGCCAGCTTTCGTTCAATAACACCCATAGTCAGCTTGGTTGCATAAATCGGAACCGGAAGCTCCTTGAGAACATACGGAAGCGCTCCGATATGATCCTCATGTCCGTGGGTAATCATAAATCCCTTTACTTTGTCTGCATTCTCCTTCAGATATGTGACATCCGGAATCACGAGATCGATTCCGAGCATATCATCCTCCGGAAATGCCAGACCACAATCCACTACAATAATACTGTCTTCGTACTCGAAGGCAGTAATATTCATTCCGATCTGCTCCAAACCACCTAATGGTATGATTTTAAGCTTACTATTCAATTGTCTTTCCTCCAAATCTCTTAACGAGCTATCTTTTCTTTTATTCTTCCTCTTCGACAAACGCTATGTCGTCAAGTAAACTTTCGAAAACAGCTGCGACCGCATCCAGTTCTTTGTCATCGGAGACTACCTCATAGGTGCTCTCATCTCCATGATCCGCCGTCACATCTTTCAGTATCAATGCCTGTGCATCGCCTTCCTCCCTGTCGGTCACAAGCAGATAATCCACTCCGCCCAGGCGCGTTTTTTCCAATACAAAAAGCTGAATCGCTTCCTCCTCTGTTTCCGGTGTAAATGTAATCTTTTCCATTTGTTCTCCTATACCTGATCTTTGCCGGCGATTTCCTCCTGATTCCGGAGAAAATCCAAATATCCCTGTAATATATAAGAAGCAGCAATCGCATCCACATATTCTTTCCGATTCTCCCTGCGAATCCCTGCTTCCATCATAGTCTTATCCGCTGCAACCGTCGTCAGTCTCTCATCCCACAGCACCACTTCGATACCGGTGCGACGAAACAACGCATCCGCAAACTCCCGGGATTTCTCCGCACGCTCGCCCTCGGTCGCATTCATGTTTTTAGGCAAACCTACCACAAACTTCTCAACCTCATACTGCTGTGCCAGCTCTTCAATCCTGGCATAGGTCTGTCTCAGTTTGTTTTCTGACTTTCTGCGCACAATCTCAAGGCTCTGTGCAGTAAGCAAAAGCGGATCACTCACCGCAACGCCGACTGTCTTTGAGCCCACATCCAAACCCATAATACGCATATCGTATCCTCACTATTTCCAATGATTGGCTTTAATATACTCTTTGAGCATCTCTTCTACCAGTTCATCTCTCTCCACTTTCATAATGAGACTTCTGGCATTTTTATGACTGGTAATGTAAGTAGGATCTCCGGACATAATATAGCCGACGATCTGATTCACCGGATTGTATCCTTTTTCACTTAATGCCTCGTATACGGTCGACAGTACAACCTTGACACCTGTTTCCGGCTCCACCTCTACTTTAAAATATTGAGTATTTCCTAAATCCTGCATTTCATCACGCCCCAATCTAATTATCGTTATGGTAAATCTAACACTTTTCCATTGTATACCACTCTGATTATAACACTACTTTTTCATAAACTCAATTCTTTTGCGCAAAAACCGTGTCCTCGCAGAGCATATCCGTCGCAAGACAACGTATTTCCTTATTTACAATATCCTCCTCGGACAAGACCGCCACCTTCACATAGTCCGGCGTATGTCCCACGTAATATTCGCGCCCTTCTATCGTCTGTTTCTGCTCAAATAACACCGTGATTTCTTTCCCTATATAATATCTACGATAATCTTCCGAATATTTTCGGTCCATCGCAAGAAGCCGCGCACTTCTTTCTTTTTTTATTTTCTCCGTCAACTGGTCCGGCATAGCAGCTGCAACAGTTCCCTCTCTTTTGGAATACGGGAACACATGCATCTCAAAAAACTTGATTTGTTCAAGAAACTCCACCGTCTGCGCAAATTCTTCTTCCGTTTCTCCCGGAAATCCCGTAATGACATCGGTAGTGATAGCCGGATGTTCGAAATATTCTCTTAAAATCCGGACACCCTCGGCGAACTCGGTGCAGGTATATCTTCGGTTCATGCGCTCAAGCACACTGTCGCATCCGCTCTGCAGGGAAAGATGAAAATGCGGGCAAATCTTCGGCAGCTCCGAGAGTCTTTTCGCAAAACTCTCCGTCACAATCCGGGGTTCCAGCGATCCGAGACGGATTCTGCAAATCCCGTCCACCGCATGTACTTTTTCAATCAAATCCAACAGGTCGCTGCTCTGCGTCACATTGTAAGCTTCCCCTCGGAAATCAAGTCCGTAGGAGCTGAGGTGAATTCCGGTCAGAACGACTTCTTTATAACCTGCTTTCGCCAGCGTGCGGACTTCCTGCACCACATGCTCCGGTCTGCGGGAACGCACACGTCCCCTGGCGTAAGGAATCACGCAGTAACTGCAAAACTGATTACAGCCGTCCTGTACCTTAATGTATGCACGGGTATGTTCCGCCGTTGTTTCCATCTGCATTTCTTCGTATTCATTTTCTTTTGCAATGTCGGGAATGGTTGTCCCCGCCAAGGTCTTATCAGGCGTACCGGCGCTTCCCTCCGAGGCGGACGCATCCCGTCTTTGCGCCAAAAATTCTTCCACGATGGCCACAATATCTTTTTTCCGGTTGTTGCCGATGGCAAGATCGATACAATCATCCTCCCCGATACGCTCTGCTGCCGTCTGGACATAACAGCCCACAGCAACCACGATTGCATCCGGATTTTGTTTCTTTGCGCGATGAATCATCTGCCTGCTCTTGCGATCCGCAACATTTGTTACGGTACATGTATTTATGATGTAAATGTCCGCTTTTTGGTTAAAACTCACAATTTCATACCCGCTTTTTTGTAGAAATTGCTGCATTACGTCCATCTCATAAGAATTCACCTTGCAACCAAGGTTATGGAATGCCACACTTTTCATCGGTTTCCTCGCTTTTTTTTGTAAGGTTTTCGTATTGACTTTTCAAACTCCTGCATTTAGTATAATAGGCGAAGGTATTAAAGAAGAAGGAGGAATTAGAAAATGAAAACAGTACAGATTTCTTTAAATTCAATCGACAAGGTAAAATCATTCGTAAATGATATTACAAAATTTGATTATGATTTCGATTTAGTATCAGGAAGATACGTAATCGACGCTAAGTCTATCATGGGTATTTTCAGTTTAGACCTTTCTAAACCGATTGACTTAAACATCCATGCAGAAGACGGCGCTGAAGATGTTATGGAAATTCTTAAGAATTACACTGTATAATCTTCACTTCACACCGAACTTTTAAGAACAGGGCAAACGCCCTGTTCTTTTTATTTGCATGATGCACAAAATATCGCACGCCTATTCTATCTCAATGATTTCTCTCGTTTCAAGGGCTGTTTTTACCAGCTCATCAATCACATCATCCAGATTTTTTTCATGACCGCGGATTACTTTTGCATTCGGCTTGGTCACCGGATGCTTCGCCACAAAGATTGTACAGCAGTCCTCAAACGGCTGAATCGATGTTTCATAGGTGTTAATCTTTTCGGAAATATCTACAATGTCCTGCTTGTCAAAAGCAATAAGCGGACGGTATACCGGAAGCTCACAGACCTCATTTGTGGAAATGAGACTCTGCATTGTCTGGGAAGCCACCTGACCGATACTTTCTCCGGTCACAAGGCCGAGACATTCTGTCTCCTTTGCAATCGTTTCCGCAATGCGCATCATGTAGCGGCGCATAATAATCGTCAACTCATCGTGCGGGCACTTCTCATAAATCGCCAGCTGAATATCGGTAAAGTTGATGACATGAAGCTTCATCGGGCCGGAATAAACCGATACATATTTTGCCAGATCCACCACCTTCTGTTTTGCTCTCTCAGAAGTGTATGGCGGCGCATGGAAATATACCGCCTCCAGCTTAACGCCGCGCTTGCTGATCATATAGCCGGCCACCGGCGAATCGATACCACCGGAAAGAAGAAGCATCGCTTTTCCTCCGGTTCCCACCGGCATTCCGCCCTGTCCCGGAATCGTCTCCGAATATATATATATCTTTTCACGAATTTCCACACTGAATTCAAAATCCGGATTGTGCACATCCACTTTCATCTCCGGGAAATGGTCTAAAATCACACCGCCGAGCTCGCAGTTGATGCTCATGGAATCCATCGGATAGTTTTTGCGCGCACGTCTTGCACACACTTTGAATGTCTTATTTCCTTCCGGATACACTTTTTTCACGTAGTCCACAATCGTTTCGGACAGTTTTTCAAACCCTTCGTCCTCCACGTAGACCACCGGACAGATGCCGGAAATACCGAACACCTTCTTCAGTGCATCTACCGTCTCATCAAAATCAAAGTCCGAAACCGCATCCACATAAATTCTTCCCTGGGTCTTGCGGAGGGCAAACTCTCCTTCCACCTTGTCGAGCGCAAAGCGGATCTGATCTACCAGCGCGTTTTCAAACATATATCGGTTTCTTCCTTTTACACCGATTTCTGCGTATTTAATCAAAAATGCCGTAAACATATTTTCTCTCCTGTTTCTTATTACTTCCGTCTGTCTTTCGCTCCCGCGCCTTTGTCAATGTCTCGTATATCTGCGAAGCATCGGCAAAAGTTCATTCAGACATTTCAAAGTATAATCCAGTTCCTCCTTGGTTGTAAAGATACTGAAACTGAATCTTATGGTGGAATCCAGCATATCCTGTGCCACACCCATACTCTTTAATGTCGCGCTTACCGTGTGCTTGTTGGTCGCACAGGCACTTCCCGCCGACACGCAGATTCCTCTGTCCTCCAGCGCATGAAGAAGAACTTCACTTCTCACACCGCCGAAAGAAACACTGACAATGTGCGGTGCTCCCTCTTCGTAAAGGGGACCGTTAACCTGCACCTGACTGATTTCCAGAACACGGTCCGTAAAATAGCGCTTTAATTCGTAAAGGCGCTCCACATCCGCCGGAAGGTCTTTGTAAATCAATTCACACGCCTTTCCGAGTCCGGCTGTTCCCGGTACGTTTTCCGTTCCGGAGCGCATTCCTTTCTGCTGCCCGCCGCCGAACACAATCGGCTTGATTTTCACTTTTTCATCAATATACAAAAATCCGGTTCCCTTTGGGCCGTGAATCTTGTGACCGCTGACCGAAAGCATGTCGATGTGATGCTTTTTCGGATGTATTTTATACTTGCCGAAGCTTTGTACCGCATCTACGTGAAAGAGCGTTTTTGGATTGTTGCGCTTGATCAGCGCACCGATTTCCTCCACCGGCTGAACGGCACCGACTTCGTTATTCACATGCATAACAGACACGAGAATCGTATCCGGCCGAAGGGCTTCCTCCAGCTTATCCATTCTCACAACACCCTTGCTGTCCACAGGCAGGTAGGTGACCTCATATCCGATGGACTCCAAATATTCCATCGTCTGCGCAACCGCCGGATGTTCCACCTTTGTCGTAATCAAATGTCTGCCCGCTCTGCTGTTTGCACTGGCAGCCCCCATCAGCGCCCAGTTGTCAGACTCCGTCCCTCCGGAGGTAAAGAAAATCTCCTTTTCCTGCACCTTCAGTAAGCGGGCGATAATCTCCTTCGCATCCTTTACATATCTTTCTGCATCGACGCCCTTCTGATGCATGCTGGACGGATTACCGTAATCTTCGTACATAACCCGGCTGACAATATCCACAACTTCTCTCTGCGCTCTGGTGGTCGCCGAATTGTCTAAATATATTTCCATTCCCGTCTTCCTTTCAGATTTTACCATGTTATATCATATGCCCCGGCGCCTTGTGCCGTGCAAAAAAGCGTCTTCTACGAGTCTTTCCCTTCCAGTTCATACATAAGGATGGAAAGCGTGGTCATTCCGGCTGTCTCCGTGCGGAGAATCCGCTTGCCCAACGTAATCGGCGTCACACCGTTTTCTCTTGCCGCCGCAATCTCTTCCTCGGCAAACCCGCCTTCCGGTCCGATAAAAACCGCCACCGATTGACCCGGCACAATCGACCCAATCACTTCTCTTGTATAGGACATATCTTCCGCCATCTCGTAAGGAATGAGTTTCACATCCATCTCTCCGGCTTTCTTTATCGCCTCTTTAAAGTTCAAAACTCCCGTCACCTGCGGAATACACGCACGCTTACTCTGCTTTGCCGCCGCCTCCGCAATGGACTGCCAACGGGTCAGCTTGTTCTTTTCTTTTTTGGCATCCAGCTTGACTACCGCTCTTTTGGTGGACACGGGAATGATTTCATAAACGCCCAGTTCCACCGCCTTCTGAATAATCAGTTCCATCTTATCTGCTTTCGGAAGCCCCTGAAACAGGTAAACTTTTACCGGAAGTTCCACAGCATCCTCCTTCACAAAACGGAGCTCGCATAAAACCTCATCCTCTGTCATGGACAAGACCGCACACCGATACTCTTTGCCGTCCACACCGTTGCTGACTGCTAACTCCTCGCCCTCTTTCATGCGAAGTACATTTTTTATGTGATTGACATCTTTCCCGGTAATTGACACACGATTTCCCGCGATAGCCCCCGGTTCCACAAAAAACTGATACATGATATTCTCCTGCGTCTTTAAAGTTAGCTTATGCTAATTTCCTTGCCGTCACACTCATCCATTCACCCTGCTGTGTCACTTCGACAATCTCCATACCGGCGTCTTTTGCCGCCTGCTGTACAAGGCCTTCTTTTCCGTTGATGATACCGGAGGTGATATAGATTCCGCCCGGTTTCAACTGATTGACAATCACCGGTGTCAAAGGTACCAAAACCTCCGCCAAAATGTTAGCCACGACAATATCATATTTCCCGTAGCCGACTCTGTCCTGTATCTCCCTGTCGGAAATAATATTTCCGATCATCATTTCAAATTTTTCCGGCGCAATGCCGTTCATTTCCATATTTTCCGCAACTGCCGGCTCCGCACACGGATCGAGGTCCGTTCCGACCGCCGATTTGATTCCGTACATCAGCGAAACAATTGCCAAAATTCCGCTTCCGGTTCCCACATCCAAAAGCTGTGTTTCCGGTGTGATGAATTTTTTAAGCTGGCGAATGCAAAGCTGCGTTGTCTCATGCATACCGGTTCCGAACGCCGTACCCGGATCAATGTGAAGCACTTTTTTATCTTTGTCTTCCTCTTTCACTTCTTCCCATGACGGCGTCACCAAAAGGTCGTCAATGTAAAACTGGTGAAAATACTGCTTCCAATTGTTCATCCAGTCAATGTCTTCCGTCTCCGAAACCTCAACGCTTCCCTCTCCGATATCCATAAACATGCGGAGATCTTCCAGCTCCTGTTTCATATCGGCTACGAGCTGCGAAATATCAACCTGCTGCCCCGTACTGACCGCAAAATAGGAATTGTCCACGCCGTCGGAAAGCCCTGCTGCGACCTGCTGTTTTTCTGCCGGGTCACCTTCCGTCTCCTCCGGTATTTCCACAAAAAAGCTGATGTAAGCCACACCGTCATTCTCCGGTGCATCCGGCAAAATATCCACAAACATCTGCTCTTTTTCCCACGCCGTAAGCGGTACCTTATCTTCTATCTGTGCACCTTCAAGGCCCAGATCATACATGGTGCTGATAATAATATCCTCTGCCTCCGCAAGTGTCTTAATCGTAAGTTTTGTCCATTTCATACCGTTCCCTCGCATTAAAACTCTCTGTACAAAAATTCCAGACTGAGCATCTTGTCATCCACATAGTAATCCGCATTCGGTTTGCCCATATGAAGCTCGTGGTATTTTACTCCCCAATCTTTCATCTGCTGTTCCGTCACAGGTCTCCAGTCGATTCCGGTCACATAGCCTCTGGCCGTGAACAAAACAATCCGGTTGCCCCAGTCATAAAGCTGGTTGACAATCTTAATCATTCTTTCGTTCGGACCGGCCTGTCCGTAATCCAGATCCTCTCTTTTCATGGCAATTACACCGTCAATATCAAAGACAAACTGCTGACCGCCGCCCATGATTTTCATAAGGTCGGACACTCTGGAAAAATCCGCCTCCGTGTCCACGTCATACATCTCTTTCATCTCAAAGCCTTTGATATTCTTTCCGGTCATGGAATTGTACTCTGTCACAGCGCGCGGACGGAGCAGATCCACATTTCCGTTTTGGATATAAGTAGCCGGAAGTGCCTGACGCGGCATATTGTAAGCTTCCGGAATATCCTTCATAAGCGAGTCCAAAGTTCCGTCCTCCTTCAAATACCACATCTTGTGAGGAACCACTTCGTTTTTCTTAACGCTTCGAACGGAATCTACCGTCTCATCATCCATCATCATTTTGATCATCGTATCGATATCCGCCGGATCACGGTACGGATAGGTCGGACGGAGATGCACGATGATATCCGGCACATAGCCTTCTTCCTCTTTCAAAAAGGAAAGTGCATGCTTGAACACGTCAATATCCAGTGCTGTATCCGTCGCATATTCCGCCGGACGGATAAACGGTGTCTCAGCCCCATATTCCCGGGCAATCGCCGCGTACTCCTCACTGTCCGTCGAAACAATGATACGGTTAATATATGCGGAAGCCTGTGCATGCTCAATGGAGTATGCCATCATCGGCTTGCCGTTTATCTTTCGAATGTTTTTGTTCACTACACTTTTGGAACCGCTTCTCGCTGTAATCAGCGCAAGAATTTTTAAATCTGCCATATCTGTTGCCTTTCTGTCATTTAAAAATGCGGCGCCACCATGTGACACCGCATTTATCATAGCATACTATAACGGAATATTTCCATGCTTTTTATAAGGATTTTCTACTTTTTTATCCTTGAGTCCTTTCAATGCTTTCAAAAGCGCTGCCCGCGTCTCCTCCGGCTTGATTACTTCATTGACATAACCGCGGGAAGCTGCCACATACGGATTCAGGAATCTGTCGTCATATTCCTTGATGCACTGCTGGCGCATTGCTTCCGGATCCGGCGACTCTTTGATCTTACGCTTAAACGCAATATTGACAGCACCCTCTGCTCCCATAACCGCAATCTCCGCAATCGGCCACGCATATACGATGTCCGCTCCCATCTCTTTGGAGTTCATCGCAATATAGGCTCCGCCGTACGCTTTTCTCATAATCAGTGAAATTTTCGGAACCGTCGCCTCAGAATAAGCAAAGAGTACCTTTGCACCGTGGCGGATGATTCCGTTGTGCTCCTGCGCCGTACCAGGCAAAAAGGCAGGCACATCAATGAGTGTCACGAGCGGAATGTTGAAGCAGTCGCAGAAACGAATAAATCTTGCCATCTTGTCAGATGCATGGTAATCAATGGATCCCGCCATATGATTCGGCTGGTTACAAACGAAACCGGTTACTTCCCCGTCCATGCGTGCAAAACCTACCACAACATTTTTCGCAAAATCCTTCTGCACTTCAAAGAATGTTCCTTTATCAACTACACATTCCACAACATCCTTCACATTGTAAGCCCGTCTGGAATTGTCCGGAACAATATCTACAATCTTATGACTGCGGTCTTCACGACCCGGAATCATCATTTTCCCCAACTCTCCGACTCTGTCCATCACATTGGAAGCAATGCCGTCACTGCCATTCTCTCCCACCGCAGGAGGGTTTTCGACATTGTTCGACGGGAGATAGGACAAGAGCTTACGCACTCCCTGCAAACAGTCTTTTTCGTTCTTATAAGTAAAATGCGATACTCCCGATTTTTCCGCATGTACTTTGGCGCCGCCCAGTTCTTCCACGGAAACTTCCTCATTGATTACGGTTTTCACTACGTTCGGTCCTGTGATAAACATCTTGGATGTTTCTTCCACCATGAAGATAAAGTCACAGATTGCCGGCGCATAGCAGGCTCCTCCGGAGCAAGGTCCGAGAATTACTGCGATCTGCGGAATCACGCCGGATGCCTTTGTATGACGAAGGAACATTCCGCTGTATCCGCTGAGAGAAGAAATACCTTCCTCAATACGGACTCCGCCGCTGTCATTGATACAAATCAGGGGCGCTTTCACAGCCATGGCCATATCCTGGATACGACAGATTTTGAAAGAATGATACTCGCCGAGCGTTCCGCCGATTACGGTAAAATCCTCACTGGCCACAAACACCTGTCTGCCGCCGATGGTTCCGTAGCCGGTCACAACACCGTCTCCCGGGACACGCTTTTTATCCAGACCGAAATCATCAATACGTGATTCGATCATTCCGTCCACTTCCACAAAGCTGCCTTCATCCAAAAGTACTTCAATACGCTCGCGGGCTGTCATCTTTCCCTTGCTGTGCTGGGATTCAATACGCGCTCTTCCGCCGCCCAGCTCTGCTTTTTTTCTGCGTTCGTCCAAATCTGCAATCGCTTCATTCCAGGTCATAATTCCTTCTCCTTATATTTTGTGATTGTTTTTGTTTCAAATAGTTTGACTTTCAAAGTATTGTACTACAAAAAATTCCCCATTGCAAGTAGCAACGGGGATATTTCCATATTTTTCATATATTTCACGCCAGTTCTTCCGCCGCCATATCAAGGGCTGCACGGATTACCTTGTCCATATCGTAGTATTTGTACTGTCCCAGGCGTCCTCCGAACAAAACATCCGGCTTCGACTTTGCCAGCTCGCTGTATCGCTCATAAAGCGCACCGTTCTTTTCATCATTGACCGGATAATACGGCTCGTCACCTTTGTGCCAGTCCGCCGGATACTCCCGGGTAACCACGGTTCCGTCTCCCTTGCCGAACTCGAAGTGTTTGTGCTCGATAATGCGGGTATACGGAATCTCACGCTCTGTGTAATTCACCACTGCATTTCCCTGATAATTGTCCACATCCGGCAGGTAATCACTCTCAAACCGGAGAGATCGGTAGGAAAGCTCCCCGTAACAGTAATCAAAAAACTCATCAATCATTCCGGTGTAGAGAATCTTGTCGTACTCCACATATTCCGGTACAGTCCCGTCTTCCGCAGAGCTGCGGATTCTGTCATTCCGTGCAAGAAAGTCTTTGTACGTAATCCCGGTTTCTACTTCGGTATCCGCAAGCAACTTTTCTACCATCTGTGTATATCCACCAATCGGGATGCCTTGATAACGGTCATTGAAATAATTGTTGTCATAGACAAACCGAAGCGGAAGTCTCTTGATAATAAAGGCAGGAAGATCCTTGCAGTCTCTTCCCCACTGCTTCTCTGTGTAACCTTTGACTAACTTTTCATAGACATCGGTACCCGCCAGAGAAATGGCCTGTTCCTCCAGATTGGCCGGCTCTTTGATTCCGGCCTCCGCAATCTGCCGGGCAATCTTTGCCTTCGCTTCCTCCGGCGTCCGGACACCCCACATTTTGCTGAATGTGTTCATGTTGAACGGCAGATTGTATATCTCGTCCTTATAAACCGCCACCGGCGAATTGATATAGTGGTTAAACTCTGCCAGCCCGTTCACATAGTCCCACACCTCTTTGTCCGATGTATGGAAAATATGTGCCCCGTATTTGTGCACAGAGATACCGTTTTTCTCTTCGGTATATATATTTCCCGCAATATGGTCTCTCTTTTCAATCACATAACAGCTTTTCCCGGCCTTTCGCATTTCACTGACAAAAACAGCCGAAAACAGGCCGGCGCCGA
Organism: Lachnospiraceae bacterium; assembly: GCA_017465095.1. GTDB lineage: Bacteria > Bacillota > Clostridia > Lachnospirales > Lachnospiraceae > SVFI01. Next base: position 11,528 of record JAFTWX010000029.1, on the reverse strand, counting down.
CAACTAAATAGTCGTATTTCATGCCTTTTCTCCCGCAACGATCACAGATGCCACCTGATAGAAAATATCCATGAACGACAGGATACCTGTCTCTAAAGCATCGGCCACCTTGCTGTAATCGCGAGCCTGCAATCCTGCATTCAGCAGCTGCACCTGCTCTTCGATTCCGTCCTTGCTCAAGATTTCTTCTTTTTCATTGATCAGCGGAAGGGTTGCATTTACAATCTCGATGACAAAGTTGATACCATCAATAATCTGATTCAGGAAATCCATCGTATCTTCTTTTTCTTCCCCCCGCAGCTCCGGCAAAATCTCCTTCGTTGCCGGAATCAGTTTCTGCACGTATTCGATTCCGATTTTCAATGCTTCTATCTGCTGTACTCTGATATCTTCCATGATGTACCCCGCTTTCTGTAAGCGCCCCTTAATTTTGGCCGCGCTTAACAAACCTATACTTATACTATATCACATATATCGTCACATGGGACAAAAAATATGAGACCGGTTTGTTGTTTTTTTGTGCTTTCTCCATTATACTGAATACATAGTAAATTTCGTTCCAGGGGAGCATTGAATGGAAGCATATATTTCAATCTGTATCATCGGAAAAAATGAAGAAAAATGCATAACGCGTTGTATGGAAGCGATAAAAGATTTCGGTTTTCCTATCATATACACGGACACCGGTTCTACTGACAGTACCGTCGAAATTGCTTCCCGTTACACTGATCTCATTTATCATTTTGAATGGTGCAATGATTTTTCCAAGGCAAGAAATTTTTGCGCGCAAAAAGCCCCGACCGACTGGATCTGGGTCATTGATTGCGATGAGTACATAAAAGACACCAACTTCCATGAACTCGCCTCCCTTTGCAGACATCCCGAAAACAACATGACCATCGGAACCATTATACAAAGGGATATTTTCTATCAAAACGGGCACCACGCATTTTCCGCAACCCGACTGGGACGCATTTACAACCGGAACGTTTTTCACTACGAGGGCATCATACACGAACAGATTGCCCCGATTGACAAGAACACCCAAGTAACCTATCGGGATTTGGGATTTTCACAAAACCACGACGGCTACAGCGATCCCGATGTCTTATCCATGAAAAGTAAGCGCAATGCAGATCTTTTACGCATTGCTTTGGAGGATGGCGAAGACCCTTATCTGTATTATCAGCTGGGCAGATGTTACACCGTTCTCGGTCAGGCAGCCCGGGCGGCTGATGCCTACGGCCGCGGACTGGAACTCGACGTTGATCCGGATTTATTCTACGTCAAATCCATGGTGGAATCCTACGGCTACAGCCTGCTGGATCTCAAGGAGTATCGCACCGCCCTCTCTTTTGAAAATATTTACGACACCTTTGCCAACACGGCGGATTTTCTGTTTTTGATGGGCCTTATATACATGAACAACGCAATGTTCGACAAAGCCATACAAGAATTTAAAAAGGCGACAGCTTACGCATCTTCCACGGTAGAAGGAGTCAACAGTTTTCTCGCCCACTACAACATCGGCGTCATCTGCGAATGCCTCGGCCGGACAGAGGATGCCCTGCTTCACTACGGCAAATGCGGAGACTATGCGCCCGCCCTCAAGCGATCGGAGGTGCTCAAACATGGCTGATATCAGCATTATCATTCCCTGCTACAACGTAGAAAAATATGTGATGCGCTGCTTTGATTCACTCAAAAATCAAACCATCGGTCTGGAACATCTGGAACTTATCTTTATAGACGATGCTTCCACCGACAGCACCTGGGAATGCTTACAACAAATTGAACAAATGGCGCCGGAATCGGTTTGCATCATTCATCTGGAAGAAAACATGCGCCAGGGCGGAGCCCGCAACATCGGCCTTTCCTATGCATCGGCAGACTACATCGGTTTCGTGGATTCCGACGACTGGGTGGAGCCGGATATGTATGAGCACTTATTCAAAGCACTGACATCTTCCGAAAGTGACCTCGCTTTTTGCCGCCACGTGCGCGACACCGGAAAGAATGAACTGTACCTGAGTCAAAAAGCAAAGATGGACTATTTCGCAGAACATTATCAGCGCAAAGACCGGACGCTGTACATCAAATCCGATGCGCAGCGCACGGAATTCATTGTTTCCAACGTCATCGGCTACGGTGTCTGGGACAAATTATTCCGAAAAAGCTTTTTGCTGGACAACGAAATTTTGTTCCCGGAGCACCTGGCATATGAGGATATTTATTTCGGCTCCGTAGTATATTTATATGCCACGCAAGTCAGTATTGTAGAACGGTGTCTTTACCATTATTTTGTCAACGATACCTCCACCGTTCTTGTGCGCAATTGTTCACACCACAAGGACTTGTTCCAAATTAATTATGCAAAATGGAACACCTATATACGAAGGGGATTTCTGGAACGTTTCCGGGAGGTGTTGGAGTTTGACTTTTTCATGACATTTTTTATGTCCGGCATGAAAATGTTTGCCCTCCGCTTTGACCAAATACCATTTGACGATTTCATGGAACTGAAAAAAGGAACCCTCGAGAGAGTTCCTTCTATCAAAACCAATCCGTATTGTCAGTCCCATGTTTCCGACTTCTACAAACTTCTGCTGCCCCTTTTGGAGCACACGGTCACGCAACAGGAACTGGATCTGGTTCAGCAGGCATTTTTAAAATATCATAAATTAAAGTAATCACCACGGCGCAGCGAAAGCTCTCAGACTTTCCTGCGCCTCTTTTAATACAGGATCACTTCCGGCAATCACCGAAAAAAGTGCTTCCGAAATCGCAGAATCTTTAAAATAACTTCTCTCCTCCGGACTTTCTGTCCCCCGGACAATATTCCCTGCAATCGTACAAAGAAGCCGGTAATGACGCACAAGCATAGAAAGGTCGCTTGTAATGGCAAACATTCCTCTCCGCCCTGCGGAAAGCTCCTGTTCACACACATACAAAACCCGGAACATATCTGCCAGTTCTCCCGAAAAATCCGACGCCGGCAACATAAGATCCGGCCTGTCCTTCATGGCACTACGAAACAAGGAAAGCGCCGCCTGCACTCCGGACAACGTACCTTCCGCCGCCTTTTCGCACAAAGCATTCTTTAGCTCTGCAGTCTCTGCTTTTTCCTGCGTCAATCCAACCGGTCTTTCACATACCGAAAGCCCGCGGCTCTTCACCCACACGTACAAAAGCTGTTCCGACAAAAATCCGAACACCCGCTTATGATACGCATCGTAATCGTCCACATGTATCCGTTTTTCCACCTCATCAAAAACGGAAAACAGCCACTGCGCATACTCCCGGAATAACGGACGTGACGTCACAAACAAGTTTCCGCTGTACACTTTATCCGACATAACAATTTCCCGAAATACCGGATACATCTGCGGATACATCTCTTTGATTACTTCGCCGGTCGTATCCAAATCAAAAATATTATGCGCTTCCTTGTACACTTCATAATATGGCTTTCCGTGAAAAACAGGCCTTGGCAAAATCACATCTGCATCTGCCAAAAGCTGTTCATATTCCCGGTCCGAAAGCAATTTCCCTTCCTCGCTGAGAAAAAAGCGCCGATAATGACAAAGCCCTATAATATCTGCATCCGACTCGTTATGCGCCGCCCAGTACAAACCTGTCAGTTCGCTGTAATACTTATTTTTCTCCGAAATATTTTTTCCCGTGTTGTCCCCCAAATATCCGAGCTCCTGTGCGCAGGCTCTTCCCACATGAAGCGGAACGTAAGTGGAATCCGCAGGAACCGGGAATTTTTTATGTGTCATGACAAAAATTTTAACGCTCATTTTTTTCTCCGTATTTCTGTTCTTTCCGTAAATCTGTGATATACTTATTGCAATCAGTATATCACATTATGGGAGTTACAACATGGATTTTATTACTCAGTTTGAAAATACATTGGAGCAGACCATTTCGCAGGGAGCCTACGCCGACTCCCGGCAGCTATTGCAGACATTTGCGACCACGCAAATGCCTTACACCATCCGTCTCTATTCGCTGATCAACGATCTGCGCGCGTGCACGCAGCCTTTTTCCGTTCCGTTTTCGGATGGACATTTCCGTATCTTAATTTGCAAAACCGGAAATTTCATTTTGGACTATATCGCCGGACAATTTCATTCCTATTTTTCCAAAAAAGGGTATACCCTATTTGTATTCGATCCGGCAGATTTGGAAGGAAGCAGCAAAGAACTGTTTCAATTTCTTCAAGGGGGACTGGACGGTGCCTTCTTTTTCAACAACGTCGGGCTCCTGCAAAAACTTGCAGACGGCAGAAATCTCTGGGAAACCATCCATGTTCCCTGCTTTGATTTCCTCGTGGACCATCCGATGTACTATGCAGATTCCCTGGACGATGCTCCCCGGCGCACCACTTTGCTCTGCGCAGACAAGACCCACGCAGCTTATGCCCTCCGGTTTTATTCCAAAATTGACAGAGCCATCTTTTTCCCTACCGGCGGCGAAATTGCGCAGATACCTGAATTTACCTGGCAAAACCGCCCTATGGATGTCCTCTTTATCGGAAGTTATAAAGAGCATACCGACGTAATTTCGGACGAAGCGGACATGTTCCTCACACAGTATCTGCAAAATCACACCGATGAACCTTTTGAAAACGCCCTGGAAGCCTTTGCAAACGAAGTTTCAACCACTTCCGCATCCGACGATGCACTCAAAGCACTCGTGGAGGCCCATCGTTTTTCGGAAACCAATCTGACCGCCCGGTACCGGAAGGACATTCTGAAACAGCTTGCAGAAAACCACATTACCGTCCATGTATACGGAAGCGGATGGGAAAAGACCGGACTGTCAAAGTATCCGAATTTCGTTCTCCATGCGCCGGTTTCTTTCCGGGATGGTCTTGCTTTGATGTCGCAGGCAAAAATCGTTTTAAACCACATGGCATGGTTCAAACACGGCTCCAGTGAGCGGATTTTCAACGCCATGTCGCAAGGCGCTTTATGCCTGACCGATTCCAGTGCCTTTTTGGAAAACATCCTTACAGACGACAAAAACTGCGCCCTGTATTCCCTGGACGAAAGCAAAACCGGCTCCATTGCCGAGCGGATAAAAAAACTTTTATCCTCCGAGGAATCGTGGCAAAAAATTGCCCGCAGCGGTTATGAAACATCACAGGAGCATACGTGGCACAGCCATATGTCCCGTTATCTTTATTAAGCGAATTATATTTTTTAAGAAGCAGCTGCATAGGAAAGAATTTTTTCATGCAGCTGTTTTTGTGTCAAATCACAAAATGCCGTATCCAAAAATTTGCGGTCTTTTTCAAGCAGTATGGTATTTTCCCGGCATCTCGGAAACAGACTGCACATCTCTCGCTTCATCGCCTCATAAAAATGCATGGGAACTTCTCCCCACAGCGCATAGATGCTAAGAAGCGTATCGATATAATAGCTGCGGCAAAATACCGCCTCAATTCCCGGATAATACTCTTTAAAAAATCCCCGCTGAATGTATGCGTGAAGCTTTTGTACCTCCATGTTCAAACGATCCTGCATCGCCTGCTCGTTTTTCTTATTGACCGTAGATGCAGGACGGTCGATATAGTGATACACAATTTCGTCCACGATGTAATACCGCCCGATATAAAGATTTACCATCGGAAGCCAATAATTGTCTTCGTAATAAGTTCTCTCCGGAAACAAAAGTGCATTTTCCAAAAGCATTTCTCTCCGGTAAATCTTCGACACAATACCTCCGCAATTTCCGTGGAGAATCAGGTCCATACGATCCCGCGGACCGGTTACCTCCACCACTTCTCCTGTTTTCAGGTGGTTCGGCATGCGGATCCGCTGCCCGTTTACGTGGTGCAGAACAATCCCGCCTGCCATATCCAGATTTTCTCTTTCTGCAGGTTCCAGGAGCTTTTCAAACATATCTTGTTCAATCACATCATCCGCATCGATAAACGCGACATACGCCCCCGATGCATAAGAAAGCGCAATATTCCGAGCCGTTCCCTGTCGCATATTCTCCGCAAGGTTAATGACCATAATCGTATCGGAATATTTCTCTTCAAAAGACATCAGCACTTCATATGTATTATCTGTTGATGCATCGTTGACGCAGATAATCTCCATGGCGTCCCGACCAATGGTCTGACCAAGCAAAGACTCCATCAAATCCGCAAGATACGGTGACGCATTATAGCAAGGTACAATAACTGAAATTTTTTTCATATTTTCTCCTAAAATATGTGCTTCGTTTTCTAAAAATATCATAACAGTTTCTGCATTTTGTGACAAGTTGTGGTATACTGATTTCAAACACAATGAATTATGAAAAAGGAGAACTTACATGATTCCTGTTTCCGTTTGTATCATTGCAAAAAACGAAGAAAAAAACATTGAGAAATGCCTGAGCGCCATCCGCAAATATTCCTTCGAAATCGTTGTGGCAGATACCGGTTCAACCGACCGGACAAAAGAAATTGCTTCGCGCTATGCGGACAAGGTGATCGATTTTAAATGGGTAGATGACTTTTCCGCCGCCCGCAATTTTTCCATAAAACACGCATCCCACGACTGGATTCTTGTCATCGACTGCGACGAATTTGTGGATAAACTTAATGTTTCGGAAATGCAGAAACTCATGAAGCAATATCCGTATGCCATCGGACAATTGACACGGGACAATATTTGCTACGACCAAAATCACAACACGATACATACCTACGATTTGGTAGAACGGCTCTTTCATCGGAACTACTATCACTACGAAGGTACCATTCATGAACAGGTCGTGCGGAAAGACGGCGGTCAGGGCTACGGTTTTGAATTCCCTCTTTATGTAACGCACACCGGGTACCACGGGACACCGGAAGAAATCCGGGCAAAATCCGAGCGAAATCTGCGACTTTTGGAAAAAGAGCTGGAGAAGCACCCGGATGATCCGTTTCTCTACTATCATCTGGGCGAAAGCTATTGCCTGAACAACGAATACGAAAAAGCATATGAATGTTTCGACAAAGGTCTTTATCTTGATGTAGATGAAAATTTGGAATATGTACAGCGCATGGTCGTATCCTACGGATATGTGTTGCTTAACACCAACCGGCTGGAAAAAGCACAAACACTGGAAAATCTATACGAATACTTCAAAAACATTGCAGATTATCTGTTTCTGCTGGGGGATATATATCTGAAAGTGCGACGCAATGAAGACGCTCTCAAAGCGTATTTTGCCGCAACTACCTGTGAGAAACATTTTGACGAAGGCACGAATTCCTATCGTGCATTCCACAATATTGCCTGTATTTACGAAGCCTACGGGCACCGTGAAGAAGCAAAGAAATATTTTCAAAAAGCCGGAAACTATCCCCCTGCCGTGGAACGGCTGCAAAAACTTTTACATTCACAAGGAGAATAATCCATGATTCCTATTTCTGTATGTATTATCACAAAAAACGAAGCTGAAAAAATGGATCGGTGTCTTTCCTGTATCAAAGATCTTCCTTTTGAGATTGTGGTTGTCGATACAGGTTCTACCGATAACACCTTAGAAATCGTCCGCAAATATACCGACAAAATTTTTCACTTTGACTGGTGCGACGACTTTTCAAAAGCCAGAAATTATTCTATTTCCAAAGCAACCAACGACTGGATTCTTGTCCTGGATACAGATGAATATTTACAAAAAATAGACTTGGACGAATTATATCGTCAGATGGAAGAACATCCCGGCGGAATCGGTCGCATCCATCGTTCTTCCGAAGATCCCGGCGGCGAGATTACCATCGACCGTGTAGAGCGTCTTTTTGACCGCCGCTTATATCATTACAAACGTCCGATTCACGAGCAGGTACTTCCGCTTCATTCCGACACGGAATACTCCATCTATCCGATTCCGATTGAAGTACTGCACGACGGCTATATCAGCACGGAAACCATTTCCCGCGAAAAGGCAGAACGCAATCTGCGCATTCTACTGAAATCCGAAAAGGATTATCCGGATTCCTACACCTACTTTCAAATCGGCCAATCCTACTATCCAATGGAAGATTTTGAGAATGCGCGCAAATATTATGAAAAAGCACTTTCCTTTGATTTGGACCCGGAAGCGGAATGTGTCCAACTTTTGGTTGTAAATTACGGATACGTAATGCTTCGTCTGGAACGGGTGGAGGAAGCACTTGCTTTTTACGATAAAATCGCACAATACTTCAACTTCTACGCAGATTTCGTCTTCTTACACGGATATTTTTATTATAAAACCGAGCAATATTTAAAAGCCGCCCTGCAATTCATACAGGCCACACAGCTAACCCATTATCATGTCATCGGAAGCAATAGTTACAAACCATTCTTCCTTCTCGGCATTATATACCAAATGCTGGGCGATCCTGCCTTAGCACGCACTTTCTACGAAAAATGCGGAAACTATGAACCGGCACTGAAAAGCTTGCAGGAAATGGACGCTCTGAATAATAAATAAAACAGTTATTCTGCGAAAGACAAAAAGCACTTTCGGGTCAGATTAGACCCAAAAGTGCTTTTACTTGTTTGCGATAAGACAAGTGTTGTCTTACTTTATTGTATCCGTTTTGCGCAATTTCTTTCCGCTCCTCTTCGTGATTCAAATAGTAATCCACTAATTGTGGAATTTCATTTATATTGCTGTAATACACAAAATCCTTGCCCGGCTCGAAATATTCAAAAAAATCTGCCTGGTAATTGGTGAGCAAAAATCCGCCGCACCCCAAAATATCCATTGCACGAAGAGGCATTCCCGTATGAATGCTTCGAAGAGAAATATTCAGATTAATTTTCGCACATTTCATAGCATACGGCGCCTGGGTATAATAGTCCAGCTTACCCATATTTTCTACCTTTGCAAGCTGCGGCGTCGGCTCCGGCGTAAACAGCTTTACATCACATATCTCAGACAGCGCAGAAAGCACCTCCGCCCTTTCCGTTGCTGTCACCTTTCTCGCAAGGAAATAGTTGGCGAACACCCATTCTACCGTTTCAATACCATCACCGTGCTCTGTGACCGGACAAACCTTTCGCATGTTTTCCACAATCTCAGGTGTCAGACTTTCTTCCAGAATGTCCATTCCGTAAACATTCTTTTGCACCTGCATCACTCCATCCAGATATCCCCTTGTATAGACATCCAGATCTTCCAGATGACGGAACAAGTGCTGTCTTTTCTCGCTGTACATGGAACCGATAAACGTTACATCGCTGTCATACAATTCATGGTGACGGGATTCCGGCTTTATTTGATCGTAATAATCCACTGCAGCCGCCATAGGCAAATAATATACATGAGAAGCTCCCATGCTGCGGAATTTTTCACACTCTGCACGATCGAACAAAAATACCCGGTTGGTATCATAGAAAATGGTCTGTGAGTACATCAAGATATACGGGCTGTCATAAATCCACGAAACATATTTAGTCCGGGCTGCTTTGCAGGCAATGGCTGCGACCGGAAAATAATTAAACGAGAATACGAAAGCCGGCTGTTCTTTCAGTATGGCCATGGTCAGCTTTTCCGTAAGCCCCTGACTAAAACGCATATCCTCCGTCTCCCTCGGGAAATCAAACAAGATAACCTCATAGCCCTCCTGTCTGAATTCTCTGATCATATGATCATTTCCAAAACTCTTCCATTCCAAAAAAAGTATCTTATCCATTCTGCTCTCCACCGGTTTCATCCTATAAAAAAGGGGTTATCGACTTGCGATAACCCCTTATCATTTTCATCTAGGCTATGATTATCCGAGTAATGATAATACACCCTGGTTACTCTGGTTAGCCTGTGCCAACATTGACTGTCCTGCCTGAGCGAGGATGTTGTTGTTAGAGTATCTAACCATCTCAGTAGCCATATCTGTATCACGGATCTGTGATTCAGCTGCTGTTGTATTTTCAACAACGTTGTCAAGGTTCTTGATTGTGTGCTCTAATCTGTTCTGGATTGCACCGAGGTCAGATCTCTGCTGAGAAACTTTTGCAAGAGCAACTTTAATCATAGAGATTGCATTCTGTGCATTTTCCGGTGTAGGTCCGCCTACAGAGATGTCTGCTGTACCACCGATTAATTCAAGACCTTCAGCTGTAAGAGCTGTGATAGAAAGGTCGATAATCTGGTTAGCTTCTGCACCAACCTGAAGTCCTTTGTTAGAGAATGTTCCGTCAAGAAGATTCTGCTCGTTGAATGTAGTTGTTGAAGCTACACGGTCGATTTCTGATACGAGAGCCTGAACTTCTGAGTTGATGTATCCACGGTCTGCAGATGTCATTGTTCCGTTAGCAGCTTTTACTGCAAGTTCGTTCATACGCTGTAACATATCGTGAACTTCTGCCAAAGCACCTTCAGCTGTCTGTACACAAGAGATACCGTCCTGTGCATTTTCGCTGGCCTGTGTAAGACCTCTGATCTGACGTCTCATTTTTTCAGAAATTGCTAATCCTGCTGCATCATCTGCTGCACGGTTGATTCTGTAACCTGAAGATAATTTTTCTGTTGATTTTGCCTGAATGTCTGTTGTGATTCCTAACATTCTGTTTGAGTTCATTGCTGTAAGATTGTGCTGTACTACCATATTATTTCCTCCTTGATTGACGGAATTCCTTTCCGTTTTCTTTCCTTTGAATTGTTATGTAATAGCGCTTGTCAGAAGTGGCATCCGTGACACTCACTTGACTTACTTGTATTATATATCGGAGGGTTTTGAAATAACTTTATACCTTTTTTGAAAATTTTTTTATTTTTTTTATTTCTTTTGAAAAGCCCGCAAAAACCGGCAAAACAGACAAAAAAAGAGGACCGGAAAACCGGTCCTCTTCGGTAGTTTCTTACGAACCATACGTGGCAAATTAGCCAAGTAATGATAACACGCCTGTGTTACTCTGGTTAGCCTGTGCCAACATCGCCTGTCCTGCCTGAGCAAGGATGTTGTTGTTGGAGAACTTAACCATTTCAGAAGCCATATCTGTATCACGGATCTGTGATTCAGCTGCTGTTGTGTTTTCAACAACGTTATCAAGGTTCTTAATTGTGTGCTCTAATCTGTTCTGGATTGCACCAAGGTCAGATCTCTGCTGAGAAACTTTCGCAAGAGCTGTCTTAATCATGCAAATTGCTTTCTGAGCATTTGCAGGACTTGCGCCACCTACAGAGATGTTTGCTGCACCACCGATTAATTCAAGACCTTCAGCTGACATAGCTTTGATTGAAAGATCAATGATCTGGTTAGCTTCTGCACCAACCTGAAGTCCCTTGTTAGAGAAGGAACCATCAAGAAGCATCTGCTCGTTGAATGTAGTTGTTGAAGCTACACGGTCGATTTCTGATACGAGAGCCTGAACTTCTGAGTTGATGTATCCGCGGTCTGCAGATGTCATTGTTCCGTTAGCAGCTTTAACTGCAAGTTCGTTCATACGCTGTAACATATCGTGAACTTCTGCCAAAGCACCTTCAGCTGTCTGTACACAAGAGATACCGTCCTGTGCATTTTCGCTGGCCTGTGTAAGACCTCTGAT
>JAFTWX010000028.1 GCA_017465095.1 Lachnospiraceae bacterium | reverse complement strand
GGGGAAGCTGTCATCGAAGATGACTGATGAGGTGGAAAACTGACAATTTTGAGATACTAAACACGTTCTAAGAGTGAATGACTAAGGCTGAACCTGCCGTCTGTCAGAGGACGGAGAGTTCAGCCTTGTTTTTTTTGCGGCAGAAATTTTATGGTTCAATTCGTTTCCCGCGCCGGTAAACCGCATGAGTGTAGTAGTCGAGCGACATTACAATTTCGTATCCTTGAATATTTGCGAAAAAAGTAATGTCATCTGCCAGACAGAGGATATCTTTCAGAAATCCCATACATCCGGCACTGTTGAAATAATAATTGACGGATAGATGGCTTTGTGTCTGTTTGATTTTGATATCCAATTCATACATTTCAGAAATTTCTATCGCCGTGTTTTTGAAATGTTCTGCCGTTTTTTCACGTTCCGGCAGCGGTACATATTCGGTTTCATTACACAGAATATTCCAAAATTCATCGAATGTCAAAAGTTTTCCGGTGTTTGCAGGACTTTCTGCGACAGCCGGAACTTGTTCACATTTATCGAGGATTTCCTGTGGATATGCTTTTTCGTATATCACTTTTTCCATAAAAATTTTTTCGTCGGCCATAATAACTCCTGTATATTGATTGAGAAGCAAGACGCGTTATTGACGGCTCAGAACCTTCCCTTTGGTGAGTTATTATAACATATATTTTTGAATAAATCAACTCTAATAGAATTGGTTTATTCCTTGTGGATGGTTTATGCGTTTTCGGATGATATTTATACTATCAGAGTAAGTAACACGCTGATAGGAGTGATTGCGATGAAACTGGAATCCATTGGCAAAAATATCCGCAGGTACCGGAAGATGAAAAAACTTCGGCAGGAAGACCTTGCGGAAAAATCGGGACTGAGTACGAACTATCTCGGTGCAATCGAACGGGGAGAGAAAATCCCGGCTCTTGAAACATTGATCGGGATTATCAACGCGCTCGGTGTGTCCGCCGATATGATCCTTGCGGATGTGATTGATACCGGATATACGGTCAAAGATTCGCTGCTGGCAGAAAAACTGGACAAGATTTCTGCGGAAGATCGTGCGAAGATATACGACGTAATTGATACGATGCTTCGGCATTCAACGCAGATAAAGCCTTGAATAACAGACAGAGCTCATCGAAGCCTTTGAGCGGTTTTCGATGAGCTCTGTCTATATTTAAATTATAAAGTTATTCCCACAATCCCACATCTTTTTTCGACTTCATCGCCGACGTGAGCCGGGATACGCAGTCTTCGTACCATTCTTCTCCCGCAAATCCCGCGAACGGCTCGGATTTCAGATGATTCAGAACCCCACGGCAGGCAAGACCGTCCAGAGAAGTGCTGATGGAACCGAAGTAACCTTTCATGAAACCGATATCCGCGATGTCAAACGAAGGATTTTCGTCAAACCGTACCGCATGGGCGACCGCTTTTTCGATCGCTTCCTTCATTTCATTGAAATCTCCGTCACGGTTGCAAATCGCTTCCGCAAGGTCCATGTGATCGCACGCGGAAAGGTAATCGAAATAGCTTGCTTTTTCGGTTTCTGTGAACATTTCCCGGAAATCGGC
>JAFTWX010000027.1 GCA_017465095.1 Lachnospiraceae bacterium | reverse complement strand
TTTGCGGCTTTTTCGTCTATATTCTTCAGAGCATCGGTACTGTATCCGCTTTTCTGTGCCGCAAGAATAATCAGGTCTTTATCGTAAAATTTATAGCCGGAAATCTCTGCAAGATGCTGTCCGACTTCGCGTCCTCCGCTGCCATACTGTCTGGCAATTGTTACGACATAATTCTTCATACAATACTCCTTCCCGGCGATATTGGCCGATTCATTAATATTACTTATTTTTGTTTTCGATTTCTGTAATTAAACCAACTCGTCTGGCGTGTTTTCCGCCATCAATGCCTTCATATCCGGTTTCTACAAATACCGTTGCAAGTTCTTCCGCAAGACCTTCTCCCACAACACGCGCACCGAGACAAAGAGCATTTGCGTCATTATGCAGACGGGTGTATTTTGCGCTGAAAATATCAGAACAGCAAGCCGCACGGATTCCTTTGACTTTATTCGCAGCAATGCTCATACCAATACCGGTACCGCAGCACAGGATCGCAAGATCTGCTTCCCCCGCTACCACAAGATTACAGGCTTTTTCCGCATAAATCGGGTAATCACAGCTTTCGCCGGAATTCACGCCGACATCTGTAATTTCATAGCCGCGTTCTTTGAATACAGCAATCAGAGCATTTTTCAGCAGGTATCCGGCATGGTCTGCCGCAAATACCAAACGTTTTTTCGTTTCCATCATCATGAATTTCCTTATTTTATTTGGTATTGGTTTTCATTTTTTCTTCGCGTTCCCGTTCCGCCTGAGATTTTCTCAGATAAATCGGTGCCAGATGGGATTCCGCAAAGAGAGATTTCTCCTCTTCCGCATTCCACTGATGCTCTGCCGCAACCGCAACACCATAGCCGGAAGGATTCTTCAGCTTTTCCGGTGTAACGGCAATATTCGTAAGATTGAAAGAATTCTTATTTTCTGTCAGAATCAATTCGCAGGCATCACCGGTGAAATAAATCGGACCATTCAAAGTTTTCAGCCGTTCCAGCAGTTCTGTAATGAGAATCTGCTCATCATCTGTTTCTCTCTCTGGTACGTGGATGCCGTCTGACGCAAATACAGCCGCGTAGACCATCTTGTTTCTGGCATTAATCACCGGTACAATCGTCCCGGGAATCCCCGTGAAATTCATCGCCATGGCTTCCAGTGATGACACGCCGACACACGGGATATTGTCCGCAAATGCCAGACCTTTGATGGTAGATACTCCGATCCGTACCCCGGTAAACGATCCCGGACCTGCGGAAACAGCCATCAGATCCAAATCACTGACCTTCATATCGGATAAAGCAAGAAGTGAGGATATCATCGGAAGCAGCGTTGTACTGTGCGTATCGGTATTCAGCGAATATTCCGCGATCAGATTTCCGTCTTCCACAAGAGCGGCGGCGGCAGTTTTTACTGTTGTATCAATTGCAAGGATTTTCATATCATCGTCGCTCCTGTTTCAATTTTCGATATCCCCGATCGTAATCGTACGTTCGGTTTCCCCGCTTTTTTCGATTGTGACACAAATCGTATTCTCGGGGAGCATATCGCCGAGGTTTTCGCTCCACTCGGCGATACACAGTCCGTTTGCCACATATTCATCAAATCCGAATCCATCCAGCTCATCCGTACTTCCGATGCGGTAGAGATCGAAATGGAACACGGGGGTCTTCCCTTTCCGATACTCATTTACAATCGTATATGTAGGGCTTTTGACACGGCTTCCCGGCGAAGCAATGCCGGTAAAGCCGCGAACAAATACCGTTTTCCCGGCACCAAGATCACCGTATAAAGCAACAAAGTACGTTTTTCCGGTATTCAAAAGCTGTTCGGCGAGTTCTGCACCCACCTTAGCGGTTTCTTCAGGGGTTTTCGTGGTAATGATTTTCATGATTTTTCTTAGAAGAGGCCGACAATGTTGCCTTCTTCGTTTACATCAATAATATTTGCTGCGGGAACCTTCGGCAGACCGGGCATGGTCATAATAGCACCGGTCAGGGCTACAACAAAGCCAGCACCTGCGGACAGCTTGACTTCGCGTACTGTAATACGGAATCCGCTCGGACG
>JAFTWX010000026.1 GCA_017465095.1 Lachnospiraceae bacterium | reverse complement strand
TCCGTATTTTTTCAAAACTGCATGTGGACGTCCACAAATTTTGCAACGTGTATAGGCTCTTGTAGAGAATTTAGACGGACGCTGCTGTTTTACTTTCATCGAAGTCTTAGCCATGAATTTACCTCCTGTTATGTTGCAAATGGCATGTTGAATAATCTTAATAACTCACGTGCTTCTTCATCAGTTTTCGCTGTTGTTACGAAGATTACGTCCATACCTCTTACTTTGTCTACTTTATCGTACTCGATTTCAGGGAAGATGATCTGCTCTTTGATACCGAGTGCATAGTTACCTCTTCCGTCGAATGCGTTCGGGTTAACTCCTCTAAAGTCACGAACTCGAGGAAGGGCAAGGTTTACAAGGCGATCAAGGAATTCATACATCTTCTCGCCACGTAATGTTGTTTTACATCCGATAGCCTGACCTTCTCTGATCTTGAAGTTAGCAACTGAATTCTTAGCCTTTGTAACAACTGCTTTCTGTCCTGTGATAGTTTCCATATCCTTAACAGCGTTCTCTAATACTTTTGCGTTGTCTTTTGCTTCACCAACACCCATGTTCAGAACGATCTTGTCAAGTTTCGGAACTTCCATGATATTTTTATAACCAAATTTCTTGATCATAGCGTCTACGATCTCGTCTTTGTACATATCTTTAAGTCTGCTCACGCTTTTAGACCTCCTCTCT
This sequence comes from Lachnospiraceae bacterium, assembly GCA_017465095.1. Taxonomy (GTDB): domain Bacteria; phylum Bacillota; class Clostridia; order Lachnospirales; family Lachnospiraceae; genus SVFI01. Next base: position 45,212 of record JAFTWX010000026.1, on the reverse strand, counting down.
TAGAATTAATCGATAATGTCTCCTGTGGATTTTGCAAAACGAACTTTCTTGTCTCCGTCCATTTTGAAACCAACCTTTGTAGGTTTTCCTTTGTGTAAGTACATTACATTGGAAATATCGATCGGAGCTTCTTTTTCGATAATTCCACCGTTTGGATTAGCTGCAGACGGTTTTGCGTGTTTTGTAACTTTGTTAACGCCTTCTACTACAACTTTTCCTTTTTTATGGTCTACGGAAATAACTTTTCCTTCTTTCCCTTTGCATTTTACTGCATCTCCGACCATAACTTTAACTGTATCGCCTTTTTTAATCTTTGCTGTTGCCATACTGAACCTCCTATAATACTTCCGGAGCTAAGGAAACAATTTTCATAAACTGTTTGTCACGAAGCTCTCTCGCTACTGGTCCAAAAATACGTGTTCCTCTTGGAGTTTTATCATCTTTAATGATAACAGCAGCATTCTCGTCAAATTTGATATAGGAACCGTCTTTACGACGAGCGCCTTTTACTGTACGTACAACTACAGCTTTTACTACATCGCCTTTTTTAACAACGCCGCCTGGTGTTGCATCTTTAACAGTAGCAACGATTATATCGCCAATATTTGCATATCTTCTGGTAGATCCACCCATAACGCGGATACAAAGAATCTCTTTAGCACCGGTATTGTCAGCTACCTTAAGTCTGCTTTCCTGTTGTATCATGCTTATTCTCCTTCCAAATAATAGTAAAGACTATTTTACTCTTTCAACAACTTCAACAAGTCTCCATCTCTTGTCTTTTGACAACGGTCTTGTTTCCATTACTTTAACTGTGTCACCGATGTTGCATTCATTGTTTTCATCATGCGCTTTGAGTTTGTATGTCTTCTTTACGATTTTGTTGTAAAGAGGATGTTTTACATGATCTTCTACAGCAACAACGATTGTTTTCTGCATTTTATTGCTCACTACCTTACCGGTACGTGTTTTTCTTAAATTTCTTTCCACGATCTATTCTCCTTCCTTTCGAGAATTATTCTGCAACTTTAGCTTTTTCTGTAATAACCGTCTGAATTCTGGCAATGTTTCTGCGAACCTCTTTAATTCTTCCGGTATTGTCAAGCTGGTTTGTTGCGTTCTGGAATCTCAAATTGAAAAGTTCTTTCTTAGCGGAAACTAATTCTTCTGCTAATTCTGCAGCTGATTTAGCTTTTAAATCTTCTACATATTTATTAGTTTTCATTTGATGCACCGCCTTCCAAATCTGCTTTAGAAACAATCTTACATTTACATGGAAGCTTATGAGTTGCGAGACGTAATGCTTCTCTTGCTACTTCTTCATTGACACCTGCAATTTCGAACATTACGCGTCCCGGTTTAACAACTGCTACCCAGTATTCCAAAGTTCCTTTACCGGAACCCATACGTGTTTCTGCTGGTTTGCTAGTTACTGGTTTATCAGGGAAGATCTTAATCCAAACCTTACCACCACGTTTGATATGACGAGTCATAGCAACACGGGCTGCTTCGATCTGGTTTGATCTGATCCAACATGGCTCCATAGCCACGATACCATATTCGCCGTAAACGATTGTATTACCTCTCTGTGCTTTTCCTGTCATAGAACCACGGAACTGTTTACGACGTTTTACTCTCTTAGGCATTAACATTATTTATCGCTCCCTTCCTTGTTTCCTTTAGTTGGAAGTACCTCGCCTTTGTATACCCATACTTTAACACCTACTTTACCGTAAGTTGTATCGGCTTCAGCGAATCCATAGTCAATATCTGCACGAAGTGTCTGAAGCGGAATAGTACCTTCGCTGTAGAACTCTGTACGAGCCATATCAGCACCGCCGAGACGTCCTGAAACAGATGTCTTGATACCAAGTGCTCCGGATTTCATTGTTCTTCCCATGCAAGACTTCATAGCTCTACGGAAAGATACACGGTTCTCAAGCTGCTGTGCAATGTTTTCTGCAACAAGCTGAGCATCCTTGTCCGGTCTCTTAATCTCTTTAATATCAACCAAAACTTTTTTGTCTGTTAATTTAGCAAGCTCTTTCTTTGTTACTTCGATCTCAGCTCCGCCTTTACCGATTACGACACCAGGTTTTGCTGTGTAAATGATAACTTTTACGCGATCAGAAGCTCTTTCGATTTCGATCTTAGCGATTCCTGCGCTGTATAATTTTTTCTTTAAAAACTCACGAATGTTGTAGTCTTCTACTAAGAAATCTGCAAATTCGTTCTCAGCGTACCATTTAGAATCCCAGTCTTTAATAACACCGACTCTTAAGCCGTGAGGATTAACTTTCTGTCCCATTACTTTTCCTCCTATCTTTCATCAAGCACAACTGTGATGTGGCTCATTCTCTTTAAGATTCTGTAAGCTCTACCCTGTGCTCTTGGTTGAACTCTCTTCATTGTCGGTCCCTGGTTTGCATAGCACTCTGCAACGAAAAGATTCTCTCTCTTCATTCCGTTATTGTTTTCTGCATTTGCAACAGCTGACTCTAAAATTTTCTTAATTACGCCAGAAGCATAACGTGGGTTGTACTCAAGGATTGCGAGTGCTGTTTCCACATCTTTACCTCTGATGGCATCTAATACAAAACATGCTTTCTGAGCAGGGATACGTGCGTATGATAATTTTGCGCTTGGTCTTGTATCCTTGTTTGCATTTCTCTCTCTTTTAATTTGGGATCTATGTCCTTTTGCCATGGATTAAGCCTCCTTTCAAAATTATCTTACTCTTGATTTCTTCTCGTCTTTTCCATGTCCTCTGTAAGTTCTTGTAGCAACGAACTCACCAAGTTTATGTCCTACCATATCTTCGGTTACATATACAGGAACGTGTTTTCTTCCGTCATGAACTGCAATTGTATGTCCCACGAATGATGGGAAAATTGTAGAACGACGTGACCATGTTTTAATAACCTGTTTCTGTCCTGATTCATTCATAGCGTCTACTTTTTTCAGTAAACTTGCATCAGCGAAAGGTCCTTTTTTAAGTGATCTAGCCATTTCGTCTCCTCCTTAACTATTTGATTGCTCTACCGTCTCTACGTCTTACGATTAACTTGTTAGAAGCTTTTTTCTTCTTACGAGTCTTAAGACCGAGAGCTGGTTTGCCCCAAGGTGTACATGGGCCCGGACGTCCGATCGGTGTTCTACCTTCACCACCACCGTGTGGATGGTCATTCGGGTTCATAACAGAACCGCGTACTGTCGGGCGGATACCCATGTGACGTTTACGTCCTGCTTTACCGATCTTAACGAGGCTGTGATCTCCGTTACCTACAACTCCGATAGTTGCACGGCAAACGATAGGAACCATTCTCATTTCGCCTGATGGTAAACGAAGTGTTGCATATTTACCTTCTTTTGCCATCAACTGTGCGCTGTTTCCTGCGGAACGAACCATCTGTCCGCCCTTTCCAGGATATAACTCGATATTGTGAACCTGTGTACCAACCGGGATGTTAGCCAGTGGTAAACAGTTACCGATTCTTACTTCTGCATCAGCACCGCTCATAACTTTCATTCCGTCTGTAAGTCCTTCCGGAGCAAGAATGTAAGCTTTTTCTCCGTCTGCGTAGCAGATGAGAGCGATGTTAGCTGTTCTGTTCGGATCGTACTCGATACCGATTACTGTTGCAGGAATGCCGTCTTTTGAATTTCTTCTGAAGTCGATCATTCTGTATTTCTTTTTCGCACCGCCTCCGCGATGTCTAACAGTGATTTTACCCTGATTGTTACGTCCGGAGTTCTTTGGTAATGCTACACAAAGTGATTTTTCCGGAGTTGTTTTTGTAATTTCAGAGAAATCAGATCCAGTCATATTTCTTCTGGAAGGTGTATATGGGTTATATGTTTTAATTCCCATGGTTGTTTCTCCTTTCGATGAACGATTTGTTATCACGCTTTTCTGCGTTTATTGTCTTAATTTTAGAGACCTGCGAAGATTTCGATATCTTTGCTTCCCTCTGTTAACTGTACGATAGCTTTCTTTGTCTTAGCTGTCTTACCGATTACAAGACCGCGTCTTTTCTTTTTGCCGTCGCAGTTCATTGTGTTAACCTTTGCTACCTTTACGCCGTCAAACATTTTTTCAACATCTTCTTTAATCTGAGCTTTGTTTGCTTCCTGGTGAACTAAGAATGTGTATTTCTTTTCGCCCATTGCTTCCATACTCTTTTCTGTAACTACCGGTTTCAGAATTACATCATAGTACATTAATGCTGCCATTATGCGTACACCTCCTCAATCTTTGCTGCGGAGTCTTTTGTAAGAACAACAGTTCCGGCTTTCATAATGTCATAAACATTGATCTGGTTTGTTAAAGTAGTGTTTACTGTAGCCATGTTTCTTGCTGAAAGAACTACGTTTGCATCGTTTTCAGCGAGGATTACAAGACCTTTTTCTACTTTAAGGTTATCCATAACCTGTTTGAAGTTCTTAGTTTTGATCTCATCGAATTTTAATTCGTCAACTACGATTAATTTGTTTTCCTGTAATCTGCTTGTCAAAGCGGATTTCAGTGCTAACTGTTTTTCTTTCTTATTTAATTTGAAAGAGTAATCTCTAGGTGTCGGAGCAAATACAACTCCGCCTCCTGTCCACTGTGGAGATCTTGTAGAACCCTGTCTTGCATGACCTGTTCCTTTCTGTCTCCAAGGTTTTCTTCCGCCACCGGATACTTCAGAACGTGTTTTTGCTTTCTGTGTACCCTGACGGTTGTTTGCAAGCTGCTGTACAACTGCGAGATGAACTAAATGCTCGTTGATTTCAACGCCGAATACCGCATCGTTCAGCTCCATTGTTCCAACTTCTTTGCCTTCCATATTATAAACAGATACGTTTGCCATCTGAATGGTCCTCCTTTCATCCTAATTAAGCCTGTGCTCTAGTTGTTTCTTTGATTGTTACTAAAGCTTTTTTAGGTCCCGGTACTGAGCCTTTTACTAAGAGTAAATTCTTTTCAGCATCTACTTTTACTACTTCAAGGTTCTGTACTGTCACTTTTACGCTACCCATGTGTCCAGGCATTCCTTTTCCTTTGAATACTCTTGAAGGAGAAGAACAAGCACCGTTGGAACCCTGATGACGATGGAATTTAGAACCATGAGCCATAGGTCCTCTGTGCTGACCATGTCTCTTGATCGCACCCTGGAATCCTTTACCTTTGGAAATTGCAGTTGCATCGATCTTGTCGCCTTCTGCGAAGATGTCAGCTTTGATTTCCTGTGCAAGAGCATACTCTTCTGCGTTCTCAAACTTGAACTCTCTTACATATCTCTTTGAGGAAACTCCTGCTTTTTCAAAGTGTCCTTTTTCTGCTTTTGTTGCTCCGTGTCTGTGAGCAATTTCTTTCTTTCCTGCTTTGTCTTTGTTGATAATCTTGTCTTTCATATCAACAAAACCAACCTGAACTGCGCTGTAACCGTCGTTTTCAACTGTTTTGATCTGTGTTACCACGCAAGGTCCGGCCTGAAGTACGGTTACAGGAATTAAAGAACCGTCTTCGTTGAAGATTTGAGTCATTCCGACTTTTGTTGCTAAGATAGCTTTCTTCATTTTGTTACCTCCTTGTTTCTACAGCGGAACGAGTCATCGGCTTTCACCTCGTCGTTCATTCTAGATCCGGGTAATCGGTAAATATAAGTGGAACATTTTTGTGTTGCTTCTATATAAACCTTGTTAAGGATCTAATCTGTTTGATTAATTAGTTGTTTTTCATCTTGATGCCGATGTAAACACCCGCAGGCATTTCCAGTCTCTGCAGAGCATCTACCGTTTTCTGTGTAGGTGCAATTACATCGATCAGTCTTTTGTGTGTTCTCTGTTCGAACTGTTCACGGGAATCTTTGTATTTGTGAACCGCTCTGATAATTGTAACAACTTCCTTTTTAGTAGGAAGAGGTACCGGTCCGCTTACCTGAGATCCGTTTTTCTTAACTGTTTCGATGATTTTTTTTGCAGATGCATCAACTAACTGATGATCGTAGGCTTTCAATGTGATTCTCATCACCTGCTGATTTGCCATAAAAAAAGTCCCTCCTTTTCGTACTTTTGTTTCTTAGTACGACAAGTAGTGACTGTACACTCTCCCGTGTGTGTCCTAGACTTTCACACGTCGTTTCTGCTTCCTTAAGCAGACTGTTTACTTGGTACAGTGACTTGTCGTCAGTTTCCTAACTTGACATTCGCTCCACGGAAAACCTGCAATTTCTTGCAGCAACCTCACGCTTCATAGCTATCATGCCACAGCAAAACCTAGTATAACTTAGGAATTATGGGATTGCAAGCACTTTTTTCAAAAAATTTTCAATATTTTGAAAAATCTTTGTATTTTTTTTCATACAATCCCGTTTTTCCTTAATTTGCGCTGTTTTTCGGCTTTAAATTCACAACAACCGCCGATCCGAGCACCAGAATTACACCCAAAAGTGTCATCCACGAGAGTTTCTCTTTATATAGGAAGAAACCAATCATAGTCGCCACCACCGGTTCTATGGATGCAAGGATGGATGCGCGTCCGGCTTCCATGTTGGAAAGGCCTACAGTGTAAGTCAGATAGGGAACCACCGTAGCGATAAGTACAAGGCCCGCAAGCAGTCCTGCGCACTTCGCCTCTCCTTCCAAACACGAAACCATATGTCCCACGTCAATCAGCGGGAAAAATCCCACACAGGCAAACAAAAAGGTATAAAAAGAAATCGTCAGACTCTCATACCCTCTCTGCAAGGCATATCTTCCGAAAATGCTGTACATGGCGTAACCGAATCCTGCACCGAGTCCGAGCAGGATTCCTCCGGTCGTCAGTATCAGTTTCTCGGACAGTATCCCCGTCACGAGCACACATCCTGCAAACGCCATCACAAGCGCTGTCAGTTTTCTTGCATGAAACTTCTCATGAAATAAGAAGATACTCAGCATCGTCACGATCACCGGCGCCGTATACAAAAGTACAGCAGCCACCGAGAGTGACGTCATCTGTATGGTCGTGAAATAACAATAATTAAAAAATACAATGCTGACAATTCCGGTTCCTATAAAACACCAAAGGTCTTTGATCCGAATGCGAAGCAGTTTCCTATTATATAGGAAGATTCCCACTCCCAAAAAGAGCAGCGCTCCGAAAACTCGAAGCGCTCCAATTTCTAATGATGTAAATCCATAGGCACTAAGTCCGCGGACGAAGATACCCATGCTGCCCCACAGACAACCGGCTATTATCACAAATAACGGTGCTGTTTTTTTCATCTTTTTCCTCTATTATTTACATTCTGCTTTTACAGCCTCAAACTCATCCAACATATCCTGTGACGGAGCTTTTGTCAGAAGGCTGATTACCACATTAACTGCAAGGGCCACAAGGAACGCCGGAAGCAGTTCGTAGATTCCCCAGACACCGCCGATCGGCTTGATGAGGAACTTCCAGATAAATACCATGGCACCGCCTGCAAACATACCTGCAAGTGCGCCCCATTTGTTGGAACGTTTCCAGAACAGAGCCAGAAGCATAACCGGACCGAAGGCTGCTCCGAATCCCGCCCACGCAAAGGATACGATATCAAATACGGAGCTGTTCGGGTCTTTTGCGATAAATACCGCAATCACGGAAATGATAACAACCGATACTCTGGCAATAATCATTCCTGCTTTTTCAGATAAGTTTTTGAAGAATACTTCTTTGATAATATTTTCAGATACACTGGACGATGCTGCCAAAAGCTGAGAATCCGCTGTCGACATGGTCGCTGCCAGAATACCGGAAAGAATCAAACCTGCTACAATCGCCGGAAGGACACCGTATTTGCTGATTACATCGGAAATCACAACGATGATGGTCTCCGCATCATCAAGCACCGGAATCACACCGGCCTTTGTCATGGCACTTCCCACGATACCGATCATAATCGCTACACCGAGAGAAATCACAACCCATATTGATGCAATTCTTCTGGATAATTTTAATTTATTCGGATCTTCAATCGCCATGAAGCGGAGAAGTACGTGTGGCATACCGAAATATCCGAGTCCCCATGCGAGCATGGAGAAAATACTCATGATTCCGTATGCGCCGGCTGTCTTTGTCGCCGGATCGTGAATCGCTGTCAGACTGAAGTAACCTGCAAGACTGTTTGCATTATCCATAACAGCATCCATACCACCGGATGTCACCACACCGAATCCGAGCACAACGAAGATTGCAATCGTCATAACGATACTCTGCATAAAGTCAGTGGTGCTGGCCGCAAGGAATCCGCCGAGTGCTGTATATCCGACGATAATAATTGCACTGATTACCATAGCCACAAAATATTCCATGCCGAACAATGTGGAGAATAATTTCCCGCAGGCTGCAAATCCGCTGGCCGTATACGGCACGAAGAATACGATAATTACAAGCGCCGCAAGCACGGAAAGAATCTTTTTATCATCTCTGTAACGGTTGGAAAAGAATACCGGAATCGTTGTCGAATTGTTGCATTTTACTGTATAAGTGCGAAGTCTTTTTGCAACAATCAACCAGTTTACGTAGGTACCGATGGCAAGACCTGCTGCGGTCCAAAATGCATCTGCAAGACCTGTCAGGTATGCAACACCCGGAAGTCCCATCAGAAGCCAGCTGCTCATATCGGAAGCTTCCGCACTCATGGCTGTTACAAACGGTCCGAGCTTTCTTCCTCCCAAATAAAAGTCAGCTGTTGTTTCATTTTTCTTTGAACATACAAATCCGATTATGAGCATGCAAAACAAATATACCATGATCGTAACCAGAATTATCATTGCTGCTGTTGTCATATGTACTACTCCTCTCATTTAACGCTTTAATTCACAAAAGCAATTTTCGTTCCCATGATACCACACTTCGGTTTTGAGCACAAGTGGCAAAATCAGTGTCTTCTACCCAAACGTATTTTGACTAATACGCGAAAATATTGTACATTGTATATGTCGTGCTAAGAATATTTACACAACTATATAATATAAGGAGATTTTTCTATGTGGATTGCAGACAATTGGAAAGATTATGAAGTAATAGATACCTCCGGCGGCGAAAAGCTGGAACGCTGGGGCGATTATATTTTGGTTCGTCCGGACCCGCAGGTCATTTGGAACACGCCGCATAATGCCTACGAATGGAAACACAAAAACGGTCACTATCACCGCAGCAGCAAAGGCGGCGGCGAATGGGAGTTCTTTGATCTTCCCAACGAATGGACCATCCATTACCGCGAGCTCACTTTTCATTTAAAGCCGTTCAGCTTTAAACACACGGGACTTTTCCCGGAGCAGGCGGTCAACTGGGACTGGTGCGCAGAAAAAATCCGCAATTCCGACCGTGAGCTCAAAGTACTGAACCTTTTTGCCTATACGGGCGGCGCCACAATTTCTGCTGCTGCAGCGGGTGCAAAGGTCACCCACGTGGACGCTTCCAAAGGGATGGTAACATGGGCAAAGGAAAATGCGGTTTCCAGCAATATCCCTTCCGACCGTATCCGCTGGCTGGTAGATGACTGCGTGAAATTCGTGGAAAGAGAAATCCGCCGCGGCAACACTTACGACGGAATCATCATGGATCCGCCGTCCTACGGTCGCGGACCGAAAGGCGAAATTTGGAAAATCGAGGAGAGCATTTTCCCGTTCATCGAACTTGCTGCCAAGGTTCTTTCCAAGGATGCGGAATTTTTCCTCATTAACTCGTATACAACCGGACTTCAACCGGCTGTCCTTTCTTATATGTTAAATACGGTACTCTGCCCGAACTTCGGCGGAACCGTGCAGGCCCAGGAAATCGGTCTTCCGGTGCGCGAAAACGGCCTTGTCCTTCCGTGCGGCGCAAGCGGACGCTGGAGCCGCAATTAATCTACAAAAGTCAAGTATGTGTTAAGAGGTGTGAATTTATGATAAACGGAACGTTAATGCAATATTTTGAATGGTATCTTCCGGCAGACGGCTCGCTTTGGAAGCAGCTTGCCGAAAAGGCACAGACTTTGTCCGAGAGCGGAATCACCGCACTGTGGTTACCTCCCGCTTACAAAGACGCCAACGGCGCCGGCGGTGTCGGTTATGCCATTTATGATTTATATGATTTGGGCGAATTTAATCAGAAGGGTTGCGTTGCAACCAAATACGGAACGCGCGACGAGTATCTCGCTGCCATCAAAGCATGTCAGAAAGCAGGCATCGATGTTTATGCCGACATTGTACTGAATCATAAAACCGGAGCGGATGAGCCGGAAACATTAAACGCTTATGAATGCACCGGTTTCAACCGGGATCAGATATCCCCGCACAAGTCAACCATCACCGCATGGACCCGTTTTACTTTTCCGGGACGCGGCGGAAAATACTCCGATTTCATCTGGAATGCCAAGCATTTTGACGGTGTCGACTGGGATAATACCGCGCACAAAAACAGCATTTACCTGCTGGAAGGAAAATCATGGGAAGAAAATGTGGACGAAGAAAACGGAAACTATGATTATCTCATGGGCGCCGACCTTGACTTCGGCAACGAAGAAGTGCTCGAGGAACTGAAGAAATGGGGAAAATGGTATTATGACACCACGGGTGTCAACGGATTCCGACTGGATGCAGTCAAACATATCAAGTCGGAGTTTTATCGCGACTGGGTTCCTGCCATGAGCGCGCACGCCGGCAAAGAATTGTTCACCGTCGGCGAATACTGGCACCACAATCTCAATGCGTTAAAAGAATATCTGGCGGAAACCGGATATTGTCTCAGCCTGTTTGACGTACCTTTGCATTACAATTTCCATCGGGCCTCCTGCGATCCGGACGGTTTCGACCTCCGCAGGTTGTTTGACAACACACTGGTTGCCTGTGACCCGATGCACGCAGTAACTTTTGTCGATAATCATGATACACAGCCGGATCAGGCACTTTGTTCCTTCGTGGCGGAATGGTTCAAGCCTTTGGCTTACGCGATGATTCTGCTCCGTGAAAGCGGTTATCCCTGTGTATTTTACGGTGACTATTACGGTATTCCGACCCACGGCGTTAAACCGGTGGGCAAACCGCTTACCAATATGCTTTCCCTTCGCCGGACACACGCATACGGAAAACAGCATGAATATTTCGATGATTTCCGCTGCGTCGGATTCACCCGCGAGGGAAATCCTGACAATTCCGAGACAGGGCTTGCCTGCATCATCTCTTCCGGAAGCGCGACAAGCAAGCGCATGTACGTCGGAACTCAGCATGCAGGACAAAAGTTTTTTGACGCCACCTGGAATGTACGACGTATTATTACCATCGACAATACGGGACATGCTGATTTTCCTGTCAATGCTAAGTCCGTCAGCGTTTGGATACCGATTTAGAGATTGAACTTGATTTGAAATTTGTTTGAGCTCTCGGGCGCTTTGATGCTCTGCAACCTCTTTGATGCTCTGCGGGGCATATACAAAATTCTTATTCTCCCAGACCCCGTTTTTTCAAAAAATCGGGGTGCCGGGAGATGTTTTTTCTCCATATACCCTTTTGGTTTACATAACTCCGAATCTAGCCGCAAAAACGGGGCACCGAGAATTTGATTTTCTCCCTATGCCCCGCTTATCTCAATATCGCACATCCCATGCCACATACCGCAACATATCTACCGGCAAACTATCTACCGGCAAACTACGCAAATGCAAGTCCCATTCCAAGCGCAAACAGAAACAGCACCAAATACAGCGCCAATATAACTCCCATAAAAATGAGTTGCACTTTAAAGAAGTTGGATTTGGATTTTTTCTCTGTCTTGCTGAATGCCCAAACGAACATCATGATTAGTCCGACGCACGGAATACAATTCAGGAAAATGCAAAGTGCCCATTCTCCCATGGAAACCGGCTCTTCCAATCCCTGATAAGCAGCGCCTGATGCGGAAGAAGGTGCGATTGGAGCAACCGGTGCATAGGATGCATTCTCCTGCGTTTCCTCCGGAATATAATACAGCGAATTCTCCTGCTCATATCCGTTAGACGGAGACCACGTTTCTCCATCCAGGTATCTTTCGTAATTTCTCTTTTTCGTTGTCTGATTTTCTTCCATTTGTACTCCTCCGCTCACACAAGCATAACATACTATTTTCGCAACATAATATCTCTGAGAAACAAATCAAACAATACAGAATCTCTCTGTATCATCGGTTCCACATCGGGATAGTAGTGATACATCCGATATATGTAAAAGACAAACATCGCAAGGGTAATCAATATAACCATGGGCACAAGTCCTGCAACCTTCGCCCCTCTGATATATCTCTGGAAACAGATGTACAGGACGAGAAATATCCATGCCCAGATAAACGGATGCATTTCCCATGCTCCCGAAAAATCCTTTTGGAGCAAAAGTGTTCCCGCTCTGGTCAGTCCGCATCCCGGACAGGGCATCCCCAAAAAGATAACCGTCGGACATGCTGCGCCGAAAACAATCAGCGACAGACGGATATATAAGTATACGACAAGTGCTGCCACCCAGCCCTTCTTAATATCTGTCCATATTCGATTCCAAATCAGGGCGATTCTCTTTATCATCCCGATACTCCTCTATCTGCTTCACCAGGCAGCCTGTTTGATAAAAAATCTATTTTGACAAAGATTCCGCCTTGGCAAGCGCATCGTCAATATGGTCACAGAAAAACTCGCTTCCGATTTTTTCTATAAAACCTGCTTTCTCCATGATACGGCGCGGCTGATCATTTACATGCGAAAGAATCAGTGTAATGTTTTTCTTTGCGCATTTTTCCTGAAGCTGCTCCAGAGAATGCATTGCGGTTGCATCGATGGCATTTACGCTACGCATACGGAGAATAATACATTTATGGGTATCCTTCAGGGAAATTTTCATAATCTTATCCGCAGCACCGAAAAACATCGGTCCGCTGATTTCATAAACAAACGTATCCTTCGGTACCGCCTTGAGACCGATATTGTCCGGGTCATCCTCCGGATCCACGTAAGTCCAGCCTTCCACCTCGGTCACATCGCTCATACGTTTCATGAAAAGCATAGCTGCGAGAATCATGCCGAACTCGATAGCCACAACAAGATCAAATACAACGGTCAGCACAAACGTGAGAACGAGCACCGTAATATCACTTTTCGGTGCTGTGCGAAGCAAATGCACAAACTCGCGCCACTCACTCATATTGTAGGCAACCATAAACAAAATGGCTGCAATCGTCGGCATCGGAATCAAGGTCGCGTACGGCATCAAAACGACAAGAACCAGCAAAAGTGTTACGGAATGAACCATTCCCGCAATCGGGGTACGGCCTCCGTTCTTTACGTTAGCTGCAGTTCTTGCAATTGCACCTGTCGCCGGGATTCCTCCGAACAGGGCCGATGTAATATTACCTGCACCCTGGGCAATCAGTTCCATGTTGGAACGATGTTTGCTGTTTACCATACTGTCTGACACGACACAGGATAAGAGCGACTCGATCGCCGCAAGGATTGCAATGGTAAACGCATCCGGAAGCACTCTCTTCACGAGATCAAATGAAACATCCGGAAGCCCCGGAGTCGGGAGCTTGTTTGAAATTTCATACAAATCACCGATTGTATTTACATTCATATGTAATCCCTTCACCATGGCAATACTGACAAGTACTGCAATCAGGGAAGGCGGAATTCTCTTTTCAATACGAGGCCATCCGATCAGAATAACCATGCAGACAACTCCGACGATAACCGCCTGCCAATTAATGGTAGGCAGGAATTCAAAAACTGCTTCCAGTTTTTCTACCGTTTCAATCAGCGGCTCTTCTGTCACTACCGTAAGTCCCAGAAAATCTTTGATCTGACCGACAAAGATAGTAACCGCAATACCGGTAGTAAATCCGGTAGTAATCGTATAAGGAATAAATTTGATCAGACTTCCAAACCGGCAAAATCCCATTATAATCAGAATAATACCCGCAAGGATTGTCGCAACAATCAGTCCGGACATTCCGTTCGTAGCTACGATACCGGCAACAATCGTAGCAAAGGCCGCGGTAGGCCCTGCAATCTGAACACGGGAACCTCCCAAAAACGAAATGACAAAGCCTGCAAAAATGGCGGTGTAAATACCCTGCTCAGGTGTCACGCCCGACGCAAGAGCAAGCGCAATCGATAACGGGAGCGCCACAATCGCCACAATGATACCTGCCACGATATCTTTCACAAACTGCTCCTTTGTGTAAGTCTTCATGACAGAAAACAGTTTCGGTTTTAATTTTTCCATAAATCCTCCTTCGCATGAGCATCACATATTCCCCAATACGTCCAACACGCTCATACGATGAATATCTTAGACCTATTTTTTACATATTTCAAGCCATTTTCTGTTTTTCCAACATATTTTCCAGGGCATCATCGCTCTCGTCAATCCACACAGCTTCCTCCTCGCCGTTTAAACCCAAAAACTTTGCAAGGGTCTCCGTCGTGTCGGAATTGTTCCATTCCACGATATAATCATCAATTGCCTCAAACTCTATTTCGCCTGCCAGATATCTCTCTTTAAAATTCATTGGTTACCTTTATTCCTTCCCGTATATTTCTTTTTGTATGATTTGCTTATTTGCCTCAAAATCCACTTCCAGGACTGACATGCCCCGTATGCTTGCATTGCTGTAAGTTCCCTCTGCCGGAATAACCGTCTGCACGATTTCATAGGTAAGAAGCTTTCCTGCGTTACCACTGAGACCGAACATCTCCATCTGTGTCAGGTTGGTTGTCAAATTCGGCAAAAGTTCATTCATCAGCTCATCACCGCCGGTCGCAAACGCCACCGGGAGCTTTCCAATCACGGCAGAAAGTACCTTGCGCTGGCGCTCTGTCCGACCGAAATCCGTTCCGATATAGCGGTTCCTGCTGTAGGCAAGTGCCTGCGGACCGTTGAGATGAATCTCCCCGCTCAAAGAGGTGTCCAGATAGTCCGTGGTCATCTCTCTTCCCTCAAGCATATTGTACTCGTTCAAATATGCATTAATCCACTGAACTTCTTCATTGGTAACTTCCATATCGATTCCGCCCACCGCATCCACAAGGGCTGCAAACGCCTGGAAATTCACAAGCACATAGCGGTTTACTTCAATCCCGAAATTTTGCTCTATGGTCTCGCACAAAAGTGCCGGACCGCCGTATGCGTACGCTGCATTGAGGCGGTTTCCGTCATGTCCCGGAATGTCCACATACATATCCCTCAAAAGCGATGTCATATGAATCGTCTTTGTCTCATTGCTCACCGAAAGAAGAATCATGGCATCGGAACGCCCGTCATCACTGTTCTCTCTGGAATCATTTCCGATCAAAAGTACATTTATCACACCGTCCTGTTTCATCGGCTCCGATGCGAGTCCCTGCACCTTTTCATAATTCATTTGCTTGTATATTTTTCCGACCAGACTGTACCATGCAGCAAACACAATGACCGCAAGCACAAAAACGACAACCAGAAATTTTTTCCACTTGGATGGTTTCTTTTGCTCTTTCCTATTGCGCGGCGGATTCTTTTTCCGTTTACGTTTTTCCGGCCTGCGCTGCGCTTTCTTTTCCGGCCTGCGCTTTTCCCGTCGCCTTGGTTCTTCCTGCCTCGATTCTTCCCGTTTCGGTCTGCGTTCTTCCTGCTCTGCCGGTCTCTCCGCCTTCATTCTGCGTTCTTCCTGCCCTGCAGGTCTCTCAGCCTTTGGTCTGTTCTCTTCCTGCTGCCTCGGTGGCTCCGCTTTCAATCTGCGTTCTTCCGCCTGCTTCGGCGCTTCCGCCCTCGGTCTGCGAACCGGCGTGGCAAATTCCGTCTTTAATTCCTTTATATTCTGCTGCGGAAGAAGCTCTGCATCCAGAAACCTCTCCAGTCCTTCCTGTATTGCTTTATTTTCATCAATTGAACTTTTATTCATACACTCACCCGTTTTCCTTTTCCGTGCAAATTCAGAAAATATACGAAAAAACAGTCGGGATTTTTGGGTCTCCGACCGTTTTATCATATCATTTACTTATTAGGTTGCCCATATAAAAAGAAAAAACTAATAAAACCTTAAGAAACTCCGCCAATCCATATGGTTTGCCCGGTCACAAGAGGTTCCAGCTTATCCTTCAAGGTCTCCTTTAATATCGGATACGCTTTTGTTCCGGTGCAATGGCCGGTATACAGCTTATCCACAGGAATTCCCGCCAGCTTCTCTGCCAGTTTTTGCACGTCCGCCGCACTGTCACGCATGGAATCCGCGCCTTCCGCTCCCATCAGATGAAATCCGCCAATCATTGCTAAAATCTTCCGTCCGGGGAACGTCTCCAAAACTTCTTCCAAAACAAGATCCACTCCGCCGTGACTGCAGCTGTTAAACACAACCAGACCGTCTTCCAGTTCATATACGAGACTCTGTTCATGGGAAAAATCGTCAAACTGCTTCTTTCCCTCTGTCTCGCGGTACATATGCATCTGCTCCCCGCGTTTTTCCAAATGTTCCCGATGATGAGCAAGGAGCCAAATCCCCGGATAGATCTGCATATCGCCATCCACATAACAAATGCGTTCTCCCAAACTTTCATATACCGGTTTCGGAATTCCGATATTCTTCATTTCCCCGCATTTTACGGAAAAACATCCGCAAGCTGCGTTTTTTTGCATATACACAGGTGCATCCCTGTGAATCCGGGCGAACTCGGAAAAACCACCCGCGTGGTCATAATGTGCATGGGACAATACCGCGCAATCCACCTTCGAAAGATCAATTCCCAGCTGCCGGGCATTTTCTGCAAACAAACCGGTCTGTCCAGCATCCAGCAAAACAGCCCTGTCTTCATGCTCGATGTAAAAAGACAATCCATGTTCACATTTCAGATCATTTTCTGTATGATTCTCAACTAATGTCACTATTTTCATAGAAATTTTTCCAGACCTTCTTCCTGTAAAAACTCCACTTCAAAATTTACAACGGCAAGGCGTATTTTTGAAAGGTCTTCCTCGTATTCCTCCGGGAAATCGTATGCATCGATGCGGGACATAATGCGATCCATCTCATCAATATCCATTTCTTCCGAAGCGTTTTTCAAGCTGCGGAACAATTCCTTGATCTCCGGCGAATCCACATCTGCCGAAATTTTGTCCCCGGCGTTTTCTGCAAATTTCTGTCCCAGCAATCCATGGTATTTTTTCCACTTGGAGATAAAAACCGGATAGACAGCCCGAATGGCATCCAAATCCTGTTCGCCCGCCGCATCCTCCAATGTCTTGGCCAAACCCGCCAACGGAACGATACCTACCGTCATCGCTGAATTTTTCATACTGTGCACTTTGATCTTGAAATCGGTACATCCCTGCTCCGTATCTACAATATCGAAGTAAGTATCCAATTCTTCCGCATCATGCAACATAACCGTTCCCAAAAAGCGAACCGTATCCAAAAACGCATCCGTATCAATAAAATGAAGGGATGCATAAGAATAATCCAGTCCGTCCACCGCCGGGAGACCCTCACAATCCATGCGGTCGCTTTCCGCCGGTACGCTCTGTGCCTCCGTCTTTGCATCGTTTTCTTCTTCCTGCATCTCAACGAATTCACTGTACGAAACAAGTTTCTTATCTAATAATTCATAGGTGATTTTGCTTAATTGCTGCGGTGATATCGGCTTCGGCACAAGCGCCGTAAATCCGCAGTCTATATATTCCTGCTCCGACATATTGTCCGAGTTTGCTGTCATGGCGACAATCGGTGTGTTATCACAGAGCTTTTCTTTTTTCATGGCGGCAACGGTTTCCACACCATCCATCTCCGGCATAAGGTGATCCATAAAAATCAGATCATACTGCTTTTCTCTTACCAAAGAAAGACTCTCCTTTCCTCCGGATGCCTCCTCTATCTGCATTTCTGTCTTTTCCAGAAGATTTACAACCACCTTGCGGCTAATCATGCTGTCATCGACAACCAGCACTTTTGCTTTTGGCGCCTTGAATATCACAGAGCCGGACGGTTCTTCCTGCCCAACCAAATTATTATGCTCCAAACTCTCCTCTTGTGGTACAGTTTCGGAGCTTCTTGCGGATATATATGTTCCGATGATAATAATCAAAACACCCAGACAGGATGTATTGGAGGTCGGAACGCACATATAAAAAATACATATCGCCATACCGCAGATAATACTAAACACAAGCGGCATCATCTTTTCTCTTGCAATTTTCCGGACATACTCACAATAACCGGTAAGTACCATAAACATGTAACAGGCAGCCCCTACATAAACAATCCACACGCCCGGACCGTATACATACCGGCCTTGCTCCTCCGTCTCATAGAACAGCGGCAGAATAAAAATTCCAAGGTATAAAATGATCTGAGCAACATTAATAAATGCCCAGTTCCTGCTGACAGCGCCTGTCTCTTCCTGCACAAAGGCCGCTTTGTACATATAGAGCACATAAAAAAATGTCAAAACCAAGGTTAGGTACGCTCTCTGTACGATTTTAAATGTTAACGGAGAAACTGCCCCCGTATGAGACATCATATAAATTGTTGCCATTTCCAGCAAAACTTCCGCACAGGAAACAATCATCAGTCCTAAGAGCAGTTTTCTTGATTTCGCTTTATTATTTTTGTCCATTAAAAAGAGTATAATGAAAAAACACAATATAAAAATGCAGGTAATCTGCAGTATGTACATAAAACTTTCTCCTCACTATATAATCGTCTCAATGGTTTCCAACAACTTCTTTTGTTTTACCGGTTTTAAGAAATAACCTGCCGGTTTCATGGAAAGCAGCTCTACAACTACCTTCTCATCGGCAACACTCGTAAGAAAAACAACAGGAATCTTGGAATACTCCACATCCGCTCTCAGCATTTCAAATACCTGTTTGCCGTCTGTGACCGGCATCGCATAATCCAGCAAAATCAAATCCGGCTTTTTTCGTCCGATGGACGTAAATGCCTGCACGCCGGAAATGGCAACGGCAACTGAATATTTGTCGCTGAGCATTCCCTTGATATTGCGGAGGGTAAGCGCATTGTCATCCACGATCAGTATGTGTTTTTTTCCTCGATCTTCATAAAAATCCGGTTCCATACCGGCCATGGAACAACAAAGATCCAATATATGTCTGTTGCCGATCGGCATGACTGCTTTTGCAAACTGGGACGATTCGTAATAACGGTTGAACGGTATCGTTTCATACTCTGTTCCGAGCGTCACCACCGGAATATTGATAAAATCCATATTTAACAGATTGATAATCTGCGATTCTTCCTCGGCATCATTCCCTAACGCCAAAAGTATAAGATCCGGTGTCTCGAGCTGGATTCTCTTTCTCACCGACTCTTTTGTCGGTTCCACAATATCAATCTGAAACACTTCCTCGAGCATCTCCAGCATATCTCTGTTTGTATTTTTCTTTTTTCCTATAAAAACCAAATCTTTCATGTGTTTCGTGCCTCAATTCTCTTTCAAGTTAAATTTTCATGCTATTTTTATGTTAGCACAGACAAACCAAAGTGTAAACCAATCTTCCGTGCAGAAAACGACATCTTTTATGCAAAAATAATACATTTTTATCACAAATCACATTTCTCGGATGATTTTCCGGATTTTGAGCACCATGGACGGAGCAACGGAGAGTTCATCCACCCCCATGCGCACGAACTGCTGCGTCAACTCGGTGTCCGCCCCGAGTTCACCGCAGATACCTACCCACTTTCCGTGCTTGTGACCGTTTTCCACCACCATTTGTATCATGCGCATAATCGCTTCATGATGCGGATTATAAAAATCATCCAGCTTCGCGTTCTGTCTGTCTATGGCTAATGTATACTGGGTCAAATCGTTTGTACCGATGCTGAAAAAATCAACCATCGGTGCAAGCCTATCGCTGATCAGCGCTGCTGCCGGCGTCTCAATCATAATTCCCTGTTCCGGAACCCTGTATTGTATTCCCTGTTCCTCCAGTTCCTGCACCACATCCTCAACGACTGCCCGAATCCGCTGCACCTCGCCGGTGGAAATGACCATCGGATACATAATGGAAATATTGCCGTAAAAAGCTGCACGCAGCAGTGCCCGAAGCTGTGTCTTGAAAATATCCGGCTGCTTCAGACAAATACGGATGGCGCGGAACCCAAGGGCCGGATTTTCTTCCTGCGATAGTCCCAGGTAATCCACCTGTTTGTCCGCACCGATATCCAACGTCCGTATAATGACTTTTTTCCCTGCCATCATACGGGCCGCCTGTTTATATGCCTCAAACTGCTCTTCCTCCGACGGCGCATCCTCTCTTCCCAGATAAAGAAACTCACTGCGAAAAAGTCCGATGCCCTCGGCATCATTTTCAAGCACATATCCTATATCGCCGACATTTCCTATATTGGCGTAGACATTGATTTTACGTCCGTCGGCAGTCACTGTATCTTTTCCTTTCAATTCCTGCAAAAGGGCCACTTTTTCTTCTTCCTCCCTGATTCTTCTCCGGACATTTTCACAGGTAGCGTCATCCGGTTCAAGAATCATCGCTCCTTCAAATCCATCGACAACAGCAATCATCCCGTCGCTGAGCGCCGATATATCCAAATCGGTGCCGACAAGGGCCGGAATGTTCATCATGCGGGCAAGTATCGCCGTATGGGAGTTGGTGGAACCGTGGACGGTGACAAAAGCAAGTATCTTTTCCTTATCCATCTGCACGGTTTCACTCGGCGAAAGGTCATCTGCCACAATCACGGAAGGCTGCTGTATCTGCATTCCCTGCTCCTTGTCCCCGCACAGATTGCGCGCAAGACGCAATGACACATCCAGCACGTCCGCTGCCCTTGCTTTCATATAATCATCCGCCATGGCAGAAAACATCTGGGAGAAATTGTTCCCTGTCATAGTCACCGCATATTCGGCATTGACGGACTCCGTGCGAATCATGTTGATGGCAGCTTCCAAATAGTCCTCATCTTCCAGCATCATTTTGTGCACGTCAAAAATAGCCGCACTGGCCTCACCAACCTCCGTCACTGCTTTCTCATAGAGCGCCTGCAACTGAAGTTTCGACGTATCAAGCGCTTTCCGAAGGCGCACTATCTCTGCCTCCGGATCTTCCACCGACTTTCTTTTTACCTGCTCACCATGCTTTTTATAAACCAAAACGGGGCCCATCGTCACCCCTTTATAAACAGATTTCCCTTTAAAATACTGCACGTTCTACTCCTTCTGTCTCCGCAAAATCGCCTGTTACAAATTCTGCTCCAAAAACTGCTTCATACCGGCCGCGGCCTTCTCCTCGTCGCTTCCTTCCACAACAATTTCAATGGTCTGTCCGCCGCGAACTCCGAGACTCATGACCGCCATAAGCCCCGTCGCCTCCACACTCTTTTCCCCGGACTTTATCCGGATGCTGCTCTCATACTTTCCGGCCTCTTTCACAAGCAATCCTGCTGGACGGGCATGAATTCCTATCTCATCTGTAATTGTATAACGAAATGATTTCATAGTCTATATTTTCCTTCCTTTTTCCGCGATTTCAAACAGTGGCTGTCCCACCTCAACAAGGCCTTCTTTCAACAGGATGACCTGCTGATTTTCGCCGATTTTTGTGCAGACAATCGGTGTTGCAACGGACGGTGCATGTTTTTTTACATAGTCAAGGTCAACCCGCATAAGCTGCTCGCCTTTTTTTACTTTGTCACCGGCTTTGACAAACACCTCAAATCCTTTTCCCTGCAATTTCACCGTATCGATTCCCACGTGAATCAGCAATTCCACTCCCAGATCCGTAACAAACCCAATGGCATGTTTTGTGTCGAACACAAACGCAACGCTTCCATCCTCCGGGGCATAGATTATTTCTTCCTGCGGAAGTACAAAAACTCCGTCCCCCATCATACCTTCCGCAAAAGCCTCATCCGGAACAGCTGACAATTTCTGGGCGATTCCTTTCACCGGACTGGAAATCCTCACCGTATCCGTCAGTGCACTTTTTGACATATACTCTTCCAAATTCGATTTTATTACCGTCACATTCGGACCGTATATAATCTGCACGCCGTCTCCCTTATGAAGAACACCGGAAGCCCCGGTACTTTTGAGCACTTTCCCGTCAATTCGTGTTTTATCTTTCACCGTACAGCGCAGTCTTGTGGCACAGCAATCGATGTCGGCAATATTGCTCTTTCCGCCCAGTCCCCGCACAATTGCCTCACTGACAGCATCTTTCTGTGCATCTGCTTTTCTTCCTTTTTGTTCCTGCACATCCGCTTTTGTATACAGCTTTAATTCCACATCTTCATCCTCTCTGCCCGGTGTTTTCAAATCCAGTTTCCGTATGAGATAGCGGAAAATAAAATAATAGAGAAAAAAATAAACAATGCCGACCGGAAGAATCAGCATCCAGCTCGTCTTTTCATTTCCCTGCAGAATTCCAAATAAAAGTAAATCGATAAATCCGCCGGAGAAAGTCAGTCCCACCGCAATATCCAACATATGGGCTATCATATAAGCACTTCCGGCCAGAATCACCTGCACGACAAACAAAATCGGCGCAACAAACAGGAACGAAAATTCAATCGGCTCCGTGATTCCGGTGGCCATACAGGCAAGGGATGCGGACAAAAGCAGACCTCCCGCCGCCTTTTTCTTCTCCGGCTTTGCACAGTGATACATGGCAAGTGCTGCACCCGGGAGACCGAAAATCATAAAGATGAATTCCCCGGAGAAAAAACGTGTCGCATCGGAACTGAAATGTGCCACATTCGCCGCATCCGCAAGCTGAGCGAAAAAGATATTCTGTCCGCCCGCCACCGTCTGACCCGCCACATCCATGGTTCCTCCGAGGGCTGTGTGCCAAAACGGCATATAAAAAACATGATGAAGGCCGAACGGAATCAGCGCCCGTTTGATCAGACCGAAAATAAGTGTTCCCACATATCCGGAACCGGTCACCAGTCCGCCGAGCGCCCCGATGGCATTTTGCACCACCGGCCAGATAAAATACATGAGAATACCGACAAACATATACACAAGCGTAGAAATAATCGGCACAAATCTGGTACCGCCAAAAAACGACAGTGCATTCGGCAACTGAATTTTATAAAAACGGTTGTGAAGCGCTGCCACCCCCAGGCCGACAATCACACCGCCGAACACTCCCATCTGCAGCGTGAGTATTCCGCAGGAAGATGCAATGGTTCCCTCCAGCACATGGGCCGCCACTTCTCCGGTATCCAGTATTTCTCCGTTCAATTTCAGCATGGCATTCGTTGCAATATTCATAACAAAATATGCGATGACCGCCGACAGGGCCGCCACTTCTTTTTCTTTTTTGGCCATTCCGATGGCCACTCCCACAGCAAAAAGAATCGGCAGATTATCGAAAATAACACTTCCGACCGCATTCATAATGAGCAAAAGTGCATGCAAAAAAGTGCCTTTCCCGAGAACTGCCGTCAGACCGTACATTTCCAGTGTCGCTTCGTTGGTAAAAGAACTTCCGATACCGAGCAGAAGGCCTGCCACCGGAAGAATGGCAATCGGCAACATAAAACTCCGACCTACCCGTTGTAACACTCCGAATATTTTATCTTTCATTTTTTCATTCTCCTTTTGGAGTATTGTTTGCAAAAAAAATGAAAAAATGCATCTCGTCAAAAGCTTTTGCCTGCTGTAGATCTTACCGACACAAAAATGGGCATTATGGCACATTTTTTATGCCTATGCCCCGCCTTCTCTTTCCTTTTTCAAGTTATGTAAACTTATTGGGCATATAGCCCTCTGACTTCCGGACATGCCCCGTTTTTTCAAAAAAACGGGGCACCAGACTCTTGCCGTTCTGCATATGCCCTTTTGGTTTACATAACACGCATTTCAAGACAAAAAAAGGGCATACAGCATGTTCACTGAAGCTATATGCCCTTAATACCTGTATGCCCTTAGTTTATGATAGTTATATAAATTGTTCTTTCCTGCCACTAAAAACTTTTCACCCAATTAATCAGTGACTGCATATGGGTCTGATTGTAGACATCGTTCCGCATCTGATCGGTCACAAAGCCGTTTTTCTCCATGCGCGCAATAATTGCCTCCTGGAGACCGGCGATTTTTCCTTCCTCAAACGCTTTGTCGTAAGCAGCTTTCGCCATATTCATTCCTGTCGGCTCCGGTTGCTCGTAGCTAACTTTTTCCTCCACAGGCTCTGTGACAACTTCCTCCGTAGGCTCTGCAACTGTAGGCTCAGTCGCAACTTCCTCCGCAAGCTCCTCTTTCTGCATCATCGGACGCTCTGCGGTTTCAATCTTTGCAGCCGGAATGTCCTTCAGAAAATCCTCACCGTTGTCCGGCACCCAGATATCTCCGGAATTTGCTTTTACATTGACGGTAATATTTCCGTTTACAACAGCTACTTTCTCGCCGGACAGTGCTCCGATATATGCACTGCAGTTACCTGCAGGTAACGTCATCGTATAATCGCTGTCGTCGTTGTTGACCGTCACAAGAACACTGACCCCGTCATGATTGCGGGAGAAAGCAAACTGGCGGTTCATAAGGAGCAGTTCCTTATAATCACCGTAAGAAAGCGCCTTCACATTCTGACGCACCTTGCCGAGCTCAGCAATCAGCGCCGTGCACGGATTGTTCTCAATAGCGTCTTTGTAGTCGTCAATACGAAGCGCAGGACGAAGGGAATCATCCGACCACTGCTCCTTCTTTCCTTCAATACCGAACTCCGAACCGTAGTATACAGACGGAACTCCCGGAAGGGTGTAGGAAAGAATATGCACCGGTGCAAAATGCTTTTTATTGACAAGCTTTGTATAAATACGTTCCACGTCATGGTTGTCCGTGAAATTGTAAAGCTTTAGATTGCTGCAACGGTCTCCTAGATACTTGATTGTATGTGCAATCTCAAAATAGTTGTGATCGTTATGTCCGGAATAAAGCGCTTTATGAAGCATATAGTTTGTCACGGAATGAAGCGTGTCCGCATTGGCCCACTTGCTGTAATCGCCGTGAATCACTTCGCCCATAAGCCAGAACTCCGGCTTCACTTCGTTTGCCACACGGCGAAGCATTTTCATATATTCAAAATCCAGCACATCCGCTGCATCCAGACGGATACCGTCCACATCGAATTCGCTGACCCAGAACCGGATGACATCCGCAATGTAATCTTTCACTTCCGGATTGTGCTGATTCAATTTTACGAGCAAATCGTAACCGCCCCAGTTTTCATAAGAAAATCCGTCGTTGTAGCTGTTGTTGCCCCAGAAATTCACATTGCAATACCAGTCTTTGTAACGGGAATTTTCCCGGTTCTGTCTGATATCCTGAAAAGCAAAGAAATCTCTTCCCGTGTGATTGAACACACCGTCAAAAATGACGCGGATTCCTTTGTCGTGACAGGCCTTCACAAAATGTTTTAAATCCTCATTGTCGCCGAGACGGCTGTCCAGCTTCTTATAATCTGTCGTCTCATATCCATGCCCTACCGACTCAAACAACGGTCCGATGTAAATCGCATTAAATCCCGTCTCTTTGATATGATCGATCCACCCCTCTGCCTCACGCAGTCTGTGCACCGGCTCTCCGTAATCGTTTTCCTTCGGTGCTCCGCAAAGTCCCAGCGGATATATGTGATAAAATACTGCCTCATCATACCAAGCCATAAAAAATACCTGCTTTCTTTATTTTTTCCACCAGATGTAGTATACCAAATCTTTAGCACAACTAAAAGGGGGAATTGCAGATTTCCTTATCATGGTAAAGAATAAGTGACGGTCTGCTCTCCTTCACCTGTCAGATAGGTAACGGTAATCTCGCTTCGATCACGTTCCAGTTCCATATCCTTGTACTCTGCGCCGTCAATATCATGATACTCTATGGTTTCTTTCTCCTCTCCATCCTCCGTATATGTATGGAAAGAACAACTTGTTATAATTTCTCTTCCTTTTTCATCCAGCCGAACATGCACAAAAAACATATCATCCCCAATTATTCTCATATGCGCATCCGTCACCTCCGGCATAGGATTACGAGTAAAATCCGTATCGATTGCGGCAGAGCTTACTGACGCATAATAAATAGAGTACCCGCTTCCAAACCCTCGACCTTCATCTGTCATAAAATCATACGGTAGGTAGTCTTTGTCAAACCTCACCTTATTCTTTTCGATATAACTCGTATAGACATAAGTGATTTCATTTGCACCGGTCAGCAAAGCATACTCATAACTATTAGCAGCGTTTTCCACGGCAATATACGCCGGAAAATTAAATTTCCTTTTCTCATCGCGCAAAAGTTCCATCTTCCGATTTCCGTAAGTCTTGGATGTATTTTCCAGTCGATCAATCTCCTCCTTGTATGTCTTTTCATCATAGCTACATTGCAGATAAGTCTGCACAGTAGGCATATTAAAAGTGTCTCTGTAATAGTGGTAATAGTCCTTCACTGTAGCTCCTTCCGGTATCTTTTCCGGAAATACCAGATATGCTGTCTGTATTCCCCTCTCCGAGAAAATCTCCTCATATTTGTCCACATTTTTTGTGATTGTCGCAGGCGGACCGAACAAAAACAGGTAAACCAGCACAAAAAACGCAGTAAACAATGTCGCTGCTGCCAACCCCAAACCGATTAGAAACCCTTTTGCAATCTTTTTCGCCCTCTTTTTATTTTTATTCTTCATTATAAAATTCCTCCGACTCTGTCTGATAAATCCGGAACGCTTCTCTCTCTGTTTCAAATGCATATCCTGCCTGACCGTAATCCTTCGGAAGGTACGCTCTGTCAAAATACAAATTCCGGATATCTGTTCCCTGTAAATAAATGTAAATAATTTTATTTCCAGGAGCAAACAGCGCATATTCAAATCCCTCATCATACAACATCGCATATACACAAGGGAACTTCATTTCCTCCTCGGAATAGGCGACAGAGCGACCGGTCTTATCATCTGTTACCGCAAGGAGCCTTTCCTTTTCCGCCTCATATGCTTCCTTATCATAGCTGCATTCCAGATAAATCTGGTATTCCTGATACAGCTCACTTCCTTTGCAATCATAGTAGAAGTCATCCGCCCGTCCATCCAAAGCATCAGCGGCCGGAAACAAAGAAAGCTCTGCAATCCCCTGATAATTTTGTTTTCCGTAATCCTTCGCCGCCTCATAATGTTCTCTCACCGGGTACGGATCTTTTTTGCCCAGCAATCCGGAAAACGGTTGGAATAATCCAATAAAAATAATTACCAACAAAAAAACCATTCCGCCGAGCATTCCAATCATTTCATAGCGCCTGCGTTTCAACGCACGCTTCAGGCGGTTATCCTTGGACAACTGCATATCTGCAGCCTCTTTTTGTTCCTCCTTAAGCCATTCCATGTATGTCCTACACTTGTTGCATGTATCCAAGTGCTCCAGAACCAACTCCAGCGATTCCTCACTCACCAGATCATCCGATAACAAAGGAAGCAGATCTCTCACTATGCTGCAATCTGTTGTCTTTGTCTGTTTCATATCGCCCACCTCTTTTCCGTCATAAAAACAGCACCACATCCAGCACACATAATGCCATGATAAGCAATAGCAATAAAAAATATCCTAACAGAACCATCCTTCCAACGCTCTTTTTCTTATATCTTAGTCTGCGTCGCTTCCTTCTCTTTTTCTGTTGCAGACCGAGATTGATTTCTCCCGACATATCCTCATACGCCTGTCTGCATTTTTCGCATTCCTTCAAATGCTCTTCTATTACCGCATCCGTGACATCGCTTGTCATTCCGTCTGTATAGAGCGGGAGCAGATCCAAAATAATGTTGCACTTATATTGCTTATTCATCTTTTCTCAGCTCCTTTCCCAATATCTGCTTAGCGCGATAAAACGTAACCCGCGCCCAGTTTTCAGATTTTGACAGCACATCCCCGATTTCTTTAAAACTCAGTTCTCCTGTCAAACGAAGCATTACTACATCGCGCATCGGAGACTGCAACTTTTGTATTGCTTTGTAAACATACAGCTTGGTTTCCGCTTCCTCAATGGCTCTCTCTGTCTCTTTTGCCGCCGCAATTTCAACCGCCTCATCAAATGCAACCTCTTTGCTTCTTCTCCTCTTATCCAGACTTTGATAAAACACATATTTTGCAATCTGGCAGAGCCAGGTGGACATTTTGCAGTCGCCCCGAAATTCGGAAATTTTGACAGTGGCACGATAGAACGTTTCCTGAGTCAGTTCTTCCGCCAGATCCTGATTTCCGCCGGTCAGTGTGCATAAATATCCGTAAACGGTATTAAAATACTGCTCATAAGCTTCTTTTATTCCCACGTGCCTCTCTCCTTTCTGTCAATATGTCCGTTAAATGATACGTTTCGTTACACGTTTTTTATTAATTTTCAAAAAAATTCCCGGCAACAGTTGTAATCTGTACCGGAAATTCACTCTCACTATTCTTCTGTTTGGGATACCACACCTGACTTCTACTCATAGAAATAGCATATGATCCCCTTCTCCCTATCTACCATAAGACCATACGCCGCCGGATATTCCTCCGGATTTTCCGCCCGATAAAGCAGATAAATCTCCACCTTATCCAAACGTTCAGGTGCAATCTCTTGATGCAGCGGATAAACCGACACATCCCACGCCTTATTCTCAGCATCATATACAGCCGGCACTACATCGTCTTCATATTTTTCAAGCTCCGCCTGAATATAAGCATCGCCCGCACAAAACATCAGATACTTGAAGGCTTTCCCCTGCAGATAGCCCGGATACTGCTTCCATACAATGCTTTTTGCTCCCTTCGGAATCTCATCCGGGAAATAATAGTACCGGTCCGGTGCAGTCTCCTTCATCGCCTTTACCTCCCATTTATATTCCCAAGGCATGTGCGTCGGAAATGCGAGTTCCAGCGGCGAAAGAAATACCACAACCATCCATAACAACGGCAGCAAGCCCAGCATATATCCCCGCACAGACTTGTCCGCCTTCTTCGGATCCTTCTCATAGACTTCCAGCGGAGATTGCCGATACACTCTCCATCCGCAAAACAGAAGCACAACTGCGACACCGAGATGCGCCGGTCTCGGCCGAATCATCCAATGCACAAAAGCTACTGCTGCCAAGACAAATAGCAGTACCGCAAATATATAAGTCGCTTTATGATATGGTTTCTTTTCTTTGTTCTTTTTCATCATCTGAAATATCAATCGCCTTTTCCTTTATCAACTTCACAACATGGTCCACGATTACAGGATCAAACTGCTTTCCTTTGTTATCAAGAAGTTCCTGCAAAATCTTTTCCTCCGGCAAACGTTTCCGATAATAACGGTCACTGGCCATCGCATCCAGCGCATCCGCAACACCGATAATCCTCGCAATTTCCGGAATCTCCTCGCCTGCAAGACCTTTCGGGTATCCTTTTCCGTCGTAACGCTCGTGATGATAGAGCGCACCGAGATTGATTCCTTCAATGGAAGTGAAATCGCGAAGCATTTTATCGCCGTAGGTCGTGTGTGTCTTAATCTGCTCATATTCATCGTCCGTCAGCCTGCTCGGCTTCTGAAGAATTGTAAACGGCACCGAAATTTTTCCGCAGTCATGCATCAGTGCAATGTAATAAATGCGGTGACACTCCAAATCCGAGTATCCCATCTCTTTTGCCAGCTGATAAGAATATTGCGCCACACGCTCCGAATGACCTTTCGTATGCGCATCCTTCGCATCAATAAAATTAATAAACGTTTTAATGGACTGCTCAATAATCATCGCATCATGTTTTTGACGCTCCAAAAGCTTCTTTACACGAACCTGAGAAAATCCCCATGCAAAAAGTAAAATGCACCAAATTGCAAGCATGGCAACAAGCGTCATAAACATACGGGAATCCCACACGCTCATATGCAGGTGGTAATTAACTGTCCCGGCATTAAAATTGGTCACGTAATCCAGTCCCTGCTCCGGAATGTACATAATAAAACCAATCAGGGCGGACGTTTTTACCTCTTTCGCCGGCTTCTCCGGGTACAACGGCATTTCATTATCTGCCTCGCTCGGATGGTAGATAATGCTGTCCTCCGGCATCAGTGTAATCATCGGCCCTGTATGGTCTATGTAGTGATTGACAAGCATTTCATCCTGCGTGTACTCTTTCAGATTAATAATCTGGGAAATCTCCTTGCCACCCACGTTTTGAACAACTTCCATTTTCCCGTTCCATGCGTTATTCAGCCACATATTTTCCGGTATATACAATTCCATCGTCCAATCGGTAATCATCTGTTTGGATGTGTTGGTAAGCATAACCTCATAAATGGTGCCCACCATATCTCCGTGTAGCTCATTTCCTGCCTCGTCATAAATCGGATCTTTCAACCATGCGCCGGTATCTCCGCCGCGCGGTCCGATAACAACATCAAAATCTTCGCATATATACTTTCCGCCGTCATAGACTGCATTTGAAAGTTCTGCCCGCCGGTCTTTGTTATTGAAATTTTCCACACCGATATATGTCACTGCCATTCCAAGCAAAGTGACTGCAATCGCTATAACAAGCAGCAGAAAAAAAGATGACTTTTTATTCTCTTCGTGTTTCATATTTCTCCCTCGTTTTTAATGCACATTCGTGTTACAAACTATATCATATATCATACCATATACGGTTAGACGAGAAAATAAAAAATCCCCCGAAAAAGATGTTTTTTCTTCTTCGGGGAAATCAATATTTACAAATTCTCTACTGTTTTCTTCACATAATCATAAATCGGTTTCGCCGCATCTTTCCCGTGCTTCGCAATCAGATTTACAATGGCGTTTTCCACAACGAATCCGTCGGCAATGGTCTCGTACTCCGCCTCCGGATAATCCACACCGATTTCAAGGACAACCGGAACATCCGTCACCTTTCGAATCTGTGCCACTATGTCAGAGATATCGGTCAAAACATCTTTTCGACCGTCCGCCGCATCAAGAGAAGGCAACACATAAATGTAACCTTTCGCATCGCCCGCAATCATGCGGATACGGCTTTTGCTCGCCGGTGCAACCAGCGAAATGATATCCACATCGTACTTTTCGGCCGTCGGGAGAATTTCCTCTCTCTCGTCATAAGGCATATCCGGAATGATAAGTCCTGCCACTCCCGTTTCGCTGCATTTTTTTATAAATGCTTCATAGCCGTATTTAAATACCGGATTCAAATAAGTCATCAGCACGATTGGAACCGTAACTTTATCTTTTACGTTTGCAAGCATATCAAAAATCATATCCGTCGTACAACCACCCTCCGCGGAAAGCGCACGGACATTTGCCTCCTGCACCACCGGGGTCTCTGCAATCGGATCCGAGAACGGTACCCCGATCTCGATAACGGACGCTCCCGCATCCTGCATAGTCAGAATAAATTCCTCGGTTTTGTCAAGGGACGGATCTCCCGCTGTCAAAAATCCGACAAATGCTTTTTTATTGTTAAATGCTTCTCTAATCTTACTCATGTAAATCCACTCCTCTATATCTCGCAATTGCGGCAACGTCTTTGTCTCCGCGTCCTGACAGACAACAAATAATGATCTGGTCCTTATCCATCTTCGGTGCAATCTTCATCAGATGCGCCACCGCATGAGAACTTTCGATTGCTGCGATGATACCTTCTGTTCTTGCGATATATTCAAACGCATCTACTGCCTCATCATCCGTTACCGGAACATACTGTGCTCTTCCGATATCATGCAGGTTTGCATGCTCCGGTCCTACTCCCGGGTAATCAAGTCCTGCAGAAATGGAATAAACCGGTGCAATCTGTCCGTATTCATCCTGGCAGAAATAAGATTTCATTCCATGGAATACGCCGATGGAACCTGTCGTCACTGTCGCTGCTGTCTTGTCGGTGTCTGCTCCCAGACCTGCTGCCTCACAACCGATTAATTTTACGCTCTCATCCTTGATAAATTCGTAGAACATGCCCATAGCATTGCTTCCACCGCCGACACATGCCATAACAACATCCGGAAGTTTACCTTCTTTTTCCAAAATCTGCGCTCTCGCCTCACGGCTGATTACACTCTGGAAATCACGGACAATCATCGGGAACGGATGAGGTCCCATAACAGAACCGAGGACATATAACGTGTCATCCATTCGCATCGTCCACTCCCGCATACACTCATTTACTGCGTCTTTTAACGTTCTTGTACCTGTCTTAACCGCGTTCACCTTCGCGCCGAGAAGCTCCATACGATATACATTGAGCGCCTGGCGGATGGTGTCCTCCTCACCCATGAAAATCTCGCATTCCAAACCGAGAAGTGCTGCTGCTGTTGCAGTAGCTACGCCGTGCTGGCCTGCACCGGTCTCTGCAATAATTCTCGTCTTACCCATCTTCTTGGCAAGAAGTGCCTGACCGAGCACGTTGTTGATCTTGTGGGAACCGGTATGATTTAAATCTTCTCTCTTAAAATAAATCTTTGCTCCGCCCAGATCCTTTGTCATCTTCTCCGCATAATAGAGAAGGGACGGTCTTCCCGCATACTCTGCAAGAAGCGCATTCAGCTCGTTGTTAAAATCCGGATCATTTTTGTAAAACTCATAAGCTTTTTCCAGCTTCAATACTTCATCCATCAGAGATTCCGGAATGTACTGCCCTCCGTGGATACCATATCTTCCTTTTGCCATTTTTTTATCCTCCTATCAAACAAAAACGCCCCTGACAATAGTAACTCTATTGTCAAGGACGGTAAAATCGAATACCGCGGTGCCACCTTGATTTGTGGAATCCACACACTCATAGAATACAAACATATTCTCAGCAACTGACGTATGCTCACACGTCGCAGAATACTGGGAGCCCAAGGCTCTGTTCCCTACGCCCTCCGTGGTCCATTTAATAAATAGCGTTCTGCCGCATCTCAGCTCCTACGGCTCTCTGTGAGTGCCCGTTTATTTTTATCTCCACATCAACGGTTTAAAAATATGCAATTGTCAAAAGCTCTTTCTTTATTATATGCCAGTTGCCCGGAATGTCAAGTTTTTTCTAGAAAGTATACTTGTGTACCTGATTATTTAATTTCTCTGAGCTGTAGGTATTTTTGCGGGATGTGGCATTGAGGTTTTCCAGACTGGCCGAAATCTCGCCGGTAGAACGGGCGATTTCTCCTGCACTCTCCGCCGTCATCATAACGGTAGATGTGATGCCCTGTACTGCATCACTGATTTCCGAAATATTCTGCGAAATCTGTGAACTCTGTTCCCCAATCTGTACCATCTGCTCGCGGATGGCATCGGTTGTATTTCCGTACTCCTCACCGAGCTCGGCAAACGCATCGTAATCTTTTACAATGTCCTCCGACACAAACCGGATCATCTCTTCCGAAACCTCGGTCAGGGCACCGACTGCAGAAAGAACCTGTCCGTTGATATCATTGATCTCCGCAACCGCGCGATCGATGGCATCACTGAGCTGTCCTACCTGTGTCGCCACAACTGCAAATCCGCGTCCCTGTTCTCCGGCTCTCGCCGCCTCAATCTGCGCATTCAAGCTGAGCATACTCGTCTCGCTTGCGATCTCGCTGATCTCCTCTGCAATCTGTTTAACCTTTTCAATCTTCTGTGCATCTTCACTTGTCTTTTCCATTTTTTGACGCAAATCTTCGATTGCATGCAATGTACTCTCGCGGTTCGATTTTGCCGCTGCACAACTACTTTGCGCATTTTCATTGGCCTGCTGTACCATCTTTCGAATCTCATTTACATTATCCGCAAACATATTGATATTGTCTGCACTCTCGGAAAGATTCCGGGAAAGCCGGTTGCTGGAAGCAGAACTTTCCTCCATGTTGGCACTGATACTGTTCATCTCTTCATTCATCTGCGCCATCACACGGACGTTTTCATTGACCGTGGCTCCGAGGGCTTCACCGGTAGAAAGAATCTCTCCGGTAGAGCGGGCAACCTCCTGCACCAGCTCACGCACCTGTGAAATAAAAACATTCATATTGCCGGCGATCACCTCAAGCTCATCTCCGGTTCTGATATCGATTTCTTTTGTCAGGTCACCGGATCCTCCGCCGAGTTCCATGACCTTATCATTGAGCTTGCTCATACTTCTCTTAAACTTGCCCATGAGAAGTCCGAGAATAACAAGGCTTAACACATATGTAATAACGCCGATGGCAATCACAAGATTGCGAAGAACCGCCATCTGCTCCGTAATCCATGTTGCGCTGATATCCACGCCGACCATTCCGACCATCTCCGAACCGTTCATGACCGGACTGTAAGCCGAAATATGGGTTCCCCATTCGTCCGTAAACGGCTCTTCATCTGCTGTCGCAATCTGCTCTTCCACAGACTGCATCATGGCATCCGTTGCCTCACATTCCTCACCGATGGACGCCGGTTCCTCCGGATCCGCATCTACCAGGAAAATAAATTTCTCATCTCCCAAATAACGAAGGGTGTAAATATATTCAAGTTCCGTACCGTCACGGAATAATCCGAGTTCCTTCAAAATAGATGCATAGGCCTCGGAATCCTCCTGACCGACTTCAATCGTATCCAGCACATCCCCCTGCACATTCATCGCTGCACAGGACGCAATATTTTTGGCATTGGTCTGAATCTGATCAAACAAAGCATCGTTTGCCTTGCTGTAAATCGCCATACCTAAAATACCGTTTCCAAGCAACAAAAGCACCGCGAGCAAAATAAATAACTGGGTAAAAATACCTATCTTTCTGACCTTCATAAAAAATCCCCCTTTTGCTGATTCCTATACTACTTCAGTATACTACCAAACAAAAGGGGGAGCAATAAATATCAAAAAAATCATACAAACTTCCGAAACATTTTTATCTTCTTTCTCTCTTCTCCGGTTCTGCATTCCGGCGCATTCACCAAATTCTTTGCCCAGCGGTATTTTTTATAATGTCCAAAAACAACCGGGAGCTTGATAATTTCATCAATGTTGAGCAGTATGTACACCCAAATCACCGGGAGTTCAAACACAAACGCTGCAAGCATACCGATCGGCACAACGACCGCCCACATCGTAACCGAGTCGCACACAAAGCCAAACTTTGTGTCGCCTCCCGCACAAAAAATTCCGGAGATCAGCGTACAGTTAATGGATTTTCCAATCATGTAATAGGAGCATACAACAAGCATTACCTGAAGGTAACTTTTGGCCACCGGCGTCAAAGTCGTCATCGCAGACACAATCAGCGGACTGATTGCCAGAACAAAGCCACCGGTAACTGCGCCGGCAATAATCGATAGCTTTTTGCATTTATCACCGAGGCGTTTTGCTTCCTCGATTTTATCCGCCCCGAGCAGATTTCCGACCAAAATTCCACTGCCGGTACTGATACCGTAGCAGACACAAAGAGTCAGATTCTTCACAATATTTGCAATGGAATTGGCCGCCACCGCATCGCTTCCGAGACGTCCGATAATCACCGTAAACATTGTAAATCCAATGCCCCAGGCAAGCGAATTGGCTAGCACCGGAAGCGTATATTTTAAATAATCGCTGTTCAGCGAACCTTCACAGTACAAAATCTTACGGAAATGAATGCGCACCACATCTTTGCACATATTTTCCGCTGCAACAAGCAACAATTCGACAATTCTTGCAAGTAGTGTGGCCAGGGCTGCTCCGCGGATTCCCAGCTTCGGCGCACCGAAAAGACCGTAAATAAACACCGCATTCAATATAAGATTAAGCACAAGAGAAATAACGCCGTACACTGTGCTTCGCATGGTCCTTCCCGTATTTTTCATAACACAAAAATAAATCTGTGTGATTCCCATACAAAGGTATGACCAGCCGACCACCTGCAAATACGGTGCCCCGAGTTCCATCAGCTGTCTGTCATTTGTAAAAATGCGCATCAGATGCAACGGCATAAAAGTGCAGGCAAACCAGAACACCAGGGAAACCATCGTGGCATAACGGATCGCAACACCCATGACCTCCTCCACCTTGTCCGGCCGTTTATTTCCCCAGTATTGGGCAGAAAGAACGGTCGTTCCGCCGATAATCCCGTTATAAAAAAGCGTCGCCACAAATGTTACCTGCGTCGCAAGGGAAACCGCAGAAAGCGACTCCTGATTTAACCCTCCGAGCATCAGCGCATCGGACGCACTGACAAGGGCCGACAACAGATTCTGAAGTGCCAGCGGAAATACGATGGTAATAAATTGTTTTCTTAATCCTGTATTTTTCATTGTTAAACACCTTTTCAAATTCATTTCTATCGATTACAATGGCATTATAGTATTTGCATTTGCAAAAAAATAGCAATTTTGTCGCTAGTTTTTATAACAATCGTATTTTTCGAGGTGGATTATGGCAGGAATCAGAGTCAATAGGGATAATTCGGAAATTATTGCATACAACGAACCGGGAATTCCGGTATACATTCAAGAGGGCCATCTGTCGGATGTGACTAATTATCACTTCCTCTGCCACTGGCATGAAGACATGGAATTCATCTATATTGCTGACGGCGGGATGGACTATTTTGTCAACGGAAAAAGTATTCCCTTAAAAACCGGAGAAATGATTCTGGTCAATTCCGGCCGGCTTCATTACGGATACTCCGATCACAGGCAGGACTGTCGCTATTACTGCGTGGTCCTTCACCCGTCTCTCATTACAGCCAACAAAAAGTTGCACGAACGGTACATTGCGCCTGTCACAAACAACCGCGAGCCGGATTATTTTCTTTTTTCGGAAAACGATGAAATCACGCAATTGCTTCTCAAAATATACCTCGCAAAAACAGACTCATCTCCATCCTTTGAGCTGGATGTGATCAGTCTGTTTCAAGCACTTTGGATTCAATTGTACCGGCGTCTGCTTCCTTCCTTTCAAGCAACAGAAGAACCCTCCGATGCGGACCTTCTTTCCCAAAGGCAGATGGTGTCTTACATTTATCAAAACTATTCTGCTGCCATTACTCTGGAAGACATCGCCGCATCCGGAAAAGTCTGTCGCAGCAAATGCTGTCAGATTTTCAAAAAATACATGGGACAATCCCCGATGGACTTTGTAAATTCCTATCGACTGGAGTGCAGCCAACAGCTCTTGGAGCGGACTTCTCTTTCCATCACGGACATCTGCCTTGCCTGTGGCTTTAACCATCAGAGCTATTTCACAAAACAGTTTCGGCAAAAATATCAGTGCACGCCGAAGGAGTATCGGAAAACAGCAAAAACAATTTGAGCTGTCCGGCAACGGACAGCTCATTTTAACGGTTACTCTTTTTCCGTAACAACAATCATATTTTCATTTTCAGCCCACTCCGCAACTTCTCCGCTGCCACCGGCTGTTATCCGGATTTTCCCCGAAGTACTTCCCACATAAACCGATTGTTTATCGGCACTTATCTCCGCATCCGGAATTTCTGTTTCCGATATGTTCAGGCTTATATGATATTCCCCTTTGCATTCCACATCAAAAATATCATCCACCGTCAATGTCTGTCCGGTTTGGACTGTCACCGATTCCTTCGGCGTGATTTTCGGAACCTTGTCCACATAATCCTTGAGCGCCCAAAGAAGATACAGTGAGGCGCCGATCAGAAGCACCAGAGCAATCAAAACAACCATAACCCACTTGCTTATCTTTTTACTTTTCTTTTTTTTCTCCATATAAATACCCTCTTTCCGACCTTGTGGTCTTATATGGTTAGATACGCCTTAACATTTAAAAAATTATGGGATTTCTAATATTCTTTCACTACCTCTTCCACACCGTAGCGCTCTTTAAACTCCTCCAGGTCCTTCTCGTTCCGGATCAGCATAACTTCCTTAAATTGGCCGGTTTTTTTCTCTTTAAATCCTGCCACCTGTTCACCGTTACAGATGGAACATCGGATAACCGGAATATGCGACTGCAAATCATATGCTTCTCTCCGCCGCTGTTCCATGGCACTCAGGCCCTTTTTCTGCTTTCCTTTCTGCTTTCCTTTCTGCTTCCTTTTCGCAAACTTCGCCCGCCAAACAAGAATACTGACCATGCACATAATCACTCCGATAATCAGTCCGACAACACCTTCTCCAACCGGTCTTTTCGGATAGCGGTTTGTCTCTGTATCGACTTCTAAGAAGTAGGAATCTCCAACCTCATAATCCATGTCATTCGGCATTCCGTAGATGACCTCTTCGCCGTCTTTATCATACCAGACAACGCGACACATCGGAACCTCTGCAATCGATCCGCCTCCGGTCTGAAGGGTATTCGCCGCACCGCTCATATAGGTGTGCTCCACGGTGCCCTCAATCAGTTCCGTTTCCTCAAATGCCATCAAAAAACTGCACATCATGCAAATTCCCGCGAAAAACAAAAGGATCAGCATTATTTTCGTTCCCAGTCCCGTCGGTTTCTTTTTCATATTTTTAAAACTCCCTGTTTTTACAATTCTCCTTCTGTTATTTCTCTATAAATTTCCTCTCCGTTTTTCATGAAGGAAACTCTTCCGTTGCATATGTAAATGTCAGACGGAGCAGCCCCGATGTCAGTTTCCAGCGTAGTCTTTACATTGGAATCAATATCACAATTATAAAAACTCAGCTTACATTTATGCTGCATATTTCCAAGCGCCAGCGCTTCCCGACCTTCGCATTTGATAGTCAGACCTGCGCGGCTTATTACAACTTCCGCCTGCTCTGTTGCTGTACCGATTGCAGAAATTTTCGTTGCGCGCATGTCGATGTTCAGATTTGACTCGGAAATATCCGCCTTTGTAAGCTTACCGTTTAATGTACCGATACCGGTTCCTTCACTTCCGCCGAAGACACCTTTCAACAAAATGTGGGCTATCTCAACATCCATATTACCGTCGATGGATCCGATACCGACATTTCGTCTTGCAAATAGTTTAAACGTTATATTGGCATCGTGGATTTTTGCCGTCATTTCCCCGGTTCTTGAACCGATAGCAACCCCTTCTTCCCCTGCCATCTCAATGACATATTTTCCTCTGCGAACAGAAATTTGTCCGCCATTTCCGGAACCGATACCAACTCCCCGGATTCCGCTTCCTTTTATCGTAATGCAGCCATCCTGTCCAAAAATCAACCTTCCATGACCTTCATTCAGCCGGTTTCCGATACCGAAATAATCATCCAGACTCAGTTCAAGGGTCAAATCACCGTCTCCCTCCAAAACAAGGCTGGAGCCTTCCGGCACACAAATTCCGCCTTCTTCCAGATGATTCTCCCCCTTCAGAAGCAACGTAACTTCACACTGATTTCCGATTCGGATACAATCTCTTCCCTTTCCTCCGAAAAAGCTTACATTTTCAAGGGTAATTCTTCCCTGGTAGCCATCACTGATATCCAGGGCGATATCCGTTGCCATACCCGGTACACCGACAATGGCAATATCTTTATAAATAGTCTTGTCAGAAAGAACCTCGATACTTGCATACTTATCTGCCACCAGCTTAGAAAGACGAATTCTGCTTTCCTGACCGGCAACATATACTTTGCGGTCCTTGTTACTGTGCTCCTGCAACTGATATTTCAAAATTTCGTTTTTGATTTCCTCCGCTATTTCAGAGACAATTTCCTCCGACGGCTTCGCTGTATAATATCCTTGAATAAGATCTACACCCAAGTGAATAACCATCTGAAGTTCTTCTGTCGTCTCCACGCCTTCCGCCAATGCTTTGATATCATTGTCATGGGCAAATTCCACAATCTCACGGACAAAATGCTGTTTTTGCGGACTGTCCTGTATTTTCGAAAGGAGCATGCGGTCAATTTTCACATAATTCGGCATATATCGAAGCAGATTGGTAATGTTTGAGTATCCGGTACCGTAGTCATCTACCGCTGTCTCAACTCCCATTCCGCCGTAAACTTCTTTCATTGCGCTAAGTTCATCATCCGGAATTTCCGCCTGCTCTGTCAACTCAACTACCACGCAGCCACTGTGCTCTTTCATACCGATTTCAAGGGAAACTGCATCCTCTCCACGCAGACGGTTCCCCGGTATACTGTTGATAAATACTTTTCGCCCTTCCGTAAGTACCTTTTCCTTTTTAATATGGGAAAGAACATTGAAAAAGGTGGAACGCTCCACATCGTATAACCGTTCCATATGCTCTGCATATTTCAATATTTTCAGCGGTGACATGTACGGCGTAACGTCCGCCCGCATAAGCGCTTCGTATGCGTAAATTTCACCTGTTTTCGCATTGACAATCGGCTGGAAATGATAACGGAAACGATTGCCGTCCAGAATCTCTTTTACAACAAGAGCTTCCTTCTGTTCCTCCTCCGACAGATTTTCTTTTCCCTGCATCTTCTGTTCGTTTGTTTTGTTTCCGTTCTTTTGCGCTACCGCCTGATTAATCAACTGCTCAAACTCTTCCTCGCAGCTGATATGCCTGCATTCACTTCCGGTGTATACACTCAGTTCGTAGCCGAAGTTCTCTGTCTCCTTAAGCCTCTCATCTAACTGATTCCGGAACTCATCCATCGTATTTTTATTTTCATCACAGAAACAAATTCCTACAAACTCACCGTTGCCGAGTCTGCAGCAAACGCCCTCCGGCATAAGACTTCTGAGAATCTTTGCCACTGTATGAATGGCACGGTTTCCTTCCAGACGTCCGAACCGGTCATTGATATCGGACAATCCCTTGATATCCGCCGCCACAACTCCGACGTAGCCCGGGCAAAACCGGTTCGCCTGCTGTAAGATTCCCTGGTAATTGTATAAACCGGTCAACGAATCACGAACCTGATTTGCTGCCAATAATCGGTTTTTCTCCAAAAGCGCATCCATTTTACGGAAACTCTCCAGCCCCTGCATCACATTTCGAAGCCAAGGCCAGTAAATGTCGTCAAAACATCTCGGCTCATCTCCGTAGCTGATGACCGAATAACCGAGACAACGTTCTTCAAAATGAAGCGGCGTAAAGAAAAACGCAGCCGGCGTTTCCCTCTCCTCGTGCAATGCCGGAATAAGCAGTTCCTTCGAGAATGTCTCATCATAGTTGAGCGGATTCACCACATCCTTCTTACACCGGATAACCGGAAGAATCTGCTTTGTATAACCATTCCACTTAGCTTCCCCTTTATGTAACTTTTCTAAATCCTTCCACTGGGAATTAAGGCACAACGTAAAACTGTCAAACCCTTTCAACTGATACACATAAGTAAAAATGGTGTTCATCAAATCAGGAAACTCGGTTTTTGACAATATATCTTCCATCATATGGTTAAAGCGGGAGTAGAAATGGATTTCCGAATCTTCCGTCTCCCAGCTTGAACGCAGCTGTCGTCCCCATACCTGATCTCTGTTACATCCGCAGCTGCTTCCGATAAACAGCTCTGTCACAGGTTCAAAAGAAGGAATCTCCTCCCCTTCCAGCATGGCTTTTATAGAGATTGCAGCGTGTGTTCCGCACTGACCGGCAGGTAGCGGAGCCGACGTAATCGGTTTCGGACTGTTTTGTCCGTTCTCCACCGAATCGTATCCGATGACAGCGATATCCTCCGGTATACGGAATCCTCTTGCCTCCAGCGCCTGCGCCACACCTATGGCCATACAGTCGTTGGCGCACGCAATCGCCTGAGGCAGATCCCCACCGCTTTGCAACAATTTCTCTACCATTGTCTCGCCGCTGCTGTACCAGAAATCTCCGTAAAAAATACGGTTCTCTTTTATGGTAAGACCATGCTCTGCCATACAATCTTCAAATGCCTGAAGTCGCTCTGTGGAATGCGGATGCCATTTCTTTCCGGTCAGGTAGGCAATATCTTCATAGCCGTGCACTTTTATCAAGTGCTCCACCAGCTGTTTCACCGGCGCATAATGACGCAGCACCAGCGACTTAAAATACTTACTTTCCTTATCCACGCAAAGCACCGGACCGTCAAAATGTTCTTTCAGTTTTTCCTCGATTTGCTCCTCCACACCCCTGGTCTGAATGGTGTCGGAAAGAACAACAAACCCGTCAAACAGTGCATAGTTAATCAAAGAATAAATCGTAGATTCTCCGATTTCCCTTGCCGGCGTTTCCTGATATTTATTGTACATCGCAAACACACAGACATCGTAGTCATAAGAAAATGCCTCTTTCAAAAATGACTCTATGAATGTTTTCTGATATACTTCCTCCACATGTCCGACCAACAGGCCGATCCTCTTACGTTCCATAGCAACCCCCACGATTGATCTATTTTGTACGTTTACAGTTTCTTATATTATCACATT
Source organism: Lachnospiraceae bacterium (assembly GCA_017465095.1). Lineage (GTDB taxonomy): Bacteria > Bacillota > Clostridia > Lachnospirales > Lachnospiraceae > SVFI01. The sequence continues at coordinate 3,037 of JAFTWX010000026.1, read as the reverse complement.
TTCTCTACCCACATATACCTTCATTATAGCACTCGTTCACCATAACTACAACAAGCATAAACGTGCAATAAAAGATACAGCCCTCTAAAAATCAGAGGGCTGTAATGTTTTTAAATATTAGCTGTAATTACTCGATAATAGTAGCAACACGACCTGAACCTACAATACGTCCACCTTCACGCTATATGAATAGCGTTTTTCGATGTATTTTCCATACTTTTTATGGCTAAAATCTGCATATTTTCTTTAATTTTAGCCGTCTTATTTTTATTTGCATGATTTTTTGGCACCGGAATGCATCTCTTAACCAAACTGAAATTTTAGATGAGCCGAAGGTGACTGCCGGGTGCTCGCACATAGACGGGCGCATTCGTGCGAAGCTGCATACGGCGAACGCCGCAACAACGAACAAGCGCATGCTTGTGAGTGTCGGCATGGCAATACACCTACTAACCGAAAGTTTTTGTCTTCCTCTAGTCATGTTGTGTTTTATCTTTTTTGTTTTCATGGTGCTCTCATCGATGTACAAACCTAAGCATTTCGATATTCTGTTGGTGTTATTTGATAGTATTTTTTAAATAACCTGCAAAAATATTCTACATTACGAAAACCGGTCTCATAAGAAATCGTTTTTATTTTTTTCTCTGTTTTGGCCAACAATATAGCAGCTTCTTTTAAACGATATTTTATCAGATAATTTATTGGTGTGATATGTAAAAATTTATTGAAGAGATTTAGTGCGCTGCTTTTGCTGATTTTTGCATAATCAGCTATTTCCGTCAAAGAAATATTCTTTGAATAATTCTGATGTATAAATTGCATCATCAGCTGTAGTCTTGCCTGAGCAGACGAATTATTTGCTTGTTCTGTTAAGCATTCCCTGTCAATATTTTGAAACATTATCAGCCATAATTGTTGGACAAGAACTGAAGTAGTAAGCTCACAAACAGACGCATCGTTTTGTGCGCTTATTATTTTTTTTATGGTTGATAAAATTTCCATTTGCCATGGGATATCCTTATAAAAGGGTACAAAAGTCAAAGAGGATGAAGTGATAGGCTGAACATACTTTTGATATATCAAACTATTCTCTTGCGCAATAAATGATGGCATACAAAGAAAATTAGGTATAACTGTTTCATCAGGAGAATAAAACCGATGTAGAATTCTTGAATTAATAAATATTCCGTTGCCTTCGGACAATTCGATTTTGCACTCGCCAATCCATAATGTTAAAGTTCCTGACTTAATATAAACAAATTCCAATTCTGTATGCCAATGCCATTCAATGCAATGAAAATCAAATTGCGACATCCTTTCATCATAATATCTAAAAGGATAAATGCTATCTCCGTGTTTTATGGTTTCCATTAAGTTTTCATCCGTTGCAATTTTATTATGTGATTGATAATTCATGATTACTGTACTCCCGGGCAAATATTGCTTTACAAAATATCTGTTTGAACTATTTCTGTTGAGATATTGTATAATAAAAAGCAGATATATGTCAATGACCAAAGGTGTTAATTGCTATATAATTCAAATCAAAAGATAATTCATCTACATATTACAATAATATAAAAGGATCTATAAATATGAAAGCAAAAATAGTAATTGAAAGTCACAAAACAGGGAAGAGCCTTTCTATGTATGTAAAAGATAGAAAAAAAGTAAATGAATTAATGTTGGTTCTTATAGAAGCAGGTTTTTTTGTTAATTACGAACCATGTTACAAGGACGCAATTTATGAAGGATGCTTTATTTGTGGAGATGAAAATGTAATTAAGGTGTGTTACAAAAAATAGATGACAAGAGAGGGAAAACAATTATGCCAAACTATCAGAAAACAAAACGCGCTTGCTATTTAGGATTTATTACGCAAGCAATATCAGCAAATTTTGCTCCGCTTCTATTTTTAAAATTTCATAATGACTATCATATTTCATTAGGTAATATCGCTTTGATATCTACATTTTTTTTCTTTTCGCAGCTTGTAGTTGATTTATTCTGTGCCAAATTTGTAGACAAAATCGGATACCGAGCATGTATTGTTGCTTCACAAATTTGTGCGTCTGCGGGCTTGGTGGGTTTGGCAGTTTTACCGGACATGTTACCAAATCCACTTGTGGGAATTATCTGCAGTGTTATTATTTATGCAATAGGAAGTGGATTAATTGAAGTTCTTTGTAGTCCGATAGTGGAGGCTTGTCCATTTGAAAATAAAGAAGCAACGATGAGTTTACTGCATTCCTTTTATTGCTGGGGATCGGTAGGTACGATTTTAATTACCAGTTTATTTTTCCTTCTGTTCGGGATGGAACATTGGAAGTGGATGGCAATATTATGGGCACTAATTCCGGCAGTTAATATATATAATTTTGCCACCTGTCCAATCGAATATTTGGTAGATGATGGAAATGGTATGGGTATAAGGCAATTGTTTTGTAAACCAATTTTCTGGGTGGCAATCTGTTTAATGATTTGTTCAGGTGCATCCGAATTAACCATGGCGCAATGGGCATCTGCATATGTAGAATCAGCACTTGGTTTATCAAAAACATTAGGGGATTTGGCAGGTCCTTGCATGTTTGCCGTGACTATGGGAATTAGTCGAGTGATTTTTGGAAGATACGGTAAACAATTGGATTTAATGAAGTTTATGGTAGGTTCCGGATTTTTATGTGTAATCTGTTATCTCCTTGCATCACTGTCATCAAATCCGATCGTCGGTTTAATTGGCTGTATTGTATGCGGTTTTTCTGTGGGAATCATGTGGCCGGGAACAATCAGTATTTCATCAAAAGAATTCCCTACAGGTGGGACCGCAATGTTTGCACTACTTGCAATGGCTGGTGATTTAGGAGGAAGTATTGGACCGGGCATTGTAGGGCATATTACACAGATGACCGGCGATGATATTCGTGTCGGAATGCGAATGGGACTTATTTTCCCAATCATCTTACTATTTATGATGCTTACTTTATACATAGGTAAAAGCAAATCCAAATAATCATATGTTTCACTATTTTAATTTGTA
>JAFTWX010000025.1 GCA_017465095.1 Lachnospiraceae bacterium | reverse complement strand
CGGCAGGGCTGTGATGCAGATGCCCTCGGGGCTGTCGGCGAAATCCTCCTGAGAAAAGCAGTAAATGCTGTCGCAGTCGATTTCCGCGGCGGATACCGGAATGACAGTACTCAGAAGACAGATTGCCGCTGTGAAGATGCGGAACAATCGGGAATGAAACATGATGCATACCTCCAAAAAATGATGTCGCAGGTATTGTTTGCCAGTGGTGGGAAATTTATTCAAAAGAAAAGCGCGGCTTTGAACAGCACCAGTAAAAACGGACAATAGACAAAACGCCCCCTTATGTAGGATAATAACTACATGAGGGGGTGTTAATATGTCTAAGCGAAAGTATACACATTTTACTGCATTGGAGCCAGTCATCATTGCAATGCGAGAAGCAGGACATACCAATCGAGAGATAGCTGACCATCTGGGTGTAGAAAAGCGACAGATAGAATGTTGGGTAAACCGCCGAAATCGAAAGCAAAGGAAGTTGGAGACGGGTATTCCTCCTAAACCCAAAGGTCGTCCCAGGATACGTCCGTTAAGCACTACTGAAGAATACGAAAAAGAGATTTCAAGGTTAAGAATGGAAAACAAGCTGTTGCGGGATTTTCTGCAATCAACCGAAAGGATGTGAGACCAAGGGTAAAGTATGCTGTTATCCATCGTCACCGGAATGAATATCCGGTATCCGTTATGTGTTCATTCTTCCAAGTGTCCAGAAGTGGTTACTACGACTTCGTAAAGCGGTTGAAAAAGCCTGAGAGGGACGCAGAACTGGCAGATATGATCCGGATATGCCAGCGCACAACGGATAAAACTTACGGCTATCGCCGGGTATGGTTATGGCTGAAACAAAAGCAAATTCATAGAAATCCAAAAACAATTCTGCGAGTAATGAAAAAGTATGGTCTGTTGTCAGAAATCCGCCGCCGGAGAAAGTGGGTAAATCTGGGACAACAACTACACAAGTATGACAACTTATTGAACCGGCAGTTCTGGACAGATAGACCGAACACAAAATGGGTTACGGATATTTCTTACATCCATACCAAGGAAGGTGTGTTGTACTTGTCAATGATTCGGGATCTGTATGACAACAGTATTGTGGCATACAAGACAGCAAGCCAGCAAACGGTCAGTCTTGTTTTGGATACGATCCGGTTAGCCATGAAGAAGGAGAAAAAGAGAGTCGCTGCGGAGTTGCAGATCAACAGAGACCAGGGGTTTCAATACACTTCACAGGGGTATTTCAACCTAACTCAATCTTATGGTATTACACCGTCAATGTCAAGTAAGGGGAATCCATATGACAATGCAATGGCGGAAAATTTCTTTTCCATTCTGAAAACAGAATGTATTTACCGGCATAAACCTAAGACATTCCGTGAAGCGAATGATCTGATTGATAGATACATTCATTTTTACAACTATGAGCGCATCCAGATAAAAACTGGAGTGGCGCCGCTAACGCTGCGCCACTCTGCATAAAATTGATTATTCTACTAAGGTACGCGTTTTTGTGCTGTCCGCACAAACTGGGGCTGACTATTTTTTCGCACTGCGTTTTGGCTTATTCGATTGATTTGCCAAACCCGTTCAGCCATGCACGGGTTTCAAAGGGGCGTTTCTTAACCGGTTTGGCTTCGTCCGCCGGGATGCCCACAGGCAGGAAGCAGACCAGCTCATATTCCTCCGGAACGCCGAGAAT
>JAFTWX010000024.1 GCA_017465095.1 Lachnospiraceae bacterium | reverse complement strand
TTGCCAACAAGATTGATGTTCTGTTAAATATATAGGGAATAACTGCCACAGTTCTCCCAAAGTCATTTCTGACAATCTCTTTCCCATCACACTCACCTACAACTTCAAATTTTCGTGATTTCTCACACTCAAGATTATATCATATCAATTAGCATATTTCATCAATATAACAAATGGTAGCATTTTGATTACATAAAACAAATAATACATATAATAAAAAAACGACAGGCAATCTTATAGACTACCTGTCATCTAAAATACTACATATACAATTTTAATTACTCAAACTCTACAAAGCCTAACACATTTTGTTTAGGAATTATTCTCTGTAGTGTTTCTCGTTCTTTTGATTATTTGATATATCCATATTATACTGCCTATACGAGCTAATGTTATCATTTTGTTATCGATGTTGATAACACTTGCTCTGTAACTGTGGATAATAGCAATATATTCCGACTCAAATTATAAGCGTTTTTGCTTGGAAAGGCAACATCATAATGAAATTCTTTTATCTGTATCTTGTATCAACGATTCATCATGTGTAACCATAATTACTGTTTTTCCCTCTGCGTTCAATTCATGCAAAATCTCCATAACAAGCTGTCCATTTTTCCTATCCAACGAACCGGTTGGTTCGTCAGCCAATATGAGCTGACAATTTTTTAATCGCAACCTTGCTAATGCAATACGCTGTTGCTCTCCGCCAGAAAGAGAATACACTTTTTGTTTTAGTGTCTTTTCCATTCCGACAGATTGTAACGCCTCTTGAACTGAAACTTCTGTTTGTCCCTTTTGGTGAATCATTTTTAGATTTTCTTCTACCGTTTTTTGCTCTACCAATGCAAAGTTCTGAAAAACAAAACCTACAACATCACGATAATATATTTGTAGATTTTTTTGATTTGTAATCTCCAATCCTGCAACACTAATCTTACCACTTGTTACAGGTTCCAATCCACCAATCATATTTAGCAACGTTGTTTTTCCACAACCGCTTGCACCTGTTATGACCACAAAATCACCTTGTTCAATGTCACATGAAAAATTATCAAATAATCTCTTTTCCCCAAAATGTTTACTAACATTTTTTATTTCCACAAACTTATTCATCTTAGATTCCTCCTTTGATAACCCTTTGAATTTCAAGATGATCATATTTATGTGTAAGATGAACCAACACCATCAAATCTACAAACCAAACAATCAAGCTGCCATAAATCATATATTGAATCATGCCTATTCCTGTAATCAGGAAGAGTACGAGTGAAAAAATCAAGGCAAACCCACACAGTATACCGGATAGAATGAAAAATTTTCGATAACGTTCAAAAATGGAATATCCTAAAACTTTTTTAATTGTCAGCTCTTTTGCTTTTGTTTCATACGAAATTCTTAAAATCAATGCTGTAATTTGAAACTCTAAAATCAGCAACAAAACAGTTAAGATAATTGCAATAAGAAGACTTCTGTTTTGTAATGACCACAAACCTTGAAACCATTCTCTGATATTTTCGACAGAAAACTCTGTAAGTTCCGGCTTTATCACTTCTCCAGTACAAACACTTGCAAAACTTTCAATGCTCTGCCTGTCATCTTTTACCGAAACAAATTGAATTAAATACGGAGCGTTATTGAAAATAACCCCGTCCATTTTTTCTCTTTTGTGCAAGGAATACTTAACTTCATATGTTGACAAATTTCCATAATCATAGGTATCAAGAATGATAATGGGATTTTTAATGCAATATGAATAGTCATATTCGCTGTCACGCCTACCTTCCGCAACAACAGAAAGACCATCCTGATAAGTCAAAATCCCCGCCAAATTCTCCTCAGATAAAGAAATTGTATTGGAAAATGACAATAATTCTTCCCGAACCACTTCTTGATTCATCTTTTCGGATACCAATATATAATTCCCCTCTGTTTTGCACAGCTCGTTCCAATTTAGAATTTGGTCTTTATATTGCTCTAAGCCTTGCAAATTCGCGTAAATATATTTTTCTCCATACAAAGGGGCAACTTCATCATAAGAATGATGATAAAGTAAACTGCAATCAAGGTGTTGATAACTATATCTCAAAAAATTATCTGTAACTTGGTCTACTGTGTCAATCGGTGGATTATCGCTCATTTCTCCCTCATAATATTCTATTTTTTCATAGCTATATGGATAATCAATATCCACATGAACCTGTTTTTTCTGAGAATTATAATATCGCTTTTGCGAATACAGTTTGTATCCCTCAACAGATAAACCAATCGTAACGGAAATGACAACAACCATTAAAACTGCAACAAGTCCTTTTAATCTTGCCCCCATCACTAATACTCGGTTAGACACTGGTATCTTTATAGGTGTCGTTTTCTTCACCTTTATGCTGCACCAAATAAGTACACTATTTATTATCAACATAATAAATACACAAAGGATAGTTGTCGGCAATTCAAATGATGGCGTAGTAAAAGGTAATAACAATCCAAATGCTAAAACCGATGATATAGAAAGTCCGATTACATCTGAGAAAATCTTATGAAATTGAAGAACTCTGTTTTCGGCACCTAAAATAATGCGAATTGATTGTTCTTTCGTTCCATAAGCAACATCATATAGTGTTAAAAGAAGGATACAAAGCGATACGACTGCCCACGTTCCAACTACCACAAATTTTGATGTCACAGCAGTAGGCGCATTGCGAAAAGCCCCCGAATACTCAACCATATCTGGATAAACCATATCGTATAACTCTTCAGGTGATTTATTGAGATACCAACAATTCTGCATATTTTTTTCGGTTGCGTTTTCAAATGGTTCAAAATAAAAAGTAGTTGTTCCCGAAAAGAAGGATTTTATAGTTCCATTTTCAATATTCCAATCTTTTTTCAAATATTGTTTAACCGTTTCATCTCCGTACACCGTAATTGTTCGTGAAAATGCACCGCCATCTTCCTTGTCCAATGCAAATACAGCCGTATTAAATTCTTCTGCTTTTTTCCGTATCTGCCCATTCATTTTTTCTTCTGATTCACCGGTAGGAAGATAATATCCAACTTGAGTATATTTGTCTTGAAAATTTTCCAAGAAGAAAGTATAACTTTCTCCAATAAACAAAAAAGCAGAAAGAAATAAGAAAAATGCAATGATATATTTGGATTTTTTCATATCAATCACCCCATATCAACTTTGAATTTCCAGCAATATTAGCATAATTAATCTCTGAACCATCTAACTCAAATTCACCATAGTATATCTGATCAATATCATCTTTGTCCCCCAAGTAAAAGGTATTCTTAAAATCATCTTTTCCCCAAAATGGTTGAATATATTTTGACCATGGTGTTTCGTAATAATAAAACACGGTTATATTTTTTTCTTTTCCATTTATTGTTACTTTTGATGGAACAAGAGATACTGTTCCTCCTAAATTTTCTTCTTGATATGTAGCATAAAGTTTCCCATCTGTTTCATCAATACGAATAATTTCATCATCATATGGAATACAAGTTTCTGTTAAAATGGCATAAGAATGTAAACCTATAATAAGGAGAATAGTAGCAATCATAGTACTAACAAAAACAAACACATTCTTTTTCCAAAAATGAACTTTCAATTTTTTGAATATTCTGGCTTCAGAAAGCTGAATATTTTTAGTTGTAGGTATAATAATATCTTGTTTCAAGATTTCTACCTCTTTTCTGCACGAATCACAACATCTTAAATGTTCCTCTACCATGTCTTTTGTAGCATTGCTTACAACGCCATCTAAGTAAAGTGGAAGAACATCTTTAATAATATCACAGTTAATTTTTTTCATCCTCCATCGCCTCCATATATTCCAATATTTGCTTTTTTGCCCTATAAAAAGTTACTCTTGCCCAACCGGGACTTTTCCCAAATATTCTCCCGATTCTTTCAAACGGCAGTTCCCCAAATACCCGCAGACTAAATACCTCTTTATACGGTTCGTTCATATCATGAAGAAATTGGTGAATACGAAAAGCGTTTTCTTCATCTGCAAACCGCTCTGCTAAATCAATTTGTACATCTGCAACATTTTCAGAAATTTCTCCATTCGCATAAATTTTTTGTTTTTTGCAAAATGTATAATATGTATTCTTAGCAATCGTGAATAACCATGCTCGAATGTCCTTTGCACCATCAAATGTATCTATAGATTTTAATGCTTTTGCAAAAGTTTCTTGTGCCATTTCTTCGGCAATATCTTCATTCGCTGATAGACTGCATAAATACAAAAAAACATCTCGAAAATATGATTTATAGATTTGTTCAAAGTCCACGCCTCTCCCTCCTTTCACTCTATTAACTATCAAGTCACAAAAATGTTACAATCTTTTTATCAGAATTTTTCTCTTTTTTTCTCTAATCTCTAACTAAAAGTTTATTGTACTTTCTTTGGTTTTGAATTACAAGCATCGTATATCTACTCCCAAAGTCAAAAACTTTCAGTATAAATTATTTCATTATCTATAATCTCCCTCACACAAGCCTGAGTATTATTCATTCTTCCAATCCATTCGTGGGTATTTTCTGCCTTTAACTGTTCCGTCACTCCCTGTCTATCAGCATATTCCTTTACCAGCCGAAGAAACATATCCTCTGCCTGCTTATCAACATCCGCAAGATAACTATGCAGCTTTCCGCTTGTCAGCAGGTTCATATACAAGACCTTATGATGTTCTTTTAAGTGCCTTGCGTGTCGCTGTCCCCACAGCCCAATCGGTTCTACTACTTCTTCGGCAGGTACTGTGATGTCAGGCAACAAATAATCGCCCACTTGTCTGTAAGTTCCGCCCATTTCTTCAAAAATTGTCTTTACCATTTTCCTTTTCCTCCTGTGATTTTTCTTTATCGTGAGCGTGTATTATCACGCTTGCGACCTTTGATTGTTCTTGCCTGCTCCAGTAAATCATCTATCTGTTTGCGACCAAACACCTTGCGGAGCAGACTATAATCCTTATTTTCAGCTTTAAGCCTTGTGTTTTCTTCGGTCAGTCTTTCATTGACTTTTTCCAAACGCTGATTCGTGCGGTATAACTGTGCATTAGCTGTATTCAGCCTATGATAGTTATCCCAGCCCTCAAAGCAGCGAGCAAGCACCGTTTTGACAAGTTCCTTCAATTTCCTTACAACCGGCTCAGCCATTTTAGTTTTATATGCCTTTGCACTCATAAATTTTTCCGGTTCGGGTAACTGATATTTCGGTGAAGTATCAAGTTCAAATTCAAGATTTGATAGCTCATCCTTTGCCTTATCATAATTCAGCACCCTATTGGACAAGGACTGCAATTCAGACTGTTTCTGCTCGATTTTCGCACCTAATGCCGCCACTTCTTTTTCTCTTTCCTGCTTTTTATAATCCAAAACAGAAAGATGTTTTTCGTGTGTGCCTTTGTGTTCCCACTCAATCCCATAGTGTTCCATCACTGCCGCAAGCTGTTCCTTTTCGGACTGTATCCATTGCGACCACTCCGTATCGCCACGACTGCCGCCCTTAAAACCTTGCGTTGCAAGAGCCTGCTTCAGTGATACTCTTGTATCAAGTCCACGCTTGCTGCCTGTAGTAAATGGAACAAAATCTATGTGCAGATGCGGTGTGGCTTCATCCATATGCAGATGAGCCGAGAACACTCTAAGCTGGGGATTTCGCTCCCGAAAACCCTGATAGTATTCATCCAAAATCTGTTTTGCCAGTTCTCCATTTTCCGTATCGGCGTTCATATTTCCCTTACCGCCCACCTGTAAAATGATTTCGTGGAACGGTTTTTCCTGCTTGGAACTTCGGATTTTTTCATAATAATCTTTTATCTTTCGGTCTGACCTTATCTGCTTGGCATTGTATCTTTCCAATGCTTCATCAAACAATTCGTGATAAACTGTCTTTATATTTTCATTGCAGTAGTCGATATTGAGATGAGTACGAGTTCCGTCTACATTTTCTGCTCGGAACTTTCGGCTGTTGTGACTGACCGAGCCTTTGCCGACCATTGCACTTATCGTTCTTTGCATTTTTTCATCTCCAATCTGTAAATTTCAACTATTCTCGGTTTTGTTACTTTTGCCAAAAGTAACGCAAAAGCACTTTTGACGGGTACACCCATCAAAAATGCGACCTGTAAACAGGTTTTGCGTTCTCCGAAGGGTGAGCGTGTGCCAGTGGCACACACGCCTGCGAACCGACCGAGCCAGCAGGCGAGACCAAAGAGCCGCCTTTGAAAAGGCACTCTCTGCACTCTCCGCTAAACTTTATCCGGTGTCAAAGTGTGACGATGGTGACAATGTTTTTCATAGCGTGCTGCTCTCAAAAACATTGACACCTTTGACACCGTTTGTCACGCCACCACGTCAGTTTCTTTCCAAAGAGAAACCTTCCTGCCGTCGTGTGTGCGGCTGTTCTGATAACGGATACCATAATCACGAAACAGCCTGCTTGCGTTGATACTCAGCCTTAAAGAAAGTACATTCGGCTTTATATCCACCGCAAGCCTTTCGCAAAGTTCCGAAGCAGTTCCTTCCCATCTGTCACTTTCCGAAAAGAGCGTATCCGCAATCTTCTCAAGCAGAGGTTCAGGCGGTTCTTTCCACGTCTCCGTTTCTGATTTTGCAAAGTTCCACACCAAACGCTCGCTATCTCTTACAAGATGAATTTTCATATCCTGCTGGTCTCTGCCAGCAACATCAAGTGTGGCATTGTTGGAAGTACGTTTGTCTTTGCTGAGAACAAATGCACCGTCTGCCGCACCCATCAGACCATTCGTGCCTGAAATCATATCGAATATATCTTCCGATTTCTGTTTGCGGGTATGATGAACAATGAGCCTTGAAACCTTGTAGCTGTCTGCCAATGCTTTCAGCCTTGCCACTACATCATAATCACTTGCATAGCTGTAATCTGCTCCGCCTGCTTCACGCACACGTTTTAAAGTGTCTATGATAATCAAACCTGTATTTGGGTGTTCCCTCATAAAACCTCTTATCTGTTCTTCCAGTCCACCGTTGACAGTTTTACATTCCGTTGCAAAATAAAGATTACCTGTCTCCTTTGCACCGAACATCTGAAACAATCGTTTCTGCAAACGTGGGTAATCATCTTCAAGGGCGAAGTATAGCACCGTTGCCTTACGCACCTTATATTCCCAAAGCGGTGTTCCTGTGCTGATATGATAGGCAAGCTGTGCCATCATAAAGCTTTTTCCCACTTTCGGGGAACCCACGAAAAGGTAAGTCCCCCTTTGGAGCAGACCGTCTATGAGTGGTGTCTGAACCTCAAACACCGTATCATACAGCGTTGTCATTGATACCGTTTTCAGATAGGACGGATCCAACTGTCTGAGTATTTCCCTCTGCATTTCTTCAAAAGATTGCTCGTACCCCTTGAAATCCATATCCTGATTTACTATACTATTGTCAGTAGTTTTTGAAAGTGACTGTTCCGTATCTGTTGCCGCAGATACATTTGGAATAGTCATTTCTTTTTTATTTTCCATTCGCATCCTCTCCTTTCAGACCGCCGAGAATAACCGCAATCAATTCGATTACACTCAGCAATTCATCATCTACACCCTTTCCTGCTTCAATCCTTTTCAGTTCCGCAAGGACTGTGTCAAGCTCCGTTTTCAGAGCCTTATACATTCTCGGATTGCCCTGTACCACCACATCCTGATTTAAGCAGCGGCGGTAACAATACTCCTGTTTTGGCAATCCCGATAGAGCGACAGCTCTGTTAATGAGTTCGTTTTCTTCGGGCGATACTCGAAACCCTACTGTGATATTCCTCCAACGATTTTTGTTATCTCTGTTCTTAGCTGACATTTTCAAAATCTCCTTTCCCTAAATCATCTAATCTTTCTGCCATTTCAATCTGCTTTGATGGAAACAGATGTGCGTACTGATAAGTAATATCAATACTTTCGTGACCTACTCGGTCAGCAATCGCCACCGCAGAAAATCCCATATCGATCAAGAGTGAAATGTGGCTGTGACGGAGATCGTGAATGCGGATACGCTTCACGCCTGCCGCCTTTGCCCCTCTGTCCATCTCGTGATGAAGATAGCTTTTTGTTACAGTGAAAATACGGTCTTTCTTCTTCAATCCATAAAGCATACCGAGATACTCTTTCATTTCCTCGCACAGAAACTTCGGCATTTTAATGGTACGGTTGCTCTTTTTCGTTTTCGGAGAAGTAATCACATCCTGCCCTTTCAAACGCTGATAGGATTTATTGATAGTGACCGTTTCCTTATCAAAATTAAAATCCGCCGGAGTTAAAGCCAACAGCTCGCCCTCTCGGATACCGCACCAGTAGAGCATTTCAAACGCATAAAAGGAAACCGGCTTGTCCATCATCTCAAAAGAAAATTTCTTGTATTCTTCCTTTGTCCAGAACAGCATTTCCTTGTGTTCCTCACGTCCCATATTTCCCACCTTTGCCGCAGGATTGGAACGCAGTTCATAGTAGCGGACAGCGTGATTGAAAATGGCGGACAACTGATTGTGCAGCGTTTTCAGATACGTCTGTGAATAAGGCTTTTTCTTCTCATCACGATAGGCAAGCATTTCATTCTGCCAAGTAATAATCTCCTTTGTGGAAATCTCGCTGATTTTCAGTTTCCCGAAATACGGAAGTATCTTTGTGCGTATGATATGCTCTTTGGTAAGCCACGTGTTTTCCTTCAAACGGTTCTTCACATCATTGATATAAAGCTCCGTAAAGGCTTCAAAACTCATATCAAGGTCTGAAGAAGTCTGCAATTTGAACATTCTTTCCCATTCCTGTGCTTCTCGTTTGGTAGCAAAGCCACGCTTGCATTTCTGCTTGCGTTCCCCTTTCCAGTTCACATACCTTGCCATCACGTACCAAGTACCGTTATCTTCATTCTTAAATACCGGCATTTACATTTCCCCCTTTCCTGCTCCGTAGAGCCTTTCGTAAAAATACTGGCGATTTACACGCCCTGCAATCGTAATAAAGCCCTTTGCTTTCAATTCCTCATTTAATTGTCTGATGAGTTTATAAGCATAAGGTTTTGATACGTTTAGTTCCTGAGCCACATCTTCGGCTCGGATAAATCTGTTTTCCATATCCTTTTTCTTCCTTTCCTATAATAATTTTTTGTTGCCGCTTTCTCCGGATTAAAGTTCCAACAGGCACTCCTGCTTGTCGGCAGGCGCTGTGCTGTCCCAATGTACCGCAGTACATCAGGCGCTCGCTCGTATAGGGGCTCCCGAAAAGTCATTGACTTTTTGGGAAGAGGAGAAGCAGTGCAGCGAATGATCTTTTGTGCTTGCACACAAGCGAATGATGTGCAACTTGCTTCGACGAGGTCTTGGCGGTTTGGCTTTTCGGACGGTCATTCAGTTGTAATTAAACATATTTGCTTAATGTGTTATTTATTATACTAAGCATATTTGCTATTGTCAAGTGGCCGAAGGAAAATATTAAACATTTTTGTTTCGTTTTATCTTGACTTTCACTAAGCATTTCTGCTATACTTATTCCACTACATATAAAAGGAGCGTATCATTATGGCTATCAGCGAAAGAATACATTTTTTCAGACTAATGCGTGGTATGACACAAAAGTATCTCGGTACAGCAGTTGGTTTTCCAGAAAAGAGTGCTGATGTGCGTTTAGCACAGTACGAGACTGGCACACGCAAACCAAAAGCAGACCTTACAAATGCATTGGCACAGGTGCTTGATGTTTCCCCGCAGGCTCTTGATGTTCCTGACATAGACAGCTATATCGGTCTTATGCACACTCTGTTTACCCTTGAAGATATTTATGGTCTTACTGTCAGCGAAGCAGACGGAGAGGTATGCTTAAAGGTCAACAAGGACAAAGGCAGAGAAGCATATGAACTCCTCAAAATGCTGTATGCTTGGAAAGAACAGGCAGACAAGCTATCTTCCGAAGAAATCAGCAGAGAAGAATACGATAACTGGCGTTACCATTATCCAGAATTTGATACCACACAGCGTTGGGCGAAAGTTCCATCACAGGAATTAAGCGACGCACTTGTAGAAGCATTCAAAGACCACTTGAACGATAAATAAGCACGACAAAAAGCCCTTAACTATGGTTATTAACCACAGCTAAGGGCTTAGTTTATAATATGGAATTCGTTCAGAGCCAAGCTCCGAACTTTAGTCAGCAAGCCACACGATAATCATTCTGTTACCCATAAACCACTGGATAACAAGAATAATGGCACTTGCTATGACTGTTATCAATTTGTTATCAAAAGACTAATCGGAATGCTTGAAACCCGCATAAACACTGGCTTTTTTAAGCAATTCGATTTATTCAAACTCAATCGTTGCAACCGGCTTTTTGGTCAGCTCATAGCAAACTCTGTTTACGCTCGGAACTTCTGTCGTGATACGATCTACAACTTTTTCAAGGAAGTCGTAATCGAGACGTTCAATCGTTGCTGTCATGGCATCGATGGTGTTAACCGCACGGATAACTACCATGTAGCCCATGCTTCTCTCATGTTCACGGACGCCGACTGCTTTGAAATCCGGAACAACTGTGAAATACTGCCATACCTTCTTGTCGAGACCTGCTTTTGCAAACTCTTCGCGAAGGATTGCATCAGCTTCACGGAGTGCTTCGAGACGATCGCGTGTAATTGCTCCAAGGCAACGTACGCCGAGACCCGGTCCCGGGAACGGCTGACGGTAAACCATCTCAGCCGGAAGACCAAGTTCAATACCGCAGGCACGAACTTCATCTTTGAACAGCTGTGCAAGCGGCTCTACCAGTTCAAACTGAAGATCTTCCGGAAGACCTCCTACATTGTGGTGAGATTTTACACATTTTGCTGTCTTTGTACCGGACTCAATAATATCCGGATAAATAGTACCCTGTCCGAGGAAATCAATTCCTTCTAACTTGCGAGCTTCCTCTTCGAATACACGAATAAATTCGCCACCGATAATTTTACGTTTCTGCTCCGGATCTGCTACATTTTCCAGTTTTCCGAGGAAACGATCTGTCGCATCTACATATATAAGGTTTGCATTTAACTGATTGCGGAAAACATCTACTACGTTTTCTGACTCATTTTTACGCATGAGACCGTGATTTACGTGTACACACACGAGCTGCTGTCCGATTGCCTTCAAAAGTAAGGCTGCGACAACCGATGAATCTACACCGCCGGATAATGCAAGAAGAACTTTTTTGTCTCCTACCTGACGACGAACCAGTTCTACCTGATCTTCGATAAAGTTTTTCATATTCCAGTTAGCTTCTGCTTTACATTCATCAAAAACGAATGCTTTGATCACATCTTCTGACGGAATAGAATCGTACTTCTTGTCACATTTTGCTGTCGGATGATCAATCGCCATTACCGGATATCCGCAATCGTAAATAGCATCCATCACTTCAACCGCTACGCCGTCAACCACGCGATTTTCACCGCCATTTAAAATGATACCCTTCACATTTTGCAGGGCCGCAAGGCCTTCCGGTGTGATATCATGCGGATGAATCTCGCTGTAAACACCCATGTCACGGATCTGACGGGCGATTACGGTGTTTTCTGTACTTCCTAAATCGAGAATTACTATCATGTCCTGTTTCATCTTTTTCGCTCCTTTGAAAATTAGTTTGACTACTCCAAATTTTTAAAACACGCACCTATTATAGTATAATTTTTTTTCGCAGAAAAGAGTTTTATTGCAAGTTTTGAAATTTTTTCACATAAATCATTCAACTTGCGGTACATATTCCTGTATTCCGGATCCGACTGACTGCATTGCACGATTGTAAAACTTTTCTTGATTTTTTATCATCTCACAAAAAAATTTTTGTCAAATAAAAAAAAATATTTGCATATGACAACATTTGTGCTAAAGTATTAGTGTCAAAAAGACATTACACTCAAATGGAGGAGATCGTACGATGAAAAAAATTTATGAAGGTAAGACAAAAGATGTATTCAGTCTTGAAAACGGCAATGTAATGCTGAAATTCAAGGATGACTGTACCGGTAAAGACGGAGTGTTTGATCCGGGTGAAAACAGCGTTGGCTTAACAATCGAAGGTATCGGAAGAGAAAACTTAAAGACTTCCATCCATTATTTCGAATTATTAAAAGAAGCCGGCATTAAGACTCATTATGTAAGTGCAGATGTTGAAAACGCTACTATGGAAGTTCTTCCTGCAACAGTATTCGGTCACGGTCTTGAAGTTATCTGCCGCCTGGTTGCTACAGGAAGTTTTATCCGCAGATATGGTGAATATATAAAAGACGGAACTGTTTTAGAAGGCGGTTACGTGGAATGTACATTTAAAAACGACGCTCTCGGCGATCCGCTCGTTACAGGCGAAGGTCTTGCAGCCCTCGGCGTTATGTCTCCTGAAATGTTCCAGAGCATGAAAGAGCAGACATTAAAGATTACAAAGATTGTTGCAGATGATCTCAAATCTATCGGCCTTGATCTTTGGGATATCAAATTTGAGTTCGGCTACAACAACGACGAAGTTATTCTGATTGACGAGATTGCTTCCGGTAACATGCGTGTTTACAAAGACGGCAAGATTGTTGATCCGGTTGAACTTACAAAACTTATCTTAAACAGATAGTTTACACCAGCTAATAAGGAGCAGATGCTCCATAGATGAAATATCTATGTTGCATCTGCTCCTTTTTTGGTTTTTTGGAAGTCCACCGGCTCATAGTCCTGCAAAGGCGCCAGAAATCCGCGTTCCTTCAAGGCATCGTGGATATACTCCAATATTTCTTCGCTTTCCGCCGTAACCGTGTGGTAATGGTAGCCGGAAGTAACATTTTTCAAGAGACTGGATTTCCCCGAAGCAAGATTATCCATAAAACGTTTCACATCCAGGCGCGAATGGATGTTCATAGGTGCCTTGACGATATTATAGATTTTGTGGGACACGAAAACATCTTCCACGCGTCCGCCGCAATCAACGATTAATGACAGTTCTTCTTCTACCTCTTCGTCGGTGTGAATCACTTTGAAAATACGGCTTGCTGCAAATGAATCAGATAGCAGATATCCATAATTCGTAGAGACGATAGCGTATGCATTAGCTCGCAGCAAAGCAATGTCTTGCACGATCACTTGGCGGCTGACGCCAACCTTCCCTGCAAGCTGAGTTCCGGAGAGCGGAACATCGCTTTGTTTTAACAAATCTATGATTTTGGTTCTTCGTTCCTCACCGTTCATAAGCTTTTCCTTTCTGATACTATCTGATACTAATCAATCGGATGAAGATTTTTCAAAGAAACATCTAAAATAGGCGAGGAATGTGTAAGAGCTCCGGATGAAATATAATTTACCTTAAGGTCTTTTATTTTCTCAATATTCTCTTTGGTTACATTTCCGGAAATTTCCACTTCTGCACGTCCGTCGATGATATTCAGCGCCTCCTCCATCTGCTCATGGGTCATGTTATCCAGCATGATGATGTGAGCACCTGCTTCTACTGCCTCGCGAACCATTTCAAGATTTTCTACTTCTACTTCAATTTTACGAACAAAAGGTGCATAAGCCATCGCCATTTCGATTGCCTGACGCACACCGCCTGCGGCACCGATATGGTTGTCCTTTAATAAGACTCCGTCAGACAGATTATAACGGTGATTATTACCACCACCCACTCGTACAGCATACTTTTCAAATAAGCGGTTGTTCGGAGTTGTCTTTCGGGTGTCTAAAAGTTTGATAGAAGTACCTTCCAAAAGACTTGCCACATTATGAGTATAGGTGGCAATACCGCTCATGCGCTGCAGATAATTCAGTGCAGTCCGCTCACCGCTTAATAAGGTGCGGATATCCCCGGTCAACTTGGCAAGAAGCTGTCCTTTTGTTACAGCATCACCATCCTTGGCCAACAATTCTACATGAGTTCCCGGATCCAGGAGTGTAAATACTCTTGCAAAAATTTCAAGACCGCAGATGATACCGTCTTCTTTACAGATTAGGTCGGCTGCGCCCATTTGTTTCTCGGGTGTGACGCTGTTGGTGGATACATCCTCGCTTGTAATGTCTTCACGCAAAGCGCTTAAGATTAAGGGATCTGCATTTAATGTTAATGTAATTGGATTATTCATGTTGGTTGTCCTTTCTGTATTATTGTTTTTTATTCTTCAACTTTGGAAGGATTAATTCGCGATAAGCATTTGCCAATGCTTCCACATCTGTCTCATCGGTAATGTCCGACAAAAGAGTATTTCCTTTGTCCTGCGCATCTTCATAATCGCTTGCAAGATCAAGTGCAGCACGTTTTGCAAATACCAGACTTTCCAAAAGAGAGTTACTCGCAAGACGATTCTTTCCATGCACTCCGTTGCAGGCAGTCTCACCAATCGCATAAAGACGCTTCATGGAGGTTCTTGCGTTGTGATCAACATGAATCCCTCCCATAAAGTAGTGTTGTGCAGGAACTACCGGAATACATTCTTTGGTCACATCATATCCCATTTTTTTAGCGTACGCTACAATATTCGGAAAATGTAATTCTAATTCCTCAGCGGGAATCGGCCTCAAATCTTCCCAGACAAAATCCGTTCCATCTTTCTCCATCTGCGCATATATTGCTTCTGTGAGTAAGTCACGGGGTAACAATTCAGACACAAAGCGTTGCATATGCTTGTCGTATAAAAGAGCACCTTCTCCGCGAACGGACTCGGAAATAAGGAAACTGCGGTCTTTCTTTTCTTTTGTATAGAAGGTGGTAGGATGAATCTGAATATAATTCAAATCCTTTGTACGGATACCATGTTTTAGTGCAAGAGCAATGGCATCACCGGTTAAATGCCGGAAATTGGTGGAATGCCGATACAGTCCGCCGATACCACCTGTGGCAAGCAACGTATAGTCTGCACAGATCCGTGAAATGCCCCCCTCTGCATTCTGAACAACGGCGCCATAGCAGTTATTTTCCTCGCATAGCAAATCCAGCAGGCAAGTGTGTTCCAAGATAGTCACATTCTCCCTCTTTCGGACTTCCTCCAGCAGATGGGATGTAATCTCTTTTCCGGTGATATCCTTATGAAAGAGAATCCGTTTAACGGAGTGTGCGCCTTCTCTGGTGAAGGAAAAGGAGCCATCCGCCTCCTTTTGAAAATCTACGCCGTAACTGACCAAATCTTCAACCACGTCAGGTGACGATTTTATCATAATCTCAACCGAAGTTCTGTCATTCTCATAGTGACCGGCCTTTAAAGTGTCTTCAAAATAGGAATCGTAATCGCCGGGCTCTTTCAGCATGCACATACCTCCCTGGGCAAGAAAGGAATCACTGCTTTCCAAGTCGGTTTTTGTGATAATGGTAACCGCTTTCTCTTTGGGCAGATGAAGTGCAGCATACAGACCGGCACAACCGCTTCCCACAATCAGTATATCTGTTGTCATAAAACCAGCTTTCTCGTGCGAATACACGCTTATTTTTATTTCGTTCAATAATCACAGCGAACAGTATAACACATGGTTTTACATCTGACAAGACAGGTGATAAGCAAAAGTGTACATATGTCTTGACACTGCAAATCGACTTTATTATAATGTGTAACTGTTTAGAGGAAATGGAGACTATTATGAGTACAACAAGACAATTACAAGATGCGATTATGAAAATGAAGCAGGAAAAGGATATCTGTATTCTGGCACACGCCTATCAAAATCATGATATTCTGGAGATTGCGGATTATATTGGTGATTCATACGGGTTAAGTGAAAAAGCGGCCGAGGCACCCCAGCAGACAATTTTAATGTGCGGTGTCCGTTTTATGGCAGAGACAGTGAAAATTTTATCACCGGAGAAAAAGGTGATCCTTTCCCATTCGGATGCGGATTGTCCCATGGCAAGACAGTTTGATGCGGAAACGATCAAAAAGCTGAAAGAACAATATCCGGGATATGCGGTAGTTGCTTATATCAATACAACGACAGAGCTAAAATCCGTCTGTGACGTATGTGTAACATCTGCTTCCGCCGTGAAAATTGTGCGCAATATGAAAGAAAAAGATATCTTGTTTATTCCCGACTGCAACCTGGGAACATGGGTTGCCGGACAGGTTCCCGAGAAAAATCTTAAGTTAGTTCAGGGTGGCTGTCCGATTCACGCAGGTATAACGAAAGAAGAAGCCTTAGCAGCAAAGGAAAAGCATCCACATGCACAATTTCTGGTTCATCCGGAGTGTGTGAATGGTGTGTCTGAAATAGCCGATTACATAGGAAGTACCACGGGAATTATGGATTACGTGAAAAAAAGTACGCACAATGAGTTCATCATCGGAACAGAGAACAGTATTGTTTCGCACCTGCAATTTGGGTGCCCCGACAAAAAATTTTATCCTTTATCCAAAAAACTGATATGTCATGATATGAAGCTTACAACCTTGGCGGATGTATATCACTGTGTGAAAGGCGACGCCGGCGAGGAGATTGTCTTATCCGAGGAAATGCGTCTGGCTGCAAAGAAGAGTCTGGACGCCATGTTGCAACTTGGATAATCGCAGCGAAAGCAGAGGGAACATGTATGAGGACACTATATGTTACGGATTTAGACGGAACCTTATTAAATACGAATAGCCGTATTAATCAGTATAGTCTTGATATTATTAATGATTTGGTAGCAAAGGGAATGCTGTTCACCTATGCGACTGCCAGATCTTTGGTGTCAGCTTCTGTGGTAACACAGGGCCTGGCGACCAATATTCCGATTATTGCTTATAACGGTGCTTTCATTATCAATCCATCCACCAATGAAATCTTAGCGTCTGCTTATTTTCATAAAAATGAGGCAAACAAGATCATCGAAGTGCTGAACAGATTTAATATCAGCCCCTTGGTGTATTCCTATATTGACGGATGCGAGAAAGTTTCCTGGGTTACGGATAAAGAGAATGAAGGAATCAAATACTATCTTGATGTTCGCAAAGGAGATAAGCGTTTTCGTCCTTTAACCGATAATAAAGGTCTGTATGACGGAGATATGTTTTATATTACATGCATCGGAGAGCACAATGATCTGTTGCCGGTATATGAAATTTTCTCTCAGGATGACAGATATACCTGCAGCCTGCATCAGGAGTTATACCGACCGGAGTACTGGTGTGAAATTTTGCCGAAGAAAGCCACCAAGGCAGAGGCCATTCAGGACTTGAAGAAGCTTTGGAACTGTGACCGTGTGATTTCTTTCGGAGATGCGATCAACGATATTCCCATGTTCCGGATTTCGGATGAGTGCTACGCCGTCAGCAATGCAGTTCATGAATTGAAAGAACTTGCCACAGGAATCATAGAAAGTAATGATGAAGATGGTGTTGCCAAATGGTTAGAAGCACATGTTCGTCAGAGCGCTGTTAAAAAATAAGGAGTATCGCTCCATAACTAAATTCTGGTTATGTTGTGATACTCCCTTTTTTATCTGCTATATTACTGTATCATATATTTCATTGCTGCTGCATCACCGACAAGTGTTACATCCGGATGAAGCTGAAGAACAGAAGCAGGAACAGCCGGTGTAATCGGACCTGTAAATGCTTTCTTTACGATTTCTGCTTTATCTTCTCCGCAAGCTACAATCAAGATCTTCTTTGCTTTCATGATAGAACCGATTCCCATCGTATAGGCTTCTTTCGGAACATCATCCTTGCTCTCAAAAAATCTGGCATTTGCATCGATGGTCATCTGTGTCAGTTTCACGCAGTTTGTTCCTTTGGAGAACTCTTCCGCCGGCTCGTTAAATGCGATATGTCCGTTGTGACCGAGACCGAGAAGCTGAAGATCAACGCCTCCCATGCTTTCAATAATCTTGTCGTAATCTGCACACGCCTTAGCAGAATCCGGCTCAAGACCGTTTGGTACATTTGTGTTATTTTTATCGATGTTAATGTGATCAAACAAATTGGTGTTCATGAAGTAACGATAGCTCTGATCGTTCTCCGGAGAAAGACCTTTATACTCATCCAGATTCACGCTGCGAACCTGACTGAAATCAAGATCTCCTTTTTCACATTTGTCAATCAATTCTTTGTAAGCTCCCACCGGAGTGGAACCCGTTGCTAACCCAAGAACGCAATCCGGTTTTAAAACCACCTGGGCTGCAATAATGTTTGCCGCTCTGCGACTCGCCTGATCATAATCCTTTTCACAATATACTTTCATCTTTTCTCCTCTTTTCTTTTAGATATTGTAGTGCTGATGAATCTATGGCGTTAGCAATTACGGTATTATTATATAGAACACTTTTTTCATGTGCAATTATTTTTTTAAAAATATGAAAAAAATTTGTGTTTTATTACATCATTTTCTTGCAACATGAGCAAGTTGGTTATATAATTATATCCGTGGTTGAAAAATCGACCCAAATATACACTATACTTAATAGAATGAAGGTGTGCGAATGGAAAGAAAAGTAGGAACTGTATCAAGAGGTATTCGTTGCCCGATCATCCGTGAAGGCGACAATCTGGTTGACATCACTGTAACAAGCGTGTTGGAAGCCGCACAGAGTGAAGGATACGAGTTGCGTGACAGAGACGTTGTTGCTCTCACCGAATCTATCGTAGCCCGCTCTCAGGGTAACTACGCATCAGTTCAGAACATTGCTGATGACGTAAAAGCAAAGTTAGGCGGAGGCACCATCGGTGTTATCTTCCCTATCCTTTCCCGTAACCGTTTTGCAATCTGCTTAAAAGGTATTGCAATGGGTGCTAAAAAGGTAGTTCTTATGCTCAGTTATCCGAGCGATGAAGTAGGAAATGCACTTTTAACTTACGATCAGTTGGACGATGCTGACATCAATCCTTACACTGATGTGTTAACTCTTGAAAAATACCGTGAATTATTCGGCGAAAACAAACATGAATTCACCGGTGTTGACTATGTACAGTATTATTCAGATATTATTACGCAGGCAGGTGCAGAAGTTGAAATCGTCTTCGCAAACCAGGCAAAGACAATTCTCGACTACACAGACTGCATCATCAACTGCGACATCCACACAAGAGCAAGAACCAAACGTATCCTTATGGCAAACGGCGCCAAAGTGGTATGCGGAATGGATGACATCCTCAATGCATCCGTAAACGGAAGCGGATACAACACCAAATACGGATTACTTGGCTCTAACAAATCAACAGAAGATACGATCAAGTTATTCCCAAGATAATGTCAGGATCTTGTAGACAGTATTCAGGCACAGCTTCTTGAAAAAACAGGAAAGCATGTAGAAGTTATGGTTTCCGGTGTCGGCGCTTTCAAAGATCCGCAGGGTAAAATTTGGGAGCTTGCCGATCCGGTTGTTTCACCGGCTTTCACAAGCGGCCTTGTAGGCACACCGAACGAATTGAAACTGAAATATCTTGCAGACAATGATTTCAAGAACCTTTCCGGTGCAGAGCTGAAGGAAGCCATCTCCAAGAGTATTAAAGAGAAAGATTCCAACCTTGTCGGAAACATGGCTTCTCAGGGTACTACACCGAGACAGCTCACCGACCTCATCGGTTCTCTTTGTGACCTGACAAGCGGTTCCGGAGATAAAGGAACACCGATTATCCACATTCAAGGATACTTCGACAACTTTACAGATTAAAATGAGACTTAAAGTAAGAGCAGGGAATTATCACATTCCCTGCTCTTTTTGATTTGATTCCTTTTTTCTTATTTTTGCAAGCTTTCCTATTATAACATAGGGTTACTGTCCGGGGAAGATTGTTTTTGAGTCCTAACCCCCGCATCCAAACTAAAATGCAGACAATCCGCCGGACATACCGCTTCACACTTTCCGCACTTGATACACTCCGGTGAAACCGATATCTCCTCCGGACGCAGATCTACCGGACAAGCCTTTTTACAATTCATGCAAGAGATGCACTTCTCTTTTTCCCAGCAGACCTGTACAAGACTAAATCGGTTAAACCATCCGTAAATGGCTCCCAGCGGACAAAGATACTGGCAAAACGGCCGATAGATCTTGACAGATAAAATCGTAAGTATAATCAAAACAGTCATCTTCCATCCAAATAATCCGCCTGCCTGCGTGCGTAAATTTACGTCGGCTAACATCAGCGGAATTGCTCCCATGAATGTTCCCGCCGGACAGAAAAATTTACAGAACGCCGGGACTTTGACAAATCCCGCAAACAAAATCGATGAGCCGACAATAACAAGTCCGAACAGCATGACATATTTTCCATATTTTAATATACGGTGAAACGGAAGCTGTTTTCTTTTCTTAAATAACGGTATTTTGTACAAAAGATCCTGAAACAAACCGAACGGACACATCCATCCGCACACAAAACGCCCGAAAATGCTCCCGAACACAAAAAGAAATCCAAGCACGGCAAAAGGTACCTCAATCTTTCTTTGTGCAAGCGCATTCTGCAACGCTCCCAGCGGACAGGACCCCAGTGCCCCCGGGCAGGAATAGCAGTTAAGTCCCGGCACACAGGCATATTTGAGATTCCCCTTATAAATCTTTCCATTCAGAAAACCGTACAAGTATCCGTTGGTGAAAATCGTATATATAATTTGAAATGAAAGGCGTAACTTCGCCGGATGGATTTTTTTCATCGTCTGATTCCTTTACAAATTAACCTCGGATAATTTTATAATCATCCGATTCCTATACACTCCATGCATATCATGATCGCCTTGCGATAAATGTCAGAAAACTGCTGTGTAAATACACCCACAGCGAAAAGGAGTAAGCCCAAGCTTACTCCTATCATCCATATAGGAATATTTCTTTTTCTAATCTTCGTATTCTTCTCTCTCATCGTTATCCGTTCCTGTGACAGGACCTCCTTCTTGGGCCAAAAGTTCATTTATAATCCTCTCCCATGTATCTTCATCGTTAGCACCGACTACATAAGTAAGCAACTCACCTTTTTGATTGACAAAAAATGTCGTTGGAACAGAAGACACTCCGCCGACCAAATTTTCATACAAAGACTGGTTCAACAACAGATGCGGATAGTTTGCTTCCGTCTGTATCACAAGTTCTTTCACATTGTCAATATCGCTTTTTGACGCCGTATCCACCACATCACTGACAATACCGATCAGCTGAAAATTCGCTTTGTCGTATTCTTCTGCAATGTCTCCCAAATCCGGCATTTCCATAAGACATGGGTTGCAGTAGGTCGCCCAAACATTAATCATGGTTAACTTTGACTGTGCGAAAATATCAGAGTTCATCGGCTCGCCCTCGATGGTAGTGGCCTCAAAGGACACAATATACGGCTCATCTGCCGCCTCCTCCGTCTGTTCTGTCACACCGTCCGCTGCCTCTTCCTGCGTCTGTTCCTGCACCGACGGTTGCTGTATCGGCTCTTTATCTGCCCCGCAGCCTGCAAGCAACAAAATTGCTGCCATCCATAGAAACATTCTTTTCTTCATAAATTAGTCTCCGTTTACTTATTTTAGCTTTAATCCTGCATCCCCGCTGATGATAAAACCGATATCCCCGGTTTTACCGCCGGACGCAAGCTTTCCGTTGTAATCCATTGACGTAATCTTAAGTTTGCTTCCGCTTACGGAATATTCTCCGTTCCAACCATTGGAAAGCTCGATATTTCCATTAAATGAAACTGTAATCTCCCATCCGTCGATCTCCTTATCGGATGTATTTTCCAGTTCCAGCGTATACTGATAAAATGTTTTGCCCTCCGACTCCCAGCTTCCTGTCACTATAGCGGTATATTTAAGCTCGCCGCTCTTACCGGACGCAGTCGGTTTCTCAGCAGAAGAATCGGATTTGCTACCGGATTCTCCCTGAGACTTTTCATCGCCGGAACTATCTTTCGCCGCATCTTCCTTCTCTTTGCTGTCAGCTGCTGCAAACTTTTCCTTCCCGGAAAGAAGTTTGTAAACCCATTTTCCATTCCGGCTGAGATCCTCCTCCGAGAATCCGGATGTTTTGGAACAGCCATCCGCAAAAATGGATGATGTTTCGTTTTTATTGGATAAATTCCATGTAATATAGCTGACGCCCCTTGCATCTAAAGCTTTTATCCATTCATTGGACTGTTCCTCATCAAATGCACCGTTTCCGCTGGCGTCGCACGTTCCGAACTCTGACACAAAGATCGGAAGTCCCGCATCAATCGCCTGATTCATGCGGTCACGGAGCCAATCCGTATGTGTTGTCGCATAAAAATGAAGGGCATACATGACATTATCATATTCCGTAATCGGATCTGCAGCTGCCTTGTCCACATCCTGACACCATGTCGGTGTGCCGACAATAATCAGCGCATCCTCATCATTGGCACGGATAACCGGAATAATCTCCAGAGCATACTTTTTCACATCTGCCCAAGAAGTTCCTCCGTTCGGTTCATTGCAAATCTCATAAATTACATTGTCAGCCGAAGCAAACTCTTTGGACATCTCATCAAAAAATTTCTTCGCCTCTTCTTTGTTGTTATTCGGATTCTCATCGCGAAGCACATGCCAATCAACAATGACATACATATCCGCATTGCTTGCATAAGCTACGCCATCCTTCACCAACTGTTTCAGCTTGGCTTTATCTCCGTCTGTACAATATCCTCCGTTTTCCGCTGTGTACATGGCAAGGCGCATCACATTGGCATTCCATTCCTTCTTCAACTCATGAAACAGTTCCTGGTTAACATACTGCGGGAACCAGGAAAGACCATGGGTACTGATTCCGCGAAGCTGGATATTATTTCCTTTGCTGTCTTTCAGCTGGGTCCCCTCCACGTGAAGCGCTCCGGATGTGGATGGGTTACCGAAGGCTGACTCTGTACTCTCTTCCTCCGAGTTTTCTTTCTTCTCATCTTCTTTTGAATTCTTATCTTCAGAATCCGCTTTCTTTGTAACTTCTTTTTCAGAATTCTCTTTCGCGGCATCTTCTGTCTTGGAAGTTTCCTCCGGCTCACTTTCTGTTGTCTCGACAACCGGAACATCTGACATTATATCCTTTGTCTTTTCTGATGCATTACATGCAGTTATGCTAAAAGTTAGTATCACCAAACAAATAAGCAATAATACTCTTTTTCCGTACCATTCTCTCATTTTCTATTCCTCACCCATACTTTCCAGTTCAAGCATCGTTACCGTCACATTGGAACAGTACACGGCAATATGCTCCATCTCATCCAAAATTTCGTGAAACACAAATTCACTTTGCTTATTGCATCTTCCGGACTGAATTCTCGAAAGGTGCGCCATCTTGCACTCATTGCAAAGCGACCCGACCGACTTCTTCATGGCGCTGACTTCCGATGCTCTCTCCGTATCGTCATTGTTGAAGATCTCAATCGTCACTTCCAAAATTTCTTTCACCGCATCACCAAGAACAGAAAGCTCCTTTTGTGCCTCCTCGGAAAAATGGGCTTTGCTTTCGTAAAGTTCATTGGCTACATCTGCCAGATTTACCGCCTGATCCGCCAGCCGTTCGAATTCTCCCGCCATATATAAAATCTTGGAAACCTGTCGGCTTTGGTCTAAATCCATCTCTCCCATGGTCAGACGCACCAAATAGGATTCCAGTTTATCTTCATATTTATCAATCAGACTCTCACGCCTGTGAACCTTGCTGTAACGGTCTTCCGAGTATTCCTCCAAAAGTTTCAACGCGCGGATAAGATTGGAACGGACCTTTTGTACCATACCATCCATAACGACACGACTCTGACGAATTGCAATCTCCGGATTTTCCAAAAAATGTTCTTCCAGTAAGTCAAAAATTTCGTTCTCGGAATCATCATTGTCTTTTCTCGGCAAGAACAAAAACAAAAGTTTCTCCACTTGCTTGAGAAACGGAAACAGCAAAATTGCAAGACCAATACGAAAGGCCGAATTTACGAGGGCAATACCGACCGGAGACATAATTTTATCCATAAGCGTCAGAGCATGCAGAGCGTTTATCCCGTAAAAAATCACCGAACCAAAAACCGTTCCGAGAACATTGACCACAAGAAAACTAAGTGCTGTTCTCTTGCCGTTTTTGCTCGCACCGATTCCGGACAAAATAACCGGACACGACGCACCGATTCCGATTCCCATAATTATCGGAAATGCTGTCGCAAAACTGATCCCGCCGGTAAGAGAAAGCGCCTGCAGAATACCGATGGACGCACAGGAACTCTGCAACAGAACAGAAACCAAAATGCCCAGCAAAATACCGAGAACGGGATGCGAAAACATTGTAATCCACTTCAAAAAATCCGGACTTTCCTGAAGCGGAGCAACGGCACTGCTCATCATCTGCATACCGACCATTAATATAACAAATCCAAACATCACATCGCTGACCTTGCGCAGCATCGCTTTTTTTGAGAACATCTTAAAAACAATGCCAACAACGGCCACCACAGCCGTGATTGTTGTCGTCGATAACAATACTGCAAGTCCCTCGGACTCTTCAATATAGGACAGACACAAAATCCATCCGTTGACACTCGTTCCGATATTTGCACCGATAATAATTCCGATGGACTGTGCCACCTTCATAATTCCGGAATTGACAAACCCGATAACCATAGCGGAGGTGGCCGATGCCGACTGGACAATTCCGGTCACTACCGCCCCGAACATAATTCCCTTTATCGGCGATTTCGAAAGTCTGTATAAAGTTAACTCAAGCTTATTTCCTGCCACATTTTTTAATCCGTCGCCCATCAGCGTCATCCCGAATAAAAAAAGTGCCACTCCGCACAACAGCGATAAGATCAATGATAATCCCATACGTCAAGCCGCTCCTCCGTTGTATATTAATATTACATGTAATGATATTTTCCTCTTAATTTTACAATAAACGCCAGCGTCAGAACAAGTGCTACCACTTCCGCCACAGCAACCGAGTACCATATTCCGTCCAGTCCCCAAATCAGCGGCATAACAAGAATCGCCGCCACCTGAAACAACATTGTTCGCAAAAACGAAATGACAGCCGATACTAACCCGTTATTGAGCGCTGTAAACAAAGAAGAACCGAAAATATTGAATCCGCAGAAGAGGAAGGTAATTGAGTAGATTCGGAATCCCTTCACCGTCATCTCACACAGTGCCTGATCGTAACCCACAAACAACTCCGATAACGCTCGCGACAGCAAAATCCCCGCCACCGTGAGCACAATTCCTGCTACCAAAAGCAGTTTCATGCTTTTCTTAAAAATGCTCCGCAGCTCCGAATCATTTCCCGCACCATAGTGAAATCCGATAATCGGCGCCGTCCCGATAGAATAACCGATAAAGATTGCTACAAAAATAAAGTTAACATACATGATAACTCCGTACGCAGCCACACCGTTCTCTCCGGCGTACTTCAACAGTTGAAAATTATAAAGCATGGAAACAACCGACATGGAAATACTCGTCACCAGTTCCGATGATCCATTGGTACATGTTTTAAACAATGCTTTTCCGTCAAAAGGCGCCTTCGTTAATCGAAGTAAACTTTTATTCGGTCGCAAAAAATAAAGAAACGGAACCAGTCCGCCAACCGCCTGACTGATTGCTGTCGCAGCTGCAGCACCGACTGTCCCCCACTCAAACACCGCCATGAACAAAGCATCGAGAATCATGTTGGTCACTCCCGCAATCAGAGTAAGCGCAAGGCCCAGCCCCGGTTTCTCCGCGGTAACCAGAAAACTCTGAAACACATTTTGGAGCATAAAGGCCGGAAGTGCTATCAGAATAATCCTTCCGTAAATCACGCAATACGTAAGCATCTCGCCTTCCGCACCGAGCCATATGGAAATAGGTTCCAAAAATATAATCCCCAATACTGTCAAAATACATCCTGTGATAATCCCGACATAAACCAAAAGCGAAAATATCTGATTCGCTTTTTCCCTGTTACCTTCGCCTAACGTTTTGGCCACAAGCGCACTGCCTCCGGTTCCGAACATAAATCCAAGTGCCCCGAGAATCATCAGAAAGGGCATTATGAGATTCACTGCGGCAAACGGTATCTTTCCCACGTAATTGGATATAAAAAATCCATCTACCACACCGTAGATAGATGTAAAAATCATCATAACAATCGGCGGCCATACAAATCCAAGCAATCTCTTATATGTAAAATGGTCCGACAACTGAATTGCCATAAACTAAATCCTCCCGAAAACAGATGGTTATCTACCTTTAACTTTTAAACATATACATGTCACAATTTTACTACAGAACGCAAAAAAAGAACAGAGAAAACTCTCCCGTTTCCTCTGTTCCGTGCTTTTTCAATTAGCCTCGACTTACTTTGATACCGAACTTCCGGCTGCCGCCGTCTTTGCAATCCCAACCAACATTAATATAATTGCAACAATCTGTATCCCCATTTTCACCGGCCCCGTCATCGTTGCCGACAGCGAATCGGACTGTCCCATCAAAAGTGCACAGGAGTTAAGTAAAAGTCCTGCCATTAAAAGCGGCGAAAACTGTCTGTTATCTTTGTCCGCCTCAATACCCGACTGTCTGCCCTTCAGCTCCAGTATTATGTTCTTTGTTTTAACCGCAGCATTGAGAACGGCAAATGTAAGTGCTCCGACGATACATGCAAACACCCAACCGATGTCTGCACCGTTTAAAGCCGCAAAAATTTCTATAAAAAGACAAAGAAGTTCTATAACAAATACCACCTTAAACATGGTCAAAATCTTGCTGTAATGTTCAATGCTCGATTCCACGTCCGTATAAAGCTCAAACTCGCCTTCCGATGCAGGTTTGCGAAGAATAATCCAGTATCCCCAGTTTTGCGCAATCTGAATTCCGGCTTCACTCATAAATTCACGATAATCCTCAGTCACCGCACCGAACTTCTCGCCGAAATCCACCTGATATCTCCACTTGCCTTTTTCGCTTTCCTCGAATCGGTAAAAACCTGCAAAGAATCCGGTCATTGCCCAGCCCTCATCTGCCATTTCATTTAACCATTTTGTTTCTGCATCTTTATCCCAATATAATCTAAACTTTGTCATCTTATTTTCCCTCCATAAGTTTTGCGTTATCTAAAAGTTCCTGCAGACGTTTTTTCTCTGCCTCAAAAACCTCTCTGCCTGCTTCCGTGATGATGTACTCTTTCTTTTTGCGCGACTCCGTGTCCACGCTGTGAATGTCAATCCAGCCCTTCTTCTGCAATGTCTGAATCGCTCCGTAAAGTGTTCCTGCACCGAGGGTTACACGCCCCCCGGTCAATTCCTCCACTTCCTGCGTAATGCCATATCCATGGTTCGGCTTGCGCAGGGCTAACAATATGTAATACACGGCTTCTGTTAAAGGTAAATCTTTCTCTGCCACTTCTGTTCCTCCTTGCTTTGCTGCTTATCTTATAAAATTTTCTTTTATCGCGTCCCGATGTATCGCCATCCGATATGTCGTATCTATAATATATCGCCAGTCGATATATTTGTCAATAGTTTTTTTTAATTTTTTGGTGTGAGGTGTTTGAGATTATGTTATTCTTGCTTGTATTTTGTGGTATTTTCTTGTCGTTATGTAAACCTCTGTTTTGGGTACAAAAATTGGGCATATAGCTTATTTCTTTTGCTATATGCCCAGTCAATGCTATATTTCCAATCAAAAGAATCAAAGTTCCTCTGAAGAAACCATTGATGTTTCTAAAATTTACTGTTCACGAAATGAAATGTTTCCATCTGTCGCATCCATACTCTCCACAATCGCAAGCGACTCAAGCTGATAGCCTAAATTGCGGATCATTCTTCCTCCAGCCTGGAATCCCTTTTCCACTGCAATTCCGATTCCTTCTACAGTAGCTCCGGCTGACTGCACAATTCCAATCAGACCTTGAAGCGCACAACCATTTGCCAAAAAGTCGTCAATAATCAGCACGTGATCTTCCGGTCCGAGAAACTTTTTGGATACAATCACCTGATTTTTACATCGATGTGTAAAGGACTCTACCTCCGCCACATACATTTCACCTTCCATATTGATACTCTTGCTCTTTTTCGCAAATACAACCGGTACACCGAAATGCTGAGCCGCAATACAGGCAATACCGATGCCGGAAGCCTCAATTGTCAGAATCTTGTTAATCGGCTTTCCTTCAAAACGTTTTTTCCACTCCTGACCCATCTGATTGAACAATGCAATATCTATCTGATGATTCAAAAAGCTGTCCACCTTTAACACATTTCCCTCTTTTACAATTCCGTCTTTTGCAATTCTCTCTTCTAAAAAGTTCATGTTTTTCGCTCCCGTGTTTCGTAGTTTTGTATCTAAATATAGTATAAATCGACAGTTTCCGCAATACGAACTATCAATCCACAAGCACTGTCGGAGACGACATTTCGCTGTACTGTGTGGAAATCATTTTCACGAAACTGATACGCGAGTAAGCACCGCGCAACCTTCCGTTATATACGAAAAGCCCAGTCAGATTACTGGCATTTACCCAGCGATAACCATCTTCTGTATAGTCAATGTTCGGCAACTCGTACGGATTGTTGAATGCTTGCAGAATGTATTTCTTACCACAGTTTTCCGACAAAATCTGCTCCCACTCTTCGTCACTCTCATGCTCGACGCCGGCGTGAACACCGCGGGAACCATAGGAATCCTCCGGCTTGATAATCCATGCATCCTTATTTGTAAGAACCTCCTGCTTCAGCTGTTCGTTACCCGGTGCAAACATTTCATCCAGCGCCACCGTGTAAGGAACATGAGCCTTCACAAACTCCTGCTCCACTCTCGTCAGCAAACGCATCGTCTCTTTCATATGAAGAATCTTATAAAGCACCTTGTTATGGGCAATCTGCGTGCGGAAGTCTCCGAGCAGACAAATTCTGTCACTCTTTACAGCGGCAATAAAATCCTGCACCTCATCCATGTGAGAAAGTATGTCTGAAGTAACCGCGCGACGGTAAATCACATCTATCTCCATACCGGTCGGTGTTATGCAACGCTCACCGTCCCAGCGGATATTGCGGATGTCACAGATTTCTGCCCTACATCCTCTCTTTTCAAAGCGCTCCACAAAAATCTTGAACTCGTTTTCCGTCGCACTCTCCATGAAATCAACGATGGCAACGTTCGGAAGATCCGCCACGCCGGCAAACTCCCCATACAACTTCAGAGCCTCGTCCACCCAGGTATCAAACAACTCAAAAGACGATAACCGGTGAGCTTTGGCAAACTCCTGATAGGCTTTGGTCTGCGAAAAAGCGATATTGAGCTCACGGTCTTCGTTCATTGCGCTGGTTCCGTCCGTGTTAAACTCGCAGAATTTAAAATCTCTTGTCTCCTCATCGTAAAAAATGTCGATGCGCGCAATCGGAATGTTGCAGCTGTATTTCTTCTGCCTCAAAATCAATTCCTCAAGCTCCGGAGAAAATCCAAAGAGACTGCGGTAAGATTCATTTCTCTCAAACTCCGCATACACTTTGTCAAAAATCCCGTAAAGCTCCTTTATGGCCTGATTAAAAACACCGATCTCTCTCGGCGTAAAAAGCTTCGGAAGATAAAGCGTCCGCACAACACGTCCATGGTACTTGGCGGTCGAATTCATCAGATATTCCCGGATTCCGAGCGCCGACTCACTGTGTGCATCTTCCTTACCTGCGACTAACTCTTTGTACTCATAGTTTAACAAAGGCAACGGAATTGCCTTTGTTATATATGCCCGTTCTGCTTCCTTATCATCACCCATGACACATCCGAGCGCTGCAACAAACAAATCCTTCATCCACTCCATAATATGTTTGCCATAGACAACTGCATGAAATCCCCGCTCAAAGATTTCGTCCTCCGCTGCGTAAATATCCGCCACCGTTTCAACATGTCCGAGACGCTCATCAAGGGCATTCAAAATATCCTCTTCGTACATAAGATTCTTTATCAGCATCGCAAATCCGATCGCACGATCTGCGGGCATACTGTCCGCCGCCCGGAATTCCAGATACGTTTTCAGACGCACCATCGGAAAATAAACGGAAATCAAATGCTCGATATCCGCCGTATCGAGCCCGTCCTCCGGCAGATTCTCTCCGCGGAACAAGATATCCGCATGCGCCGTCAAATACTGCGCATACTTTTCAAACGAGTAATCTGTGCTGACTGAACCATCCAAATATCCGCATCGCACCGGATCCACATCGCGCCAAATCTGATTGCGAAGAAGATGTTTTTTCCATTCTTTTCCGGTACCGATACCGCTCTTATTCTCTGCGATAAGCGAAAGGATCGGCGCAAGCTTCTGCAATACGCGCAGTTTCTTCATCGCATCCTCCTCAGAGGAAAAATCGATGCAGACCTGCGTGGACGCCGTCGCACGCATCATGTATCTGCCATGGTCGCCCGTCGCTTTAAAATGCTCGTCCATCCGCAGGTAACGGTCCTTCGGAATCAGCCCAAGGGCACCCACTGACATCTCACCGTTTTCCACAAGCGGGAACACTCCCGACTGTGAAAGGCGATAACCACGACTAACAAAAACCGACTCGCAAACCGAGCGAAACTCGTCGTAAATCTCCTTGATTTCCTGCGGCGTTTCCTTCGGATAAATGCTGATTTCCAGCTGACATGACGGCTCAATGCTGATGTTATAATCCATGCAAAAAATACCGTAGACCTTTCCTCCAATCCGGAACGCCTTACCGCCCGCCTTTTCGCAGATCTCCTCCAGACACTCCGCCATCTCCGGATAGGAGATCATTTCATATTCATCGTTACATATAAAATGCTCCAGTTCCAAACCGACTCTCTGCTGATCGGTGGCACCCTTATTTATATAATTTACAATACTTTCAATTCTGTTCATTTTGTACTCCTGCTGCTTTTTTCCACGTTCCCCTCAAATACCTTCCCACAAAACAAAGACTTCGGAATATCCAGTCCATCACCATAGCGTACCAGACACCGAGCGCTCCCATCTGCATCCAAATGCCGAAAACAATACTGAATCCGATGCGGAAGGCACACATAGAAAAAATCGACATTACCATAGGGTAACGCACATCGTTGCACGCACGGAGCATGTTCGGAAGCACAAACGAAGCCGGCCAGAGCAACATCGCCATCCCATTGTGAATCATGACGAGAACATATGCCAGCGCCGTCGTCTCTTCAGACAATCCGTATATCGACAAAATCGGATGCAAAAACAAAAGAATCAAACTGTTCAGCGCAATTGTCGCCGCATAAGTAATCGCCATCAGTTTTTTTGTAAAAAACCGAATCTGCTTTTCATCGCCAGCGCCGACGCAATGTCCGATTACCGTCACCATGGCCAGATTCATCGCCTGCCCGATAATACAGCCCATAGCATCGAGACTGTTCGCTACACCGTTCGCGGCAATCTGCACCGTTCCGAAACCGGAAATAATGCTCACAACGACAACACGCCCGAGTTGAAAAATTCCGCCCTCTATTCCGCCCGGAATTCCGATATATAATATTTTTTGAATAATTCCTTTATTTATACGGAATCGTTCCTGCGAAAAATAAAGCTCGCGATGCGGATTGCGCAACAGAACATACAAAATCATGCCCATCACGACACGCGAAACAAGCGTCGGGATTGCTACTCCCGCCACTCCCATGTGCAGCCCGAAAATACAGATTGCATTTCCGACCACATTAATCACATTTCCGATAATGGACACGATAAAAGTTACATTAGACTTACCCATGGCGCGGAACATGGCTGCACAGGCATTGTACACTCCCAAAAACGGAAATGAAAACGCCGAAATCACCAGATATGTAAGCGCCGCCTGCATAACATCCGCCTCAATTTTTCCGAAAAAGAGACGCAAAATCCCTTCTCGGAAAGCGATGGCAATGGTTGCAATAAGCACACTAAAAACAGCCACTGTGAAAAGCAGCTGCTTTGTTCCTTTGAGCGCCTCGTCCTTCTTCCCGGCTCCCAGACTTTGGCTGATGACGACACATCCTCCGGTGGACAATGCCGACAGAACACTGAATATGAGCATATTCAGCATGTCCACGAGCGAAACGCCCGACACGGCCGCCTCACCCACAGACGAAATCATCATCGTATCCGCCATCCCGACCGTGATCGCCAGCGCCTGCTCCAGGATAAGCGGGAGAATCAGGGCCGTGAGGGCGCGGTTGGTGAAAAGAGGGGTTTGAGGTTTGGTTGGTTTTGTATTCGTTTGATTTTCCATGGTTGTATTTGATTTCATGGGGTTATTTTAGTACAAATTGAAGGTAAGGTAAATAGTTTAAATAGAATCACTTCACACAAAACCAGGGCAACCCGCAAGTCCGGGCTACCCTGTCATTTAACCGATATGCTGTTGAAGATATTTTTCTTTTGTCGCCATACCGCCCCGGATGTGACGCTCGGATTTGTTCACATCAAGTACCTTCCTGGCCTCTTTTGCCAGCGCGTGGTTGAACGCCGGCAGACGCTCTGTGACGTCTTTATGTACCGTACTCTTGCTCACCCCGAACGCCTTGGCCGTCTGGCGCACGGTGGCATTTTGCTCGATAATGTAGTTAGCGATGCCGATTGCCCGCTCCTCAATATATTGTTTCAAAGTCTCCCCCTGAAATCATTGTTTTTACAATGTATGCGGGGGAGGGGAGGGAATATGACAAGGCAGGGAATCTCCTTACTTTTTATTTGAGATTTTAAACAGGTGAAACCTGAAATTTTCACCTTACTGTGGAAAACCATACAAACAAACATAAACAATCATAGAAATAACATCAATCAAAAAAATCACTCCAAAAATAATTGCCGCAATCTTCAATCCTTTTTTTGCCTTCTTCTTGTTTTCATCAGTTAATACTTTTTCCTTTAGTTCGCTTGCAATTTCTGACTTAAAGGAATTTTCCCCTATTTGAGTTGGTACTTTATCCATTACTAGCTCATCCAAAGAAATTTCGAACATATCACTAATAGCAATCAGTTTTTCCATATCAGGTGTCGAGTCCCCCACTTCCCATTTTGAAATGGTTTGCCGAGAAACATTCAAACGATTAGCAAGTTCTTCTTGTGATAAGCCTTTTTGTTTTCGAAGATTATACAATTTATTATGAAATTCCATCTTTACCAATCCTACCTTTCCATCCTTTTACCATAACAAATAACAACATTCCTAACACTACTGTTGTAATAACACTTGCTTCTATTCCGTAATCTGCACCATTGAGGATACTAGTATCTTTTACACTAAAAAGAACTACTCCTTTTGAAACACTTTCACTTCCACTTAAGGACAAACCCATAATCACATATAATATAAAATTCCATGCACTATGTAACCCACAAGCAATCCAAATATTAGACCGCCACAAAACAAGTATTGAAAAGGTAATTGAAACCAAATACAAGTTTACAATTCCAATCACAGCATACACTAAATCCGCTTCATTCAAGCTAGTACATTATAAAATAAATAACTAACCAAACTCGGTGAGATATGTTATACTGATAGTATCAACAGAAATGAGGTATCAGTATGGCACACACAAAACCTATTACACTTACAAACGAAGAGATTTTGTACCTTCAGTCACTCACTCGTCAGCGTACAATTCAAGCGCAGGTCGTTGATCGTGCTAAAATGCTTCTTTACAAAGAACAGGGAGCAGCGAATACCGATATTGCCGAACGCTTGGATGTAAATATAAACACCGTTAAACTCTGCCTTTCCAAGTTCAAGGAAGGTGGTGTACAGCGTGCTCTGTTCGATGATAAACGCAAAGGAAGACCTGTTGAAATCACAGATGATGCAATTGCATGGATTATCAGCATTGCTTGCCAGCGTCCTACCGCTCTTGGTTACGCACAGGAACTTTGGACCTTAAAAAATCTTCATCAGTACATCCAAAGTCATGCAGAAGAGGCTGGATATTCAAGGCTTACAACTATTACAAAGCCAATGGTACAGAAGATACTGAATCGTTCCGAAATTAAGCCGTTCAAAATCAAGTATTACTGTGAAAAACGAGATCCTGATTTTGAAACTAAGATGCATGATGTCCTTGTCGTTTACAAACAGGTTGAAATGCAGTTTGACGAAAATGGAGAGATCATAATTCCAACCGATAGTCCGATGATTCACACCATTTCCTGTGACGAAAAGCCGGGAATACAGGCTATTGCAACAACAAGTGATGATCTCCGTCCGAAAGACGGAAACGGCTGTGTGTATCGTGATTATGAATACAAAAGACTTGGTACATTGTCTCTAATTACGGGAATCGATCTTCTCACCGGAATTGCAGTTCCTGTAGTAAGCGAAACTCATAAAAGTACCGATTTCATCTGTCTTTTGAAGAAACTTGATGAAATGTATCCGGAAGGGGATGTCATCAGAATCATCTGTGACAACCATTCTGCACATAAATCAAAGGAAGTGCAGAATTATCTGGCTACAAAGCCGGAAGGACGTTATGTATTTGTGTTTACACCGAAACATGCATCCTGGCTCAATCTGATTGAGTGTTTCTTCAGCAAAATGACAAAACAGATGCTGAAAGGAATACGGGTAAAATCAAAGCAGGAACTGGCAGACAGAATCTATCAGTACTTTGATGAAATCAATAAAGAGCCAGTGGTATTTCATTGGACATATAAACTCGATGAAATATCGGAAGAAGAAGCTAATCCAAATGCAGCTAGTTAATTATTATTCGATCTACTA
>JAFTWX010000023.1 GCA_017465095.1 Lachnospiraceae bacterium | reverse complement strand
TTCTTGATATCAGTAAGGATCAGACGATGTGGTCTCCCTATATCTGGTACAACACCGATGACCATGATATGACTCGTGAACTGACCGATGAATTTGAGCCAACCAGTCCACTGCCGCGATGGATGACCGCATTGAATATGGATATGCCGTTTTCCGTCAGCACAGCGGAAAATGTAAAGGAATCCTATCCGGATGAATATCAGCTATATCAGCATCTGCGGATTCAGTCCATTTTGGCAGTGCCGGTGACTCCACGGCCGCAGGGATTCTTCGTTGTCCGCAATCCGCACCGGTATAATACCCCTGAAACCAGCTCCGCCATGCGGATGTTAGCTTTCGTAATGCTGAGTATCATCAACGACAAAGCGGCACAGAAGATGCAGGAGATGGCATGGTCGCCGGACGATGTGCAGTCTCCGAACGACATCTACGTCAAGTTGTTTGATAGGTTTGAAATGATCACGCACAAGGGACGCCTCTCCGAAGAAAACACACAGGTTCCCGCAGTTGCTAAAACTCTTGCATATATGATTTTGCATCATGAGAAACATCATCGGACATACAATCTTCTGAAAAGTCTGATGCCGGAAAGTCTGGATCGGGATTCCGATAAGGCAGTCAAGGCTCTGCACAATCAGATGTATCGTGTGCGGAAGGATCTCGAAAATGTAGCCATTACGAACTTTATCATTACCGGAAATGATGGTTACAGTCTGAGCCGTGAGTTCAATATCATTACGGACATGGATCAGTTCCAGACCTATTTTGAAGCAGCTCTCTGTGCACAGACCAGTTTGAGCAAGATTGAATTCTACAAGGAAGCTCTCGAACTTTATAAGGGCGATATCGTCCTTGCGGCTGATGATTCTGACACCGTGGCAGTAGTACATGACTACCACATGAAGTATATAACCGTTGTGAATAATCTGCTGGAACTGCTCGGGGAATATGAGGAATACGGAACTATTCAGCAGATTGCGGAAAAGTCTCTGCATATCGAAACCGGCAATCCTGTGGTGTACTACTGGTTGGTCACTGCGTATCGGAAGTTGGGAGCCGCATCGGTTGCCGAAGATTTTCTGAAGCGTGCTGAAGAAGAACTGGAAGAAGTGACTTATCAGGAACTCCAAAATCGTCTGGAAG
The DNA here is from genome assembly GCA_017465095.1 of Lachnospiraceae bacterium. Taxonomy (GTDB): domain Bacteria; phylum Bacillota; class Clostridia; order Lachnospirales; family Lachnospiraceae; genus SVFI01. Next base: position 921 of record JAFTWX010000023.1, on the reverse strand, counting down.
GAAAAATTGACCATTTTTTATCTGAAATGACGTAAAATTATGTTACGTGACTTTTGCATGAGGGGTTACGTGAGAATTACGTGAGGTGGAATTTGAGATTTTTTGATTTGCGTGAGAACTGCGTGACCCGGATTACAGTGTTTAGTTTAAATGCGTGACTTTTGCGTGATATGAAATTTTTTACGTGAGAATCACGTGACCGTTTACGTGACCATCTGCGTGACCTTCGCAAGTTAGACTGGAAGGGCAAAAAGCAATTTGCCTTGAAAGAATAACTTGCGGAGGTTTTTATTTTGACTCCAACTGCTTACCTATGGGCGGCAGCTTTTGCATTAAGTTGTGAAAGCTGCCGTCCTTTTTTTGTTTCCGTGTGGCAGACCGCTGTCGCACAATACCCGTGATCTCCGAATTTTTGATTTTTATCCAAATTTCAAAAATTCACAGGAGATCACAAAATGGAAAAGGAAATCTATACCCTCAAGGTTTACAACACCCTGACGAAGCAGTATGAAGATGTTGTCGTTACGAAAGATGTGTATGATACATACTGTCGTACCGAATGGAACATCAAAGATAACAATGCCAGTTTTTACGATCATGAAATTCAGATGAGTGGTTTGATTGGCGGCGAAGATAATGGTTATGAAAACTTTCATGAGTTTGTCCAAGAGGAAACACCGGAAAGCATCGTTGTTCGGAGCGAAGTTATTCGGGAGATTCAAAATGTTATCGCTGAATTAAATGAAGCGGACCGAAAGTTGATATCCGCTTTGTTCGAGGAAGGAATCTCGGAGCGTGAATACGCTCGTCGCACTGGCGTTCCTCGTACCACAATCAACAATCGGAAACTGGCAATTATGAGAAAATTGAAAAAATTTGAGATTTTTAAAAAATAATGTGGTTCAAAATGCGATGATCTTC
>JAFTWX010000022.1 GCA_017465095.1 Lachnospiraceae bacterium | reverse complement strand
GATTCCAGACCGGCGGAAGATAATAATTCCATTCGTCGTCGCCGTGTGTGTGATGAGTGCGGCAAGCGATTTACCACATATGAAAAAGTGGAAACCATTCCTCTGATTATCATTAAGAAGGATAATAACCGTGAAACCTATGACCGCAGCAAGATTGAAGCGGGTATTTTGAGAGCCTGCCATAAGAGACCTGTTTCTGCGGCTCAGATTACGCAGTTGGTGGATTCTGTGGAAACCGAGATTGTGAATCGCGAAGAACGCGAGATTTCAAGTAATGTTATCGGCGAATTGATTATGAACAAATTAAAGGATTTGGATCCGGTAGCCTATGTAAGATTTGCATCGGTATATCGTGAATTTAAGGACGTAAATACTTTTATGGACGAACTGAAAAAGATTTTAAAATAAGAATGAAAGGCCGGTGGCACACCGGTCTTTTGATGTATATAAAGTAAAAAGATTTTGGAGAAAACGATGATAAATTTTGCTGTTTTGGCGGCCGGAAGTATTGCGGGAAAAATGTCGCATGCGGTATCCGGACTGAAAGAAATCAATAAATACGCCGTGGCGTCCCGCAGTTTGGAACGGGCGGAACAATTTGCCGCAGAATGGGGATATACAAAAGCATACGGCAGTTATGAAGAAATGCTTGGGGATGCGGAAGTGGAACTGGTATATGTGGCATCGCCCCATTCCCATCACTATGAACATACCAAAATGTGTTTGGAAGCCGGTAAACATGTGTTGGTGGAGAAGGCTTTTACCGTGAATGCGGGACAGGCGGAGGAATTGGTTGCGTTGGCAAGAGAGAAGAACCTTTTGCTGGTGGAGGCGATGTGGACAAGGTTTCTGCCGGCAAGACAGATGATTGATGATTTACTTGCGCAGGGTACAATTGGTGAAATTACGTCATTAACGGCCAATTTGGGTTATTCTATGCGGCACAAGGAACGTTTGATTAAGCCGGAACTTGCAGGAGGTGCTCTTTTGGATGTGGGAGTCTACCCCATTCAGTTTGCCTTAATGACCATCAAAGAAAAAGTAGTTAAAATTACTTCGGATGCGGTGTTGTCGCCGGAAGGAATTGATTATACCAACAGTGTGACTTTGACTTTTGAAAGCGGAAAAATGGCGATGCTTCACAGCAGTATGCTGTCTTTGACAGACAGGGAAGGCGTGATTTACGGTGAAAAAGGAAGTATCCGTGTGCATAATATCAATAATTGTGAAGGCATTGATGTTTATGACGGGAACGGCAATAAGATAAAAGAAATTGCAGTTCCGCCGCAGATTAACGGTTATGAATATGAGGTACTTGCCTGCGCGGAAGCGATTCAAAAGGGTGAAATTGAGTGTTTGCAGATGCCTCATGAAGAAACCCTTCGGGGAATGCGGATTCTGGATACCATCCGCGGTCAGTGGGGGATGAAATATCCCGGAGAATAATGAACAAGGAGTTGTTTTTTATGAGAAAAATAGTAATGTTAGAGCGTGATAACATAGGAGCCGATGTTGATTTGAGTTATTTTGAGAATTTAGGTGAGTTAACGGTTTACGGAACCACACCCAATGAACAGGCGGCGGAGCGTATCGGGGACGCGGATGTGTTGGTCATTAATAAGATTCCCATGAATGAGACTACCTTAAAAAATGCATCCAATGTGAAACTGATTTGTGTTACGGCGACGGGAACCGATAACGTGGATATGGAGTATTGTAAAAGTCGCGGTATTACGGTAAAAAATGTGAGCAGTTATTCTACCGAAAGCGTGGTACAACACACTTTTGCCATGTATTTTTATCTCAGTGAAAAATTGCGTTTTTATGACGATTATGTAAAGAATGGGGAGTATATGAAGTGTCCCAGATTTACGTTTTTCGGAGAGACATTTGGGGAACTGTACGGTAAGACATGGGGCATTGCGGGATTAGGCGAAATCGGCACAAGAGTCGCAGAAATTGCCAAGGCTTTTGGCTGTAAAGTGATTTATTATTCCACTAGCGGCAGAAACAACAATGACCTGTATGAGAGAGTAGATTTTGAGACGTTGCTGAAAGAATCGGATGTGATTTCCGTTCACGCACCATTGAATGAGCAGACAAAACATCTGTTTACCTATGATGTTATGGCGAAGATGAAGCCTTCTGCGTATCTTTTGAATCTGGGTCGCGGTCCCATTGTAAAAGAGGGGGATTTGTGCAGGGCGTTAAATGAGAACCTGATTGCGGGCGCAGGGCTCGACGTATTGGAAAAGGAGCCGATGTCTGCTGATAATCCGTTGTATTCCATTCAGGACAGCCGAAAATTATTGATTACTCCGCATATTGCCTGGGCAACCACGGAGGCCAGAAATCGTCTAATGAAACAGGTGTATAAAAATATTGAGGAAAACTCATAAAAACTTATAAAAAAACTGTTATTTTATTTGTTTTTATGATATAATCAGTAGGAATATATGTATTTGGATTTAGAGGGAAAGCAAAAATATTGGTGAGGTGACGTTATGGATAGCAAAATTCTTTTAGAAAACGGAACAAACGAACTGGAAGTGTTGGAATTTGTGGTAGGAGGTAATTCCTACGGAATCAATGTGGCAAAGATTCGTGAAATCATTCCTTATCAGCCTGTTACAATGGTACCCAATGCACATCCCAGCATTGAAGGTATTTTTATGCCGAGAGATTTTATGATTACAGCAATTGACTTGTCCAATTGCTTACAACTTGGTGAAGGTAAGCCCGGCGGATTGTTTATCGTAACGAATTTTAATAATTTGGATATTGCATTTCACGTTGAGTCTGTAGTAGGCATTCATCGTGTATCTTGGGCAGATATTGTGAAGCCCAGTGCAACCGTTGTTTCTGCAGAAGATGGTATTTCTACAGGTATTATAAATATTAATGGTAAGTTGATTATTATTCTTGATTTTGAAAAAATTGTAGCGGATATTAATCCCGATACCGGACTTAAGGTTTCGGAAGTGGAAGCCTTGGGTGTAAGAGAGAGAAATGATATTCCTATTTTGATTGCTGAAGATTCTGCACTTTTAAATGCATTGATTTGTGATTCCCTTAAGAAAGCAGGATATTGCAATGTCATCAGTTGTGAAAACGGCAAGGAAGCGTGGAATGTGATTCAGGATTGCAAAGCAAGAGGCGTTTTAGAAGAACATGTCAAATTGGTAATTACCGATATTGAGATGCCTCAGATGGATGGACATCATTTGTTGAAACTGATTCGTGAGGACAGTGAAACAGAAGATATCCCGGTTATGATTTTCTCTTCCTTAATCAACGATGATATGAGAAGAAAGGGAGAAGCACTTGGTGCAAATGTTCAACTTACGAAGCCGGAAATCGGTAACTTGGTTCGTGAGATTGATGCCTTGGTTCTTTCATAAGTTTTTAAAAGCCGGGATAACTCCCCGGCTTTTTCTACTCTAAAAACAGAGATGTTTCTACGATGCAGGAGGAATAATCATGCAGTCTACAGAAGAATATTTGGATCAGTTACTGGCGTCGGTCAGTGACGAAGAACCCAAAAGAGAGACAGATACAAAAGCGCAGAAAGCGCATAGAAAGTCCATAGAAGAGTTGGACGAATCGGAATTGACAGAGGAAGTGTTACAGAAACAACTTGCTCTGCTTTTAGGGTTGGAAACCGAAGAGGAAGATGATTATTTTAATACGCCGGAAGAAGATTTTATGTCGCAGTATACGGAACAACTGTCTGCGCAATCTTTTGATACCGATATACAGGATATTGTGGAGGAAGCGTCTGTTGCGGCGCCGGAATTAAAGGCGGAAGAAAGTGTAGAGAATCATGTGGCGGATGTTGCAACCGTTTCTGTTGAACCGGTTTCCGAGCCTGCACCTGCCATTTCCAATACAGGTGTATTATCAGATGATGAAATTGCGGCACTTTTTGCATCGATGGAAGCAGAGAACAGCGAGCAGGAAGCGGAAGAAGTAAAAGAAGCAGTACAGGAAACGGTAAAAGAGGAGCCTGCACCTGCAGTTTCCAATACCGGCGTGTTATCGGATGATGAAATTGCGGCACTTTTTGCGTCTATGGAAGAGGATAACAAAGCAGAAGCGGAAGAGGTAAAAGAAGCAGTACAGGAAACGGTAAAAGAGGAGCCTGCACCTGCAGTTTCCAATACCGGCGTGTTATCGGATGATGAAATTGCAGCACTTTTTGCATCGGTGGAAGCAGAGAATAGTGAGCCGAAAACAGAAGAAGTGAAAGAGGCGATACAGGACGCAATAAAAGAAGAGATTGTAGCGGAGAAAGAGGCTGCTCCTGTGATGTCTGACAGTGGCATGATGTCTCAGGAAGAAATCGCTGCTTTGTTTGCGGCTATGGAGACGGAAGAACCTGCCAAGGATGAATCAGGCGGACTTACCAGAGAAGAACTGGAGGAATTGGGTCTGAGTGATATTGCGGATGTATTAGTGGACGGCGAAGCGGAAATTTTGGCCGAGACGTCGGGAGAGGAAAACTCCGCAGTGTCGGATGCATTGAAAGAAACGGAAGATGAAGCACCGGTAAGTCAGGTGGTTGAGTTTTCGGATTTTGATTTTGATGAAGAAGTCTTACTGGATTTAGAAAATGTAGAAGAAATGTTGGAAGCCACCGCGAAACTTGCGGAGGAAGAGTCGGTTTCATTTGATGCGGATATGCAGGCAGAAGAAGACATTATGTCTATGCTGTCACAATTCGAAGAGGAGAGCATCCAAGAGAATGCCGAAGCAATCGCTGAAAGTACCAAGGCGGCAGAAGAAGCGGTTTCGAAGGCGCTTGAGCCCGAAAATGACATTCCGGCAGAATTGGCGGAAGAAGCGGAGACGGGAAAGAAGAGACGTAAAAAAGAAAAGAAAGAGAAAGTCAAAAAGGAAAAAGTTAAGAAAGAGAAACCGATAAAAGAAAAGAAATCTAAAGTCTCTCTAAAAGACAGAATTACTGCTTTTATGTTCGAAGATGATAGTACTGAGGACGGCAAAGTGCCTTTGGGAGAAGGGGATTCGCTGGAATATATGGATATTCCGTCAGAGGAAACACCTGCGAAACCCAAGAAAGAAAAGGCCCCTAAAAAGAGCAAAAAAACAAAGGCAGAAAAGCAGGAGAAAAAAGCAAAGGACGAGAATGCCGAAATTGCGGCAGAGTTAGCGGCCGAAGACAAAAAGAAGGCCAAGAAGAAAGAAAAGCCCAAGAAAGAAAAGAAAGTCAAAAAAGTTGTTATTGCAGATGATAATAATACTGACGATATCAAAGAGAAGAAACGCGGCATCGGAACAAAAGGTATCGTGGCTACATTGTTGGTATGCGCATCTGTGCTTGGACTGATTTTGGTGGGAACATACTTTTTGCCGCAACAATTGTCTCTTGCCGCTGCGAGAGTGGCATTTTATGCACAGGATTATGAAGAAACAGCGTTACGCTTAAAGGATAAGTCTCTGAATGAAAGTGACCGGATTATGTATGAAAAAGCCAGTTTGTTATACGGATTGGAAGAAAGATTCCAACAGGCTGAGATTTATGCAAAACGCGGTATGATAAAAGAAAATCTGGACGCTTTGTTGCAAGGTGTGGTTGCATGTAACGAAGAATCTGTTTTGGCAGGTCAGTTGGGCATCGAAACGGAATGGAAGTTACAAAAGGACCGGTTTATTAAGGCTTTACAGGAACAGTACGGTTTGGATGCGGAAACAGTAGAAGCAGTTTGTGCATTGCGCAATCCGAATTATACGGTAGCAGTAGAGAATATTTTAGCCGGACGAATGTATAATGATATGTCTGCTTTCGGTGGGGAAGCAGTAGAAACGCCTGAGGATACAACAGAAAATGTTGAGGTGGAAAATGAAACCGAAGACGGGCTGAATCCGGAAGAAATGGAAGATTTGTTACCGGAGGAAGAGGCGATTATAGAGCAACTTCAGCAGGAGGGAGTACAGACTTCCGAATCGGTTCCGTCTGCTTCCGAAGAATATACGGATGATTTGTTATATTCCGGAAACGTCGAAGGCGGAGCGGTGAATTTTGTGGAATAGTAGGAGATGAAATGATAGCAATTATTGATTATGATGCAGGAAATATCAAGAGCGTGGAAAAAGCCTTACAGTCTTTGGGGGAAGAAGTGATTGTAACCAGAGATGCACAAGTGCTTTTGAATGCCGAAAAGGTTATTTTACCCGGCGTTGGTGCGTTTGGTGATGCTATGGCCAAAATCAGAAGTTATAACTTAGAGAATGTAATTCATCAGATTGTAGCGAACGGAACTCCCTTTTTGGGAATTTGTCTCGGGTTGCAGTTGATGTTCGAAGAGAGTGACGAAACTCCGGGAGTAAAAGGATTGGGACTTTTGCCCGGTAAAATTTTACGGATTCCGGATGGTGAAGATTTAAAGATTCCGCATATGGGTTGGAATTCACTGCATTTTGAGAAAGATACCAGGTTATTTAAGGGAATCGGAGAAGGTGCATACGTTTATTTTGTACATTCTTACTACTTAAAGGCAGAGGATGAAAGTATTGTAGCGGCGTCTGCGGAATACGGCACTCATATTCATGCGGCGGTTGAAAAAGACAATGTATTTGCCTGTCAGTTCCATCCGGAGAAATCTTCGGAGGTCGGTTTGTCGATTCTTAAGAATTTTATTGAATTATAAATACAGGCTTTTCAAACTGAAAAAGTAAAGTCTTAAAATCTGTAGTGTAAGGAATGGTTTGTTTTATGCATACAAAAAGAATTATCCCCTGCCTTGATGTAAACGCAGGGAGAGTTGTAAAAGGTGTAAATTTCGTAAATTTAATCGATGCCGGGGATCCGGTGGAAATTGCCAGAGCCTATGACAAAGCAGGCGCGGATGAACTCGTATTTTTGGATATTACGGCATCCTCTGACGGCCGTGATACCGTGGTGGATATGGTCCGTCGAGTGGCAAGTCAGGTTTTTATTCCTTTTACCGTAGGCGGCGGTATCCGTACCGTGGATGATTTTAAAAAGATTCTTCGTGAAGGCGCGGATAAGGTTGCGGTAAATTCTGCAGCAATTATGAATCCGCAGTTAATATCGGAGGCTGCAGAGAAATTTGGCAGTCAGTGTGTTGTTGTGGCAATCGATGCCAAGAGACGTGCAGACGGCAGCGGTTGGAATATTTATAAAAACGGCGGTCGTGTTGATATGGGGATTGACGCGGTTGAATGGGCAATGAAAGCAAATCAATTAGGTGCCGGAGAGATTCTTCTGACCAGTATGGAT